>NZ_JAOVZR010000001.1:0-648125 GCF_026619415.1 Hoeflea algicola
GCAAATTATCTGATTGGCTCGTTCGTCGCGGCCTATGAGGATATCACGTTTCTATGGAACAACTTCGGCAACGTGATTGGCGCGGCTGTTATTGGAGGCGTCAATCTCGCCATTGATGCGGTCAACACGCTGATCAACGGTGCAAAGCGGTCGATCAATGATCTGATCAACACCATCAACCTGATCCCCGGCGTCAACATCGATGGGCTGGATACGTCTAGCTCCACGATTGGCAATATCGAAAACAGCTTTGCCAACAACCTGACCGGTGGCGGGCGTCACAGCGCATTGTCTCGCCATAACGAACGGCAACAGGCAGCGCTAAACGCTGATTACCTTGGTGGCGTCTCTACAGCGTTTGAAGGTTCCACACCCGATATCAAGGCGGCAACGGCTGCGCTTACCGAAGCCGAGACAGCCGCCACTGGCGCAGGTAAGGCAATCAAGGAAGCGGCCAAGACAGACCCATGGAAGGGACTGCGCAAGTCCGTTGATACAGCAAACGATGGATTGAAAGCCGCTCGCGAAATCGCAGGCGGGTTTTTCTCCGACCTGAAAAACGGGTTGAAGAACGGAGAAAGCTTCTGGGATAGTTTCAAAACAGCAGCGTTGAACGCGCTCGACCGTATCACCGACAAACTGCTGAATGAAGTGCTTGATAGCATCTTCAAGGTCAACAAGGCCGCATCGGGCGGCGGCGGTGGCGGCATCGGCGGGTTCCTGTCCTCCATCTTCGGCGGGATGTTTGGCGGGGGTCAAATGGGCATCGCCAAGGCGGGCGGAATTGGCCTTTATGCCAACGGCACAGACTTTGCGCCGGGCGGCATGGCTATCGTCGGTGAGCAAGGCCCTGAGCTGGTCAACCTCCCACGCGGGTCAAAGGTTAACACGGCCGGCCAAACGCGAGGCATGATGTCAGCCGCCAACAACAATCGCGGCGGGTCGTCTGATGTCGTGACAATCGTTCTCCAGGATGACAGCGGTCGCATGGCGTCGATTGCTGATCAGCAAATCAAGACTGCCAGCGGTACGATTATCAATGTTGCGGTCCAGAAGTCAGAAGCGAAATTCGCCACGACCTACGCCAAGACCAATCGTGCGGGGCAAATCTGATGGCTGTGCTTCCATTCCCCGCGCTCTCGTTTGAGCACTTCGACATGCGCCAGGTCAACACCCGGCTCAACAACACGATGCTTGGCCGGAAGACAGAGACGGCAGACTTCGGAACGCCCTATTGGCGGGTTTCGGCTGCAACGGGATTCCTGTCCGATGAAAAGATTGACGAGGCGGACGCATTCTTTACCGAGGCATCCAAGGGCGGCAATGTATTCGCCTGCTATGACTATTACAGGCCGCGCCCGCGAGCCTATGGCGACACTCCGCTCGGTGGTACGAAAGCCGCAGGCGGGGCATTTGATGGATCAGCGATCCTTTCGACCGGAACAGATAGCCGGACAATTGTGGTGTCGGGTCTGCCTGACTCGTTTGCGCTCAATCGCGGGTGCTTGGTCGAGGTCAACAAATCATCAAGCGTTCGCTCGCTTCACCGGGTCATGGCTGATGCTACGGCCAATGGTTCTGGCGTTGTCACGCTGACGATTGATTTCCCGCTGGATACAACCGTCTTCACATCTGGCAATTCCACAATCCAACTGGAAAAGCCGTCCTGCCTGATGATGCTTGATCCGGGCTGGTCAATGCCCAAGGCATGGTCTGACCGGGTGGCGTCGTTCTCAGCTACAGAGGTGTTTCTCTGATGGCCACAGCACTAGCAACAGAAGTCGGAAATCAGGTCGATAGCGGCTCGATCAAGGTTCTTCCCTTGGTCAAGATCGTTCTTCCCGGCAAGGGCGAAACCCCGGACAAAACCGTTGGTTACCATACGGGTGGGCGTCCATTCACCTATTCCGGGCAAGAGTACCTACCGAACCGCTTTCTGAATGATGACGGGCTTGTTGCAGCCCTCGGGAACCAGATCACCGAAACGACACTGGTATTTTCCGATGTGCCAACCGACAACGCAGATGACGGCATCGCTGCAATTGAGAATTACCAGTACATCAATGCGGCAGTGACTGTCTCCTATCTCTGCGGCGATCCGGCGACCGATGAAATCCTTGGGGTTCTGGTCACGCAGTTCTACGAAATCAACGATGTAGAATTTGAAGTTGGCGCGCTCGATGAAGATGGCCAAGCGACGATCTCGCTGAATATCTCGATTGAAACACTCTCCCGGCGCTACCGGGATCAGACCTATGCGAAGCGGTCTGTCGAGGATCAGAAGCGGCACAACTCAGCGACAGACACGGCGTTTGCATACGTCGCCACATCGCCAGACTGGCCGGAAGAATGGGGCCAACGATGAACCGCGCACAGATCGTTTCCAACATCATCAAGACGGCTCGGAAAGAGCCTTACGCCTATGGCGTCAATGATTGCTTTTTCCTTGGCTTGAAGGTGATCGACGCGCTGCAAGGGACCAGCCACGTCAAGGCGTTCTCGGGTTCCTACAAGACTCTCCGAGGTGCTCATAGAGCAATGCGTAAGCGCGGTCATGGTTCAGTGGTCACTCTCTATGACGAAATGCTGTCAGAGATCCCTTGGGGTCAATCCCGCATTGGCGATCTCGCGGTTGTGCTCTTGGACGATGGCGAACACGTAGGCGTTAACGGCGGGCAGGCTTGGCACTCAATCACCGAAGCAGGCCCGCGTTCATGGCCGCTTCACCTCGCCATGTGCGCATTCAAGGTCTAAATTATGGTATTTTCCCTAATTGGGGGCGCGATCGCTGCGGCGGTCGGCCTTGGCAGCGCTACCCTGTTTGGCGTGTCGGCGGGTGCTATCATTGGCGGCGGTCTCGCGCTCGCTGCCAATCTGGCACTGTCCTACCTCAATCGCCCAAAGAAGACGCTCAGCACGGCGGTCCAGGGTCAGGTTCAGCTTGGCGGCGATGTGGCCGATCAGGTTCTATTCGGCACAGGCAAGACCAAAGGCCACCGGATTTATTACGCCAAGTACGGCGGCGGCAATGCGCAAAACGCCGAAGTGTTCGTGCTCGCCAATGGCCGTTGCGATGGACTTGAAGAATACATCTATTTCTATGGTGAGAAGCACGATCTGATCAGCGTCACACCGGTCGACAACGAGGCGGCACGTTACACGGTTGACGGCTTCGGGTCTTCCATCAATATCCGCTTCTACGATGGATCGCCCGGCCAGCTTGCCGACAGCGAATTGGTCGCTGCAACGTCTGCGCTCGGCAATCCATGGAAAGCCACCAGCACGGTTGCTGGCCACGCTTATGTTGTGGTTGAGCGCACTTGGTCCGCAAGCCTGTTTGACAAAGGCAGACCGGAGTTTGAATTCGTGTTGCGCGGCTGGTGCGAATACGACCCGCGCAAGGACAGCACAGTTTCGGGCGGCTCGGGTTCACACCGCATCGATGACCCGGACACCTGGGAACACTCGGTCAACCCGGCGATCCATCGCCTGAACTTCCAGCTTGGGCTTCGCGGCACTCTTTCGGGTGACGTGCTGGTCGGCGTTGGCAAGCCCATCAGTCAGATTGATGTGGCAATGCACATGGCCGCAGCCAATGTGTGCGACACCGAACGCACTATCGGCGGGCGCACGATCCCCACATATCACTGCAATCTCTTTGTCTCGGCAGAAGATGACCACATTGCCGTTCTCCAGATGATGGAAGACGCAATGGCCGGCTATGCGGTCAACCGCGCTGGTCTTGATGGCGTTCTCGCTGGAGCCCCGCAAGTTCCGGTGCTGGAAATTACCGCAGACGGTATCCGGGCAGACGCACCGCGCAAGAGCAAAAACCGCAGATCCGGCTTCGACGGCATCAACATTCTGTCAGGCCAGTTCACTTCCATCGAGGCCCACTACAACCCGGAAAGTCTCGAAACGGTCAGTTCCAATGCAGACATTGCCGCTGATGGCCGCAAGCGTCCTGCCGGGAATGACTTCCTCCAGGTCACAGACCCGGACATTGCGCAATACCTGCTCAATATTCGGTATCGTCAGAACCGGAAGGCAAAGCAGCGTTCGCTGCCGGTATCGCGCAAGGTTGGAACACGGCTGCAACCCGGCGATTGGGTGACGTATGAAGACACAGACTGGCTGATCACCAAGTGGGGCTTTGATCGTCAATTCCAGTTTACGCTTGAATTGGCTGAGACCGGTGATGATGTCTATGACGAGGAAGGCATCACAGCCGGTCCGGTAATCGTCGCGCCGTCCGCTCCTGCCAACCCGTCGCTGATTTCAACAGTCTCGAACTTCACTGTTGCGGCGGGGCTGATTACAGGCACGAACGGCGCGCAGACACCGGCCTTGCAATTCGGCTGGGATGATCCGGAAGACCCGACCGTTACCGCCGTGCAAATCCAGTATAGGCAGAATGGGACAGAAAGCCCGGTCTTTACTGCGACAGCTACAGACGTGGCGGCTGGAACCCTCGTTATGCCAGGCGGGGTTCAGTCCGTGTTGGACTACGACGCGCGGGCGACGATATCCACGCAGCCTGACCGGCTCAAGTCATGGACTTCATGGGTTACGACCGTAGCGCCGACCCAGACAGTGCAGTTAATGCTTGCCGAAGTGGCGGGGGATATTCGGGGCACGCTCGACACCATGCGCGCGCAGATTGATGATCTGCACCACCGTATTGAACTTTCGGGCGGCGATGCGTCCATGGACACGACCGAGCGCTATCTGGAGCGCCGGGTGATTACCAGGCAGCAGGGCGCCCTCAAGGCAACCGTGATCAGCGAACAGCAGGCGCGGATTGATGGAGACGCGGCTCTAGCTGAGGATATCACGGCGGTTGAGGCCATGGCGGAAGGTGCCAATGCTGGCGGGCTGTTCAAGATTGAGGCGTCCGCAGGGGCGGGCGATGTGCTGTCAAGGCTGACAATGTATGCCCGCGCCTCGATTGAAGACGCATTCGAAGACGCTGGCTTGGTGATCGAAGTTGTCGGCGACGGTGAAGACCCTCCCACACTGTCAGGCAGGGTGGTTATTAGTGCCGCTCAATTTGTTGTGACGGACGGGACCGAAACCAACCTCCCGTTGGTGTTCGAGGACGGTGTCTTGAAAATTCAGAACATATTGTTTGGTGACGGCGTTGGCGGGACGATCACCGGGGCCACGGGCAAAATGGTGTCAGATTACGTCAACGAACGAATGACCTTTTCTGATTGAGGTGGGTAAATGAGCACTCCAAGAGTCATGTTTGACGCTGATGAACTTGTCATCTCCAAGGTTGGCAAGGACGCCACCAATGCCTCATTGCCCGACACTGACAAGATCTTCGACAGCAAGTGGTTGTTCGGTTTGCAGGTGTTGGGCAGCGGCGTCTGGACGTATCCCAAGGAGGTTTCAACCTATCGGGATTTCACGCTACCTGATTACGGGTTTCAGCCCGCACTTATGATCAGGACCAAGGCGCGCCCACACTACAAGGATAATGGGGTCGAATATCAATTTGCGCTGGCCACGGACCGGCCAAATATTTCGGTCTTTACGGGCGTCGAATTCACATATGACAGAACAAATAGCATCACGCCGCACAAGTTCGTCAATGACACCACCGTAAGGATATACCGGACCGACCCTTATTCCGCCGTTGAGTTCCATTGGTTGGCGCTGGCGTTATGACAACGAGAACGGTTATCGACCCGAGCGAAGATTGGGTCATGCGCGTTAGCACTGCTGGTAACGATGTGGAAAGCGACGGCGGGCCGTATCTGTTTGATGGTTCGCTTGAGACGTTGCAGGTCCATCAAACAGGGATCGTGACGGATGTTTTTCAGTGGCAGCGACTAAGCACGCCAGAAGTACACCGATGCATCAAGCTTGCGGGGGCTTACACCGGGTATCCAATGTTGGAGATTTCATTTCCGACGCTCGGATACGTCCCTCACATTGAATGGTCAATCACGAGTGACGCGCTTGGCGGGGCTGTTGATTTCCCAGCGCACCACATCAACACAGTCACCGGCAGTTCGAGCACGGAGCTTGTAAGCCTGCCGGTTGCAATGATCCCCTACACCAACAAATTCCAGATTATAGCAACGACTGCGAACGCGCAGGGCTACAGCCTGGGGCACGGCGGGACTCCCCGGCAGGGAGACCTTTATTATACGGTGTTCAAAAGGCCGACGACATGAACGACCGGGTGATGTTCGGTAACAATGGTTCGAAGTTCGTGGCGAGGGTTTCGAAGCCCGGTAAGGACGTGGCGAGCACTGACCTTGCGGACTTCTCGCTGCATGAGGATTTTTCGACGCTCATACCGATTGCGCGAGGTACAACCACGTTGGCAACGGGCGCGAGTACGTCTTTCACCCTGTCGTCAATAATTGGCAAACACCCGTTTGTGGTCATGAAATCATCCGATGGCATACTGCCGGTCGCGCCATATCTCAACTTCTATCGCGGCACCTACTACCTCCGCGTCATTCCTACGACAGGCGTCTGCACACTTTACAACGAGTACGCCACGTCGCTGACCATCACCTACGCGATTTTCATTTCGCCATAGGTCATCCCGCAAAACCTGACCAGATACCGACCGCTAACGCCCGCAGCGGTCCCTTTGCTATGCCTGCATAAGGACACCCCATGACATCCCTGATAGTTGAGAAAACCGGCACGGTCAGCCTGACAGCCGGAAGCAAAGTCCTGTCTGGAACGCTGACTGCGTTCTCTGCTGCCGCCGTCTCTGGCGGAATGCTGATCGTTGACGGCGTATCGGCAGCCATTGCCAGTGTTGAAAGCGATACAGCGGCCACGCTCGAACAGAACTGGGCCGGCGAGAATGCCACTGATGCCGATTACGTCATCATGCGCTCGACCGCAGAGGCGGCCCGGCTGACCAATGCCCAGGACAAGCTGTCCGATCTGATTGCCCAGCTCGAAGGGCAGGTGTTCTTCAATTACGATGCCTTCGGCGAGGCGCTGGCCGACCGGGATGCGTTTGATGATGAGGCCAAGGGCTTCAAGTTCGCGTTGATCTCGGATGGCGATGCGGTGCTCTATGTCAAAGCCTCGGCCAGTTCCGCCGACTGGACGGATGGCGTCACGATCCGAGGCGACAAGGGCGATACCGGTGCAACAGGTCCGGCTGGTGAGGATGGGCAGGCATTCGACCGCAAGGGCGCTGGTGCACCTGATGATGGCGACGGGTCGAACGGCGAGACCTATCTCAACACGGTCAATGGCGACACCTATGTGAAGGCCGCCGGCACATGGGGAGCGCCAACGGGGAGTATCAAAGGCGACCAAGGCATCCAGGGAGTGAAGGGCGACAAGGGTGACACCGGCCAGGTCGGGACCGAGGCGCTGCTCGACAGCGGCACGGCGACGGGCGCGGGCGCGCTTGAACTCGATCTGAGTACCTATGTGGCGGCTGGATACGACCGGTTTCGGGTCGTGCTGCGGGGCTTGACGCCCAGCGTTGACGGCGCGTTCATGGGTGCGCAGTTCTCGGCAAATGGCGGTTCCTCCTACGAGGGTGCAGGTTATGTCCATGCCTACGAACGTGGGATAGTTGGCGGTTCTCCCGATTCTGGCGGCAGCGCGTCGGACAGTTACATGCGGGTGACGACTGCTATCGGCACTGATGCTGGCGAGTTCGCCGAGATCACGATTGATATAGACCTCACCGCCACACGCGGCACCATGGAGGCGCGGACCCTTCTCAAGTCGGACACCGGCGCGGTTATCCTCATGCGTGCGCAAGGGCGGCTCGCCGTCGCGGACCTCAACGCTCTTCAGTTCTTCATGTCGGGTGGCACGATCACCAGCAGCTGGGTTCTGTTCGGCTTCGACGGCACGACGGTGGTTGGTGACGAAACCCTCACGGATGCGAAGCTCTCGCCGACCGCCCGCGTTTCCTACGCTGCCTTCGGGGCGTTCCCCGATCGCTCGGAAATCCAGGCCGCAACGGTGGGCGATGACATCGATCGGCTGGGCTGCCTCGGCTATGCGGCGGCGGGCGACACCGATGGCGACATCATCACCTATACCCGCGAGGCTTCGGAGCCGACGTGCCATGCGCGGCTGAAGGTGCAGAGCGCGGACGGCAAATGGTTCGTCGCCTCGCGTCCTGCATCCGGTCTGCCGATCAAATGGGCGGGCGCGAAGTGGGACGCGACCACGGACGACAGTGAGGCTGTGCAGGCATGTCTCGATTTTGGGCCGGGCAAGTACCTTCTGCCGGTAGGAACGGGGAGAGTTGACAACGACCTCACGGTTGCCGGAGACGGAATCAACCTCGTCGGGCATAGTATGGGTTCATCAAGCATCTGGTTCTATGGAACGACGTTCCTGAAGAATTCAGAGGCAACACCAAGTCTGGAGGCACACCGGAGATATTATTTCGAGGCAAAAGACTTTTCAATATTCCGAAAGGGAGCCTTTTCTGGATCGAAGGGCTTCGATCTTGATAGCTTTGTTCTGGGACGGATGGAGCGAGTACACGCGGACTTTTTTGAATACGGCTTCATGCTCGAAAGCGCCGTCTCTGGTTTCAGTGTCTACAATGTCTGGGAGCAACTCTTCGCAAACGTGTGCCGCTATGGCTTCTGGATCGATGGATCACAGTCCAACGCACAGAAACTGTGTGGTTGTAGGCACAATGGCGCTGCGAAAAAGATCAATGCGACAACCGGGTTGGCGGATGCTGGCGGCGTCAACGTGTTCGGGTTTACAGTGCGGAACTCAAACGGCTGTCACTTAGACACCCCCATCGTTGATTACGCCGAGACTGGCATTTATCTTACAGAAACGACGGCAGATAGCGCCTACTACAACACGATCACGGCACCTCGCATCGAAGATGTGACCGACGCCATTGTCATCGACGCGGGCGTCGATGTGACGTCTATCTTGGGTGGGGGAGCGACCTCGGTGTCGGGTTCGAAGCTGATTGATAACGGCACAGATACTGTCACGCAGGGCGATTGGTAAATTTTGCTGCGATTTCACTTCGCGTGACGGCCAGTTGGGATGAGGTGTATCTTCGGAAGCGGTTGGCAACTCTCATTGATCGAACGCGATCGAGGTCCGGTGGGTCGATGACGTTATTGACGACCAGATTCTCGGCTCCGTTTTGAGATAGCGCGTTTAGGAAGTCGCACTCGCGCAGACGGTTGTGATAACTGATCCGGTTTTTTCCTATAAGTGCCCATTGCCACTCCGGGTAGCGAAGAAAATTTACTTTGCTCACCCGTTTGTCAAAGTTATGAAAATGATCATGCAGCCCGATCAAGGCATAAAAGATGCCCCCAGACTTAAGGACACGCCGCGCTTCCCGTATCAACGATAGTATTTTTGCTTCCGGCACGTGCTCCAGTACGGCGTAGGAGAAAAAAATATCCACTGACGCTGCTGGCAAACCGGTGTTCGCTGCATCACCCGGAGCCGTGTATCTAATTGCATCAGGGTTGGCGGGTGGGAGCCACTGGAGAAGCGTTGCTGATGCCTCTTCCATCAGAGTGGGTCGAAGGTGACGGCGATGATCGAATGTGTGGATGTAATTCGCTCCTAATGAGGAAAGAGCAAGCGTCGGCATGGCATCCCAGCCTGTCCCGACCTCCACTATCGTCGCACCTGATATAGGCTTGATGCGATTTAGGCTCCGAATACAAGCGGTGATTTCGGCTGCGCGCTGTTCTTGTGCGGTGTGTCCTCGGCGTTTGGCGTTCACCCGTTGGAACTGGTGATTGATGGCTTCACCGTAAGGCAGGCAGGCGAGGCCTGCCTGAACCATGGCCTTTGCCTGCCACGGCAAATGCGGGGCGGCCCTAGTTGTCTCAATTCCCTGCAAGAACGTCTTCATCTACCCAGCATATCCGACACGGCGCGGACGCGAAACAACCTTCTCGCGTCATTCCCGCCATCGCAATCTGAAACATAACTGACCGGAAGTACATTCCCATGAAACCCATCGCCAACTGGCGGGGGGCTTCGCCGTGCCTGTCGGGCGCGGATCAACACATAAAAACATCGACATAAGCAAACACCCAGCAAACGCGCGGCGCTTTGCTGTGCGGAAAGGATAAATGATGGATATCAACATCCCTACAGGGGCTGCGATCCTACTCGACTTCATCCGAAACACTGAAACCGGAACGGCGGGTTCCGAATCCTACCGCACCATCTACGGTCACAATCAGAAGCATCTGAAAAAGCCGATCACCGATATGACGCTGCTTGAAATCCAGCGGGCGCAAATGGGGTGGTCTAAGCGTTTCGGGTCGTCTGCTACCGGTGGATATCAGTTCATGTACAAGACGCTCGGTGGTCTGATTGAAGAACTGAAAATCTCGGTGAAACTCAAACTTACCGCCGATTTGCAAGACCGTCTAGGGTATCATCTGCTCAAGCGGCGTGGCTATCTGGCTTACATGGATGGGCGAATTGACGCCGTGGAATTTGCCAAGCGTCTGGCCATGGAATGGGCATCATTCCCGGTCCTGCAAGACACCAAGGGCGCGCACCGCACAGTCAAGCGCGGGCAGTCCTTTTATGCCGGTGACGGGCTGAATAAGGCTCTGGTTGATCCTGCTGAAATCGAGCGGGTATTGGCGCGGGTCAAGACTGCCACTAACAAGCGCATTCCTACACCTGCTCCCAAGCCGGACATTGCGCCACCTGCCGATCCCGAGAACCTGGATAAGCCCATCGCCAAATCCAAGACATTCTGGATGTGGCTTTCAACTGCTATCGGCACGCCGCTTGCTGCCTTTTCCGGCATGGATTGGCGGGTGCAGTTGGCCCTCGTCGCCGTGATCGTGGGCTTTGCCATTTACGGCATCTATGCGCGGCACCGGCTGGCGAAGATCTACCGCGAGATAAAGGCGGGCTTGTGATGGGCTGGTCTGACCTTATCCCCGTCGTATCGACTGCAAAGCTTATAGGGGCTGCGGTGGCGGGGGCTTTCCTCGCTACATCGCTGACCTTCACCTACACGACGCTTTTCACTGTCCCTGCGGCAAAGCATGAAGCGGCAAAGATTGCCACCGCCGAAATGCTCACAAAATTCCATGAGGTTTCCAATGAACTTGCATCTGATGCGGAGAAATTCCGTGCCAATCGTATTGCTTGCCGTGCTGCTGGCCGGATGTTCGACTTTGAGACCGGCAACTGCGGACAAGACTGATATCCGCAAGACCATCCGCCCTATTGTCGGCACTACGCTAATAGGGGTCAAGGGGGCCACTCCAGTCGATCAAGACAAGATAGACGACACCGCTGCGGGATTGTGCGGCGCGGGCGTCTGGACCCCCTCTGAGTGCTCAAGACACGCCAAATAACAAGCGGGCCGACCTGAGATGCGACCTCGGGCCGACCCTGACCACAACGACCACAAGGGGGCCGTAATGGCTGAGAATATATCTACCGGGCGAGGGGTAAAGCGTTCGTTACCGCCGCGCCGGCCGGAGTCAGGGGGAATCCGATGACGGTTATCGAATTGCAATGGCTGGTGGGCATCTCTGCCACCGTGGTTTTGTCATTGGCCGGTTTGGTGATCGGATCGTTCCGGGTCATCGCCGCCAGGCTTGAAAAGGAAACGGACAAATTGAGCACCGCGATAGCGAAAGGGAACGAAAAGCTGGCCCACGCCATGAAGATGGAAGGCGATCGGCTGCACGACCGGCTCAACCGGGTAAGAGACGAATATGTGCCGCGCCGGGAAATGGACGACCACATGAATCGCATCGACAAGACCCTGGACGAGATCAAGGCGGATCAGAAGAGCATCATCACCCTGCTTACTGGCCGCGCCTCTCCATAACCAATTTGCCGCAATCGTGCGGTGAATACCCGCCGGCGCTCCAACAGCCTCCGGATCGCCGGTCTCAACGTAGTCAAACTGCCCCGTGGCCTTAACCGGCTGCGGGGCTTTTTTGTGCGTTGGGGGAGGCTCCTTCGATGATGGGGTTAATTTTCAACAGACTGAGCGAGCTTGATTGCCTTGTCTATTGGTTCGACCACAGCGCGCCCAAGCAATCCACCTTCCGTCTCGATTTTCATAAGCTCGTCTTTCATCGCTGCAATGACACGCTTCAATTTTTCGGCCTCTGTCATCGGGAACTCCTTCGATTATTTCTCAATTTCAACATCGCGGCCCTCAAGGTACGCGAGAAGCTTGATTGACAATTCGCGCTCGTCATAGTCGGCCAGCACCAACAAGCCGCCAGCGGAGAGCCTGCACATGCGGCGGATTATACCGGCCATGCCTTCAATCCGTTGCTCTCGCTTCACATCAGTCAAAAGCACTGGCCGCTCCTGTTTTGCTGTTGAAACGTCGCACCACGGCGGGGCGATAAGTGAAATCAATCTCAACAGTGTCGTCATGCTCTGGTGAGACAACCTCGGCAAATCTGAACTTTTCAACCGGCCTTTTCCTATGGCCTCGGCAGCGAGCCCATTGGACGATATAGGTGTCACACCACGACGCTAGGGGGCGGGGTATTCGTCCATTAGCAACATGGCTCATGCCTCCTGTTATTTGCGGTTTAATCGTAGCCCCATGATTGGGCGATGGCGCGGAACTGTTCATAGCCAACATGACCAGGACGGCCGCTCAATTGGCTGATCGGTGTGCCAAGACGGTGGCCGATATCACGCTCCGCGTACCACGCCCATTCACCCGTGGCAGGGAAGCCGTTGTTGGCGAGGTGATACCAGTATCCATCTTCGCGCAATTCGAACTCGGCAACGTCGCCAATGATTGATTTTGCATCCGGATTGAACCGTTGCGGGTCGTGCACAAAGACGCTTTCGCCAAGGCGGTATTCAGCAGTTTTTGGATCAGACATGGCAAACTCCTGTTATTTGGGGTTGTTTTCAATCTCGATTGTCAGATCCAGAAGCCGCCTGAATTGTTCTTTTGTCGGTCGAGTGTTCAACGTCACCCTTATGGGTAGCGGCCCCTCGTCGTCGGTCATCAGAGATGTTCCAAGCGCCAACCACTCAGCTTCGCTCTTAGCTTTGAGCCGGTCGTTCTCTGCTCTGAGTTCACATGCTTGGCAGGCCATCGGAAACTCCTGTTATTTTGACTTCTTTGCCGCGCGCCGCTTCTTACCGATGAACCGGTAATTCAGCTGGTCGCGGGTGAACTCCTGGCCGGTCCGCTCGTTGATGCGGGCCAGCACGTGCGATTTAGTCAGTGCCGGATCGAGCCATAGGCCGCGTGCCCACTTCTCGTCCTTCTCTGTCATTGTGCCGCGCGGCTTGCGACCACGGGTGCCGATAACCTTTTCAGCAACCTCGACCTTTCCGCCGCGGCTTTCGATTTCCTTGCGGATCTGCGCGGCCTTCGCGCCGGGGCCAAAATCACCGATTTGCAGCACCACGACAGTCACCCCGATCGCACGGCGGCGAGCAGTGCGCGCAGTTCCTCACGCTCTGTCGCTGCGTTGTCGATGAAGGCCCGCCCCTGAGGAATGTCGAATTCCTTGAAGTCGCGGTCGCTTCGCTTGAAGCCGTAGGCAATTTTGTCATCAAAGGTCATGGCCTTTCATACGCTATTTGCACACGGTTTCACAATATCTCTGATTTGTCCACATAAATGAACTTTATGCACTATATATGTGTGCAAAAATGCTTGCATATGTGAAAAATTGCGAGCACATTGTGGACAGATTGAAAATCACGCAAGGGACCAAACTGATGGCTGATGCAAAAGAAAAACTGAAAGATCGGGTGCTGAAATTTCAAATGCTTGAACTGCCCGGTCAGCCCATGATGATGCACATGGGCACATCGTATTTGGTGCAAGACCTTTGGCGTGAAGTGCAGAGCCTCCGGGCGGCGCTCTCTATGACCAGATCCGGCACCGATACCGATGAAGCGATGCGCTCGCAAAACTGCGAAATCTAAAGGAAGTCAGATGCCATACAGCCACCCAAAGGAAAGCGCTCACGCGCAGGACGCTCGAGAAACCAAAGAGCGCACGCTCGGACTTGAGAGCCAGTCCCTGCTTCGGGTTGGCTACCGGCCCGACGCAACAACGGAAATCGAACGAATGGCCACCGCATTGCAAGACATATCCGCCGAGCGCCAGCGCCAAATGAATGTTGAAGGCTGGACGCCCGAACATGACGACACGCATAGCGACGGCGAGATGGCGCGAGCGGCTGCATGTTACGCGCATAACCCCGGCAAGATGGGGCGGGCTTCTCCGGTCGCGTGGCCCTGGTCGCGGGCTTGGTGGAAGCCAACAAATGCTCGCCGCGATTTGGTCAAAGCCGGAGCTCTGATCGTCGCTGAAATCGAACGGCTGGACCGCCTCGAAAGCTCCGACACATAAGGGAGGCCGGGGAACACCCGGCCTCTACCTGCGGACCGATACCGGACCGTTTCACCTGAACAGACGTGAACATACTGAGTTCAAACCCGTCGAGCTCGACTGATTTCATTGAGTTTTTGCGAAGCCTACCCCGTTCGGGACGACGGGGTCGGAGGTTCGAATCCTCTCACTCCGACCAGTCTTTTCCCTGATATTATTGATGAATCCTGCTTTTGGCGGCCGTCAGCATGCCGCTGTTGCATCGGCTGATATCTGCCAGGTCGGATCGACCTTTTGGAGCATTCTGCGGCGCATCAATCCAATGTTGCCCCTTGCTGAAACGGCACCGTGCATCAGTCGCTGTTTGAAAACTCGGGCAAGAAATCCTCGCGCGCGGCGGCCACCTGATCGGCGATGAAGCTCATGACAGTGCGCACCCGCACCGAGTCGCGCAAATCCTGATGCGCCACCAGCCACAGCGTGCGGCGGATCTCGAACAGGGCGGGGTGAATGGGAATCAGCCTTGGCGAGTGGCGGGCTATGAAATCGGGCAGAAAGGCCAGTCCTTTGCCGGTATCGGCAGTTCTGAGCTGGGCAAACAGATTGGTGCTCGACAGCCGTGGCGCAAGATCACCGACAACAGAGGAGAGATAATCGAGTTCCGGCGTGTAGATCAGATCCGGAATGTAGCCGACCAGCAGATGTGCGGCGAGATCTTCCGTGCAGGTGATTGGTGGCGCGTTGTCCAGATAATCGGCCGTCGCGTAGAGATGCAGCGTGTAGTCGGTCAGCTTGCGCGAGAAAAGACGGCCCTTTTCAGGCCGTGAGAGAACAATGGCAATGTCGGCCTCGCGCTTGGAAAGGCTGAAAAGCCGCGGCGTAGCTACCAGCTGGATGTGAAGCTCCGGATTGGCCAGTGTGAGTTCCGTCAGGCGCGGCATCAGAAAATAGGAGCCGAACCCGTCGGGCGTTCCGATTCTTACCGAGCCGCTGAGAGTGAAAAGCTCACCGGCGATGTCGTCATGGATCTTGGCGGCCTCCATTTCCATGCGTTCGGCATGGCGAAGCAGCTTTTCGCCGGTATCCGACAAGGCGTAGCCGCGCGGCGACCGCTCAAACAGCTTGGCCTTTAGTCGTAGTTCAAGCGAAGCCACCCGGCGACTGACAGTGGCATGGTCCGTGCCCATGGTGCGGGCGGCAGCCGTCAATCGCCCGGTTCGGGCGACTGCGAGAAAGTATCGCAGGTCATTCCAGTCAAAGGTCATCGGTGTGGGCATGGGCATATTCGCACATTGGTTCTGCAAATCGTGGCATATGCTCGCGCAAATTACCACCTATTCTCATGGTTGATCAGGGTCGTATGCGCATGATTACATCATCAGGCGCAAAAATGCCGTTCGCCGGCTATGGCCCTGTCGGACTTGCCGTTTGAAATTCAACGTGCGGGTTCTCGTGGGGGGAAGGTCTGTCTCGCAACAAACCGGGACGGAGGAGGACGAAGATCGCAGTTCTCATGAACGATACCGATCTGCAGTTCGGTCCAGGCCGATGGCCTTTCTATCCCCGAAACGACGGACGTACTGCGAACATGAGGCGCGGCACCTAGATTTTGATCAACCCGGGAGGATTAAACATGAGACAGTTTTTATATGCCAGCGTCGGCGCCGCCGCACTGATGTTGACGGCACACGCTGCGATCGCAGCGGACGGCGTTTCCGATGACACCGTGAAGATCGGAGTCTTGGGCGATATGTCCGGCGTCTATTCCACCGGGTTCAGCGGCGACGGCGCCGTTTCCGCCGTCAAGATGGCAGTCGAGGATTTCGGCGGCACCGTACTTGGCAAGCCGATCGAAGTGATCTCGGCTGATCACCAGAACAAGGCAGACGTGGCCTCGGCCACCGCGCGTCAGTGGATCGATGAAGACAAGGTCGACATGATCACTGACCTGACCAACTCCGCGGTCGCACTTGCGGTTCAGCAGCTGGCCTCTGAGAAGAAGGTCATCACCATTGCGACCGGCGCTGCATCGAGCGCCCTGACCGGCGAAAGCTGCACCGCCTACGGCATCCACTACGGCTACGACACCCATGCCCTGCCGGTCGGCACCGCAACCGCAGTCGTCAAGAATGGCGGCGACAGCTGGTACTTCATCACCGCCGACTATGCTTTCGGCCATGCGCTGGAACAGAATACCGGCGACGTCGTCAAGAAGCTGGGCGGCTCGGTGCTGGGCAGCTCGGACGTGCCTCTGGCATCGACCGACTTCTCGTCCTACTTGCTGCAGGCGCAGAGCTCGGGCGCCAAGGTGATCGGCCTGGCCAATGCCGGTCAGGATACCGTCAACTCGATCAAGCAGGCGCATGAATTCGGCATCGTCGAAGGCGGCCAGCAGCTCGCCGGCATGCTCGTGCTGATCTCCGACGTCAAGAGCCTCGGCACCGATGTCGCCAAGGGTCTGCAGTTCACCACCGGCTGGTACTGGAATTCCGACGATGAATCGAAGGCCTGGAAGGAACGCTACGAGAAATACTCGAACGGCGCCGCACCGACCTTCGTTCACGCCGCTGATTACTCGCTGACCATGGCCTATCTGAAGGCCGTTGAAGCTGCTGGTACCGACGATTCGGACAAGGTCCGCGCCGAGCTTGGCAAGATGAAGATCGATGATTTCTTCGCCAAGGGCGGCCAGATCCGCGAAGACGGCCTGCTGGTGCATGACATGTACCTGCTCAAGGTCAAGGATGGCGGAACCGATCCGTGGGATGTCGCCGAAGTTGCGCGCACCATCCCGGGCAATGAAGCCTATCCTGCGCTGGCCGACAGCGGCTGCCCGCTTGTGAAGTAGTAACAGCTACTGACATAGTCACGGAGGCGGCGCGTCGAGTTCGCCTCCGTGACACACCAAGTGCGGGGCATGACATGACCGACTACATTCTCGAAGCCAACGATCTCACCAAGAGCTTCGGCGGTTTCGTCGCCGTCAACGGCGTCAATCTGCGGATCAAGCGCGGATCGATACATGCGATCATCGGCCCGAACGGGGCCGGCAAGACGACGATGTTCAACCTGTTGACCAAATTCATCACGCCCACTTCCGGCAAGATCATGTTCAACGGCAAGGACATCACCAACTGGAAGGCATCCGAGATCGCCACCAAGGGGATTGTCCGGTCTTTCCAGATTTCAGCGGTCTTTCCGCATCTCACTGCGCTTGAGAACGTGCGTCTGTCGCTTCAGACCCGTCTCGGGGTCAGCTATCATTTCTGGCGCTCGAAGGCGTTGCTGTCCGAACTCGACGCCGAAGCGGTTGCGCGGCTCGACCAGGTAGGGCTCAAGGAATACGCCCATCTACGCGCTGTCGAGCTTCCCTATGGCCGCAAGCGCGCGCTCGAAATTGCCACCACCCTTGGCCTTGAACCCGAATTGATGCTGCTCGACGAACCCACCCAGGGAATGGGAACCGAGGATGTTGGCGCCGTCACCGGTCTGATCGGCCGCGTACGCGAAGGCCGCACCATTGTCATGGTTGAGCACAATCTGGGCGTCGTCGCCGAGCTTGCCGATACGATCACCGTGCTTGCGCGCGGCGAGGTGCTGGCCGAAGGGCCGTATGAAGAAGTCTCGCGCAATCCGCTGGTGATGGAAGCCTATATGGGCGTGTCCGCTGAGGAGGTGGAGGCATGACGATCGCAGTGCTTAAAACCGGCGCCGATGCGCCCGTCAAGCCGATGCTGCAGATCAAGGATCTGCACGCCTGGTATGGCGAATCTCACATTCTCCATGGCATTGAGATGGAACTGGGTGAGGGGCAGTTGATCACGCTGCTCGGCCGCAACGGGGCAGGGCGCACCACCACGCTTCGTGCCATCATGGGCATGGTCGACCGCCGCACTGGCTCGATCAGAATCAACGACGAAGAGTTCATCAACAAGCCGGCGCATCGGATTTCGCCGGATGGTCGGATAGGCTATTGTCCGGAAGAGCGTGGCATCTTTGGCTCGCTCAATGTCGAGGAAAACCTGATGCTGCCGCCCAAGGTGGGCGCAGACGGCATGCCGCTCGAAGAGATCTTTTCGATGTTCCCCAATCTTGCCGATGTCCGCAAGCGGATGGGCACCCGGCTATCGGGCGGCGAGCAGCAAATGCTGGCAATCGCCCGCATCCTGCGCACCGGCGCGCGGCTGCTGCTTCTCGACGAGATCACCGAGGGGCTTGCGCCGGTTATCGTGAAGACGCTGGGCACCGTGATCCGCGACCTGAAGAAACGGGGCTACACGATTGTCCTCGTCGAGCAGAATTTCCGCTTCGCGACAACGCTGGCCGACCGTCACTACGTCATCGAACATGGCAAGGTGATCGACCGGATCGAGGCAGCCGATGTCGAATCGAGCATGGGACGGCTCAACCATTATTTGAGCGTTTGACAAGTTGGCGGCGCGCGCCGCCGCGGCTGCACTAAGCGGCAGGGAGGATGACTAGATGGAATTGGATCAATTGATCCGTCTGATACTCGCGCAAGGGATGCTCGGGCTCAACAACGGCGTGTTCTACGCAATGCTTAGTCTCGGTCTGGCCGTGATTTTCGGTCTGCTCAACGTTGTCAATTTTGCCCATGGCGCACTGTACATGACCGGGGCGTTTCTGGCGTTGATCCTCTATTCCTATCTGGGCCCGTGGCT
Source organism: Hoeflea algicola (assembly GCF_026619415.1). Lineage (NCBI taxonomy): Bacteria > Pseudomonadati > Pseudomonadota > Alphaproteobacteria > Hyphomicrobiales > Rhizobiaceae > Hoeflea > Hoeflea algicola. Next base: position 19,000 of record NZ_JAOVZR010000001.1, read on the forward strand.
CGGGCTGGAATGGCTGCAGATCGGCTTCTGGCCGTCGCTGATTCTGGTGCCGTTGCTGATCGCCGGTTTCGGCATGCTGATCGAGCGGTTCATGCTGCGCTGGCTCTACAAATTCGACCCGATCTACAGCCTGCTGCTGACCTTCGGCGTGACGCTGGTGTTGCAGGGCGTGTTCATCAATTTCTTCAATGCATCGGGCACCCCCTATCCGGCAATGCCGGAAATGCTCAAGGGCGTGGTCGATCTCGGCTTCATGAAGTTCCCGAAATACCGGCTTTTCGTGATCGTCTTCTCGGTCGCGGTTTGCGGGGTGGTCTGGTTCATCATCGAACGCACCCGGATCGGCGCACAATTGCGGGCGGGCACCGAAAATCCTGAACTGGTCAAGGCGTTTGGCATCAACGTGCCGCTGATGGTGATGCTGACCTTCGGTTTCGGCACCGGACTTGCCGGGCTTGCCGGTGTTCTTGCCGCGCCGATCTATTCGGTCAGCCCGCTGATGGGGGCCAACCTGATCATCGTCATCTTTGCGGTCGTGGTGATCGGCGGCATGGGTTCGATCATGGGCGCGGTGGTCACCGGCTTCGCGCTCGGGTTGGTCGAAGGGGTGACGAAGGTGTTCTACGCCCCCGCCGCCAACACGATGATCTTCCTGTTGATGGTCATTGTCCTGCTGGTACGCCCCTCCGGTCTTTTCGGGCGGCAAAGCTGATGAAAGTTGGTGATATGACACAGACCGAGAGCCAGATCGGCGAGTTCGACGAAAATTTGGGCAACAAGAGGATGCTGAGCCGCGCGCGGCTGGCGCCTCTGGCCTTGTGGGCCTTGATGCTCGGTTTCGTGCTGATCGCACCGGCCTTCCTCTACCCCGTCTTCGTGATGCAGCTGTTGTGTTTTGCGCTGTTTGCCTGCGCCTTCAACCTGCTGATCGGTTTCACCGGGCTTTTGTCTTTCGGCCACGCGGCCTTTTTTGGCGGCGCCGCCTATATCGCCGGTCATGTGATCAAGATGTGGGGTTTCCCGCCGCTCCTGGGCATCATCACTGGCGCGTTGTTTGCAGCTGCGCTTGGCTGGGTGGTGGGCTCGCTGGCGATCCGCCGCCAGGGCATCTATTTCGCCATGATCACGTTGGCGTTGGCGCAAATCGTGTTCTTCTTCGTGCTGCAGATGCCTTTCACCGGTGGTGAAGACGGATTGCAGGGCATCCCGCGCGGCTATCTGCTTGGCTTCATTGATCTCAACCAGCCGCTGGCGATGTATTATTTCGTCGCCGCGGTTTTCCTCGTCGGCTTTCTGCTGATCTACCGGATCATCCACTCGCCGTTCGGCCAGGTCCTGCAGGCAATCCGCGAGAACGAGCCACGGGCGCTGTCGCTAGGCTACAATGTCGACCGCTTCAAGCTGCTGGCTTTCGTGCTGTCGGCAGGACTGTCGGGGCTTGCCGGTTCAACCAAGGCGCTGGTGTTCCAGTTCGCCTCGCTTACCGATGCGCACTGGCAGATGTCGGGCGAGGTGATCCTGATGACGCTGCTGGGCGGCATGGGCACGATATTCGGCCCGGTCGTCGGCGCCTTCATCGTGGTTGCGCTCCAACATGTGCTCAGCGGTATCGGGTCCTGGGTTCAGGTGGTCATCGGCGGTACTTTTATCGCCTGCGTGCTCTTGTTCCGCCGCGGCATCGTCGGCGAACTGGCGCGCTTGTTGAGAATATCGTCGCTCTGAACCGGGCGATGATCTGTCGGTTTGGCATCCAGGCCATCTAGTTCCGGCCGGACGCCATTGCCGGTCGCGCGGGTACCGGCGCGCGACCGGTTTCAGCGCGGATTGGGCACTGTCCTATCCATCCACCGATGTTCTAGAACTGAAGTTCGGGGTAGCGGTCGACATAGATCCGGAACCACGGTGTGAACAGCTCGGGCTGGGCTTTCATCTCCGCCCGCAGGGCGTCGCGCTGAACCCAGCGTGCGGCCTCGACCTCTTGTGGCCCCAGCGAAAGCGTGGTTTGCGTACGATCGGCCTGGCCGACATACATCGTCACCCGTTCGTGCTCGTGAAGGCCATTGCCGACATCGGCCGAATATTCCACCACCCTGCGGCGGGTCAGCGGAACCGAAAACCCGAGTTCTTCCTCGAGTCGTCGCCCGGCGCACTGATCCAGTTGCTCCTCCCAATTGGGGTGTGTGCAGCAGCTGTTGGCCCATAATCCACCGCTGTGGTATTTCGAGCTCGCTCGCTTCTGGATCAGCAGATGCTCCCCGTCGAAAACGAAGATCGAAACCGCCAGATGATACAGCCCGTCGCGATGGGCTGCGAGCTTTTCGACCGGATACAGTGAGCCGTCTTCGGCAATCGCCGGTATCAGGATGGTGGGAAGCGTCATGGCGTCGTCCAATCTGCGTGTCTTCGTTGTCGTTTTCGCGCGGTTTTTCTGAGATCATTCAGGCCAGTCGCGTGCCCGCCGGTAGCGCGCAATACCCGCGCAGGGTGCGGTTCGCTGCTCTCCTTGCATGATGGCGCGCTGTTGCCAATGGTGCCGTGCCGATCCGCGGCGGTTGGCCTCACGTCGGACACCCGCCCCTTGGAAGCTGGCCGCATAGAGGATGGCGCAAACCCGAGGGATGGAATACAGCTCCATGGCGTGTGCTTCCCGTCCACTCAACGAGGCCTGTCTGCCGATGGCAAAACCGGAATTTGCGGCAACCCGCTACTATGCCACGGCATTTCTGGCACCGGCGGTGGTCGTCACCTATTTGCCGATCTGGCTCAATGAGCGCGGAATCAGCGATGCCGAAATCGGGCTTATCAACACAGTGCCGATGCTGGGCACGCTGCTGTTCAGCATTTTCGTCGGACGGCTCGCCGACCGGGCATCCGACTGGAAACAGGCGATCATGTTCGGCACCGGGCTTGCCGCGGTTTTCTCGCTGCTGCTTGGACTAGCCGACGGATTCTGGTTCATTCTGCTGATCTGGACGCTTGCCATCATGCCTGCAAGCCTGGTCGGTCCGGTCGCCGACGCCGCCACCCTCAGGCTATCGATGCGGCTCGGATTTTCCTTCGGATCGACCCGCGCCTGGGGAACGCTCGGCTATCTGGCGATGTGTTTCCTGACCGGCTACCTGATCCTCTGGTTTGGCGCCAGCGCCTTCGTCTGGCTGTTCGCGGCCACCTGTGCGATCCGGTTTTTTGCCGCTGCCGGCTTGCCGAGGCTGCGCGACACTCAGCCCCGTCATACCGGCACACGCGGCAGATTTTTGTCACACGATGTCATGGCCGCGTTCAAACCCTGGGTCCTGCTGCCCGTGGTGGCGGGCGCGATCCTGTTTGCCAACCATATGGTGATGAACGCCTTTTCGTCGCTGGCCTGGAAGGAGCAGGGTCTGTCAGAGCCGGTGATCGGCATGCTGATTGCACTGGGCGCTGCCGCGGAAGCCGCGACCATGTTTGCCTGGAGCCGCATCAATACCCGTTTTCCTGCTCGGGTGCTGATCATGTTCGCCGCCATCGCATCGATACTGCGCTGGGCGGCGATGACGCTCTCGGCCCCGCTCGGCTATCTGATCATCATGCAGCTCGGCCAGGCCATTACCTTCACATTCGCCTATCTCGGTTGCCTGTATTTCATCTCCAAGCGCACCAACGAGAACATCTCTGCCGAGGCACAAAGCCTGTTCGGGGTGATGACGCAGGGGTTCTCGATCCTGATTGTGACTGGTTTTGGCGTGGTTTTCGGCTTTATCGGCGTCAAGGCGTTCTGGATTTGTGTCGTGCTCTCGCTGCTTGCGCTGATCATGGTACAGATTTCGCTGAAAATTCACCGCCCTGACGCCGCCGATTGAGCCAGCTGTCAGGCGCAATTGCGCGCCTGGTTCTTGACGGGGGCTGTAGTATTATTAACGAAATTTAATGTGCCTGCGCGCAATAGAACGCTATGTTGCGACGCCGGGCGGGTGGGACGATTTGTGACCGCACAGAAACATTGTCTTGTTGGCTCTGGCGCCGGCATGCCGGAAATTTACGAAAGATGCGAATTTGAAACTCTGGAAACAATTGCTGGTGTCGCTGATCTTGCTTGCGGCGGTTTTCGTGGTCTGGTCGGCATTCTACCCCGGCGCCCGTGATGTGTTGACGCGCAACGGGCTTGAACGCGTCGCGCTGTTTGTGCCCGACGTGGCCGAGCCGAGCGGGAAAGGCGCTGCGGGGCGGAAAGCAGGCGGCAGAGCCGGCAGGCGCGGCCCGCGCGAGGCGATTGTTGTCGTGGCCCCCACCAGTGAAGGCGTGGTCAATGACAAGCTCACCGCGATTGGCACCGGCCAGGCGGTGCGTTCGGTCTCGGTCAGGACTTTGGTCTCCGGCCAGATCGCCGATATTCCTGTGCAACCGGGTGGTCGGGTGACGCATGGCGATGTGCTCATCCAGCTCGATGCGGCAGAAGAAGAACTTGCAGTCGAGCGTGCCCGGCTGGCGGTCAACGACGCCAAGGCGCGCGCCGATCGTCTCGACAGTCTGGTCGCGAGCCGGGCTGTCTCCAGCGTCGAGGCCGATCAGGCCCGCAATGCGCTCGGCACGGCAGAGGTAGCGCTGCGCGAAGCCGAATTGGAACTTTCGCGGCGAACCGTGACCGCACCGATCAGCGGCTCGCTCGGCATCCTCGCGGTCAACGCCGGCGATTATGTCACCAGCCAGACGGAAATCGCCAGCATCGACGACCGCAGTGAAATCCTGATCGAGTTCTATGTGCCCGAGCGCTTCACATCCGGCATGCAAGTCGGCAAGACGGTTACCGCAAGGGCGATTTCACGCCCCGGAGAAACCTTCAGCGGTACCATCTCGGCGGTCGACAACAGGGTCGACGAGGCAAGCCGCACCCTGCGCATTCGTGCCCGGATACCCAATGCCGACGATTCCTTGCGCGCAGGCATGTCGTTTGAGGTGATGGTCGGTTTTGAAGGCGAGCGCTGGCCTGCGGTCGATCCGCTGGCAATCCAGTGGGATTCAGCCGGTGCCTATGTCTGGCGCATTGTTGATGACAAGGCCGAGCGGGTCGATGTCGCCATCATTCAGCGCAATTCCGACAGCGTGCTGGTCAAGGCCGATCTTGCGGTCGGTGAGGTGGTCGTCACCGAGGGTGTTCAAAGCGTCCGTGAGGGCGCGGCCGTCAGGGTGCTCGGCGGCGCAGGGCGGAGCGGCGGTGGCAAGTCTGGCGCCAATGGCGTGGTCGAAAACTCCAAGGCGGGCAGCGACGCATGAGCACCAGCGGCGAAGACCACAATGGTTCGGGTGACGGCGAACAAGAACACGCCCCGGTCGATGCCGCCAGTGCGCCGGTAACGGTCGGAGAGGGCGCCGACAAGATGGAAACCGGTGGCGGTACCGCGTTGATGGTGCGCCGCCCGGTGCTGGCGATGGTGATCTCGCTGTTGATCGTGGTGGCCGGACTTGCCGGTCTTTACGGCGCTGAAATTCGGGAGCTGCCGAATGTCGACCGGCCGGTGATTACCGTTACAACCAGCTTCACCGGTGCAGCGCCCGAAACAGTCGACCGTGAACTTACCGCCGTGGTCGAAGGCGCTGTGGCGCGCGTCACCGGCGTTGCCTCGATTTCCTCGACCTCGACCTTGGGCCGCAGCCGCGTCACCATCGAATTCAAGGACAGTGCCGATCTCAGCGTCGCCGCTTCCGATGTTCGCGATGCGCTTGGCCGCGTCACCAACAACATGCCCGATGGCGCCGACGAGCCGCGCATCGTCAAGGCCGATGCCGATGCCGACGCAGTGATGCGTCTGGCCGTCACCTCCGACCGGCTCAATGTTCAGGACATGACCGTGCTGGTCGAGGACGTGGTGGTCGACCGTCTCGCCGCCGTCACCGGCGTTGCCGATGTAGCGGTCTATGGTGACCGAGAGAAGATTTTCCGTGTCGATGTCGACCAGTCCCGGCTGGCAGCCTTCGGCCTGACACTGGCCGATCTGCGCGCAGCACTCAGCAATGTCGCGCTCGACGTACCTGCGGGGTCACTGACCGCGCGCACGTCCGACATCGTCGTTCGCGCCACTGCCGACGTCACCACCCCGGAAGGCTTTGAGAACATCTACATCAACGACCGGGTGCGGTTCCGCGATGTCGCCAACATCACGCTTGGCCCCAATCCGGGCGAAACCGTGCTGCGCGCCAATGGCCGTACCGGCATAGGCATCGGCATCATCCGTCAGGCCGCGTCCAACACGCTGGAAATCTCCGACGGTGTCCGCGCTGCCACCTTGGCGATCGCCGATATCCTGCCCGAAGGCGTCGATATCCGCGTCACCAGCGATGACGCCACCTTCATTCGCGGCTCCATCGAGGAAGTGCGCTCCACGCTGATTCTCGCGGTGGCGATCGTGATTGCCATCATCTTCGTGTTTCTGCGCGACTGGCGCGCCACCATCATCCCGGCGATCACCCTGCCGGTGTCGCTGATCGGCGCCTTCGCGGCGATCTGGCTCGCCGGTTTCTCCGTCAACATCCTGACCCTGCTGGCGCTGGTGCTGGCCACCGGCATGGTGGTTGATGACGCCATCGTCGTGCTCGAGAACATTGTCCGCAAACGCAACGAGGGCATGGGCGTACGCGCGGCCGCCGTCATCGGCACCCGTGAGGTGTTTTTTGCGGTCATCACCACCACCGCGACGTTGGCTGCCGTGTTCATTCCGATTTCGTTTCTGCCAGGCCAGGCCGGTGGACTGTTTACCGAGTTCGGTTTCGTACTGGCGTTTACGGTGATGATCTCCAGCGTCGTGGCGCTGACCCTGTGTCCGATGCTGGCCTCGCGGCTGATCAAGCGCCGTAATCTCGATGCGGCGCCCGACAGCGGCGTGATGGTCAGTATTGGCAGCTATTTTACCCGACTTTATGCCAGGCTGCTGCACCGCGCGCTGGATGCGCCGCTGGTCGTCATCATCATTGCCTTGGTCACCGCCGGTGCGGCGCTGGCTCTGGCTGGCTCAATCCCGCAGGAATTGACCCCGCCTGAGGATCGTGCCGTGGCGTTGATGCGGGTTTCCGCACCGCAAGGCGTCAGCCTCGATTACACCCAGGCCCGCATGACCGACATCGAGCGCCTGGTCGAACCGCTGCGCGAAAGCGGCGAGGTCGAGAACATCTTCGCTATCAGCGGCTCCCGTGGTGCTTCCAACAGCGGCTTCATGGTGCTGACACTGGCATCCTGGGGGGATCGTGAGCGCTCGCAAGCCGAGATCGTGTCAGACATCAACCGCGCGGTTGCCACTGTGCCGGGTGTCCGCGCTTTTGCCATCCAGCCCAACAGTCTGGGGATCCGCGGCGCCGGCAACGGGCTGCAATTTGCTTTTGTCGGCAACAATTACGATGTGCTGGCCGACATAGCTGAACAAACGGTCGAAAAGCTCGAGCAGGATCCACGCTTCAGCCAGATCCGGCTCTCTTACGAGACCACCCAGCCGCAGATATCGGTGCGCATCGACCGCGAGCGCGCGTCCGATCTCGGTGTCAACATCGACGGCCTGGCCGAAGCGCTACAGGCGCTGCTCGATGGCCGCGAAGTAGCACAAGTGTTCATCGAGGACCGGTCCTATCCGGTCAAGCTGATGTCGACCAACAACCCGATCAACGATCCGACCGATCTGGAATCGATCTATCTCAAGGCGGGCGATGGCCGCATCGTGCCGATGTCGGCGATCGCCACACTCGAGGAAAAAGCCGTTGCGCCCGACCTCCGGCGCGAGGGCCAGATGCGTTCGGTGTCAATCACCGCCGGCCTGACACCCGGTTTCGCGCTTGGCGCAGCCTGGGATGAAGCCGTGCAATTGGCAGAGCCACTGATGCCTGCAGGCGTGCGCATCATTCCGCTGGCCGAAGCCGCGACGTTGGATCAATCCTCGCGCGATATGCTGATTACCTTTGGTATTGCCATTGTGGTGGTGCTGCTGGTGCTGGCCGCGCAGTTTGAAAGCTTCGTCAGCGCCTTCATCATCATCTCGACAGTGCCGCTTGGGCTTGCCTGCGCGGTCTTCGCCATGGCCATGACCGGGGGCTCGCTCAATGTCTACAGCCAGATCGGCCTGGTGCTGCTGGTCGGCGTGATGGCCAAGAACGGCATTCTGATCGTCGAATTCGCCAACCAGTTACGCAACCAGGGCATGGATGTTCGACGCGCCATCGAAGAGGCCTCCAATATTCGCCTGCGTCCGGTGATGATGACCATGATTTCCACGGTGCTGGGATCGGTGCCGCTGCTTCTGGCATTCGGCGCCGGCGCGGAGGCACGGGTGGCGCTCGGATGGGTGATCGTCGGCGGCCTCGGCCTGGCGATGATCGCAACGCTGCTGTTAACCCCGGTGGTCTATCTGATGCTGGCCCGTTTCGCCACGCCCTCGGCGCAAGAGGAACAGCGGCTGCATGCGGAATTGCACGAGGCAGGACGCCGCCAGGCGACACGGGAACTTTCTCCCGGCGAATGAAGTAGCCGACTGATCCTGTGGGTTGAAGCGCCGCGCAGGCTGATATCTGCGCGGCGTTTGCGTGTTTGCAGTCGATCTACCTGATGGTGACGACGATCTTGCCGGCGGCGTGGCCGTCGGCGAGGTGGTCATAGGCCTCGGAGACGGCGCTCAGTTCGTAGCTGCTGTCGATCACCGGCTTGACCGTGCCGGCCTCGATCAGCGCGCTGAGTTCGGCCAGTTGCGCGCCATCGGGCGACATGAAGAACGCCTCGAATCGGACGCCATGCTTTTCCGCGTTGCCTTCGCTGTCCTGTCCTTTGATGGAAACCAGGACGCCACCTTTTTTCAGAACCTTGAACGAGCGGTTCATGGTCTCGCCACCCATCATGTCGAACACCACATCATAGTCCGAGAGCAGCTCGTCGAATTTCTCGGTTTTGTAGTCGATCACTTTGTCGGCGCCCAGCGAGCGCACCAGGTCGGCGTTCTTGTCGCTGGTGGTGGTGGCGACATAGGCGCCCAGATGCTTGGCAATCTGTATCGCCAGTGTTCCGACGCCGCCAGAGCCTGCATGGATCAGGATCTTCTGACCCTTCTTCAAGCCGGCCTTGTCAACTATCGCCTGCCAGGCGGTCAGCCCCGCCAGCGGGATCGAGGCTGCCTCCGCATGGCTGATATTGATGGGCTTAAGCGCCAGCTCGCTTTCCTTGATGCGGGCGACTTCAGCCAACGAACCCGCGTCGTCCTGATTGGGGCGGGCATAGACGGCATCGCCGGGCTTGAAACGGGTCACATTAGCGCCGACTTCGCGCACCACGCCCGACACGTCATAGCCCATGACATGGGGAAAGCTCAGCGGGATGTAGTCCTGCATGTGGCCGGCGCGGAGTATGTTGTCGATCGGGTTGAGGCTGGCGGCGTAAACATCGATCAGAACAGAATCTTCGGCGATGCGCGGCGCGTCGATATCACCGATTTCGATCCCGGCGGCATAGGCATTGATGATGGCGGCTTTCATGGTGGTGATCCTTGGCGTTAGTGAGGCAGCCGCGTGCCAGCAATGGCTTAGGGGCAGATGGTCTTGATGGGGCGGGAACAGGGCAGTAAATGCGATTTCAAGTTGGCGGGAGTGCCCCCGTGAAAGAATGCAGCGCCGAGGAAATTGCCCCGGTACTGAAGGGCAAGTGGTGGTTTTCCTGGCCCGTTCAACGTCCATGACGACTTCGTGATCAGCGCTTCGGCAAGGTAATGACCACCGCGTCTTGGCCTGTGGTTCAGGTCAAGCCATGGTTGCTTGCAGGCAGGCAACGCGGTGATTGGCGATTGGTTCCGGGTTTTCGCGCAGGCCTGCGCTCAGGCGGTCCAGCGGCTCGGCAGCAATGGTTTGGCGAGCGACAGGATCAGCAGCAGAACCATACCGACGACCAGCCCGAATATGCCGCTCAGCGTCGCTTCCGCCACCCAACCGGCAAAACCTGATGCAACCGTGACAGTGCTGCGCACCATCTCGGCAAAATCTTGCACCGCATGGCCGAGCGTCGACATCCCAAATCCTTCAAGACCATGGATGATGATCGAGCCGCCGACCCAGAGCATGGCGGCGGTGCCAATGCTGGCTACCGTTTCCATGAAGCCGGGCATGCCGCGGACGATGGCGCGGCCGAGCGAGCGGGTCCACTCGAAATAGGCGCCCTGGGCCATCTTCAGCCCGACGTCGTCGGCCTTCACCAGCACCGCAACGCTGCCATAGACAAACGCAGTGATGCCGACGGCCACCATCGCCAGGATCATGCCTTCGGTCCACAGCGAGTCAGCCTCGATCGAAGAGAGCGCGATGGTCATGATTTCCGCCGAGAGAATAAAATCTGTCTTGATCGCACCGCTTACCCGTGTCTGCTCCAGATGCGCTGCATCAAGGCCTGCGGACTTGTCGATATGTGCCGGCTCCGGTTGGAATATGTGCCATATCTTCTCCGCCCCCTCAAAACACAGGTAGCCGCCACCGAGCATCAAAAGCGGCCCCAGCAACCAGGGTGCAAATATGTTGAGCAGCATCGCGATAGGCAACAGGATGACGAGCTTGTTGAACAACGAGCCACGGGCGATCTTCCAGGCGATCGGCAATTCGCGGGTTGCCGGAAGACCATGTACGTATTTCGGCGTCACCGCGGTGTCGTCGATTAGCACGCCGGCGGTCTTAACTCCCACCTTGGCGGCTTGGGCGCTGACATCGTCAAGCTGGGCGGCGGCGATCTTGGTAAGGGCTGCGACGTCGTCCAGAAGGGCAAGCAGTCCGCTCATAGTGTCTTTTCCAATGCAGGCTGGCTGGTTCGATCGCCGTGGAACGGTTCGGTCTAGGGCGTTGACGCGGCTACCCGGGCAAGCCGGGCGGCCGACATGTGCCCCAATTCCGGTCGGCTGTCACCAGACAACTTCCTAAATTGCAATTGGTTCCGCAACCCCGCTTGCGTGGGTTTCAGTCGCCTGCCAGGCAATCGCGCATCGAGGTGGCGAGCTCGCGGATCAGGTCGAAATAGAGCTCGGGGCCGTCTGTAAGCGCTGCGCCGAGCGGATCGAGTACCGCCGGGCGCGCATTTGAGCCCTCTACCGCCACGTCCACCAGCCGGCTTTCAAATTGCGGTTCGGAGAAGGCGCAGACGGCGTCGAGTTCGCGCACCTTGTCGCGGATCCCGGTCAGCCGCTCGGCGCTCGGCCGGACGTCCGGATTGACGGTGATCGAACCCGCCGCCTCGATATTGAAACGCTTTTCGAAATACTGGTAGGCATCGTGAAAGACAATGAAATGCTTGTCGTGCACCGGCGCGAGGATATCCTCGACCTCGTCGCCGAGCGCGTCGAGTTTTGCATTCGTCGCGTGTGCATTGGCGGCATAGGCGGCGGCATTGGCCGTATCGGCATTCGCCAGTGCCGCGCTGATCGCCGCCACAAAGACCTTGGCGTTCGCCGGGTCAAGCCAGACATGCGCGTCATAGCCTCCATGGTCGTGGTCATCGTCATGCCCGTCAGCATCATGGCTGGCATCGGCGTGATCATGATCAGTGTCGGCGTCCGCTTGCGTGTGATCGGCGTGATCTTCGTGGCCATCGCTGTCATGATCGTGGGCGTCATGACCATCGGTGTCGCCGTCGGCATGGACGTGTGCTTCGAAGGCGCCGCCGGCCCTGAACGGCAATTTATGCAGGCCTTCGGCCTCCATCAGCGTGATCGTGCGGGCATTTTTGGCGATGGTCTCGATCGGCTTTTCCAGAAATGTTTCGAAATTCGGACCCACCCAGAAGATCAGTTCGGCGTTTTCCAGCGCCTGCGCCTGGCTCGGTTTGAGCGCATAGGAGTGCGGCGAGGCGGCGCCGCCGACGATCAGCGCGGGCGTGCCCACGCCTTCCATCACCGCGGCCACCAACGAATGAACCGGTTTGATCGAGGCGACCACCCGCGGTTCGGCGGAAGCGGGGGTAAGGCAGAGCAGCGAAAGCGAGAATGCAGTTGCGACGGCGGCAACGGTCCGGCCATGAAAGATCATCAACAGGGTCCTGTCATTTTCGAGTTTGTGATGTTATAAAATTACATCGTTGTGTAACGGTATAACGTGTGCGATAGAACTCGACAAGCGTGCAGCAGATTTTTTTCAGGATCCCCAGTGCCGAAAATTGAACCACCCCTGATATCGCTCGAAAAGGCCGGCATTGAGCGCGGCGGCCGTTGGCTGGTGCGCGGCGTCGATCTCACCGTCGCCAGAGGCGAGATCGTCACCCTGATCGGCCCCAACGGATCGGGCAAGTCTTCCACCGCCAAGATGGCGCTGGGCGTGATCAAGCCCGATGAGGGAACCGCCCAGCGCATGCCCGGCCTGCGCGTGGGCTACGTGCCGCAAAAACTCTCGGTCGACTGGACGCTGCCGCTGACGGTGGCGCGTTTCATGCGCCTGACCGGCAAACCGGACGCTGCGGAGGCTGAGAAGGCTCTGGCCGCCACCGGCATCGCCCATCTGACCGGCGCCGAAATCCGCAACCTGTCAGGAGGCGAATTCCAGCGCGCCATGCTGGCCCGCGCCATTGCCCGCAAGCCCGATCTGCTGGTGCTCGACGAGCCGGTGCAGGGCGTCGATTATTCCGGCGAGATCGCGCTCTATGACCTCATCCGCAAGATCCGCGATGACAATGGCTGCGGCATCCTGCTGATCTCGCATGATCTGCATGTGGTGATGGCCGCCACCGACCGGGTGATCTGTCTCAATGGCCATGTCTGCTGCCAGGGATCACCTGTCACCGTGGCCTCCAGCGACGCCTACCGCCGGCTGTTTGGCGGCTACACCGATGCGGCGCTGGCTGTCTACCAGCACAACCACGACCATACTCATCTCGCCGATGGTCGGGTGCAGCATGCCGATGGCGCGGTGACGGCGCACTGCCATCCCGACGATGGCCACCATAAATGCCATCCCGACGATGGCCACCATGCTGAACATCTGGGCGATGGTCCGCACCACCACAATCATGATCACCAGAAGGGGCAGGGCGGTGGCTCTGTCCATCCCGCGCCGGTAGCAGCAGCGGCCGCACCAACGGCGCCAAACCCGAAAGGCAGCCGAGATGCTTGACGATTTCTTCTTTCGCGCAATCCTCGCAGGCCTTGGCGTGGCATTGGTGGCGGGGCCGCTCGGCTGCTTCATCGTCTGGCGCAGGCTCGCTTATTTCGGCGACACACAGGCCCATGCAGCACTGCTCGGCGTAGCGCTCGCCTTGCTGCTCGAAATCAATGTCACGCTGGCCGTGTTTGTGGTGTCGGCGCTGATCTCGCTGGCGTTGCTGGCCTTGCAGAAGCGGGCGACGTTGTCATCGGATGCGCTGCTGGGGTTGCTGTCGCACGCCTCGCTGGCGATCGGTCTGGTGGCGCTGGCCTTCATGACCTGGGTTCGGGTTGACCTGATGGGGCTGCTGTTCGGCGATATTCTCGCCGTCTCGAAAACCGACATCGCCGTGATCTGGACCGGCGGCCTGTTGGTGCTGGCGGTGCTGGCGGTAATCTGGCGGCCGTTGTTTGCCGCCACCGTCAACACCGAGCTGGCTGAGGCCGAGGGCATGCACCCTGACCGCGTCAATCTCGTCTTCATGATCCTGATGGCCACGGTGATTGCCATTTCCATGAAGATCGTCGGTGTGCTGCTGATTACTGCCATGCTGATCATCCCGGCAGCCACCGCCCGGCGGTTTGCCACGGGGCCTGAGCAGATGGCAATTCTGGCCTCTTTTGCCGGCATGGCCGCGGTCGTGCTGGGCCTTGAGGCGTCGCTTGCCTGGGATACGCCGTCGGGGCCGACCATTGTCGTAGCGGCACTGGTGCTGTTCGTGCTGGCGATGTCGCCGGTGGGCAGCGCGATTGTCCGCATCGCCAGCTTCATTGGCGCAAGAGGCAGACGCAAAGGGGCACCGTCATGAACCAGAATGTCACCTCCGGCGCTGGCCACAGCCATTCAAACCCGCGCGAAAAAACCGATCTGACCAAGAACCAGTCGCTGGTGTTTGGCGCGTTGAGCCGAGCCGAGGGGCCGCTGTCGGCCTACACCATTCTCGACCAGTTGCGCGACGATGGCTTCCGCGCGCCGCTGCAGGTCTACCGCGCGCTCGATAAGCTGGTTGAAACCGGCATGGTTCACCGGCTTGAAAGCCTCAATGCCTTCGTGGCCTGCAGTCATCCCGGCTGCGACAGCCACCAGACCATCGCCTTCGCCATCTGCGAAACCTGCGGCAAGGTTGCCGAAATCTCCGACGAGGCCCTTGAGAGCCGGTTGCGCGAACTGGCGCGTGAGGACGGCTTTACGGTCAAGCGGGCGGTGGTGGAATTGCGCGGGCTATGCGCCGCATGCCGCTAGTCTGGTGACGTGCCTATATCGAGGCACTGACGTTCGCGCCAAACCCGCACGGCCATCCGACGCTTGATCCGAGACTATTCATGGAGACGAAGCATGAAACCGCCGGTCTTTGATGCGAGTGCAGCCAGTTCCTACGCGGAAGGCCCGCCACGGCAGGTTCCCGGTTACGAAAGCCTGCACCGGATGGTGTCGCTGTTGCTTGCCGAGCGCACACCACCAGATGGCTGGGTGCTGGTTCTCGGTGCAGGCGGCGGTCAGGAAATCAGGGCGCTGGCCGACGCGCATCCGGGATGGTGGTTCGATGGCGTCGACCCCTCAGCCGAGATGCTCGAGTTGGCCCGGCAGGTGACCGGTTCCCACGCAGAGCGTATACGTCTGCATCAGGGCTTGATCAGCGACGCCCCCTACGGGCCATACGATGCGGCCACATCCATTCTGACATTCCATTTCATTGCGCATGACCAGCGCCTTGATACCTTGAGTCAGATCCGCAGCCGTCTGAAATCCGGCGCGCCCTTCATTCTGGTTCATCTCAGCTTTCCGCAGACTGAACCGGAACGGTCTATCTGGATCGCCCGCCATGTCGCCTATAGCTTATCGAACGGCACCGACCCGGCTCATGCCGAGAGCGCGCGTCAGGCCATCGGCAGCAGGCTGACTATCCTGTCTCCCGAGGACGAGGTGGCGATGTTGCATCAGGCCGGATTTTCAAATGCCAGCCTGTTTTACGCAGGCCTCAGCATCAAGGGCTGGATTGCCTACGCCGAATAGAAGCAACCCTCTTCTGGAAAGCCACAGTCGGCTTGCATCCTCCTGAAGGGTCGCGCTGCCTGTCGCAGGAAATCCAGAGGAAACGCTGGTCGTCTTTGCTCCGGTCCGTGCGTTGTTTTTCATGTGTCGAGCACCGTCGTGGACGGAAAGTCTCGGCCAGGACCAGCACTCCGGTCGCAATGATGTGGAATGTCTCCGTTTCCTCGGGAGCGCCCCTAACTTGGTAGGCGGTTGCCTTGGCAACCGCTGAAGGAAGGCCTATCCTGAGAAAGGAGCATTGCAACTGGAGATACCCGGTGGACGATGCGGACTGTAAAGCCCAGCGAGAGAAGAGACATGACTGATATGGACAAGAAGCACGGCACTGGATCAACGATGAGCACCGGCGCTCCGGCGGCGAGCGATCGCAATTCGCTCACCATCGGCCCCGATGGTCCGATCGTGCTGCACGACGTACATTTTCTTGAACAGATGGCGCATTTCAACCGCGAAAAGGTTCCGGAGCGTCAACCTCATGCCAAGGGTTCGGGTGCCTTCGGCGTGTTCAAGACGACTGCGGACGTTTCTGCCTACACCAAGGCTGCCTTGTTCCAGAAGGGTGCATCCACGGATATGCTGGCGCGGTTTTCCACCGTGGCTGGGGAATCCGGCAGCCCCGACACCTGGCGGGATGTTCGTGGTTTCTCGCTCAAGTTTTATACCGACGAAGGCAACTATGATCTGGTCGGAAACAACACGCCGATCTTTTTCATTCGCGACGCGATGAAGTTTCCGCACTTCATCCGCAGCCAGAAGCGCCTTCCTGACTCAGGCCTGCGCGACAACCACATGCAATGGGACTTCTGGACCAACAACCCGGAATCGGCGCACCAGGTGACCTATCTGATGGGGCAGCGCGGCCTGCCGCGGACTTGGCGCAACATGAATGGCTACGGCTCCCACACCTATATGTGGATCAATGCCAAGGGCGAAAAATTCTGGGTGAAGTACCATTTCCACACCCATCAGGGCATGGAGTTTTTCTCCAATGCGGAAGCCGCTGCAATGGCCGGTGCTGACGCCGATTTCCATCGCCGCGACTTGTTTGATGCGATCGCGCGCGGTGAACATCCCGTCTGGACTATGTCGGTCCAGGTCATGCCCTATGCCGAGGCCAAGACCTATCGCATCAACCCGTTCGATCTGACCAAGACCTGGCCTCATGCCGACTATCCTTTGATCGAAGTCGGCACCATGACACTCAACCGCAACCCGGAGAATTTCTTCGCGCAAATCGAACAGGCTGCTTTCTCGCCGGGCAATACCGTGCCGGGAATTGGCCTGTCGCCCGACAAGATGCTGCTTGGCCGCGCCTTTGCCTATAATGATGCGCAGCGCAACCGGATCGGCACCAACTTCCACCAGTTGCCGGTCAACCGCCCGAAGGTGGCGGTCAACACCTACATGTTCGACGGCCAGATGGCCTATGAGCATAGCGGCAATGCACCGGTCTATGCGCCCAACAGCGGCGGCCGCAGTTGGGCGGACGAGACCGGCCCGGTTGAAGATGGGTGGGAAACGGACGGCGAAATGGTTCGCAGCGCCTACACGCTGCGTGCCGAGGATGATGATTTCACCCAGCCGGGTATTCTGGTCCGCGAAGTCTTTAATGACGATCAGCGTTCAAAACTGGTTGAAACGGTAAGCGGTGCCCTGCTTGGCGGCGTGCGGTCTCCGGTGCTTGAGCGGGCGTTCGATTACTGGAAGAGTGTCGATGCGGATGTCGGTCGCCGGATCGAGGAACGTGTCCGGGCCGGTTCCGCCGCCTGATATATGCACGGTCGTTCAAATGAGTTCATTTGAACGACCGTCTGCATTTAATGAATCAGACCAATACCGCGCCGCGCAATCACTTGGTTGCGCGGCGCAGTCGTAACCGTAACCGCGATTGTCGGCGATCCGATCGCCAGCACACCAATCGAACGCCGAGCTTACTCCTTCTCGCCCCTTGTCACCCGGATTTCGCCGACATGCGCGCGGGCGAATTCGGTTTTCAGAAATGCCTCGATCAGCCGTGCGGGCAGGGTGATACTGGCGCGGTCGGCGTCGGGCAGGGCGTCGAAACGGCCAGAGCGGCTGCGCCTGCTGTCGATCATGCCGCCAGCCACCGTATTGAGCGTATCGGGATCGATCAGAATGAAGGCGCCGGTTTCGCGGTTGGTTTCATAGGCATCGAAGATCGCGTCTTCCTCGAAATCGAGCTCCACCACGCCGATCCCGTTGAGCGCCAGTACTGCCGCGTCATCCCAGTTGCCGGTTGCCAGATCGAGCGCGGAGACTGGCCGCACCATCACCCGCTGACGTCGCGACCCGGCCTTCAGCCAGTAGCGCTTGCCGGGTACGATGCCGTCGGGTGACAGCGCCACCAGTCGGGCGGTGAACGCTCGGCCGGTCTGCGGCCGCTGGTCGATTGCCGCGATCATGTCGCCGCGCGAAATGTCGACCGGGCGGTCGAGCACCAGGGTGATGGCGTCGCCGCTCACCGCCGCGTTGCGCACCAGATCATAGGTAACGATCGCCTTGACATTGGCCTCGACGCCCGAGGGCAGCACCACGACGCTGTCGCCGGGCTTGATCGAGCCACCGGCGACCGTGCCCTGATAGCCGCGAAAGCCTTCGCCAGGCCGCGATACCCGCTGCACCGGCAGCCGGAACCCGGTGCTCTGTCCGGTGCGCTGGGTGGCCTTCTCCAGCGTTTCCACCAGCGTCGGGCCTGAATACCAGGGCATCACGTCATCGCCGCGCAGCACGATGTTTTCGCCCTTCAGCGCAGACACCGGAATTGCCGTGATCTGGCGCACGCCGAGCGACAACGCGATCTCGCGGAACTCGCGGGCGATCGCCTGGAACCCGGCCTCGTCGTAATGCGCGAGATCGATCTTGTTGACCGCCAGCACGAATTGCCGGATCCCCATCAGCGCGGCAATGGTGGCGTGACGCCTTGTCTGTTCCAGAATGCCGGCGCGGGCATCGACCAGCAGTACCGCCAGATCGGCGGTCGAGGCACCGGTCGCCATGTTGCGGGTGTACTGCACATGCCCGGGCGTGTCGGCGACGATGAATGAGCGCCGGTCGGTGGCAAAATAGCGGTAGGCGACATCGATGGTGATGCCCTGTTCGCGCTCGGCCTGGAGGCCATCGAGCAGCCGTGCGAAATCGGGCAGGCCGAGTTCGTTGTGCTGGCCGGTGGAATCGCGCCTGAGCGTTGCCGCCTGGTCTTCCTTGACCGCCTTGGTGTCCCACAGCAGCCGGCCGATCAACGTCGATTTGCCGTCGTCGACCGAGCCGCATGTGATGAAGCGCAAGGGCCGCGCCTGTCGCGTGACGGTTTGAGGGCCGGACAGGGCGTCAGTTGATTCATCTTCTTGGGCAAGCCGCGGAAGCAATTGAGAACTCATCAGAAATATCCTTCGCGCTTTTTCTTTTCCATTGATCCGGACTGGTCGCGGTCAATGGCTCTGCCCTGTCGTTCCGACACCGTGGCGATCTCCAGTTCGGCAATCACCTCGTCAAGCGTTGTTGCCGCGGAACGCACCGCGCCGGTCAGCGGAAAGCAGCCCAATGTGCGGAACCGCACCAGTTCCTCGCGCACCTGTTCTTCGGGTAAAAGTTCCAGCCGCTTGTCCTCGGCCAGGATCAGCATGCCGTCGCGCTCAACCACCTTGCGGCGCTCGGCGAAATAGAGCGGCACCAGCTCGATCTGCTCGGCCTGGATGTAGCGCCAGATGTCGACCTCGGTCCAGTTCGACAGCGGAAACGCCCGCACGCTTTCGCCCGAGTGAACCATGCCGTTGTAGATCGACCAGAGTTCGGGCCGCTGGTTGCGCGGGTCCCAGGCATGATCGGGGGTGCGGAACGAGTAGATCCGCTCCTTGGCGCGGGAGGCTTCCTCGTCGCGCCGCGCACCGCCAAAGGCCGCATCATAGCGGCCCATGTCGAGCGCCTGTTTCAACGCCTGGGTCTTCATGATGTCGGTGTAGCGCGCCGAACCGTGGCTGAAAGGGGTAACCTTTTCGCGCAATCCATCGGGATTGGTGTGAGTGATCAGATCCAGCCCGTACTTGGCCGCCACCTGATCGCGAAAGGTGATCATTTCCGGAAATTTCCAGCCGGTATCGATATGGACCAGCGGAAACGGCAGCTTGCCGGGGTGGAAGGCCTTCAGCGCCAGGTGCAACAGCACCGAGGAATCCTTGCCGATCGAGTAGAGCATCACCGGGCGCTCGAACTCTGCCGCCACCTCGCGAAAGATGTGGATCGCCTCGTTTTCCAGCGCCTTGAGATGCGGGTCCAGCGGCGGCTTGCCGCGCCCGTGTTCAATCACGTTCATCAAAATTTCCTTCAAATGGTCTTACGAGGCCGAGGCCGAGAGTTTGGGCTGGCCCTTGGCGCGCGAGCCGGAAACGGAAGCCGACAGGTGCAGCCCGCATTCGCGGCGCTCGTCCTGTTCCCACCACCAGCGCCCGGCGCGTTCCGGCTCGCCCGGCTTGATGGCGCGGGTGCAGGGCTCGCAGCCGATCGAGGGAAAGCCTTTCGCATGCAGCGGGTTGACCGGCACAGCGTCGGCGGCGGCCTGCGCTTTCAGCATCTCCAGCGTCTGGTCGGCCAAAGGGTTGACTTTGATCAGCGAGCGGTCGGCGTCCCATTCGGCCAGCGGCGCATTGGCGCGGTTGCCCGACTGGCCTCGTCTCAGGCCGGTGACCCAGATATCGGCATTTTCCAGCGCTCGGCCCAGCGGCACGATCTTGCGGGCATGGCAGCATGCATGCCGCGCCTCGACGCTGTCGTAAAAGCCGTTCATCCCGTAAAGCGCGACGAAGCCGGCGATGTCTTCCTTCCAGGGGTGAAACACCTCGATGCTCAGCCCGTAGCGCGCCTCGGTCTCGCTAATCAGCGCCACCGTCTCGGCAAACAGCCGCCCGGTATCAAGCGTGACAATCCGCACCGCGGCATCGGTCGCGGCAATCACCGAGGTCAGCACCTGATCCTCGAGCCCGAGCGAGGTGGTAAACACCGCGCGGCCCGAGGCGGCAATGCGCGAGATCCGTTGCGACAGCGTCAGCGCGGCAAGTTCCCGGTCAAGCTGAGCGGCGAGCGCGGGACCGAATTCCGCGCCCGCAGCCGAACCTCTGGTCGTACTATCAGCCGGGTGGGGAGTAGGCGGCGATTGATGCAGGGTCATGATGCAGGCTCCGATTGTGACTGCAATCTTTGCCCACCGCGCCGGTCAAGACGAGGCATCATCGTCTGTTTGTCGGCGTGGTTCAGGTCTGCTGTTCTGCGTCAGCGGGGTGTTGTGACAAAATCTGACCGAATGTCGCGCTGGCTGCGTCGTAGTGTCCATTGACCGGACCTGCCAAACATGCAACGCCAGAAGGGAAGATCAACAAGCATAGCGGAGCACGCCGATGGGCGCGCCTGATCCTGCCGACCCCTTATCTGATCCTGGCCGAGCGTTGATCGCGGCGCTGGAAATGGCAGCCATCGCCGCCGGCAAGGAGATACTCTCGGTACGCGCCAAGGGCGCCACGGTGATGGTCAAATCCGATCGCACCCCGGTTACAGAAGCCGACCGTCGCGCCGAACAGCTGATCCTCGATTTTCTCGCCAGAACCTATCCGCATGTGCCGGTGGTTGCTGAGGAACTGGCCGAGGCCGGCCAATGCCCGAGCTACGCCCAGGAGATGTTCTTTCTGGTCGACGCACTCGATGGCACTGGCGATTTTATCGCCGGACGCAATGAGTTCACCGTCAACATAGCCCTGGTGAGCGATCACGCTCCGGTGGCAGGCGTGGTCTATGCACCGGCACTGGGCCGGATCTGGAGCGGCTTTACCGGTCAGGCCGAAGTGGCTGACGTATCCCTAGATGGCGAGATCAGCGGCCGTCGGAGAATTTACACAAGGGCGAGCCCGAAGATGCCGGTAGCGCTGGTCAGCGTTACCCACAAGGAACCCGAAACCGAGGATTGGCTCAAGCACTTGCCCGAGCACGAGACCGCCCATGTTGGCTCCTCGCTCAAATTCTGCCTGCTGGCCGAAGGTCGCGCCGATGTCTATCCGCGGCTGGTCTGCCTCAAGCAATGGGACATCGCCGCCGGCGACGCCGTGCTCAGGGCGGCCGGTGGTTCGACACTGTCGCTTGATGGAGCGCCGCTGCGTTATGGCGTCGAGGGCGCCGATTTCGGCTGCTCGCGCTTCGTCGGTTGGGGGCGCGCCCCCGGCGCCTGAGCCCTCACTGCAAACGAGGGGCTCTGTGCGAATGACTGAAGAAGATTCACGCCCTTGCGCAATTCATGCTTTTTTCATGCGCATAACCTAAGTTGAAACTCTCCTTTGTATTGGGGTCGGAGAGTTGATGTGAATTCGAATGTTGACGTCCTGGATAAAAGATCAAAGAGCGAATACAATCGAAGTTCAAATGTTCGATATGACGCCAATTGTCCGGGAATCATTGAGTTAACATTCAATGGAAGAAAATTGTACATTGCCCTGACAGGTTCAATCGTAAACATATCTACGACAGGTTGTCTTTTTTCAAATGAAAGAACTCCTTGGAGCACTATGAAGACAAGTGATTCCGAAAGTTCCCTAAATGAAATTATAGATGAGAAGTGCCGGGTCTACATACCCTGGGTCAACACGCACCGCGCCGGCAAGGTTCGCCGCGTCAGATCTTTCATCATTGGTGTCGAATTTGACAAGCCTCTCAAGGAAGACATGGTCAAGTTGATCGCAAAGATGGAACCGAACCCGGATCGACATTTCAAACCCAGTGACAACCGTAAATACAACCGGATTATTCCGCTAACTCAAACCTAGATGCTGATTGTCAGGCAAAGGCGTGATTGTTGTCTCAGGTGCAGCAAGGGGGCTGGTGCTCCCCGGAGCATGGCCTGTTCGTTTGTCGGCTCAGTCGTAAAGATTGTAGTCACGCCATTGATCGCGCGGAATTTCAGAGCCGATCTTGTAATGGAGCGTGCGCGCGTTGAGGTGTCGCGGTCCGGTCGCGCAGCTATAAGACAGTCGAGACCATTTGCCACGGCTTCGAAACGCAGCGCCTGGCGCCTTGATCTGGTTCTTGCCCATGATGGTATCTTCAAACGTGTAGGCGATAACCTTGTCGACGTTGTAGGCATTCTCCGAGCGATTGATCGCAAACATCACTTCCGTGTCGCAGGTTTGTTCCAGCCTTGTCTTGGGGTCAAGCTTGAGAAGCTGCTGATCAATCCGACCATTGTCGAGAGCTGAAGCAGTCGGAATCCCGAACCCCATCAACATGATAAATATGGCAATTGCCGAATAGAAAAGGCGCAATTACAACTCTCCTCAATACGCTCGAAGCTTTCTGTCTGTGCCTGACATAACCTGCGATTTGGCACTTGTTACTGCCCGGGTGTCTCCGCCTCTTTCTTTCGAAAATGTGGCGATTCTGGTGCGCTTGTGCCAGGATTCGGAGGTGACGTGCTTGGCGCTCGCAATTTCAATCATATGGCTGCCGTAAAAGGTAGGCGAAAAATACCCAGCTGAGTTTGAGGTAAAGCTGAAACCGGTAACCGCTGCCCCGTCTTGCTGACAACAACGATCTTGGTTTGACACCTGTTTGTTTTGGGGAGTCGCGCGGCCCCGATCGGGACGCGAAATACTGAGGCCGGGGAGGCGGTCGTGCTTCCCCGGCCATTCGGGACCGGCTATTTCGGATTGATCAGGTTGATATTGGCGCCCATGATCAGCGCTGTTTCAGCGGTGGATTCCCCGGAGAATGTCTTGGTCGCCGAATCCGCCTTCCAGCCCGACGACGAACTGCCGCCACCGCCGCTGAAGTTGAATGGGCCGATGCGCAGGCCGGCCGAGACCTCCCACTTCCTGGAAAAGGCCTGGAAGGTCGACTGGCTGACAGTAATCGTGAACGAAGGCTTGTAGCAGACCAGCATACCTACCTTCTGCACCGACATGATGCCGTCCGGCCCCCAGACAGCCTTCGAGCCGCTGTCGCCATAGGGCGAGAAGCCGCGAATGAACGGACCGTTCTGAACGCTTCTGACAAACCCGCCATTGTACCAGGGAGCCGCCTGGATCGAGACCTGGTCCCACGCCTTGAAGCTGACATCGACCTTCAGGGAAGCGTCGGAGGCGAACTCGTCGACCCGCTCCCAGGAGCCGCCGACATTGACGCTCCAGAAGAACTTGTCGATCGAGGCGCTGCCGCCGGCCCAGGTCTTCTTGTAGTCATACTGCGCTTGCGAATTCGAAAACCCGATCGATCCGGTGCTGCCGCCGGTGCCGGATTGGACCTTGTTGAGCCAGGTCGTTGCATCCATCGAGAGCGCGTATCCGGGCACCGGCGGAAAGGCCGACAGGGTAGGGTCCTGCAGTTTGGTGTAATAGTCCTTGTTGCCGTTGCGGTCCTGGGCGTCCTTCAGCCCCGGCGTCGTGGTTTCCGACAGCAGTTGATTGTAGACGTTTTGTTGTGCCTGCACGTTCTGCCAGGCCGAATCCAGCTGCGCCTGCCAAGAGCGGCCGCCCATGCTTCCCAGCCATTCGGTAAAGGGCGGTGTGTTGGTTCCGCCGGTCTCGGTCTTGTAGGCATCAGTCGCCTGCCTGTAGATCGTATCGTAATTGTTGGCAGCAAGCTGCAACATGTTGCGGGCCTGTTCGATGTCGGCTTTCAGCTTCGGGTCGGTTGTCGCAGCACTCACCACATTGAGCATCTGGCCATAGGTATCGTTGAATGCGGTGCCGGCCGAGGTGTATTGCCCGGTTGCGCTGTATTGCGGCACCGCGGAGCAGAAGTCCCATTGCGCGGCACTGGTATAGCCGGCGGGCACAATCGGCCAATCCCAAGTGGTGAAGGGATAGATCAGCTGGAAATTGTCGGGCGAGATGTTCAACCCGTCAACCATAGCGCCATACAGATGGTTCCACGACTTGTCGTTGACATCGGCAAGCTTGGCCGTTGTCAGCGGGTGTTCACTCGACAAGGCCATCGGATGGATGTTTTCGTATTCCCTTGCCGCTTTTTCGAGTTCAGGGGTGTTGATCAGTACTTTGCGCATAACGAGTCCTCACCTGTTGAAGTTGAATATTCACATTGCAAGACAGCCGAACCGAAGATCGGCGGAAGATATGATTCAGACTGGAGATGTTCTCGGTAATGACTCCTTTCATGTGAAATTGAACACAGAGTTGCATTGCCCTGAATCAGAGATTCAGAGAGGGAATGGGAGCCTTGGAAGGAGTAGTCAAATATTATTCTGGTATTGAGACGTTCATTTTCGCGTATAGGTCACGAAGTATCCATCGCATCCGATTGGATGCGTCTGGTATTTGCAGATCGAGCAAATACACGCGGACAAACAGGTAATTACCCACCCCCGAATTCGTGATTTCCGGTTCTTCTACCGGCCTATGCCAGGACGGATGCGATGACCTGGAAGGGGTTTGCGCCTTTGAGGCGGGCGGTGTCGATGGTCGTGCGTACATCCGCCTCGGCTTGGGCGGCCCACATGGCGCGATATCCGTTTGTCACCTTTCGCTGAATGACCCATGGACGGAGCTTTCGCTCAGATGTGTTGTTGGTGACATCGACTTCTCCGGGATAGTCGCAAAACGTCAGCAGCTGATCGCGGGCCCGCCCGATCTTGGCCTGGAGCTTTTGGGCCAGGTCGCACGAAGTCGGGGCGCATAGAAGCCCGGCAAGCTGTTTATCGAATTTGCGCTTCTTGCTTGCGACGGTAGACGCAGCGAATGTGCTTATGGCTCTGGCGAAATCAAACACACGGCCAAACCAAAGCTGGAAGCGAAGAGGGAGATCATCCTCGCCATGTTCCAGCGCAAAGGCTGTATCACGCGCCAAATGTGCAAGGCAGGTTTGATGTCGATGGCCGTGAGATTGCTGGGCTGAATACCGATCAGATATCCATACCTCGGGGACATGGCCGCCCATGGTCTCGTGAACGACCCGTGCTGCACGGGAGTAATCGGGCTGGTGGACAACAGCATCCTTGCAATGAAAAACCCAGTGTTGGGCATTTGTGCCCTCGATACGCACACCGGTTTCGTCGCTGGCGACAACGCGGGCGGCTCGAAGGCTGGCCTTGGCGGCCTGTGCTGTGGCCTGGAAGCTCGGACGGGAGCGGGAAAACATGTTCATGATCGCGCCCTCGCTCACATTAAGGCCGAAGATATCCATGAACACACCGCTCAGGCGTTCGTAAGACAATGCATGGAAACTCTTGAGGTAGATCGCCAGCGCGTGAATGCCTGGCCCGAACGGCGTTGCGGTTGCCACGGCAGGTGCGGTGGCTTTTGTTGTCGTGCCGCATTGCGGGCAATGACAGGAAAAACGCCGATGCCGGGTGACATGAGGACGGATCGCAGGAATATCGATCTCGTCATAGGCCCCGGCCAGCACCATCGTATCATCACCGGAAAACGCATGGCCGCATCTCTTGCAGGCGGTCGGTTCATGATCGCGAAACATGTCGGCAAAATCCGCCAGCACCCTATTGTGGGGTTCATGCCCGGGCTTGGCTCCACCCGGTCGTGAGTTGACGCGTTTCTCTTTCTTGTCCGTCGAGGGCGGCTTGGAAGACGTCCGAGAATCCTTGGAAGGCCGTTGGAGCCGAAGCACCATCTCGATCAATTCGTCCTTGCTCAGCTGCTGCAAATCAGTCCGATCCATATCATCATGGATTCAGACATTGTGGTGCATGGCAAGGGGGTGGGTAATTACACAAACAGTCCACCGATATTGCGCGGTGAATACGAATAGAAGTTTCGATACTCTGGTTTCGATGTTTATATTAAATCATCCGAAAACGGTTAAAGTCAAATAAAAATTGACGATAAGCACTGCGTATTCAATCACATACACGCCAGATTTTGTTGTTTAAGCGGTCTATACTTATAGCTAAGTATATTGAAATTGTTTGTAAAAATCGCCTTATGGGTGCTACATATAAAAACACAACTAAATGGCGAGTTTGGGGTGCGCGCGGCTACCGGAGGCGCGCGGCGTGAGCCCGATCTGCCGTCCTCCGGACGAATCTCTGACCGCAATCAGGCCGGATGGAGCCCGCGCGGTGGGCTCGCGGATTCGGCCGCGGGACCCGGAAATGGCAGCCGCACCCCGCGTCATCGCGCGTGCCCGGTCGCCATTGTCAGGTCGCGCCGGCGACACCATGTAAATTCCGCGACCGGTAGGCCTCGGAAGGCCCGCCCGTTCAGGTGCTGCCGCCGCGGGGAAGCCTTGTCTCAGGCCGGTTGCAGCCGGTCGGTCTCGCGCCAGTCCGGATTGGTCCAGGGCTCGAGATTGCTCGGCGGCAACGGCGTGCGGCCGAGAATGTGGTCGGCAGCCTTCTCGCCGGTCATGATCGACGGACCGTTGAGATTGCCATTGGTCACCCGCGGGAAGATCGACGAGTCGGCCACCCTCAACCCGTCGACGCCGATCACCCGGGTTTCCGGATCGACCACGGCGGTGGCGTCGTCGGCCCGACCCATCCGGCAGGTACCGCAGGGATGGTAGGCGCTTTCGGCGTGCTCGCGGATGAAGCCGTCGAGTTCGTCATCGCTCTGGACATCTGCGCCCGGCTGGATTTCCATTCCGCGATAGGGATCGAACGCCGCTTGCGCGAACACCTCGCGGGTAATCCGCACAGCTCTGCGAAACTCCTGCCAGTCTTCGGCATGGCTCATGTAGTTGAAGCGGATCACCGGGGCCGCCTTGGCGTCGCCCGAGCGCAGCCGAACATCGCCGCGCGAGGCCGAGCGCATCGGCCCGACATGGGCCTGAAAACCGTGCATCGGTGCGGCTGCCTTGCCGTCATAGCGGATCGCGCCGGGCAGAAAATGGAACTGGATATCGGGGTAGGGCACACCCGCTTCAGAGCGAATGAAACCGCAGGCCTCGAACTGGTTGGAGGTGCCGAGCCCGCGCCTGAGGAACAGCCATTGCGCGCCGATGATCGCCTTGGAGAACAGGTTGAGCTTGGAATAGAGCGTGATCGGCTGGATGCATTCCTGCTGGATATAGACTTCCAGATGGTCCTGCAGATTGGCACCCACGCCGGGCCGGTCGGCAATCACGTCGATACCATGTTCCGCCAGATGGGCCCCCGGGCCGATGCCCGACAGCATCAACAGCTTGGGCGAGTTGAAGGCGGAAGCGGCGATGATCACCTCGCGCTTGGCGCTGATGGTCTCCATCGTGCCGCCGCGCTCGATCTCGACCCCGGTGGCGCGTTGATTCTTGATGACAACCCGCCGCGCCAGAGCCCTGACGAGGCTGACGTTTTTGCGTTTCAGCGCGGGCTTGAGATAGGCTTCGGCCGTCGACCAGCGCTGACCCTTGTGGATGGTCTGCTCCATCAGCCCGAAGCCTTCCTGACGGGAACCGTTATAGTCGTCGGTCACTCCGTATCCTGCCTGGCGGCCGGCTTCGATGAACGCCGCAAACAGCGGATTTTCGGCCGGTCCACGCTGCACATGCAGCGGCCCGTCGGTACCGCGCCAGCCCTCTTCGCCGCCGATGCCGCCGTTCTGGTGCGAGGTTTCCATGCGTTTGAAATAGGGCAGCACATCGGCAAACGACCAGCCTGTGGCTCCCTGGTCGGCCCAATGGTTGAAATCGCCGGCGTGGCCGCGGACGAACACCATGCCGTTGATCGAGGACGAGCCGCCGATCACCTTGCCACGTGGTGCTGCGAGTCGGCGGTTACCCAGATTGGGTTCCGGTTCGGTGGTGTAACCCCAGTCGTAGAGCCCCATGTTCATTGGATAGGAAAGCGCCGCCGGCATCTGGATGAAGGGGCCGAAATCCGAGCCGCCATGCTCGATGACAATCACCGAGTGCTTGCCGTCCTCGCTTAACCGCGCAGCCATGGCGGAGCCTGCCGAACCGGCGCCGATGATGACGAAATCTGCTTGCATGATGGTTATCCTCGGTCCGTGCTCAATAGGGGCTGTCGACAGGCCCGGTGGCCACGTAGACGCTCTTGAGGCGGGTGTAATGCTCGATCGCTGCGCGCGAATTCTCGCGCCCGATGCCCGATTGCTTGACGCCGCCGAACGGCGCCTCAACCGGGGTCAGGTTATAGGTGTTGATCCAGGTGGTGCCGGCCTCGAGTTTGGCGACAACACGATGTGCCCGCGTCAGATCGGCGGTGAACACGCCGGCGGCCAGACCGAACTGCGTGTCGTTGGCGCGGCTGAGCGCCTCTTCCTCGTCGTCAAAGGCGAGCACGCTCATCACCGGACCGAATATTTCTTCCCGAGCAATGGCCATATCGTCGCTGACATCGGCAAACACTGTGGGCTGAATCCAGGCGCCATTCTCGAAGCCCTGGAGCTCCGGCACGCCACCGCCGGTGACTAGCCGCGCGCCTTCGCGTTTGCCGCTCTCGATATAGCCAAGCACCTTGTCGCGCTGCGCGATCGAGACCATCGGCCCCAGATGGGTCTCGGGATCGAGCGGATCGCCGATGCGGATCGCCTCGGTGCGCTCTCTCAACCGCTCGAGGAACCGGTCATGCATGCCGCGTTGCACGAATACCCGTGTGCCGTTCGAGCAGATCTGCCCGGTGGAATAGAAATTGCCGAGCATCGCCCCGCCGATGGCGTCTTCCATGTTGGCGTCGTCAAACACCAGGATCGGCGATTTGCCGCCCAGTTCCATGGTCACCGACTTGATGGTCGGCGCTGCCGCCGCCAGCACCTTGGCGCCGGTCGGCACCGAGCCGGTCAGCGACACCTTGGCGATATCGGGATGGCTGGCGAGTGCCGCGCCGACATCGCCATAGCCCTGAACCACATTGAAAATGCCGGCTGGCAGGCCCGCATCCTTGAAGGCTTCGGCAAGCAGCAGTGCTGTCAGCGGCGTCATCTCGGAGGGCTTGAAGATGAAGGCATTGCCGCAGGCAAGCGCCGGCGCGGATTTCCAGGCCGCAATCTGGATTGGATAGTTCCAGGCGCCGATGCCTGCACAGACGCCCAACGCTTCCCGGCGGGTGTAGACAAAGTCACCGCCCAGATCGACATGCTCGCCGGTAATTGCACCCGCCAGTCCGCCGAAATATTCAAGCGCATCGGCAGCCGATGCGGCGTCGGCCACAAGCGTTTCCTGGATGGCCTTGCCGGTGTCGAGCGTTTCCACCCGCGAGATTTCTTCGTTGCGGGCACGCAGGATCTCGGCGGTGCGCAGCAGGATGCGGCCGCGTTCGACGCCCTTCAGCGCCGCCCAGGCCGGTTGCGCGGCTTTGGCGGCGGCCACGGCCTGCTCGACGATGGCTGGCGTTGCCGAATAAAGTCGGGCGTTGAGTTCACCGGTGGCAGGATAGATGCTTTCGATCACCGCACCGGCATCGTCTTCGACATAGGTGCCGGCAATGTGATGGGAGGCAGCTGGTTGTGCTTTCATGTCATGTCTCCATTGGTGTCCGGGCCGGGCCTATTCGCCGCGCGGAAATCTTTTCGATTCTTCTAAAATGTTGAGGTCCATGTGGTTGCGCATGTAGCGCTCGGAGGCCTTTTGCAGCGGCTGGAAATCCCACGGATAGTAGTCGCCGTTCCTCAGCGCCTCGTAGACCACCCAGCGCCGCGCCTGGCTTTCGCGCACTTCGGCGTCGTAGCGCGCCATGTCCCATTTGGCCCGCACCTGCGCCATGAAGCGGGCAACCAACTCGGTATGCGCCGGGTTGTTTGCCAGGTTGATGCGCTCATCGGGATCGGCGTCGAGATCGAACAATTGTGGCTGATCGAGCTCGCAATGGATGAACTTGAATTTACCGTCACGGATCGCCACCAGCGGCGCTTCCGAGCCTTCGGCCGCATATTCCATCAGCACTGGCGCTGTGCGCGTCTCGCCAGCCATGGCGGGCGTCAGGCTTTCGCCATCGGTCCATGGTGCGACCTCGGCAAGCGATACGCCGGCGAGATCGGCCAGTGTCGGGTTGATGTCGAGATTGGAAGTAGGCTCGCTGACCAGCCGCCCATTCTCGCCCGGCACCGCGATCATCAGCGGCACCCGTGCCGAGCCTTCGAAAAAGCTCATCTTGAACCACATGCCGCGTTCGCCCAGCATGTCGCCATGGTCGGAGCAGAACACCACGATGGTGTTGTCCGTCATGCGGGTGGCTTCAAGCGTGGCCAGAATCCCGCCGATCTTGTCGTCGAGATAAGAGATATTGGCGAAATAGGCCTGGCGCGAGCGCCTAACATTGTCCTCGGTGATGTCGAAGCGCTCGGAGTCATTGGCGTTGTAGAGACGCTGCGAATGCTGATCCATCTCTGAATAGGGGATCGGAGGCACGCGCGGCGTGAGCTCGGGGCAATCCTCGTAAAGATCCCAGAATTGCTTCCGCGCCACATAGGGATCATGCGGATGCGTGAACGACACCGTCAGCGCCCAGGGCGACGAGGCGGGGTCGTCGCTGGTCCGCGCCAGCTGGTGCAGCTTCTGGGTGGCGAAGAATGCCACCTCGTCATCATATTCCATCTGGTTGGAGGTTTCCGCCACGCCTGCGCCGGTGACCGAGCCGAGATTGTGATACCACCAGTCGATCCGCTCGCCGGGCTTGCGGTAATCCGGCGTCCAGCCGAAATCGGCCGGATAGATGTCGGTGGTCAGCCGTTCTTCAAACCCGTGCATCTGGTCAGGTCCGACGAAATGCATCTTGCCCGACAGGCAGGTGTAATAGCCGGCGCGCCTGAGGTGATGCGCGTAAGTGGGAATGTCGGACGCAAATTCGGCGGCGTTGTCATAGACCCGTGTCCGGCGCGGCAATTGCCCCGACATGAACGATGCCCGGCCCGGCGCGCACAAAGGCGAGGCGGTGTAATTTTGGGAAAACCGCACCGAGCGCTCGGCCAGCTTTTTCAGGTTGGGCGTGTGCAGGAAATCTGCCGGGCCATCCGGAAACAGCGTCCCGTTGAGCTGGTCGACCATCAGGATCAGGATGTTGGGACGCCGGGTCTCGGTCTCCGTCATAGCGTTCTTCCGCGAATTTCCAGCAAATGCGTTTCGATGTGGTCTTCGACCAGCGCCACCGCGTCATGGCGGGCAGGGCCGGTGCCAAGCGCCTTGCGGATGTAAAGCCCGTCGATCATCGCTGCTGCCCCTTCGGCAATGCGTTCGGCTTCATACGCGCCGGCAAGTGGCGCCAGCCCGCTCATCAGGTTGGAATGCAGCCGTCGGGCGTAGACCGACAGCAGTCGCCGGATTTCCGGCGCGCGCTGGGCGTCAACGTAAAACGCCAGCCATGCCGCCACCACCTCGGCGGAAAACTGCTTGTCTGAAAAGCTCACCGCGATAAGCGCCGATACCCGTGCGCGGTCACTTTTCGCAGCCTTGAGCGCGTTGATGGCGTCGCCCCGCAGATCGCTGAGCAGCGCCCGGACTGAATCGCTGATCAGCCGTTCCTTGGAGCCGAAATAATGATGCGCCAAAGCCGGCGAAACCCCCGCCCGCCCGGCAATCTCCGACATCGTCACATCCATCGAGCCGCGCGCGCCGATGGCCTCGATCGCGGCATTTGTCAGCGCCTTGCGGCGGATGGGTTCCATACCGATTTTGGGCATCAAAGGGGCTCCGGCGGACTGGTTGGGTAGATTTTTTCGGCAGGCGGTGAGGCGGCAGTGTAATTTTGATTGACTGATCAATCAATAAAAATCTGGTGACCCTCGATCCTCGGTCCCTGTTCTTCCC
Source organism: Hoeflea algicola (assembly GCF_026619415.1). NCBI lineage: Bacteria > Pseudomonadati > Pseudomonadota > Alphaproteobacteria > Hyphomicrobiales > Rhizobiaceae > Hoeflea > Hoeflea algicola. The sequence continues at coordinate 50,863 of NZ_JAOVZR010000001.1, forward strand.
GGCAGGCCGTCTTGCAAAACGCCCCAAACCCGCGATACGTTGGAATGGTCGCATTGGATCGGCACGGGCAATCGGGGGGTGCCTGGCATCATGAACAATGTCGCAACAATTCCGTTTCGTTTTGGACGCTTGCGCTCGCTGTCGGCTTTCGCCGGCATTCTCGCCGACCCGCTCGCTGCCACGCGGCGGCTGCATGGCGAAAATGGTCCCTATGTCATCCTGCAGTACCCGCATTCGCGCAGTGCCGAACCGCAGCTTCTGCCGCTTGTTGCCGACTCTGGCCTGTACCGGACCATCGCGTCAAATGCGGAAGTCTGGCGCGCCGTCAATGTCAGCATGCGCAGCTTTAAAAACACTGCCGCTTCCCGCCTCGCCACGGGTTTCACACGCTTGCGCGGTCCTCAGCACGCCCATTATCGCCGTCTGGTCGCGCTCACTGTAAGCAAGCCGGCAGTCAGCAGCATGAGCCCGAAAATGGCGGCGCTGGCAATGAGCCGCGTGGCCTCCTGGCCGCGCAATTTGGCTGTCGACCTTATGCCCGCAATCAGCGCGTTGATGCAGGATCAGGCCATTGGGTTGCTGTTTGGCGGCGATCGCGAGCGTGCGCTTCCGGTCGCCGCCATGATCGGAGACTGCGTGGCCGCCGCCTGGCCGCTTCCCGGTCGCGCCTACATCAAATGGCTGCGCACAGCCCCCAGGCTGGAACGCGCGATCAATGAATGGGCTGAGCACAAGCGCGGCGAGCTCAATCCCAAGGATATATTCTCGGTTCTCGTCAACAACATGGATGAAAACGGCAACCCGCCCGACAAGAGAATTATCGGCGGTATTCTGAATTTCACCTTTGGTGCAGCCTACGATACCGCCCAGAATGCACTTGCCTGGACGCTTCTGCTGCTCACCCAACATCCCGAAATTGCGGCCCGACTTACAGATGAAATCGACGGGGCGTTGGCAGGTTCGCTGCCGACGATGGACAAGATCGACAGTCTCCCGCTTCTCGAAGGTGTCGTAAGAGAAGGGATGCGGCTGTTTCCGCCGGTGCCGTTGCAATTCCGCCGTTCGCTTGTCGATACCCGGCTTGGCGGTGCGCAGATCCCCGCCGGCACGCGCGTGATGATCAGCGCCTGGTTGATCAACCGTACTCCCGAACTTTACAGCGAGCCCGAGCGGTTCATGCCGGAGCGCTGGCAAGCACTCGATCCCGCACCGTTTCAGTACCCCGTTTTCGGCGCCGGCGTGCGGATGTGCCCCGGTGTCGCCTTCGGCAACCAGATGACCAAGATCGCGCTTGCCGCAATCCTCTCTTCCTACCGGATTGAACTCGCGCCGCAGGCCGCCATTGGTTACCGAACCACCATCACCTTGACGCCGCACCCCGCGTTGCCGATCGTGCTGCGTGAGAAATCTGCGCCGCGCAGCTTCACACCGCTGTCCGGTCCGGCCCGGCACCTTGTTCAACTGGAAACGCCCGCATGAGCAACAACAGCAGGATGACACCACGCGAACGCATGGTCCGGGTCTATGACCGCACCATGCGCGGCAGCTATCAGCGCCGTTATTATGACAATAGCGGTTTTTTCAATTTTGGTTATTGGGCATTGGGGGCGACCTCGCAGCGCGAAGCAAGCGAAGCGCTTGTTGACCGGCTGGCAGCCGGAATCGTCGGCAAACCGGCTCGACTTCTCGATGTCGCCTGCGGCCTTGGCGCGTCAACCAAACGGCTGACGTTGAGTTTTTCGCCCGACACGATCACAGCGATCAATATTTCAGACGCACAGATCGCCGATGCCCGTGTCCGTGTGCCGGAGTGCGATCTCCGCGTCATGAACGCCACCGAACTCGGTTTTCCAGATAATCATTTCGATGCCATCATCTGTGTCGAGGCAGCCTTCCACTTCGACACCCGGGAGAAGTTTCTCCGGGAAGCTTACCGGGTGCTCAAGCCGGGTGGGGCGTTGATGCTGTCGGATATCCTGTTTCGCCCGATCCCCGCTTTTGTGTCGAATGCCGCCCAGGTCCCGCGCGCCAATCTCGTCCCCAACATCATGGCCTATCGGGCCCGCATTGCGGCCGCCGGATTTATCGACAACGAGGTGGTTGACGCTACCAGTGATTGTCTTGGCGGGTTTCGCCGCAATCTCTCCCGCTGGGCGGGGTCCGAATACCGTGCCGGACGGATGAAGTTGTCACGCGCAATCGGAACGGGGCTCGTCGGAAAACTGATCGCCGGCTATTTCGGGCTGACCTGCAAGAAATACCTGCTGGTTTCGGCGCGCAAACCTTCCTGATCGCCCGATCCCGGACGCGCCCGGCCAGAAAGACCGCCGTGCCGTGCGCTCGATTTGGCGCACGGCGACGGGCCGCCCGAACCGTACGACCCTGTCAGGCCACGGATGCCGGGCCGCTGGCGGGAACGACAATCACCTTGGCGCGGTTTTTGACCCGGCCATGAAGATCGATGATGTCCTGATTGAGCAGCCGGATGCAGCCTGAGGAGACCGCTTTGCCGATTGAATCGGCTTCGGGGTTGCCGTGAATCCGGTAGAGCGTATCTTCGCCATTCTGGAACAGATAGAGGGCCCGGGCGCCGAGCGGGTTGAGCGGCCCCGGATCCATTCCGCCATTGGCGACCGAATAAGGGATCAACGATGGATTGCGCGCGACCATGTCGTCGGGCGCCTTCCAGCGTGGCCATTTGCGTTTGTACTGCACCACCGCGTCACCGGACCAGGAAAAGCCCTGCCGGCCAACGCCGATGCCGTAGCGCATGGCGGTGCCGCCTTCTTCAACCAGGTGCAGGTAAAACGTACCCGGGTCGACAATCAGCGTGCCCGGCTTTTCATTGCGGAACGGATTGTCCACGCGCTGGCGCCAGAAGCGTTCCGGCACCACGCCTGCCGGCACGGCTTCGATCGGGAAGGGTTCGTCCAGAACCGGACCATAGGCGGCTGGCATGACGCGCGCGCGCGGTTTGATCGGTTCGGCGTTGGAGGTCTCGCGGCTGGAAATCGTGGTGCAGCCCGAAAGCGCGGCCAGCGAGGCTGCGCCGAGGAATAGGCGTCGGGTAATCATGGAATTGGTCCTTTGAAGCTGAAGCAAGCGGGCCTGTCGGCGGACAGGCGCGGGTTTTAGGTCAGCTCAGGCGCGGAGGCCTGAAAATTCGGCTTGCCCGCAATTCACCGCGGGTGCCGTCCGAGGCAACGTCAAGCGTTCTGCCGGAGGAGAGATGTGCCAATTGGCCCACTGCCGGCAGCGGCAGTGCATGAAACCAGCAGCCTGACCAGGCGATGGCGCCACGCTGGCAGCGGCTGGATGTATTGGTTTTGGCATCAGACGTGCCCGCAGTCCGCGCTGCTTCTACCGCGTTCGACGAAGCCACAGCCTGGGACGAAAGCCCACGCGTCAAGGGCCCCGTCAAGCCAAGCGTGACGGCAAGCAAACACAGAAAAAGAAGGCGGTACATGGACATGCCGGACTACTTACCGGCAACTGTGGCTAATTCCAGACACGTTTGCCGCAGTCCAATCAATAATTGGTGAGAAGATGCAGCCGTGCGTGCCTGCCGACTATTGCCCCCGCCCTTTGCCAACAACCGGCGACTGGGCTGAGTCATTGCTGACGAATGCTGACAGCATGTCTTTGCTACATGGCGCTCATCGCCAACAATCCAATCAGGAGATCCGCCATGCTCACGCTTTACCATTCCCCTCGTTCGCGTTCCTCCCGCATCGTCCGCTTGCTCGACGAACTCGGTGTTCTCGATCAGGTCGAGATCCGCATCGTCAGTATTGCGCGCAACGATGGTTCCGGCGGTGCCGACCCGGCCAATCCGCATCCCGAAGGCAAGGTGCCGCTTCTGGTCCATGATGGAGTGGCGATCTGGGAAACCAGCGCCATCATCCTCTACTTGACTGACCTGTTTCCTGATGCCGGTCTTGGTCGTGTTGTCGGTGCGGCCGACCGCGGCACTTATTTGAGTTGGCTCGCCTGGTATGGCGACGTTGTCGAACCGGTGATCGTTTGTGCTGCAGCAGGCATCTCCCATCCCTTTCTCGACGCCACCTTTCGCGGCGTTCCCGAAGTTGTCGCCCGGCTCTCGGCGCAACTGTCGAAAACGCCCTATCTGCTGGGCGAGGCATTCTCGGCGGCCGATTTGCTGCTGGTCTCGCCCTATGTCTGGTTCCCCGAAGCCACGCCCGACGTGGCATCGATCAAGGACTGGATCGCCCGCTGCCAGGCGCGGCCGGCAGATCAGCGGATCATGGATTTTGATGCGGCCCATATGACTGCATAGCCTGCATATGTCACGGACCACGTGATCTGCCGGACCTCGGTGGCCTGTTCCCGAGGCTTCTGGCCGCTCTAACCAACCTGGATGGTTAAGTGATGCTTAACAAGGAAAGCCTCGATAAAACAATTTGTTAGGGTGGGCATGCTCGGCCCACCCTTCGATTGACCGATGTTTCAACCAGTTCGCCAGGCGTGAACGCAACCTTATGCACGCTGCGGCGTTGGGTCCTGAAGCTGAAGCCGTGCGGGGGGCCGCAACGATTTCAGATCTTGGCAGCTCAAACAGGCGATGTGCCTGCACAATGCTGCTTGCTCTCGCGCCATGAGATATTGGCGGGACTGGTTGAAGGACTTTTCGATGCCTATTCAGAATGCCGCACAGAAAAATGCATCCAATTACCTGACCAGAATGGCTCTTGAACAGCAGGATCGGAAATGGGAACGGCGTGACTGCAACGTCCTGATCAACATCCTTTTCATGCTCAAGGGAGTGCGCCAGATCGACAAGGCACAATTGCGTGTCTTCAATATCTCCGAGGGCGGGTTACTCGCCACATCACGTCGCCGCGATATTCCGGATCATTTCTACATCAGCATCGGTGACAAGCAGTTGCGCATCGCTTGCGCTGTCGTCGCGCGGAAAGATGACATGCTGCATATCCGTTTCCTTAACGACCTGCCGACCGTTTTCGTCGATGTTGTCGCGTCCCTGCAGGATCCCTTCGCGCTTCTCGAGGAAATTCGGCCGGCATTGTATGGTCTGGAAGGATACGTTGATTGACCTGATCGGGCGCCTGATCTCCGGTTACCGGTCAGTTTGACGTACGGCCGCTGGTAAGGCTGCTGTGGTGCGCGACGGTCCGTGTGCGATATAAAATCTTTTTCAAATCGCTTGAAATCTCTGCGGCTCTTTACAATGCGGCGCGCACGCTCAAAATGCGCGGCACCATTTCGAGATTCCCGGAGAGTATCAATATGACCGCTTGCATCATCGGCTGGGCCCACACGCCCTTTGGCAAACACGCTGACGAGACTGTTGAAAGTCTTGTCACCAAAGTGGCGCGTGAAGCCATCGAACATGCCGGGCTCGAAGCCTCCGACATCGACGAGATTTACCTTGGCCATTTCAATGCCGGCTTCTCGGCCCAGGATTTCACCGCCAGCCTGGTGCTGCAGGCCGATGATGATTTCCGCTTCAAGCCCGCCACCCGCGTTGAAAACGCCTGCGCCACCGGTTCCGCTGCCGTCCATCAGGGCATCAAGGCCATTCGCGCCGGTGCTGCCCGCCGGGTGCTGGTGGTCGGTGTCGAGCAGATGACGACGACGCCGGGCCCGCAGATTGGCGCCAATCTGCTCAAGGCCTCGTACCTGCCCGAAGACGGCGAAACGCCGGCCGGCTTTGCCGGCGTGTTCGGCAAGATCGCCGACGGCTATTTCCAGAAATATGGCGACCAGTCCGATGGTCTGGCGGCGATTGCTGCCAAGAACCACAAGAATGGCGTCGATAATCCCTGGGCGCAGATGCGCAAGGATCTGGGCTTCGAGTTCTGCCGCACCGAAAGCGACAAGAACCCCTATGTCGCCGGTCCGCTCAAGCGCACCGACTGTTCGCTGGTTTCCGATGGCGCCGCAGCGGTGGTGCTGTCTGATGTCAACACCGCCATGCAGGCGCCGCGCGCGGTCCTGTTCCGCGCCGCCGAGCACGTGCAGGACTTTCTGCCGATGTCCAAGCGCGACATTCTTTCCTTTGAAGGCTGCGCGCTGGGCTGGAAGCGGGCTTTCGCCAATTCGAAAATCTCGCTCGACGATCTCTCCTTTGTCGAGACCCATGATTGCTTCACCATTGCCGAACTGATCGAGTATGAGGCGATGGGTCTGGCCAAGCCGGGGCAGGGTGGTGATTTTGCCATGAGCGGCGAAACCCAGAAGGACGGCCGCCTGCCGGTCAATCCGTCCGGCGGTCTCAAAGCCAAGGGCCACCCGATCGGCGCCACCGGCGTCTCCATGCACGTGCTTTCTTCGATGCAACTGACCGGCGAGGCCGGCGGCATCCAGGTCAAGGATCCGACGCTCGCGGGCATCTTCAACATGGGCGGCGCCGCGGTCGCCAATTACGTCTCCATCCTCGAGCGGATCCGGTGAGTTCTGGCCTCGCCGGCCACATCATCGTCACTGGCGGTGCATCCGGCATCGGCGAGGCCGCCGTTCTGGCATTGATCGATGACGGCGCCGCCGTCACCATTCTCGACGCCAGCGCTGACGCTGTCGCCCGCGCCGAAGACCGGCTCTCGGGCGAGGATGTGCTGGCGCTGGTCTGTGATGTCACCGACGAGGAGGAAGTGGCCGAGTGCCTGTCGCAGGGCGTGGACACCTTCGGCCCCGTCACCGGGCTGGTCAATTGCGCCGGTATCGCCCGCGATATGGCCGCCGAGAAGACCAGTGCGGAGTTGTTCCGCCAGATCCTCGACGTCAACCTGACCGGCAGTTTCATATTGTGCCGTGCGTGCCTCGACCAGATGGGCGACACGCTGTCTATCGTCAATCTGGCCTCGGTGTCGGGCATACGCGCCAATGTGGGTCGCGTCGCCTATGGCGCCTCAAAGGCCGGCGTCATCATGATGAGCCAGGTGCTCGCCAATGAATGGGGCGCCAGCGGCGTCCGCGTCAATGTGGTGGCGCCCGGACCGATCGATACGCCGCTGATCTCGAAACTGCACACCGCCGACGACCGCAAGGCCTGGGCCCCCAAGATCCCGCTGGGCCGCTATGGTCGCCCCGAAGAAGTCGCCGCCGCGATCCTGTTCCTGCTTTCGCCCGCCGCAAGCTACATCAACGGCCATGTGCTCACCGTCGATGGCGGCTTTTCCTCCTCGGGAATCATTGCCGGGCGGTAAGCGAGACAGCCCGCGAAAGCGGTTTTCTGTCAATTCATGGCAATACCGGACAAGCCCGAAAATTTGACAGTTTCGGAAAATCCCACCTATCCTCCATGATCCTGCGGCGTCGGTCCGAAAAGCCGGGCGGGATTGTGCAAGAGGCGTGACGCGACTGTCCAAAAGGGTGATCTTGATGCGCACGACCTGATGCGCGGTGCCCTTGCAAGGAGGGCACATGGATTACGAGACACTCGATCCCGAAGACTGGGCCAACATCCAGCAATTGGCCCATGCCCTGGTTGATCGCGCCGTCGATTATACCTCCAAGGTAAGAGACCGGCCGGTCTGGCGCGACATGCCCGGGGACATCCGTGATCGGTTTCTTACCGCAGCACCGCAGACCGCCACGCCCTTGGAGGACATCCTGCGCGATGTCGACGAGACGGTGATGGCCTATCCGATGGGCAACATCCATCCACGCTTTTGGGCCTGGTATATGGGAACCAGCAATTTCACCGGGGCCATGGCCGATTTCATGGCTGCCATCCAGGGCTCCAATCTTGGCGGCGGCAACCATGCGGCGGCACTGATGGACCATCAGGTTGTTCAATGGCTTCGTGAAATGGTTGGCATGCCTGAGGGCTCGAGCGGTACTCTGGTCAGCGGCGGCTCGGTCGCCAATCTGATCGGGTTGACGATTGCCAGGAACACAAAGGCCGGCATTGATGTTCGTGAGGAAGGCCTGATGGCCTTGCCCAAGCCCCTGCGGTTTTATGGCTCCGACCAGATGCACGGCTGTCACCGTCAGGCGATCGAGACGCTCGGATTGGGAAACCGGGCGCTGCGCCGGATCCGCACCGGCAGCGATCTGGCCATGGATCTGGATGCGCTGAAAGCCGCCGTCGCAGACGATCGTGCAAAAGGCTTTGTACCAGCCTGCGTCATAGCCACTGCCGGAACCGTCAACACCGGCGCTTTCGACAATCTTGCGGCGATTGCCGATTTTTGCCACGATCAGGACATCTGGTTTCATGTCGACGGCTGCATTGGCGCGTTGGTCGCCATTGCCCCGGAAAATCGCTGGCGGGTGGAAGGGATCGACCGTGCGGATTCAGTGGCGCTTGATCCGCACAAATGGCTGCATGCGCCCTTTGAGGTCGGCTGTGCGCTGATCCGCTCCAGAAGCGCGCATTTGGCAACGTTCTCGGCAACATCGGAGTATCTGGAAGTTACAAAACGTGGAGTGGCTGCTGCGCAATGGCTTCATGATTTCGGGATCCAGACATCGCGTGGGTTTCGCGCGCTCAAGGTGTGGATGTCGTTGCGCGAGCATGGGGTCAGGAAATTCGGGCGGATGATCGATCAGGACATTGCCAAGGGCGCTTACCTGTCAGGCTTGGTGGAGCAGGCAGACAATCTGCATTTGATGTTCCCGACCAACATCAACATCGTCTGCTTTCGTTGCGATCCGGGGGGCCTGGATGAAGCGGCGCTCAAATCGCTCAACATAGAAATCATGCTGCGCCTGCAGGAAAACGGAATTGCCGTGCTGTCGGATACGACGGTGAATGGCCAACATTGCCTGCGTGCCGCGATCAACAATCACCGGACACGCAACGACGATCTCGAATTGCTGGTTCGCGAGGTGCAGAACCTTGCCAAGGCTGTTCTGGGAGAAGCCGGCAATAACTGATGCGCGCCGGGATTGCTGAGCGGTAAGGGGGCGCCGCTGTGGTGATCAGGGTTGCGTGCTGTCAGGCAATGGCCTTGATGGCTGCAAAGGAACCAAATTGCGCCGCCCGAACGACACGCCGACCGCCGTCGCGCCAATCACCAGCACGATGCCCGCCCATTGCACGGGCGCGAACCATTCATTCAGCGCGATTGCCCCGACGGCGGTCGCCACCACCGGACTTGCCAGCGCCAGATAGACCGCGCTCGGGCCAAGCCGGCCAATGCCGCGGGTCCAGACGAAATAGGCAAACGCGGTACCCAGCAGCATCAGCCAGCCATAGCCCATGACTTCCTTAAGCCCCGGCACTGGTGGCAAGCCTTCAAAAAACAGCGCCACCGGAAGCAGCATCGCCCCGCCAAAGATCAGTTGCCAGGTGGTCGTCTCCAGCGGCGTGCCCATCCGTCCCCAGCGGTCGATCAGCACTGTGCCGACCGCCATCGACAGCGCCCCGCCGATGGCTGCGGCCGCGCCGATCGGGTCGGGTCGCGTTTCCGGCGACAGCACCAGCAGCCCGACCCCGACCACCCCGGCGACACCGGCAAGAATCTGCACCGGGTGCGGCGCGCGCCGCGCAAGCCATGCCGCGATCAGGATCACCACCAGCGGCTGGATCGCCCCCAGCGTTGCCGCCAATCCGCCCGGCATTCTGGCTGCGGCGATAAACAGCAACGCGAAAAAAACGGCGATATTGCTCGCGCCAATGGCGGCATGGCGTTTCAGCGCAGCGATGGGGGGAATGCGCGGATTGAGCGCCAGCAGAATAAGGCCGGCGGGCAGCGCCCGAAGCGCGCCGATCAGCAGCGGATGGTCCAGCGGCAGGGTTTCGGTGAACACGACATAGGTGGTGCCCCACAGCATCGGCCCCAAAATGGTAATCAGGATTGTGCGTAACATCGCAATTCGCTATCATTTGACGAAGAATATTTCGATGTCGAAATATAATCGAGTGAAAACCAAATGCAAGACCAATATCAAGTTTGGCGAAAATGACGAAACGACATGCAGATAAACCGGTACGAACCGGATCTACCCCGGCCGGCTCCACGCTGGATGGCATCCTCACCCAATGGCGCGCAGCTCGGCCTGATCTCGATTGCCGGCCGATGGTGGTGATCGGCCAGATCTGGCGCACAGGCCATCTGGCGACACGCGCCGTCGAGGCCAATCTCAAGCAGTATGATCTCGACATGGCGGGCTTTGACGTCTTGCTGACATTGCGCCGACAGGCCGATGGCAAAGCGATGACGCCCGGCGAACTCGCCCGCGACATGATGCTCTCGCCGCCGGCGATGACCAATCGCATCGACCGGCTCTCGGCCCATGGTCTGGTCGAACGCCATGCCGACCCCGATGACCGCCGCGCGCTGCGGGTGGCGCTCACCGAGGCCGGCCGGGCGATGGCCGATCAGGTGGTCGAAACCCATGTGGCCCTCGAGGAAAGCCTGCTCGAGGGCCTCTCCCAGGATGAGCGCAATCAGCTCGTCGCACTGCTGCAGCGGGCCGGCCAGTAGCCACTCTGCCTGTACCCCGATAGTCATCGAGACCGCGGGTTGTTCCCGAGAGGGATGGGTTCTCAGGGAATGCGGGCAAAGCCGAGAAGACGGGTGATCTTGTCGAACGTGTAGGAAAACACGTCGACACGCGATGACTTGTTGCCCTCGACCGTCCGCAACACGCCATCCTTGTAATCGAGCACCAGCCCAACATGGCCTTGCCAACCGGATGGCGAACCGCGCCACCAGACGATCACATCGCCGGGCAGCGGCGGGTCTGCCAGCGTCGGTTTCACCACCCAGCCTTTTTTCTTCAGTTGAGCAAGCACGTCGCGGGCGCCAACCGTGTATTTGAACGGCATCGGTTGCCCCGATTGGCTGAAGCACCAGCTGACAAAGCCTGCGCACCAGGATGATCCTTCCGGCGCAAGCCCATTGAGGTATTTCTTGACGAACGGCCCGCGATTGTTGCCGCCGACTTCGCAGGCACCGGCTGCGATCTCGCCAAGTGCCGCTGCCAATGCGCCGCGCGCGGTTGCCGATCGGCCACCCGATGGCGACAAAGCATGATTGTCGGCATTGCCTGCGTATTTGGGTGGGTCGCCCGCCATGCGCCGGGCGATTGCCGCGAGCGTGAGCGGGCCGGCTATACCGTCGACAACCAAAGGCCTGCCGGAGGAATCGACATTCTGCATCTGGAACGCTTTGACGGCCTTGTAGACCTCGTTGTCGAAATCCGCCGTTTCTCCGGCGAGATAGTAGCCCAGTGTCTCAAGATCACGGCAGAGCTTGCGCACTGGCTCGCCTGAGAATTTCCTTTTCAGAAACATCTGCTTCTCCTTTCATCCAATTCAACAGGCCGCGGCGCGCCAAAGGCGAAGCCCGGGCACCTGCTGAGAACTGCCGGGAAGTCCGCCCGCGGCATCACGATCGGCCCGCTTGTCGGGTCTCCCTTGTCAAGGATAAGCGGCGTCTGACGGGTGTGGATGAAACCGGCCCGCACCGGTTGCGCAGATTCCGAGTTTCTGCGATCACTCTCTCAATCAAGCGATCGCGCTTACGGTCGCCCCATCACAGCCGCGCCAGGAAGTCTCGCCATGCAAAATCCCGTTCTTGTTGAAGTTACCCGTGGCCAGATGGTGGAAAGCCGTCACCGCGGCATGGTGTCGGTCGTCGACAGTGATGGCGCCACGGTGATGGCGCTTGGCGATGTCGAAAGCCCGGTATTTCCCCGCTCGGCGGTCAAGTCGATGCAGGCGTTGCTGCTGGTCGAATCCGGCGCGGCGGACGCCTATGGCTTTGGCGACAAGGAACTCGCACTTGCCTGTTCATCGCATTCCGGCGAACCGGAACACATCGCGCTTGCCGGCCAGATGGTGGCGCGCGCAGGCCTGTCGGAGGCCGATTTTGAATGCGGGTCACACTGGAGCTTCGAGCCCAAGGTATTGATCGACCAGGTTCGCGCCGGTCCCAAGCCAAATCAGCTCGGCAACAATTGCTCGGGCAAGCACGCCGGTTTCCTGTGCCTGTCCTGCCACGCCGGCGTCGATCACCACGGCTATGTCGGCTATGATCATTTCGTCCAGTCGTCGATCCGCGATGTCATGGCCGATCTCACCGGCACACCGTTGGGCCATGACAATTGCGGCACGGATGGCTGCTCGATCCCCACCTATGCGTCCCCGCTTGCCAGCATTGCCCATGGCTTTGCCCGCATGGTCTCGGGCACGGGTCTCGGCCCCGAACGTGCCAAGGCCGCCAAACGTCTGATGGCGTCCTGCATGGCCGAACCGTTTTATGTCGCGGGCACCGGGCGCGCCTGCACCGAGCTGATGCAAATGGCGCCGGGTCGGATCTTTGCCAAGACCGGTGCCGAAGGCGTGTTCTGCGCGACGCTTCCGGAGAAGGGCTATGGAATCGCGCTCAAATGCGAGGATGGCGCCACCCGCGGTGCCGAAGCCATGATCGGCGCGGTGCTGGCCAAACTGTTTGCCGATGATGAAGAGTTGTCATCCAGGCTTGCCGATTGGTCGCGCAAGACGATGAAAAACTGGAACGGCATCGAAGTAGGCCACATCCGCCCGGCAGGCGACCTGGCCTGATCCGGTTGCTCCAGGCAAGGGGCGGCGTGCCGCTTGGCCTTGAACCATTGGTGCGCGGCCTCTATGTCGGGTGACTGGCTCGTTGCGAGCCCCGTGCATTCCGACCCTGGAGTTCTCCTTGTCCGTATTCAAGAATCTGCCTGCAGCCCCGGTTGCTGAAAAGCGCCCGGTCACCGATACCCGTCATGGCGTCACCCGTAGCGACGACTATGCCTGGATGCGCGATGACAACTGGCAGGTCATGTTCAAGGACCCGTCTTTGCTCGATCCGGCGATACGGACTCATCTGGAAGCCGAAAATGCCTATAACCAGGCAGCCATGGCCGACACCGAGGCCTTGCAGAAGACCCTGTTTGCCGAAATGCGCGGCCGCATCAAGGAAGATGACAGTTCGGTGCCCGCACCCGATGGGCCATGGCTTTACGGCGTCCGCTTCATCACCGGCGGTGAGCAACCCAAATATTTTCGCATCCCCCGCGATGGCGGCGACGAACAGATCATGCTCGATGGCGATCTGGAGGCCAAGGACAAGGCCTATTTCCGGCTGGCCGGCACCGGCCACGCGCCCGATCACGCTGCAATGATCTGGGGCTATGACGACAAGGGCTCGGAATTCTACACCCTCAAGGTGCGTGATCTGAAAACCGGCGAGGACCATCCCGATCTGGTCGAAAACACCGGCGGTGGCGGCGCCTGGAATGCATCGAGCAATGGTTTCTTCTACACCGCCGTTGATGACAACCACCGCCCCAACAAGATCTTTCACCACCGCCTGGGAACTGCCCAGTCGGAAGACGTACTGATCCACGAGGAAACCGATTCCGGGTTCTTCATGGGCGTTTCCGGCTCGCGGCTCGATGATTTCGTCTTCATCGACATCAATGATCACGAGACCTCGGAATGCTGGGTGATGCCGGCTGGCGACCCGACCGCAAAACCGAAACTGGTGGCCGAACGGCAAACCGGCGTTGAATATTCGCTCAGCGAAGGCGGCGACGTGTTCTTCATCCTCACCAATGCCGACGGCGCCAAGGATTTCAAGATCATGGCCGCGCCGGTGGAGGCGCCGGAGCAGGCCAACTGGCGCGAAGTGGTGCCGCACAAGCCGGGCCGGCTGATCCTCTCGGTCAGCGCCTACCGCAATCATCTGGTCTGGATGGAGCGCGAAAACGGGCTGCCGCGCATTGTCATTCAGGATCGCACAACCGGTCAGGAGCACGCCATTGCGTTTGACGAGGAGGCCTATTCGCTCGGCTTTCACGGCGCCATGGAATACGACACCGAGGTGGTGCGCTTCAGCTATTCCTCGATGACCACGCCGTCCGAACTTTACGATTACAACATGACCACGCGCGAGCGCACATTGCTCAAGCGCGATGAAGTTCCCTCGGGCCACAATCCGGACGATTACATCACCCGCCGCATCATGGCGCCCTCGTTGGGCGGGGCCGAGGTGCCGGTGACGCTGCTCTACCGCCGCGACACGCCGCTTGATGGCACCGCACCTTGCCTGCTCTATGGCTATGGGTCCTACGGCATTGCCATTCCCGCGAGCTTCAACACCAATTGTCTGTCGCTGGTCGATCGCGGCTTTGTCTATGCCATTGCCCATATCAGGGGCGGCAAGGAAAAGGGCTTTGGCTGGTATGAAGAGGGCAAGCGCGAAAAGAAGGCCAATACCTTCCACGATTTCATCGCCGCCGCCCGCTGCCTGGTCGGCGAAGGCTTCACATCACACGACCGTATCGTTGCCCAGGGCGGTTCCGCCGGCGGCATGCTGATGGGGGCGGTTGCCAACATGGCGCCCGAAGCGTTTGGTGCGATCATCGCCGCGGTACCGTTTGTCGATGTGCTCAACACCATGCTCGACGACACTCTACCGCTGACCCCGCCCGAATGGCCCGAATGGGGCAATCCGATCCTCTCGCATGAGGATTACAAGGTGATCGCCAGCTATTCGCCCTATGACAATGTCACGGCGCAAGCCTATCCGCCGATCCTTGCCGTGGCAGGCCTTACCGATCCGCGCGTGACCTACTGGGAACCCGCCAAATGGGTTGCCCGATTGCGTGAGATGTCGACCAGCAAGGCGCCGGTGCTGTTCAAGGTCAACCTGGCCGCCGGCCACGCCGGCGCCTCGGGCCGGTTTCAGCGGCTCGAGGAAATCGCCTTTGAATATGCATTCGCGCTCAAGGTGGTGGGCAAGGCGTGAACCGCGATCACCCTCGGTGAAACTGCCCCGGAACTGGACAAAATCGACGATCGTTAAAATTTGAGCGAAACGATTAAGCGGATGCTTATGGACCTCGGTGTATTTGATCTCCAATGATCTTTTATCCGAATTGGGGGCCAACCATGGCCAAGTCGATATTGAAGTCGAAATTCAGGGATTTGCTCCGCAAAAAGAATGGCAACTTTGCCATGATGGCGGCGCTCACCCTTCCAGTCATGTTCATGGCTGGAAGCCTCGCGGTCGACACCACCAACGTGCTGTCGATGAAGACCCGTCTGCAGAACGCGGTCGACAGTGCGGCGCTGGCCACAGCGACGCGGCTGCTGCAGGAAGATAATCTGACCGCTGTTCAGGCCAAGGAATTTGCCGAAAAGTTCCTTGATGGTCAGATCGAGGAGGATCTGTCCGCCTTTTCCAACATGTCGGTCAAGCCCACGGTGACCGTGCTTCCTGTAACGATCGACAACGGCGTTGTCTGGAAGGTCTCGATTTCATTGGTAGGAACCCAATCACTGACGCCGATGGCGCGCATGATGGGCAAGGAGAACCTGTCGGTCAACGTCGTCGGCAAAGCCGAAAGCGGCTCGGCCGGCTCTCAGGGATCGTTCTCTATGGCCCTGGTTCTTGACCAGTCCGGATCGATGGGTTGGAATTTGGGCGGTCTGATGAAGATCATCGTGCTCAAGACTGCTGTCAACAGTCTGACGACACAGTTTGCCACAGCCGACCCGGATAGAAAATATGTGCGGGTAGGGGCTGCAAGCTACAGTTCCTACTTGAAGAGCACCCAAAAATTGAGCTGGAATCCCACCAAGCTGAGCGATTTTGCCAATGGGCTGTGGGCCGATGGCGGTACCGATTCGACTGATGCGTTCAGTTGGGCCTATGACAGCGTTACGGCAAACAAGGAAATCAGGCGGCACGAGAGGAAAAGTGGTCAAGTACCGAAGAAATTTATCGTATTTATGACAGATGGCGATAACAACTACAAATCCGCTGATACATCTACAATGAAATTGTGCAACGATGCCAAGAATGATGGTGTGGTTATATACAGTGTTGCGTTTGCAGCGCCCAAACGAGGCAAGGAGTTGCTGGAGTATTGCGCTTCCTCGAGCTCGCATTTCTTCGACGCCAAGAATAGTGCCGAATTGATATCGGCCTTTGAGAATATCGGTCTGCAGACTTCGGAAGTGGTTTCGCGTCTGACCCAGTAACCCGACTGGGTTGACGTGGCAGAGCCGGTCGCTCGCCCCGCGATTTTCGTATGCTCCGCTATGCCCTCGACCTCCGGATCACTATCGAGCGTGATCTGAAGGCCGAGGGCATCGTCCGTTTTAGATCGCCCTCACGATCCACTTTCTGCGCCCATGCCGCCTCTGCTTTAACGCTCGCAGATTGCGTCCCGAAATCGGATAAACGATAAAATGCGAGCAAAGCGATTAAGCCGTTGCTCATGGACCTGAGTGTATCTGGAAAGCAGTCAACTGTAACCGGATTGAGGTCCACCATGGCCAGGTCAATTGTGAAGTCGAGTTTCAGGAAATTTCTTCGCAACAGGAACGGCAATTTTGCCATGATGGCGGCGATCACGCTTCCGGTTCTGTTCATGGCTGGAAGCCTCGCGGTCGACACCACCAACGTCATGTCGATGAAGACCCGTCTGCAGGATGCGGTCGACAGCGCCGCGCTGGCCACAGCGACGCGGCTGCTGCAGGAAAAGGACCTGACCGCGGTTGAGGCCAAGGCCTTTGCCGAAAAGTTCCTTGACGGCCAGATCGAGGAAGATCTGTCTGCCTTTTCCAACATGTCGGTCAAACCCATCGTCACCGTGCTTCCGGTAACCTTGAAAAACGGTGTCGTCTGGAAAGTGTCGATATCATTGGTAGGCACCCAGTCGCTGACGCCGATGGCCCGCATGCTCGGCAAGGACGAGATGTCGGTCAACGTGGTTGGCATGGCCGAAAGCGGCTCCGAATCCTCCAAGGGATCGCTGTCGATGGCTCTGGTGCTCGATAAATCCGGTTCGATGGGCTGGACCATGGACGGGCTGATCAAGATGACCGTGCTCAAGACCGCCGTCACCGGTCTTCTCACGCAGTTCGATCTGGCCGATCCGGACATGAAATTTGTCCGCCTGGGCGGGGTCAGCTACGACACTCAGGTAGACTCGAAGCAGAAGCTCAAATGGGGCACGAAATCTACCGGAAAATTTGTCGCCAAGCTGAGCGCCGAGGGAGGGACCGACTCGTCGGATGCCTTTGAATGGGCCTATGAACAGGTCACGGACAATAATGAAGACAAGGAACACCTGAAGGAAAGCGGGCAGGTGCCAACAAAATATATTGTCTTCATGACCGATGGTGACAATAATTACAATTCGGCGGATACATCGACGAAATTGCTGTGCAACACAGCCAAAAAGAATGGCGTAATTGTCTACACGGTCGCCTTTGCGGCGCCAACACGCGGCAAGGAACTGCTTTCCTACTGCGCCACCTCCAGCGCGCATTTCTTTGATGCCAAGAACAGCGTCGAATTGGTCGCGGCCTTCAAGAACATCGGTCAGCAGACCTCGGAAGTCGTCTCGCGCCTGACCCAATAGCCTGACTGGATTGACATGGCGGGCGAACCTCTCGCCGGCGATTTTGGTATCCTCCGCAATGCGCCCGGCCTCCGGATCTCCATCGAGCGTGATCTGATGGCCGGGGGCAGCGCCGTTCCAGGCGGCCCACACACGGTCCAATCTCTGCGCCCATGCCAGCCTGTGTATTCGCCCCCGGTGATTGCCGCCGGAAATCGGACAATCGTTAAAAGGTGAGTGAAGCAATTACAACGAAGCTCATGGGTCTCGGGGTATTGTTCATCAGTAAATTTCAAACCGGAATTGGGGAACAGCCATGACCAGGTCGATGATGAAATCGAAATTCTGCGATCTGCTTCGCAAGAAGAATGGCAATTTTGCCATGATAGCTGCGCTCACCCTGCCGGTGATGTTCATGGCTGGAAGCCTCGCGGTCGATACCACCAATGTGCTGTCGATGAAGACCCGGCTGCAAAACGCCGTCGACAGCGCTGCTCTGGCAACCGCAACTCGGTTGCTGCAGGAAGAGAACCTGACCCCTGTGCAGGCCAAGGCCTTCGCGGAAAAGTTTCTCGACGGCCAGATCGAGGAGGACATGTCCGTCTTTGCCGGTATGTCGGTAAAACCGACAGGTAATTACCCACCCCCGAATTCGTGATTTCCGGTTCTTCTACCGGCCTATGCCAGGACGGATGCGATGACCTGGAAGGGGTTTGCGCCTTTGAGGCGGGCGGTGTCGATGGTCGTGCGTACATCCGCCTCGGCTTGGGCGGCCCACATGGCGCGATATCCGTTTGTCACCTTTCGCTGAATGACCCATGGACGGAGCTTTCGCTCAGATGTGTTGTTGGTGACATCGACTTCTCCGGGATAGTCGCAAAACGTCAGCAGCTGATCGCGGGCCCGCCCGATCTTGGCCTGGAGCTTTTGGGCCAGGTCGCACGAAGTCGGGGCGCATAGAAGCCCGGCAAGCTGTTTATCGAATTTGCGCTTCTTGCTTGCGACGGTAGACGCAGCGAATGTGCTTATGGCTCTGGCGAAATCAAACACACGGCCAAACCAAAGCTGGAAGCGAAGAGGGAGATCATCCTCGCCATGTTCCAGCGCAAAGGCTGTATCACGCGCCAAATGTGCAAGGCAGGTTTGATGTCGATGGCCGTGAGATTGCTGGGCTGAATACCGATCAGATATCCATACCTCGGGGACATGGCCGCCCATGGTCTCGTGAACGACCCGTGCTGCACGGGAGTAATCGGGCTGGTGGACAACAGCATCCTTGCAATGAAAAACCCAGTGTTGGGCATTTGTGCCCTCGATACGCACACCGGTTTCGTCGCTGGCGACAACGCGGGCGGCTCGAAGGCTGGCCTTGGCGGCCTGTGCTGTGGCCTGGAAGCTCGGACGGGAGCGGGAAAACATGTTCATGATCGCGCCCTCGCTCACATTAAGGCCGAAGATATCCATGAACACACCGCTCAGGCGTTCGTAAGACAATGCATGGAAACTCTTGAGGTAGATCGCCAGCGCGTGAATGCCTGGCCCGAACGGCGTTGCGGTTGCCACGGCAGGTGCGGTGGCTTTTGTTGTCGTGCCGCATTGCGGGCAATGACAGGAAAAACGCCGATGCCGGGTGACATGAGGACGGATCGCAGGAATATCGATCTCGTCATAGGCCCCGGCCAGCACCATCGTATCATCACCGGAAAACGCATGGCCGCATCTCTTGCAGGCGGTCGGTTCATGATCGCGAAACATGTCGGCAAAATCCGCCAGCACCCTATTGTGGGGTTCATGCCCGGGCTTGGCTCCACCCGGTCGTGAGTTGACGCGTTTCTCTTTCTTGTCCGTCGAGGGCGGCTTGGAAGACGTCCGAGAATCCTTGGAAGGCCG
Organism: Hoeflea algicola; assembly: GCF_026619415.1. NCBI lineage: Bacteria > Pseudomonadati > Pseudomonadota > Alphaproteobacteria > Hyphomicrobiales > Rhizobiaceae > Hoeflea > Hoeflea algicola. The sequence continues at coordinate 70,069 of NZ_JAOVZR010000001.1, forward strand.
TTGGAGCCGAAGCACCATCTCGATCAATTCGTCCTTGCTCAGCTGCTGCAAATCAGTCCGATCCATATCATCATGGATTCAGACATTGTGGTGCATGGCAAGGGGGTGGGTAATTACACCGACAGTAACCGTGCTTCCGGTGACGGTGAACAATGGTATCGTCTGGAAAGTCTCGATCTCCATGGTCGGCACCCAGACGCTGACGCCGATGGCGCGGATGCTCGGCAAAACGGAGCAGGCGGTCAATGTCGTCGGCAAGGCGGAAAGCGGCCAGGCTGGCTCCCAGGGCTCGTTCTCGATGGCGCTGGTTCTTGACCAGTCCGGATCAATGGGCTGGACACTGGGCGGCGTGCAGAAGATCAGCGTGCTCAAAAGCGCGGTTCGCGGCCTCGTCGATCAGATCAAGGCCGCAGACCCGAAGCGGAAGTATACCCGGATCGGCGGTGCCAGCTATGCCTCCTCCCTCAAGGGAAAACAGAAACTGAACTGGAACCCCAACAAGCTCATGGGCTTCGTCAATGGTGTCACGGCCGATGGCGGAACCGATTCAACCGACGCCTTCAACTGGGCATTTCAAAGCGTGACAGCGCTGAGCGAAGACCAATTGCATGAACAGATGAGCGGCCAGACTCCGACGAAATTCATCGTCTTCATGACCGATGGCGATAACAACTACACCTCGGCCGACACCTCGACCATGAAACTGTGCGATGCCGCCAAACAGAAGGGCGTCGAGATCTACAGCGTTGCCTTTGCCGCGCCCACCCGTGGCAAGGCCCTGTTGTCCTATTGCGCCTCATCGAGCGACAAGTTTTTCGACGCGCAGAACAGTTCCGATCTGATCTCGGCCTTCGAAAACATCGGTCAGCAAACCGCGGAAGTCGTCTCGCGCCTGACCCAATAGGGCCTGCCAGGCGATCGCCAGATCACCCGACCACTACCCGCCCGCGTCACTCCCAGCCATTGGGCCGCGCCGGCAGGGCCTTGAGATAGGCGGCGATCGCATCCCGGTCGCTGCTTTCCAGTTTCGCCATGTTGGCCTGAACCTCGACCATCGAGCCGCCGACACTGTCGAAATCCGGCGTAAAGCCGCTTTCCAGGTAATAGGCGATATCGGACGCGCTCCAGTCCTTGATCGACTTGCCGCCCGGCGTCAGGTTGGGAATGATGCCCTTGCCCTCGGGGTTGGGCGCCCCCGATAGCCAGGCGCCAACGACAAACCCGCCGATCAGGTTGCGCGGCGTGTGGCATTCGCCGCAATGGCCCGGCCCCTCGACCAGATATTGCCCGCGCACCAGTTGCGCGTTGGTCTGGTCAACGCTTTCGCGTGGCGCATCGGTGACGAACAACAGCTTCCAGCCGCCCAATAACCGGCGGATATTGAACGGAAATCCGACTTCGTGCGGCAACGAGGCGACATCGCTCTCGGGCAACGTGCCCATAAACGCAAACAGGTCGGCCACGTCGCGGTCGCTCATCCGTGTGTAGGAACCATAGGGGAAGGTGGGATAATAGTGCCCGCCTTCGGGCGAAACCCCGGCCAGCAGTGCGTTGGCAAAATCAGCCACCGACCAGGAGCCGATGCCCGCCTGCGGATGCGGCGAGATGTTCGGGCCGATAAAGGTGCCGAAATCGCTCGTCAGCCGAACCCCGCCCGACAGCACCAGCCGGGCCTCGTCCTTGGCGCCGGGGGCGGCATGGCACGAGGCGCAACCGCCCGCCCAGAACAGCGTTTCCCCGGCTTCCGCATTGCCTTCAAGCGCGGCAATCGCCTCCAGCCGTTCGGCCTTGAGCGGTTTTGGCTGGGTCAGCACCAGACCGATTGTGGCGGCTGCCACAGCGGCAACCCCGACCCCAATGGCAAGCGCCGCCCGGTTCACGGGCGGCGTCCTGTCGTCAATGCCAGATATCGGTTTGCCGGCATCAGCTCTTCTTCAGGCGATAGGTCTCGTGGCAGGCGCCGCAATTCTTGGTCAGCGGACCGAAAACGGCCTTCAGCGCATCCAGATCGGCCGGAGCTGCGGCCAGCGCGGCGTCGGCGTCGGTCTTGTATTTGGCAAGGGCCGCGTCAAAACCGGCACGATCGCTCCAGATGGCCGGCGCGGCCTCGGTTTCAAACCCGGTTTCCGAGCCTTCGGGGAAATATTCGCCAAAGCTTCCTGCCACTTCGCTGATCGAGGTCAGCGCTGCCAGCACGGCATCGGCATTGAAATCGGCTTCACCCTTGACCATCTTGGCCATGGCGCCCACGGCGCCGCCGTTCTTCTTCATCAGTTCCTGGCGGACGACCTGCGGTTCGTCGGCGGCGATGGCTGGTGAAAATGCGGCCGAGCCGATCAGCGCAGCGGCAAAAAGGGTCTTGAAATTCATGCGGTTACTCCCGTTTGGTAATCCATGGATGGTTGGCCCCTTATGCGATGATTGCATGGTTCGGGCCGAATGAAAGTCACAAGTTAGTGAACACTGTGTCACTCGCTTCAAACATCGTGGCCGGGGCCAAAGGCCCCCGGCAGGCATCTACAGCACAAAAAACCCGGCAAATTTGCCGGGTTTGATGTTGTCAGTCGTCATCAACGCAAACTGTTCAGACTGCCGCCTCGTACATTTCGGCGACATGATCCCAATTGATCAGATTGTCGACGAAGGCTTCGAGATATTTCGGCCGGGCGTTGCGGTAGTCGATGTAGTAGCTGTGCTCCCACACGTCGCAGCCCAGGATTGGCTTGGCGCCATGCATCAGCGGGTTTTCGCCGTTTGGCGTCTTCATCACTTCCAGCTTGCCATTCTTGACCGCGAGCCAGGCCCAGCCCGAGCCGAACTGGGTGGCGCCGGCATTGATGAAATCGGCGCGGAACTTGTCGTAACCGCCGAGGTCGGACTCAACCGCCTTGGCAAGCGCGCCCGGAAGCGACTTGCCGCCGCCGCCCTTCTTCATCCACTGCCAGAAATGCAGGTGGTTGTAGTGCTGGCCGACATTGTTGATCAGCGCGGCGTTCTTCTCGTCATAAGCGGCCTTGCAGATTTCTTCCAGCGACTTGCCGGCAAGGGCCGAGCCTTCCAGCGCCTTGTTGCCGTTGGTGACATAGGCCTGGTGGTGCTTGTCATGGTGAAACTCGAGCGTCTCGCGCGACATGTAAGGCGCCAGTGCGTCGTAGTCATAGGGCAGGTTTGGCAGTTCGAGGGCCATGGGGGTCTCTCCTCTAGAAAATTGAAGTGGCGGCGGGGTGTTCCCGCGTCGTCGCCCGAACATAGGCGCGCGCTTCCACGCAGGCAACGGGGTGGCTCCAAAAAGGTTCCGGATTCGGGGCAAGTGGTGTTTTGGTGGCGTGCGGAAGCTGTCGGGCGCAAGGCCTGAACACGGTCGGTGGGGTGTTGTGCTGTTCGCCGCGCTTCCGTCCAACGCTTTGCCTTTCCTTTCAAGGGAGAGGGAAAACGCCCCGTTCGGCTCAAGCGTCAGAACAGACTGTGTAACCAGCTTGAGCGGATAAGGTTTGGCAGGGGTGGTTTTGCGCCTCTTGCCGCCGTTCGATTGGTCCTTCACGAACGACCGCTTTGTGCCCTCTTAACGGACGTTCCTGATTTTGGGCCGAACTACTGAAAGCCGCCGTTCGCGCACTCCGCAGGAAGGTCGCGACAGGGCGGGAAGTGTGAATTCGCCGCAACTGCGCAGAGGTTATGTCAGTTTACGAAAGCGGACATCCGTGCGACGGAAATTCACTCTGTGATGTTGCGTGGCGCATGACTCGCTCCGAGTCCTTTGCAGACCTGAAGAAAGGAAAAGCATCTCGGCTTTATGGCAAGCGTGGGATGAACCAAGCCAGGCCTTGGTGGGCCAGCGATCTGCGTGAGTGGCTTCGAATGATCACCAGTTCGACGGACTTCTCCCTGGCGTTACGCTGCTCGAGCAGCGTAACTGACGGCGCATGGTCAAATCACGACTCCGGCCGCCAAGACGATCGATTTGGCGGCCTCACGCGCCAATTGTGCCACAGTCAGAGCGAACCAAAGTCGAAAAGGACTTGGCTTTCCACCTTGGATGATCTTGCTGTGTCAGAAGGCGATCCAAATGGGGATGCTGTTTAACATAACCCGTACGCACAAATAGTAACGTCGCCATCCGCTGGCTCGTTCCAGCTGAGGGGGTTTAAATTATTTTCTGAGGCCTGTGGCTTATGTAAACCTCTACCTTCAGCATTAAACTCCGTCATATCGTGGTTAAAGTAACACCTATGGCCCCCTGAGGAGGCAACCCAGGACCTTTCATAGTCGCCACCCTGGCGGGACGTCAGTTTGACCACACGCGAGGTCCCATCGGTGATGATCCAATATCCTTTGCTCTCGCCCGGCTGGAGAGTATAATCTACCAAGTTATTGCTCGGCTGATTTTGAATCTGCATACGCCAAACATACTGCGAATTATTATAAACATGCCGCTCGCAATGGGCATAAGCTGACGCAGAACCTGCAACCATCGCGATGGCAAACGCGGCCATAAATGCGGGAAGCCCAGCGGTTGGCAAGTGTTTTAGAACCGTCGGAGAATTATGAATTGTGGAAAACATGTCGTATACCTCATGATTGATATAAAAATATTTGCACGTGAGAATATATATTTCCGCACAACTTCAGGTGCCCAGTAACGCCGAACAGGTACATTTCAGAGCGAAAACCGGATTCTGGTTCAGGTCACAGGCTTCCCCAATGACACCGGCTGCCGGATTATCGCGGCGTGCACTCGCCGATGGACACATCAGCGCACACCGAGCCATCCATCCATACAGCCCGGGACAGGTTTGCCCCGGCCATCCGCACCTGTTGCAGACTTGCCCCGTAGAGGTTCGCCTCGGTCAGGTTTGCCCCTTCCAGGGTCGCCCCATCCAGCGTCGCCCCTTCCAGGGTCGCCCCATTCAGCTTCGCCCCGGACAGGTTTGCGCTTTCCAAGTCTGCATCCCCTAGTTTGGTCCCGGAGAGATTGGCCCCGGACAGGTTCGCATCTCGTAGGTCGGAGTTGGAGAGGTTTGCTCCGGACAGGTTCGTTCCCGACAGGTCCCGCGACTTCAGTACCTTACCGCTCCAATCGCATTCATGAAAATCATTAGCGTCCACGACCGGAAAACCACAGGCCATAACAGCACTGGACGTGGTCCCGAGCGAAACAATAACTGTAGCAATAAAATTCAAATATTTCATCGACTTCTCCCTATTCAATGTTGGTCGTAGTCGACATCTTTTCAAAAGCCGATGGCGCACACTGCGCACAAACCCCCGCAGATAGCAAATCAGACACGGCACGCTCACCATGAAGCGGAAACGTCCTAATCGCTAATGGACATTAGCTCCCGCTATCAACTCATGGCAGGGCAGGTTCAGCGGCGCTTACCAAACGCAAGCGGCGCAGTTATACGACAGCCTTCAAGCGTCGGGTCGTGGCCGAGACGATGGAGCCGGGTGCGTCGGTCGCGGAGGTCGCGAGGCGACATGGGCTAAACGCCACACGGTGTTTCTCTGGCGTGGCGATCCACAGGCATGGCTCACCTGGGTCCTCGGCCGTATCGCCGATCATAAGATCACTCGTATCGACGAGCTGCTGCACTGGAGTTACGCTTCTCAAGCAGCGTAACTCGAAAATCCTTCACCTCTCTAGAGAGAATTCGCATAACGGGCGCTTTCCGTCAGCATTTTGCCCGACAAATAGCCAAGGTTAATTCGTCCTCTGCCTCACTAATGTATTCAATACTTGAATCTACATATCTGCAACCCTCAATGCATATTGTATATTTCTGCATCTTCTTGGCTTTAGCAATACTTTCGATTTTGTCATTTATCCTTTTGTTTTCATTATCGCCTTGTGGTTCGTCCGACCTCGCCTGAACTCCCGATCCGCCAACTAACACAAACAGGCACGCCGATGATATTAGCATCATCGGGCTGCATTTTATGGAACTCTTCATTGTATACCTCTTTTGCTAATTAATTAAATATTGCTACTGGATGTCTTTGTTGTACTGACTTCCCACCGCCTGAGCCTAGGTCCCGGTCGTTATGTTGGATTTATATTTGCTAATACCCAACCGTTGGTTCCCTCAGATTTTCCCCTTTACCCCTCTTCCGATGAGAACTTTTTCACAATTATATACGTGACAAAAGTGACCGATTCGGCACTTCCGTCACGGGGCTAGGGATAGTTCCTATGACGGAAGACAAGAAGACGGAGAAAATGGAGGCTCTGGCACTATTGATTTATAAGGCGTTAGAGGAATCTGATCCGGAGGCGTACATGGGTGATTTTGACACGGCTTACCCTGTAACGATTGACGGTAAGGTCAATCTTTTGGTCGCTGCTCGTTTTTTGGCTGAGCGCATTGAATAACAAGCTTATAAACTGAGAGAAGTTTTTCGTAGTTCTCTGCGGTCACATCAAACCGTAATAGCTCCCCACGCCTAGTGGTTATGAACGTACGGTCGTCAAAGAAATCTTGGATGAGTGCCGTTGCCCCCTTAGCCTTTTTGAGGCTGCCCTTGTTGATTGGGGCCTTATGGAGGTTTGCGCCCATCTTTCGTGTTATTTCCCCCTTGTGAGCTACCGCATGGCGGGTTTGTTTCCATTTTGGGAAATTTGATTCAAACAGTATCGTTGCTGGCGTGAATGGTTTGTCGGGGTTTGCGAAATGGCGAGTAAAAGAGCTGCCATCTGCCCATTGGGCTAACCCATCCAGGACATCGCTAAAATGGTACAGAGAGTTAATAGCTGAATGGGCAGCCATGACCGGCCACATGTTCACAACTCTCATCTGAGCCATGATCTGCTTGGACGTTTGGTTTTCGATTGTGTTTCTAAGTTTATTCGAGAGTTCTGAAATCCCGCTAAATGAATGGTCAGCAAGGGCTATTGCGGAGCGGAATGAATCCACCTCGCGATATGCGGAAGATATAAGCCTATCGAGTTTCGCTCGTTCTTCGATTTGCTCTCTGTTAAGATCCCCCCATACGAGCATAGGGAATAGAGGTTCTTCCATATTGGTATCCAATTCCATGAAAGATGATGACAAGAGCACCGAAGATAAACGCGATGCCGCATTGCGCCGCGCATTATCGACACCTCCGAAACCTAAACGGGAATCGGACAAGGCGAAAGCCGAGAAGAAAAAGGAAAAGCCCGCCAACAAGTGACGGGCTTCCATTTACAAGATCATGAGCAAGACAAGCATCACGGCCCGAAAGACCGTCTGCCAGCTTACCGTGACCTCAACAGTGAGCTTAATCATGGCTGTTTCCCCATGAAAAGGCCCGTGGCCACGGACAGGTTATCCGGAACCGAAACGTTTCAGCGATTTAAGCTAACTTGCCTTGCTCGTGCCGTCCGATTTCCCTGATACTGAATCGGGCGGCACTTCTTACTTGCAGCGCTTATAGCGTGTTTTCCTCAAAAGTAGGAGTCGCTTTGCCTTCTGCTTAGGCGTGACCGGCTTCACCAGTTTGATTATAGGTCAGCCGCTTGCCGGATGCGCCACGAATTGCATCTTCGGCGCGTTCACGGTCTGACACCTTGAGCGCGGTGCGGCGGTTATAACGGAAATCGAATTCAGCAAGGTAGCGGTGCAGATGGGCTTCGCCGCAATGCTGGTAAACACCGATCATGCCGCGTTTGAACACTGAAAAGACGTTCTCAATCGTATTGGAGTGAACGACCTTTTCGCCCTCGTATCGGACGTATTCCTTGGCGGAATGCTTCACGGTGCCGTGGGCTGCATATTCCTTACCTGTCTCGGTATAGAGGCGGCTTTCATCGGTGTAGAGGGTGGACTTGCGGTCTGCATTGCGGACCAGAACGTCGCGGACGGTGTCCTTTGTGGCGTCGTTCAAATGGAACATGCGGGCTTTACCGCCACGCTCGACCAGACCAACAACTATACGCTTCTGTGCGCCGCCGGACTTGCCCTTCTTTGTGAAGGGGCGGCCCTTGCGCTGTGCAGACACGCGGGGTGTCTCACGCTTGCCGATGTAAGTTTCATCGGCTTCCACGGTCTTGCCTTCACCACCGAGAGGACCGGAGGACTTAACGTCTTCCTTCATGGCTTCGCGGATGCGATGGGCCATAAACCAAGCTGTTTTGTATGTGACGCCAAGCATACGGTGCAACTGGTGCGCGGACATACCCTTCTTGGACGCAGCAAACAGGTGGAACGCAAACACCCACTTCGACAGCGGAACCTTGGACCGCTCCATAACAGAACCCACGGTCACGGTGAACTGACCGCCGCATTCATTGCAATAGTACAGGCCCTTGCGGTGCGTCTGCTTCTTGCCTTCGACCTTGGCGATCTTGTCCGGGTCGATATTGCCGCAATGCGGGCAATTCGGACCATGCGGCCAGCGGATAGCCTCAAGATGAGCGCGGGCTTTGTCTTCGTCGTGAAACATCGGATCTGTGAGATTTGTCATGTCTAAACTCATTCCTGATTTTGGGCCAGCGATTGAGAAAATGCGCTGGATCAACAAATCATTTGGTTCTGTAGAGATCGGGCAGGGCTTCGAGAAATTCGCGAAAACCGGACTGCCACTTCTCGTCTGTGAGATCGATGATGTGGCCACAGAAGCGGCAGGCGATCTCATCTTTACCTACAAGGTCGCTGATCAATTGCTGGTCCATTTCCCCGCACCGGGGGCAAGGTAATTCGTAACGCATCCCAATCTGATCAATCATGTTCGTAACTCCTTGGATTCTTTATCGTCCATGGAGCTACTTTTGTCAAGTATATAATTGGGAACTTTTTCCTACTAGTGGCCCCCCCATCGAGAGGCTTAGAGGAGGTCACATAAGATGCCACGATCCGCATAAATGGGTTTCATGTGGTCAAACTCCTGGACCGCGTGGGCGGTGGCGGCCGCCGCCGGCGAGCTAACAATTGGTGTTGTCGACAGTACCGTCGATCCAGGTCGTGCTGCACATTTTGGCGTTGGTCAGGTTGAGGTTCTCGATATTCAATTCATGCACACCCGTAAAAATGGCACCTGTCAGATCGGCGCCTGAAAAATTTGTGCCGGTCAGATTCGCGGATCTCAAGTTTGCGTTGAAGAGGTTGGCACCACTGAAATTGCTGTTGTAAAGCCCTACTCCTGTCATGTCTGCATTGGAGAGGTTCGCACCGCTCAAATCCTGACTGGAGAGATCCATCCCACTCAGGTTTGCGCCGGCCAAATCGCAATCCGGGCAACCTTCACGGTTGTTCAATCGATCGATGTCGACTTGATCCCAAGCCATTGAAGGTGACGCAGTTGCGAACAGCGCCACGAAAACCAGAAATGAACGTATTCTCATAGTAGAACTCCAAATTTAGCTGTTATTGATACTGGATGCTGCCGATAACACAGCTTGTCGCCAGTGCGGGTCCGCCGGACGGTCACGGTGCCAGAACATCTCAGCCATGTTTACCAAGCACCACGCCCCGTCTTTCACTTGTTACGGCGGCTCCGAAGGCAATCATTTTTTGACTAACGAAAGTCGCTTAGCTTCAGTGCAACAACGATTTCGCCAAGGTATTGCCGAAAGCTCTAATTGCAGACACCAATGGAATTAGCTGCACAGAGCCGTCCGTCCGTCCAAATCGCGTCGGTCAGGTCCGCGCCGTACAGGTACGCGTCCATCAGGTTCGCGTAGGTCAGGTCCGCCCTTCTTAGGTCCGCGCCGCCCAAGTCCGCATTGTACAGGTTCGCGGCATACAGGTTTGCGCCGGTCAGGTCAGCGCCGGTCAGGTCCGCGCTGGTCAGGTACGCGTGGTTCTTGTCACATCCACTCCAGTCAACCTTTGGACCCAACGGATCAGAGCACGCGGCCATAGCTGCATTGGAAAAGCTTAGCGAAATAATAGCAGCAATGCTTGCTTGGATGAGTTTCGTCATGACGAGGGTCTTTCGGGGGTTTGGGTGCTGCAAGTTTCAGTATTGAGCAGATGCGCTGAACCAGCAATTGATGGCAAAACTTTAGGCCTATTTGTGTCGATTGATGCGAGGCTCCTTTTTCCGACATCCCCAGATGGGGCGCTTCTTAGCGAGACAGTGGCATAGGCGGCTCCCTTTTTGTTAATTTCTTTCGGTTTGGCGCGGCATACGGCCTATCTTCCCTGGATTTGAAGCAATTTGGGTGGGGTTTCGCGTACTGGCCACGGATTTGGGCATAGCTCGGCGTCTGCGTGCGACACGCCATAACCAATTGATGGCGGATTACACCGGTTGTCACGGCGCTTGAGCCCATGCCTTCAGGTCTGCGATCGTTGCCAGCATCTGAGCCTATGGATCGCGAGGAACGGCCACTTCGGCCAGTTGCAGGGTGATCGAGCGGGCATGGCGGTTTGCCTTCGCGCCAATCTTGATCAAGCGATCCTGTAGGCGGGTGAGAGACCAGTCAGCCATGGAGTTCGGCAAGACCAACTTTGTCCTGCGCTGACGTCATTCATGCGCCGGGAATGCTGCGCGGTGCACGAACGGCAGCTTCGACGGCCGCGCTGCAGCATCTGATCAACTTGGTGAACGGCAGCAAAGGGCCGAAAACGCCTAGTGGTCCGGCGCTAACGAATGTCAGCCCTGACGGTGTGTTTACACCGTGCAAAAATCCCCACCCACGCCCCAGCAATCCCAACAGCTTAACCCAAAAATCCCGAGATCTTGTCCCCGGATTACCTGCCCGTGCCACACTGTGTGCGCTCCCGCTGCCGGATGGATCGCGAACGCTTCGGTTCAGGTGGGAGGAAGGCTCCCGGATCTTGCCGTAACGTGCGGCGGGTGCCGGGGGAGGCAGGAACCAGCGTGGCTCCGTCGGCGTGCCTGAACTTCTTATGGAAGATAAGCGCACAGCCGGCCACCGGTTCAGCGTTCCGTCCCTTGGCTTCGGCTGATCGGGTGGGGGCGCTGAAACGGGCCTGTGGCGGAGGTCTGCCCCGTTGATGCATGTGGCGGGCCGAGGTGGCTTCACCTCGGCAAGCAGCGCATGCACCGCAATCGCGGGCAGATGCTTCGTGCCAGAACCCACGTGGAAACGCTTCCGCCGCGCCCTCGTCCAGGCTGCGCGGCTCGGGGAAACCCGAAAAACCCCGCGTCGGGCCAAGCGCCCTCAAGCGGAAAAGCGAAGCCGTGATTGCCTGTCGGATGCGGGCATCATCCGGCAAACTTCGGGCCCGCGCGCGGAATGCGCCACCCCTATTACCAAATTCAGAAGGTGCAGCCCGCGCGCGGCCCTCCGGATCCGGTCCCATCTCCATCCCTCCGGCGGCTTTGACGCGCGGAGCGATTGCCTGCGCCCGCTCTCCGCGCGCCGCCCAAAACCCCTCAGGCCATCGCGTTGCGGTCAATCGTCAGATGCGGAAATTGCCCCGCGCCGGCCTTGGCCAGATCCCCGGTTACCACCTCGTTCCAGCGGCAGCCGATAATCGCGCCGCCAGGGGTGGCGTCAAACATGTTGCCCGAGATCAGCGCCGAGCCTGCGCCCTCGACCACCGAGACGGCGACGCCCGCGCCGCATTCGCGCAGCGTGTTGCCGGAGAAATTGACCGCCCTGAGGAACGGCCCCCAGCCCATCAGCACGCCCCATTTCGGCGCGCCTTCGATCACGTTGCCGCTCACCGCCGCATCCGCCTCGATCGCCATGCCGATGCCGAAACCGGCATATTCGGCCGGGTAGGGGCCAACCGTCGAGAGGTTGCGGATGATGTTGCCGGTAACGCTGGCCAGCCGTCCGCCTTCGTTGAAATTGGCCACCGATATCCCCACCGTGCCGCCATCGACCAAGTTCGACGCAATCACCGCGCCCTCGAACGAAAATTCCGCATAGATCGCGGTTTCGCCCGAACGGATCGCCTGGTTGGAGACGATCTGGATGTTGCTGGCCTGGTTGGCGCGGATCGCCGAAAACGCGCAGTCCGACACATGGTTGCCGGTCACCATCACATTGCCGGCGCGAAAAATATTGATGCCGTTGCCGTTCTGGCCGGTGCCGCCGGCCTGCGCCGAAATCCGCATCACCCGGTTGCGCGAGACCACCGTGGCGTCCTCGCCAATGCTCCAGCGGTGCACCAGAATGCCGCCATTGCCGCAGTCGCGGACACTATTGTCGGTGATCGAAAGCCCGCGGCTTTCCACCGCGTAGAGCCCGGCCAGTTGCGCGCCCGAAATCTCCGAGCGGCTGACCCGCCCGCCGCAGGCTTCAAGCGTCAGCCCGTGGCCCGAGGCGCCGGCAATCTCGACATCCTCGATGATCGCTTCGGTTACGGCGCGCAGATGCACCAGCCCGCTGACATGGTCGCCAAGCCGCTGGTTGGCGCCATCAAGCGTCAGCCCGGAGAGTTCAATCCGGCGCGCGCCTTCGGCCAGCAGAAAATGGCCGCGCCCGCCATAGATCAGCCGTGTCGCCCCGGCCACGCCCAGAATCCGCGCGCCGTCGGGCAGGTCGATATTGGACACCACGAAAGTCCCCGGCGGCAGCCGCAGGATCCGCCCGGCGCCCGCCGCCTCGTCAATCGCGCGCTGAAACCGCCGGCTCTGGTCGTCGACGGCATCGGGCAGCAACCCGGCCAGATCGCCATCATGGCCGCCGCGCAGATCGACAAGCGAGAACGACAACTCGCCGGCGAGCGCCGCAGGGGCCATCAGGCTTGCAGCGCCGAGGCCAGAAAGCCCCGCAAGCAATGCCCGGCGGCTCAGATGACGGTTCATATCAGGACGTTTGTTGCTCATGCCACACATGGTGCAGGAACCATGCCAGACCGGACCTGTGCCATATCGAGACAGATCGCTCCTGCAACGGCACGGCGGCTATGATTGAAAAAGCGTGCCGCCGGCAAAATTTCGGCAGTTGTGTTGAGCCAGATCAAGAGGATGGCCATGCATCCGGTTTAGCGTGGTTTTCAACAGACCTTCGGGGCAAACCATGCGGGAGACGATCATGCTCAGACTGACAGCCTTGATCTACATTATCGCCGGCGGAATGCTGGCGGGTAGTTGCGTCATCGCCGCCCTGACCCTGGGCCGGGTCGATGCGGCCTCCATCAGCATTGCCGCACTGGTCGGCGCGCTGGCCGGACTGCCGCTGTCGTGGCTGGTTGCAAGCAAGGTAAATAAGGTCATCCGACCTGCCTGAAATCAAGGCCTGTTGCCATCCGTAAGCTGGGAGAGAGCTCGGCAACAGGTATCGGTTTCAATCCAACAAGGCGTCGCCCATCCGTTCGCTGGATCGCGCGCCGCCTTGTGGCAGGAAGGAGCGTGGGGCCGGTCTGGGGGAGGGCCGGCCCCGCCGCATTTTGTCTGGCCGCAGAGACGCTGGCGAAACGCCGCAGTTCAAGCCAGATCGTTGTCGATGCGGCGCGCGGCTTCAAGTCCGCTCAGATGCGCCCCATGCACCGTGGCGTGATAGTCAAACAGGGTGTGTTCGCCCGCCAGCAGCAACGTGCCCGCCACCGGTTCAGCCAGCATGTCAAAATCCGCCGGCTTTGATCCGACCTTGGCGTAGGAATAGGCGCCATGGCTCCAGGGATTTTTTGACCAACGGGTGGGAATCGCGGCCACCGGGTCCGGTGCACTCTCACCGAACATGGTCCGCAGCGCGCGCATGGCGTCCGCAGTCATCTCCGCATCACTCATTGCCTCGGCGCGTGGCGCATAGGCGCCGACACTGATGCCAACCAGAATGTTCTGGTTCGAAAATGTCCGGTAATTCATGAACGAAGCCCAGCGCCCCATCGGTCCGCCGGTGAGGCCAAAATATTGCGTCTCGATTGGCCAGAACGGGATTGCGAATTTCAACGCCAGCTTGGTGACATTGCCCATGCCGATCCGGCTGATAGCGCTGCGATATTTTTTTGGCAGCGGCGGGTCAAAACGGATACCGCCAGTCTGCAATACCCCAAGCGGACAGGTGCAGACGACAAAATCAGCCTCGAAATCGAGGCCGTTGGCGCGCACCGTGGCGCCGTCGCCCTTTTCATAGGAAACGCTGTCGACCGGATGGCCGAGCCGGATATCGAGACCGGCAGCAAGCGGCCCCAGGAGCCGGTCATAGCCGTTGGAGACGATGACGTTGGCGCCATCGAAAGCAGCGTCCTCGTCGAAATAGTACGCCGACAGTGATTCCAGCGGGCCGCCGGCGTCAAACTCGGTATACGCCGACATCATCCAGGCCGTCACCGGATCAGCGAGTGCTTTCGGCGCCAGCTGGGTGATGGCCGATGTCAGCGGTTGGTCGGTGTCAAAGGTCGCATCAATGCGTTGATAGAGCGCGGCAAGTTGCTTTTCCTTGCGCTCGATCAGCTCATCCTTCAGCGGGTTTCCGTCTCCCGAAATCACCAGCAGGCTGTCGTCCTGGGTGACGAAGGTCTCGCCCCCGGCAGCGGAAACCAATTCAGTGACAGGATTGCCCTTCGGACCGTGTATCCAGCCTGCGCCGAGCTCGAATGGCGCGTCCAGCGACCAGTCTGTCTGCAGTCTGCCGCCGATTCGGTTCGCCGCTTCAAGCACCAGCACTTCATACCCGAGATCGGTGAGTTGACGCGCCGCCGTCAGCCCGGCCACGCCTGCGCCAATGACGATGACATCGACATCTGCGGCAGCGGCCCGTGCCAATCCTGCCCCGCTCAGTGGCGCAGTCAGCGCGGAAGCCGCGGTCAACCGCAGAAAACGGCGGCGGTCAAACGGCAATGCATGGGCAGGCTTTCGCATCAGGCGTCTCGCTCTGGTTTCTCCCCGGACTGCGAGGAATCACGCGTAGCGCCAACCTGCGACATCTCTTGCCATGCCGCAATCGGGCGGGGTTCGGAATGGCATGTGCACCGGCTGGGCAATTGGTGTTAACGCGGCAGGAACCATACCGGTTAGGCCAACTTTCAGCGGTTTCAATTACAACGAGGCAGGAAATTTCAAGAGATCGCAATGAAAATGATGTTCAATCACACTGCCCGGCCCAACATCACGATCGCTGTCTACGCGCTCTGCCTCGCTGTGCTGACGGCCTTTGCGGTCTCCAATTTGCAGATTTTGTCCTTTGCCGGCGGGGTTGCCGATGATGTTCGCAGCGAGGTCGAACAGCACCTGATGCAGGCCGAAATCGACCGCCAGATCGACGTGCTCTTCCGCGATCAATCGCAGATTTCCTATTGGGACAAGACGGTCACGGCCTTGGGCGGCGGGGTTGATCAGAAGTTTGTTCAGGATGAAATCGCTGACTGGCTGTGGGAGGATTTCGGCATTGAGTCTTCTGTCGTGATCCAGCCCGACGGCACGCCGTTGCTGAGCGTGTTCCGGTCCCTGGTGATGGACCCCGCAGCCGGCTTGCCCTATGTCGCTCGCAATCGCGACCTTGTCGAAGCTGCCCGTCAAAAATATCTTGCCCACCGCACCCCGCGCAATGGTGGTTTCGTGGTCACCGGCACGCCGGCACGTTTTTCTCCGCCTTTTCACGCCTCAGATGTTCGCATCGTTGATGGCCAGTTCGGAGTGGTCACAGCGCAAGCCATCATCCCTGATGATGAGGAGGTTCTGCCAGACGGGATGCCGCAAGTATTGCTCACGTTCAAGCCGCTGAGCAAGGAGATGCTTGCGGGCATCGGAGAAAGTCTTGGTCTTGAAGATCTGAGCGTGGCGCCGGTTGCCGCACCGGTCGAAGGCCGCAGCAGTATGGTTGTCAGTCAGCTTGCCGGCCAGCCGCCGCTGGCTGCCAGCTGGAAAGTGGAGCTTCCATCCAGCATCATCTGGAACCGCGCGATTGGCCCCCTTGTCGCCTCCTTCGTCGTGGTCACGGTGGCGCTGTTGATGGTCGCGCTGCGTTACGGTCGCGCGATTCAGGCGCTGCAGCAAAGCGAAGCGCGCAACCGCCACCGCGCCACTCACGACAATCTGACCGGACTGCCCAATCGTCTCCAGTTCGACCAAGCGCTTGATGCAATCATCGCCGAACGCCGCCAGAACCGGTGCGCCATCCTGTGTCTCGATCTCGATAAGTTCAAGGCGGTCAACGACACACATGGTCATCAGGCCGGCGATGTGGTGCTTAAAACCGCGGCCCGGCGGGTTGCCGATGCGGTCGGCGAGACCGGCATGACCGCACGGGTTGGTGGCGACGAATTCATCATCCTGCTGTGGGACAATCTCGAACGCGCAAATGTGCTCGACCTGTGCGATACGATCATCACCAGTGTGTGCCAGGACATCGCTTTTGAGGGTGGCGTGGCTCGCATCGGCGCCAGCGTCGGAGTTGCCTGGTGGCCCGACGATGCGCTTTCGGCCAAGAACATCATCCGCAGCGCCGATGAAGCGCTCTACCGCGCCAAGGACAATGGTCGTGGCCAGACCTGGTTTGCCGGCGACAGCGGTGATCTTGGGGCAGGAGCCACCGAGCGTCGCAAGCCGGAAAACGGGGTGACCACCAAGGTCACAGTTGCCGCCTGACGTTTTGAGCCGCGAAAGGCTCCAGCCGCTCGCGGTGATTGGCTTTGGTAGTCCGTCTGCGGAGAGAGATCACGACCAGACGATTCGGACAGACCGGATGGGGGCCATGGTCGTTCGAAAATTGATGCCCATGCAAGAAAAAACCCCGACAGTGTGCACCGCCGGGGTCATAATTCACAGTGTTGGCGTTCGACGTTCTAGACGAACTGCGACAGGCCCGGGATCGAGGCGACGATCTCGTCGATCGCGTCGCCCGCACCATTCTCGCGGGCAAAGCCCATGGTTTCCTTGGCGACGCCGGAAATCTCGCCCATGCCCATGCCCATGCCCATCAGCTGAGAGCCGAGGCCCATCACGCCGCCCATGCTCAGCATACCGCCGCTCGGCGCCTGGCCGATCAGGTCCTGTGAGCCCGGCACCGCGGCCAGCATGTCCTTGACCTTGTCGGCAGGACCTTCCTTCTCGAGGAAAGCCAGAATCGCGCCGACGGCCTTCTTGGCGGTTTCGGCGTCAATGCCAACATTGGCGGCGATGCGGTTGATCAGTTCGTCCAAGGGTCTTCCTCCGAGTGTATGACGTTAACGTAAAGGTAAGTGTGAACTAGGCGGTTTTCAAGCTGCAAGCAAGGGTTTTGCGGATGAAAACCGGTGAGGTCAAGGGTCGAGCTGCAATGCCCGGGTGAGCCGTCCTTGTCGGGAGGAGATGACGAGGCCGGTGCTGTTTCAGGCCAGATTGTGTTTGAAAAACGCAAGCGTCCGCGACCACGCCAGATCGGCGGCCGTCTTGTCGTAGCGCGCCGCCGAGGTATCGTTGTTGAAGGCATGGTTGACGCCTTCGTAGACATGGATCTCGAAGTTTTTTCCTCCGGCTTCCAGTGCTGCGCGATAGGCGTCGATCCCGGAATTGATGCGCTCGTCGAGTCCGGCGTAATGCAACAGCAGCGGTGCCTTGATCGATGCCACAGCTGCGGTCTCCGGCTGGCGGCCGTAATAGGCGACACCGGCGCCCAGTTCGGCATCGTTGACGGCCAGTTGGTTGACCAGTCCTCCGCCCCAACAAAAGCCGATCGCGCCGATATTGCCGTTGGTCTTGTCGTGCCCGGCGAGCCATGCCCGGGCAGCGGCGGCATTGGCGGTGGTCTCGTCGCTCTCAAGCTGACCGATCATCTCGCGCGCCTTGTCTTCGTCCGCGGGTGTGCCGCCGAGTGGTGAGAGGAAGTCGACAGCAAGCGCTGCGAAGCCGTCGATCGCCAACCGCCGTGCGATATCGCGTATGTGGTCGTTGAGACCGCGGTTCTCGTGGATGACGATCACCGCGGGCCATGGCCCGGAATTCTCTGCAGGTGTCACCAGATAACCCTTCATCTCCTGCACGCCGGCGCCGGGGAAGGTCACGTCTGATGTATCAAGCCGGGCATCATCCGCTGCGACGACGGCTGCGTGGGCGCTGTTGGCGGCAAGCATCGGCGCAATCGCCGCGGCAGCAGCACCCGAGCCCGCAAGCTTCGTCAATTTCTCCATGAAACCGCGTCGATCAAGGGTCAGATGGGTGTAGTCGTCATAGGCCTTGATCATGGCCTGGGTGATGGTGGGTTTGTCTGCCATGTACAGTCTCCCGAAATAGCTGGTGCATTGCTGTTGAGCTGGTGCGCTGTTGTGCACATTCTCGTCTAGCTCGATCCCATGACCAGGAAAGGGCGGGGACCAATTATTACTGCGCACACTCTACTGTCCATTGTCCCGGAAGGGTGCGCACCTGACCAGTCTGTTGATACCTCTCCGGATTGAGACATTACCACGCTGTGGGCGGACCCGGTGGTCGATTGATTTACACCATCTTCTATGGGCAACCTGTCAAACCGGGGTAAGATGGCTCCGGTTTGACACTGAACCCGGAGACCTTCACGTGACCACACAATTGCCCGGCCCTGATCTTGAATCCGACGCCCGCGTCAAGGCGGTATTTGACGATATCCGCGCCACCCGCAAAACCGATTTCATCAACAACATGTGGCGCTGGCTGGCCTTTGATCCGGCGCTGCTTGAGCGCACCTGGACCGAGGTCAAGGAAGTCGTGGGCAAGCCGTCATCGATCGATCCGCTGACCAAGGAGATGATCTATGTCGCCGTCTCGGTCGCCAACAATTGTACCTATTGCGTCCACTCCCACACCGCCGCTGCCCGCGCCAAGGGCATGACCGAAGCGCAATATGGCGAATTGCTGGCAATCATCGGCCTGGCCGGCAAGACCAATCAGTTGGCCACCGCCCTGCAGGTGCCGGTCGATCCCGTATTCGACGCCAGCCAGCAGGGCGCATAGCGGGCATGATCCGGCTCTACGATTGCCACGGCCGCAGCCTCGATATCCCGCCGGCCGCAGATCAACCTTTGCCCGATGACGCCTGCTGGATTGATCTGATCCACCCGAGCGCCGACGACGAGACCCGGGTCGAGCGGCTGATCGGCGTCGAGGTTCCGAGCCGCGACGAGTTGCGCGATCTCGAGCCTTCGAGCAGGCTTTATATCGAAAACGGCGCGGCCTATCTGACCGCCAGCGTGGTCTGGAAATCCGAAACCGATTTCGCCGAGATCACCGATATCGGCTTTGTGCTCTCGGGCGCGCGCCTGGTCACCATCCGCTATGCCGAACCCAAGGCATTTGCGATATTTGCCGCCAACACCGCGCGCGAGTTCTGCGGGCTTGACGGCCGCGACGTGCTGACCCGGCTGGTGGAAGCCATGGTTGATCGCTGCGCCGAGGTGCTGGAAAACCGGTCTCGGAAAATCGATACGCTGTCGAGCGAGGTGTTCTCGCGCGGTTCCGTCAGCAATCCTGAGGCCGCCACCCGCGATCTCGAAGCCACCCTCGGGGTGATTGCCAGCCACCAGCGCACCATCGCCAAGGTGCGCGAAAGCCTGATGTCGATGGCCCGTGTCGCGGGCTTTTTGCAGACCCTGCCGGAGATTGCCGCCGACAAGCTGCTCAAGCAGCGCTGCCGGGCAATTGCCGGGGACATCCAGTCATTGTCCGAACACGCCGATTTCATCTCCGAAAACATCATCTTTTTGCTCGACGCCTCGCTGGGGCTGATCTCGGTGCAGCAGAACCAGGTGATGAAGGTGCTCTCGGTTGCCGCCATGGTGTTCCTGCCGCCAACCTTGATCGGCACCGTCTACGGCATGAATTTCCAGAACATGCCCGAACTCAGCCAACCCTGGGCCTACCCGGTGGCGCTGGCCGTCATGGCAGCCTCCGCGCTCGGCCCCTATCTCTGGTTCAAGCGCAAGGGATGGTTTTGAGGAAGCAAGAACGCGAAGCTGTTACGTCCTGCTAGCTGCAGCTCTTCAGCCACGTCGCAAATACTTCGATGTCCGGATTGGTTTCGCCGCGAACGCCATAGGCGAGGAAATAGCCATAGTCCGAGAGTTCGATCGGGCTCAGTCGATAGAGCGCGCCCGAGGCGAGTTCAGAGCCGACCAGCGCGTCGTTCAGCGCCACTCCCTGCCCATCGATCACCGCCTGCACCCGCACATTCGGATCGGGAATGATGAGCGTGTCAGTTCGCTTCTTGAAAGCGAGACCGGCAACTGAAAACCAGTTGGGCCAGGCCTGACTATCGTCGCGGTCGTGCAGCAGCGTAAAGCTCTCAAATGCCGCTTCGAATCCATGGTCTTCAACTGCCTTGAGCGCCGCACGGTTGCCGCTCGGCCATGATGGGCAGGCAAAAAGCGGCTCGATCACCACGTCCTTCCAGGCGCCATCGCCCCATCGGATGGCCAGATCGACGCCTTCACCACGCAAATCGGCAAGATCGATCATCGGCTGGATGCGCAATCTGATGTCGGGGTGCAGTTGCATGAACTCCATCAGCCTCGGCGACAGCCAGCGCGAGGCAAAATAGGTGGTCACGCCGATGGTCAGTGCCCGCGTTTGCCGACGGCGCAGATCGTCGATTTGCTGCTCGACTGCTTCGAACGCCGACTGGCTGGCGGCCAGCAGCTCCTGGCCTCTTTGGGTCAGGACTATGCCGCGCGGCAATCGCCGGAATACCGCAAACCCGAGTTCATTCTCCAATTGCCGCATCTGGTGGCTGATCGCGCCCTTGGTCAGATGCAACTCATCGGCCGCCGACGCGAAACTGTCGTGTCGGGCAACAAGGCTGAATGTCCGCAAATTGTCGTAATGTTTGAAGCGCATTTGGAGCGTATAATAATTTTATACGCAGAGTGCAAAACATTTCGATTTTCAACGCGTGATTCCCCGTAGATCCTGACCGACAGTTCAATGTGATCAAATCGGCACTTGAAGGGGGTAAGTATCTTGAACGCACAAATCATCGAGATTGACAGGCATCCAGCCCCGGTCAAGCGTCGCGGCAGGGCCCAGCGTGCCATGGACCGCGCCAATGTCACCCCGTTGCGGTTTCACACCAGGGCGATCCCCGCCTATCACCTGCTCGGCGAGGTGGCGCTGACTGCACTGGAAGATCAGGCTGACTGGATTCTCGAGCATGTCGGCATGGAGTTTCGCGGCGATGATGTTGCGCTGGATCTGTTCGCGCAGGCCGGCGCCAAGGTTGAGGGCCAGCGGGTGCGGTTCGAGCGCGGCCTGGCACGCCAGCTTTGCGCCACGGCCCCCGAACAATTTGCGCTGCATGCCCGCGATCCGCTCAATACGGTGACGCTTGGCGGCGATCACATTGTCCTGATGCCGGGCTATGGCTCCCCCTTTGTCAGCGATCTCGATCGGGGTCGCCGCTATGCGACGCTGGAGGATTTCGAGAATTTTGTGAAGCTCGCCTACATGTCGCCGCACTTGCATCATTCCGGTGGCACGGTGTGCGAACCTACGGACGTACCGGTCATCAAACGCCATCTCGACATGGTTTCCGCCCATCTCACCCTGTCCACCAAACCGTTCATGGGCGGCGTCACATCCCCGCAACGGGCACGCGATTCCATCGATATGGCCCGCATCGTGTTTGGCTCAGACTTCGTTGCCAACAATGCGGTGATGCAGGGCAACATCAATGTCAATTCGCCGATGGTGTTCGATGACACGATGTCCGGCGCCCTGCGGGTCTATGCCGAAGCCAACCAGTGCGTCTGTGTCTCTCCAGCCATTTTCGGCGGCGCGATGGGGCCGGTCACCCCCGCCGCCATGGCGGCCCAAACCCTGGCCGAAGCCATGGTCGGCATCGCCTTGACGCAACTGGTGCGTCCCGGTTGTCCAGTGGTGTTCGGCTCGTTTCATTCAACCATGAACCTGCGCACCGGGGCGCTCACCTTCGGCATGCCCGAAGCCAATCTGGTGACCATGGCATTATCGCAACTGGGCCGCCGTCTCGGCGTTCCGGTGCGATCTGGCGGTGGCCAGATTACATCGTCAAATGCCCCCGATGGTCAGGCGATGCAGGACAGCACCAACGCCATGTGGGCGACGATGCTGTCGGGGTGCCACCAGGTCTGGCATGCCGCCGGTTGGCTCGAGGGCGGGCTGACCATGTCTTACGAGAAATTCATCATGGATCTCGAAAATTGCGGCGCGTTTTTGCGGCTGTTCCAGAGCATGATCGTCAATGACGAAACGCTGTCGCGGGACTCCTATCTGGAAGCCGGGCCGGGGCAGAATTTCCTCTCCACCGCTCACACCATGCGTCATTTCGCGGCCGCAAATTATGAATCGCTTCTGCCCGATGCCGGTCCTTATGAAACCTGGAAGGACAATGGCAGCAAGACCGCGGCGCAGCGCGCCAATGGTCGCTGGAAGGAAATGCTGGCGAGCTATGTGCAGCCGCCAATGGAGCAGGCAACGCAACAGGCGCTGGCCGAGTTCGTGGCGCAACGGAAGGCCTCGATGCATGACGAATGGTACTGAATATTTTGGAGAGACAATCATGGCCGCCGAACTTAGCAGAACCTCCGCGCTCGCATCACGCCACACAGCACTCGGCTCCGGCCTGGAAGACTGGAATGGCATGGGCACCGCCTGGAGTTACACGACAAACCCCGAGGACGAGCATGATGCTGTGCGCGAAGCCGTGGGAATGTTCGACATGTCGCCGTTAAAGAAGATCTATCTGAGCGGTGGCGACGCGCTTGAGGTGCTGGATCATCTGACCACTCGGGATATCGGCCGGATCGCCGAAGGGCAGGCGGCCTATCTTTCCGTGCTGACCGATCAAGGGACGATGGCCGACGACGCCATCGTCTACAATCTGGGCCGTGACGGCTGGATGATAGTTCACGGATCGGGTGACACGATGGCGCTGCTGCAAGCCTCCGCTGCCGGCAAATCGGTTGAGATTGCCTTCACCGATGATCTGCACGATGTGTCGGTTCAGGGGCCGGAATCGCTCGCAATTCTCAATGCCCATTGCGATCTGGATCTGGCGCCGCTCGCCTATTTCCATCATGTTGCCGCGAGCTTGTTCGGACATCCCTGTCGCATTTCACGTACCGGCTATTCCGGTGAGCGCGGCTACGAAATCTTTGCCGATGCCGCGGTGGTTGGCGATATCTGGGACCAACTGGTGGCAGCGGGTGTGATGCCATGCTCGTTTACGGCACTGGACAAGCTGCGCATCGAGGCGGGTTTGCTGTTTTACGGCTATGACATGACAACCGAGCATACGCCGTTTGAAGTCGGGCTCGGCTTTACCGTCGCCCGTTCAAAGACCGGCTATCGCGGCCATCAGGCGTTGATGCAGGCCAAAGGCAAGGAGAAGATCAGCAATGTCTGTCTTGTCATCGACCACCCGGGCATGGTTGCCGGCGGAGAGCAACTCTTCCATGAAGGCAAACCTGCCGGTGTCGTCAACAGCCCGTGTTTTTCGCACCGCCTCAACAAGTCTCTTGCGCTCGCCCATGTGAGTCGGGACATGGCAGCCCTGGGCACCAAACTCGACCTTTCCGGCGGCGACATCAATACCACCGCGACCGTGGCGCCGATGCCGATCTATGATCCCGGCAAGAACAGGACGCATCAGGCATGAACCTCCTCAAGCTGGCCGGGACCGGCGCTGATTGGAAGCCGAGCTTTGTC
Source organism: Hoeflea algicola (assembly GCF_026619415.1). NCBI lineage: Bacteria > Pseudomonadati > Pseudomonadota > Alphaproteobacteria > Hyphomicrobiales > Rhizobiaceae > Hoeflea > Hoeflea algicola. Next base: position 93,541 of record NZ_JAOVZR010000001.1, read on the forward strand.
CGCTTGCTGACAGGCCAACAGCGGGCTATCTCGGAATGGATTGCCGTTGCGGGAGAATGAGTGTTCCCCGCAAGGTGCCATAACGCTCCTTTGAGGACCCCACTCAATGTCCCCATGCCCCTGCGGCTCCAATATTGATCTTTCTGGCTGCTGCGGCCGTTACCATGCGGATGAGCCCGCGCCGACTGCCGAAAAGCTGATGCGCTCGCGCTATGCGGCCTATGCGACCGGTAAGCTCGATTACATCGAGGCCACTTGCGCCGGACCGGCGGCCGTTGCGTTCGATCGCGCCGAGGCCGGCGTTTTGCAGCTCGGCACAGAGTGGCTGGGGCTCGAGATCGTCGCCACAAGAAAGGGCAGGGAAGGTGACAGCGAGGGCACTGTTAGCTTCGTCGCCCGCTACCGTCAGCAGGGCACGGAGGCAGCACTCACCGAAACCTCGCTGTTCCGCAAGATCGAAGGCCGATGGTTCTATTGGGACCGTGATTCGGTGGCTGGCGCCTCTTCGCACAGTGCGGGCTCGGACCGGGTTGGCCGCAACGATCCGTGCCCCTGCGGTTCGGGAAAGAAGTTCAAGAAGTGCTGCGGCTGATGCCACCTTTCGGCCCCGTTTTACCTGGATCGCTTTGCGTACATGCTCTTCTCTTCAGTGCATTGAGGCACGTATGCGCGGGCGTGCGATCTCACCGCGTCTGCTCTAAAAAATGACACCCATCCTCTCTTCGGAAGTGCAGATCGAGCGGGCGTCAACGCTTGGTTAACCATAAACCGCGAAAATCCGGCATCGTCACTGGTGTGAGTTGAGTAGCCATGGTTCCGCGTCTTGCCTTCGTTTGCGTCCTGTCGTGTCTTGCCATGGCTGGTTGTGCCTCAAAACCTCCTTCCGGTCTGGAAGCCAGCAGAACCGCCTATGTGCCTGTTGCCGACGGACAGTCATTGCGTGGACGCGATCAGGCGGATGAACCGCCTTTTTCCACCTTCCGCAATGCGCCCGGCAAGAGGAGCTCCGGCGCTTTGGCTGGGCGGACCTTGAAGGTGTCTTCGATTTCCGAGATCAGGTTGCGCGACAAGGAGGTCATCCTGACCTTTGACGACGGGCCGATGCCTGGCAAGACCGATAAAGTGCTGGATATCCTCGATCAATACGGCGTCAACGCAACCTTCCTGATGGTCGGCCAGATGGCCCGCAGCTATCCGGCAGTAGCGGCAAGGGTGGTCAATCATGGCCACTCCATTGGCGGGCATACCTATAACCATGCCAATTTGGCAAATGCCGGCAACTCACGTGCGCTGACTGACATTGCCGCCGGAAATGCGGCGATTGCCAAGGCAACAGGCACTGAAGTCGGCTTCTTCCGGTTCCCCTATCTAGCGCACACAGGCGCGCTGCGCCGTGCTGTTGCCGAACGCGGCCAGGTCATTCTGGATGTCGATATCGACTCCAAGGACTATTTCACATCGAGCCCGGCGACGATTGCAGCGCGCACCATGGCCAGGGTCCGAGCCAAGCGCAAAGGCATCATTCTGATGCATGATATCCATAAGCGCACCGCAGCGATGCTTCCCTCGCTGCTGAAGCAGTTGAAGGATGGCGGCTACAAGGTTGTGGCTCTGCAATACCGTCGCTCGCGGATGCCCGAAGTACTGGTATCCGCCGGAAATGCCGGGACCAAATCGCGCCAGATGTAAGCCCTTGCGAGTGGCGGAGAAGGGCGGGTCGGAACTCACTCCGACGCGTCAGCCGTTCCATTGATGTGCGGTGCATATCTGGCGTGGAAACGGCCATAGCTTTGCTCGGTCACTGCCAGATGCGGCTGGGTCAGCTTGTGCAGATCCGGCAGCCGGTGAAACGGCACCGTCGGGTAGGAATGATGTTCGGCGTGATAGGGCATGTTCCACGCAAGCCGCCGCACGATCGCGTTGGTATAGGTGGTGCGAGAATTCTCCAGCATGTTGGCGACATAGGCGCAACGGCCGTGCTCGGCCAGCAGATAAAGCCGCAGAAACGGCTGGCCCAAAAGCAGCGGAATCAACCAGACATAGAGGAGCACCGGGGTGTCGAGCGCGATGCTGCCCGCAAACAGCGCCGCGTAGGCGAAAAGCATGACCCGTGCCTCGTTGCGCACCGCGTTTCGCTTGCCTGCTGGCACGAACGCATCCTCGCAGCGCCCCGCCGCATTGCGGAAGAGCGTGTGCAACTGGCTGGTCCACAGCGGAATGCCGGACACGTGGCGAATATATTCGGTCCATGTTTCGGGCTTGGGCGCAGCCAGTTCCGGGTCCTTGCCCGGCAGCTGGGTGTAGCGGTGGTGGGCGAAATGGAAATAGCGAAACCAGCGCGGCGGCAGGAGGATCAGGAAGCCGCTGATATGCGCGGCGGCGGTGTTGAGCCAGGCCGAGCGGAACGGGGTGGCGTGGCTGGCCTCGTGCAGCAGCGTGAACAAAAACACCAGCAGGATGCCTTGAACTACCATCAGCAACGGCCAGAAAGGCACACGCACGACAATCAGCCCGCCAACCAGCACGATGGCGCCCAAGTGCAGCGCCAGTTGCGTCAGCCCGCGCCGGTCCGATTTCTCGTTGAGCGAGCGGCATTGCTCGGCCGACAGGCTGGCGAGAAAGCTCTTGTGATCCATGCGGGTCTCCCGTGCACAAGCGCGCACTCTAGTCAAAGCGGATGGCTGGTGAAACCGGCTTTATGCCTTCCCAAGCCAGCGGTTTGCGGCATACGTCCACGGGAATAAACCGCGAACGCTGGTCTTTCGGCTCCGAATCACTACATTCACGGGGTATGAGCTCACCAGACGACGACATTCCGTTTTTTGACGACGGCGAACCGTCACCAGCCACTGCGCCCGCCGCTGCATCTGGTGGGTCGATTGCTGCCCGTGCGCTGGCGGCCAGCCAGTCCGCACGCGCTGCCGCACAGCCCAGGCCCAACTATCTATCGGGCCTCAATCCCGAACAGGCCGATGCGGTCGAATCGATCGAAGGCCCTGTGCTGGTTCTGGCCGGTGCCGGTACCGGCAAGACCAGGGTCCTGACCACCCGTATCGCCCATATTCTCAATCTCGGGCTGGCCTATCCCTCGCAGATCCTCTCCGTCACCTTCACCAACAAGGCGGCGCGCGAGATGAAGGAGCGCGTTGGTGTGCTGGTCGGCGGCGCGGTCGAGGGCATGCCCTGGCTGGGTACCTTCCACTCGATCGGCGTGAAGCTGTTGCGCCGTCATGCGGAACTGGCAGGCCTGCGCTCCGATTTCACCATTCTGGACACCGATGACGTGGTTCGGCTGTGCAAGCAGCTTATTCAGGCCGAGGGTATCGACGACAAGCGTTGGCCGGCGCGGCAGTTCGCGCAGATGATCGACGGTTGGAAGAACAAGGGGCTTGGCCCCTCGGAGATTCCCGAAGGCGACAGCCGCGGCTTTGCCAACGGCAAGGGCAGGGCGCTCTACACCGCCTATCAGGAGCGACTGCAAACATTGAACGCAGTCGATTTCGGCGATCTTCTCTGTCTGCCGATCCGGCTGTTCCGTGCTCATCCGGACGTGCTGAAAGAGTATCAGCAGAAATTCCGCTTTATCCTGGTCGACGAGTATCAGGACACCAACACCGCGCAATATATGTGGCTACGCCTGCTGGCCCAGCGGCCTACGGGCGAGCGCCCCAACATCTGCTGCGTCGGCGATGACGACCAGTCGATCTATGGCTGGCGTGGCGCCGAAGTTGAAAACATCCTGCGGTTTGAGAAGGATTTCCCTGGCGCCAAGGTGATCCGGCTCGAGCGCAACTACCGCTCCACCGAGCACATCCTCGGCGCCGCCGGCCACCTTATCGCCCATAATGAGGGCCGGCTCGGCAAAACCCTGTTCACCGAGCAATCCGATCCCGACCACGAGCGCGTGCAGGTCCATGCCGCCTGGGATTCGGAGGAAGAGGCCCGCGCCGTCGGCGAGGAAATCGAGCAGGCGCAGCACAAGGGCCGCAAACTCAACAACATGGCGATCTTGGTGCGCGCTTCGTTCCAGATGCGCGAGTTCGAGGAACGCTTCGTCACGCTTGGCTTGAACTATCGGGTGATTGGCGGTCCGCGCTTTTACGAGCGGCTGGAAATCCGTGATGCCATGGCGTTTTTCCGCGTTGTCAGCCAGCCCGCCGACGATCTCGCCTTCGAGCGCATCATCAACGTCCCCAAGCGCGGGCTGGGCGAGGCGGCGGTGCGCCAGGTCCATGATTACGCCCGCGCCAAGGGCATTCCGATGCTGGCGGCGGCGCGCGAACTGGTGCTCACCGACGAACTCAAGGCCCGGCCGCGCAAGTCGCTGACCGACGTGGTCGAGATGTTCAATCGCTGGCAGGGCATGCTCGAGAACACGCCGGGCCATGAACTGGCCGAAACCATTTTGGAGGAATCCGGCTACACCGAGATGTGGCAGAACGACCGTGCTGCCGATGCGCCGACGCGGCTCGAAAACCTGAAAGAACTGGTCGAGACCATCTCCGGCTTTGAATCGCTGCGCGCCTTTCTCGAACATGTCTCGCTGGTGATGGACACCGACAACAACCCCGATCTCGACGCCGTCTCGATCATGACGCTGCATTCGGCCAAGGGGCTGGAATTCGAAACCATCTTCCTGCCCGGCTGGGAAGAGGGGCTGTTTCCGCACCAGCGCGCGCTCGATGAGGGCGGCCGCTCGGGCCTCGAGGAAGAGCGCCGGCTTGCCTATGTCGGGCTCACCCGCGCCAAACTCTATTGCCACATCTGGTTTGTTTCCAACCGCCGCATTCACGGGCTCTGGCAATCGACTCTGCCGTCGCGCTTTCTCGATGAACTGCCCGAGGCCCATGTCGAGGTTGCCGAGATTGACACCGGTTATGGCGGCTATGGCCGGGGCGGGCGTTTTGGCGGCGGCGGCCAGTCCGGCGGCCCCTATGGCGCCTCGCGGTTTGACAAGGCCGAACCGTTTTCGGGCAATTACAACACGCCCGGTTGGAAGCGCGCACAGGCCAATAAGACCGACGCCGCACGCGACAATTGGGGCACCCGCTCGGGCCATGCCGTCGAACGCATCGCCTATGGCGAATCCGGTCCGCGCGGCTCCACCATCGAGGGCGAGCTGGTCGCCAAATCCACCGGCACCACCTCGACCTATTCCGTCGGCGACCGTGTCTTCCATATGAAGTTCGGCAACGGCAACATCGCCGCCATCGACGGCAACAAGCTGACAATCGATTTCGACAAGGCCGGCCAGAAGCGCGTGCTCGACGGGTTTGTCAGCCGGGTGTAGCGCCAACCCCGTATGTAATGCCGGAGATAACCGGGCGGGTTCAGCACGCGTTACAGTCAGCGTCGCTCTTGCTGCGTGAATGAGGCCTTGGCGAAGGCGTTGCCTTGTGGCGCTCGCGATGTCAGAGAGCCCGCGGGTTGGCGTCCAATGTGCTTGCCATGTTTTCCTGGCTGAAGCGGAAACCCGGTCCAGCAAACGGATCCGATTTAGAGGCGGATGGCGTCAGGCGTGGCCTTCCAGACCGTAAAGTACAGGGCGAATTTCTTCGAGCAAGGCGAAGGGATCCGTCAGCGATGCCAGCACATCTATGAATACGGTTGGCTGTTCCTTGATGAAACGCGCATTAATGCGTCCGTCTTCCCGGTTCACAACCGCGCATCCGATAATGTACTGCGCCGCGCCGATCGAGACATAGAAATGATCCGGGATGTCGAGCCGTCGTGACGTCGCCATCAGGCCGCCCTCGGAGATGTTGAGCACCCGCAATTGTGCATTGCTGACCCCGCGCACGCCTTTGATCGTGAAAAATATATTAACCAACACGGAACATCTGCGCCGTTCCCATTGCCGTACAGCTTGGTCGAGTGCAATTTTTGTCAGGTAATTATTGGGGGCAGATCTTCCTGGCATAAATATAACCTCGCGGGTGAGAGGGTTAGCTCCCCGAATATATAGAATTGTATTCCATCAATAGTTACTGTATGTCGCGGAATGAATTAATGAAAACAAAATAGATCTGCATCAATAATTACACATTCAAAATGGGGTGGATTTTTTATATTGACATCTTGAATGAATAACCATGCCCGATTCAGAGTGCCCGAGAGCGATGCGGATCTATCTTTCAAGCCGCCCGACACAGCCGGCAGCAGGCTGGAGCCAATACAATGGCGCCAGTTATGCGAACGATATTCTTATGTTCTGAGCAGGGGCATTCCCAGAAGGTGGCCGTGGGTCAGCCTGTGATTTCATGCGGCTATACGGCCCGGGGGCAGCCGGGCGGCAGCCCACCGCAATCACCGGTCTTATGGAATGTGGGACCACAGGCATGGTGTTTGTGCTTGCCCGCTTGACCGCCGGTGGCAGCGGTGGTCTTGTCGGCGCTTAACGGAGAAACGTTCATGTCCTCTGGTCTTGCCATGTTTGACCCCACGCGCATTCTGACATCGGCCGGGTGGCGGCTTTTCGCCGTGGCCGCGGCCGGCTTGTTGCTCAGTGCCTGCGAAGTTACCGAAACCACCACCACCTATCGTTCGGGGCCGGTCTGCGCCGCGGTCTATCAACCGGTCTGCGCCGAGCGGCGCGGTGACCGGCAAGGCTTCCCGAACGCCTGCGAAGCTCGTGCCGAGGGCTGGCAGGTTGTCGCCGAAGGCCAATGCGGCCGCAGCGATGCGCGTGGCAATCGCGGTCGCGATTACCGCGATAGTGATCGCCGCGACGACCGCGATAGTCGCAACAGCCGCAGAGACCGCGATTATCAGCGCCGCGACAGCCGTGATTCCAGCCGTCGTGATCGCAACCGTGATGCCGACGCCACACGCCGTCCGCGCGAACGAACCCCGGAAACACAGGCGGTAACGCCGAACCGTCCAGCCCGACCGGCCCGGCGCGACAGTTCCAACCGGCCGGACAGATCGATACGGCCAGCGGCACCTGCGGCACCCGCGGTAGCAGGCGGAACCTGCCCGCAGGTGTTCCAACAAGTTTGCGGTCAGCTCAACGGCCGTACCCAGATGTTCATGAACAGCTGCGTACTGAACAGCGCCGGCGCCGTTGCCGTGGCTGCCGGCCAGTGCATGGGCAGTAACAACTGATCGACATGCAGGGGCGGCAAAGCATCAAGGCCTAGCCGCCCATCATCACCCACAGGCCGTGGCCCAGAAGCCCGACCAGCAGCACCAGTTGCGCCAGCAGCGACAGACCGAAGCCGACAAAACGGGTCTTGAACGAGGCGTCTTCCTGGATGAAGTGCCAGGCATGCAGGCCGCGGCCGATGGTGAAGACGATGCCGAGAACGTGCACGGCGATCACCGGCATGCCGAGCAGTGCCGCGATGATCAGCAGAATGAAGAACATCGGCATGTTCTCGATGGCGTTGGCGTGGCCGCGAATGATCCTGGTCAAGTGTTTGATGCCGCCGTCGCCGACCGCCACCTTGTGCGTGCGCCGCAATTTTCCGGTCTCACTGGCGAGCCAGATGAGGATCATCATGTTGAGCGCCGCATACAGCCCCACCGCCGAAAAAACCGGTGTCAAAATTTCCATCTGATTGTCTCCATGCACGCTGCACGCTTGAAACCGTGCATACCAAAAAGGGTTATGCTGCAGTATGTTGCAGCTGCATGCTGATTCATAGTCTTACCGCTGCCGGCCGTGTGTTTTCAACACACTCTTGCTGCCGCGCGCCACGGCGCAGACGACGCCATCGCGCTGCAAGCGTTGAGGTCTGCCTTTTTAATGCGCCGGGTGTTCAGGTGGTGCTCAGCGCAGATGCCTGGTTGGTTGCTCGAGGGCAAACATGTCGTCGACCAGCACCTCCATCCGGTCGCGGACCAGCGCCTGCGCATCATAAACACCGCGATTGTAGAAATAGGCGCCCATCTTGTCGGTGAAGAATTTCATCAGCATTTCCGCCGGAATTGCCCCGATCTGCTGATCCAGTTCCTCTTCAAAATATACCTGGATTTCACGCACCACCGCCTTGGTTTCTTCCGGACTGAATGTGACAGGTTTCATCCTTGTCTCCTTGTTATGGCAATCGAGGGGCAATCCATTATCTGAAATTGAACGAGACCGCACCGCCGATTTACGAATACTTGGCAACATGTTTCACGGGGCGCGCCCCATCAATCCACCTTTGGTGATTGGCACCCGTGTGGCTCTTTCGCGTCGTCGCTGATCTGGCGCGCTACCGGTTGAATTGCCAGGAAATATTTCCGAATGGCGGATGTTACACTTTGGTCGTGTTGCAATATAGAGACGATTGTTAGGCCTCTTCCGTTCGCGGGTGCTATATTGCTTGCTTTCATACTTATTGCATCGCATATATATCATATGAACTATGTGTTCCCGGGGAGACAAAAATGAAATATAAATTGGCAGCTGCAATTATGCTCGTTGCGTCGACAAGTAGTGTTTCTGCTGCCGATGTCAGCGTCGATACTGTTCCTGGCTCCGATTGGAACGGGGTTTTTGTCGGTGTGCATGCCGGGTATGCATGGGGCCAGTCAGAGCTTAGGAATTCCAGTCCTCCAGGACCTCCGGCACGAACGGTCGGTGTAGACCAGGATAGCTTCATCGGAGGCGTTCAGGCAGGTTACAATTGGCAAATGAACAGCATGGTGTTCGGCGTTGTCGGCGATCTTTCCTTTGGTGGCATGAGCGGTGCCACTGTAAATGTGCCACCGCCCGGTCCTCCTTTTACGGCAACTGCTGATCTGGACTGGATGGGCACCGCGCGGCTTCGCGCAGGTTATCTCGTTATGCCTGAGACGCTGGTCTATGCCCATGGCGGCCTGGCAGTTGGTGGCCTGAAGGGAAGCTGGCTCGGCGGTCCCTTCAGCGGTACCGGTTCCAGCACACAGGCTGGATGGACATTGGGTGCAGGTTTCGAGCACAAGTTTACCCAGAATATCAGCATGTTTGCAGAATATGCCTACACGGACTTTGGCACTGCCAAATTCTCCAATGCTGCGGCGCCGGCGATTAATTTTCGTCAGGATGCAGATTTCCACACGATCAAGTTCGGTCTGAACTATCATTTCTAAGTTCGTGCGGAAGAATACAGAAAGCGCGCTGGCAGGTGATCTGCTGGCGCGTTTTTCCTATTAGGGTGTGATTGACTGCCGGGAGTGCGCCCGGCGAGCCTGGCGGTTTCAATCAGGGACCAATGCATGCCGCATCCAATTGAATGCTCGGCGCTATCGGTACTTCCGATCTATCAGCAAGCACCGTTGCTGTTTCGATGTCCGTTCGTCAACAAATGTGGCTCGAACCCGCCATACATCCCTGCATTAATCGGATTCTCCCTCCCTAGCGGTGCTCTTCCTCGCTGGCGGCGATCAGGCGGCGGTTGAAATGGCTGATCGCGGTGACCTGCTCGGCCCAGGCGATGATCGTCTGGTTCTTGCCTTCGGCGACCACCGGCAGCCGGGTGTGGCCGCTGGAGTCAAACAATCGCAATGCCGTTTCCAGCGTGTCGGCGGGTTTGAGCGTCGTCGGATGGCGCTCGCGGTCGAGGATTTCGGGTTCGGCGTCCTTTTCCGGCAGGGTCATGAAATCCATCACCCTTACGTTGCGCAACACCGCCCGGTGTGGCCCGTCCTGCACGAACAGCCCGCGCATCTCCAGCTGCCACTGGAAATAGGAATGGCCGTGCAGCGCCAGATTGACGCCGTGGGCAATGGCCACCGTGAGCAACAGCGCTATCGACAACGCGTAGCCGCCGGTCAGCTCGAACACGATCACGGTGGTCGAGATCGGTGCGCCCAGCACCGCGCCGGCCACAGCACCCATGCCGAGGATCGAATACAGCGCCTGGCTTGAGGCGAGGTCGGGAAACAGGCTGGCGGCGATGATGCCGAAGGCGCCGCCGGTCATTGCCCCGAGATAGAGCGATGGGGAAAACACCCCGCCGCCAAACCGCGCCGCCAGCGTGGCCGCGGTGGCCAGGGTTTTCATGACGATCAGCATCAACATCAGCATCAGCGGCAATTGCCCCCACAACGCCAGGTCGGTGGTCTCATAACCAACGCCCAGAACATGCGGGAAAGCCACGCCCATCAGCCCGACAATCACGCCGCCGCAAATTGGCAATGCCCATACCGGAACCGGCGACAGCCGCGCCAGATATTCGGCGGAAAACAGCGCGAACTGGAACGCCACCGCGACCAGCGCGCAGACTACGCCCAGGAGCGCAAATGCCGGAAATTCCCAATAGGAGGTGATCTGGTAGGACGGGACGATAAACGCCGCGGAATCGCCAAACCACAGCCGCGAGACAATTGCGCCTGCCGCAGACGAGATCACCACCGGCACGAATGAACGCGGCGCGTAATGGCCCAGAATCACTTCATGCGCGAACAGCACACCCGCGATCGGGGCATTGAAGCTTGCTGAAATTGCCGAGGCGACGCCGGCTGCCAGCAATGTGCGCCGTGCGTAGTCTGGCAAATGCAGCCGGTCGCCCACGGCGCTTGCCAGTGTTGCGCCGAGATGGATCACCGGGCCTTCGCGACCGGCGCTGCCGCCTGCGCCCAGCGATATCGCCGTGGTCAGCGCACTCACCAGCCCTTCGCGCAGGCTCAATCGTCGCCCCGACAGCGCCCGCGCCTCGATCACGTCAGCCACCGCACTGGTACGCCGCGAGGGGATAAATTTTGTGATCAGAATGCCGACGACGATGCCGCCCAGCGTCGGCCCGGCGACGATCATGTACCACGGCGTGCGACTGGCCACCGTCAGGACCTGTTCGCTGGTGTCGCCGAGCCAGTAGAGTTGCACGAAGCCGATCAGCCTGCGGAAAAGGATCGCCGCACAGGCGACCGACAGCCCGATCAGCAGCGACAGAAGCCAGATTGCCGGCTGCCGGTTTTCGATGAAAGCACGGATATTGGGCATCACCCATTGGCGAATGCGCTCCGGCATCGTCCTGAGGATGTCAGGAAACATGGGTCAGACGGTCCCCCGGGCTGTCGCATTGACTGGAGCGTGAATTGGCAGGGCGGGGAATCGAGATCGTCCGTCCGACTCGTTCGGGTCGTGGCAGTCCGGCATGTGCCTTGGCCATTTCAGCTACCCTTGCCTGCACATCGTCGGGCATCGGTGTGCTGCGCGGGCCGTTCAAGTCGACATGCAGCAACAGCGCTTCGCAGGTTGCCGACAGCCAGCCTTCAGTGTGTCGGACCTCCTGGAACAGATGCACCCGCTTGGCGTCGAAATCGAGCAATTGCACGTTCGCGGTGACGATCGCGTCCGGCTTGAGTTCGCGCAGATAGCTCACATGGGTCTCGGCGACGAAGAAGCTCAGATTGCGCATGCTGCGATAGTCCGGGCCACAACCGATCAGCTCGAATGCATGGTCAACCGCTTGATCAAACAGAACATGGTAGTAGGCCATGTTCAGATGGCCATTGTAATCGAGCCAGGCCGGATCGAGTCCACGTGCGGGGGCAACCACCGGAGAATCAATTAGCATGCAGTTTCCTTCATTAACCGACGCCTGCGGCGTCGCTCGCACTGGACAAGCGCGCCACAGTTTGCACATTACCTGAACAAGCCGATACGGCAACAATTGCGGGCTCACCGGGGTCATCGCCGGTGCGAGGAGTAAGATTATGGGACTGAAGGATGTGGAGGCTGGCCATCGCAACGAGGCCGGCATTGCCACCGTTATCGGGGTGCTCCGGCAGCGGCTTGGCGATCAGCTGCAAACCGGCGAAGCGTTGCGCGCCCAGCACGCCCATAGCACGACCTATATTCCCGGCCAATTGCCAGACGCCGTGGTGTTTCCCGAATCAGCCGAAGAAGTGAAAATGATCGTCCGCGCCTGCGCCGATCACCAGGTGCCGGTCATTGCCTTTGGCGTTGGAACTTCGCTCGAAGGCCACGTCAATGCACCCCATGGCGGCATCTCGATCGACATGGGACGGATGAACAGGGTGCTGAAAGTCAACGCCGAGGATCTCGATTGCACAGTCGAGCCGGGCGTTACCCGCGAGCAGCTCAATTCCGACCTGCGCGATACTGGCCTGTTCTTTCCGATTGATCCGGGCGCCAATGCGACCATCGGCGGCATGACCGCGACCCGTGCCTCGGGCACCAACGCGGTGCGCTACGGCACCATGCGCGACAATGTCATCGCCGTCACGGCAGTGACCGCTAGCGGTGCGGAAATCCGTACCGCCCGCCGCGCCCGCAAATCATCGGCCGGTTACGATCTCACTCGCCTGTTTGTCGGATCAGAGGGCACGCTCGGCGTCATTACTTCGGTCACGCTCCGGCTGCAGGGCATCCCGCAGGCAATCTCCGGCGGCGTTTGTCCGTTTCCGAGCGTCGAAGCGGCCTGCAACGCGGTGATCATGACCATCCAGATGGGGATCCCGGTTGCGCGCATCGAATTGCTCGACGCACTGCAGATGAAGGCTTGCAACGCCTATTCGAAACTGTCCAATTCCGAAACCCCGGCGCTGTTTCTGGAATTTCATGGTACCGACGCAGGCGTCGCCGAACAGGCGGCGATGTTTGCCGAGATCGCCGCCGAATGCGATGGCGGCGAGTTCTTGTGGACCACCAATCCGGAACGCCGCACCGAGCTGTGGAAGGCGCGCCACAATGCCTATTGGGCGGCGCTGCAATTGCGGCCTGGCGCCAAGGGTATTTCCACCGATGTCTGCGTGCCGATTTCTCGGCTGGCCGAATGTGTCAGTCAAACCCAGGCCGACATTGCGTCCGCCGGGTTGATCGCGCCGATCGTTGGTCACGCTGGCGATGGCAATTTCCATGTACTGGTGTTACTCGATCCCGAGATTGCCGCTGAAGTTGACGCTGCGGAGGCGTTTGTCGAACGGCTCAACGCCCGGGCGCTGGCCATGGATGGCACGTGTACCGGCGAGCATGGCATTGGCCAGGGCAAGCGTGCCTATCTGACCCAGGAAATGGGAGAGGGCGTCTCTGTGATGCGGCAGATCAAGCAGGCGCTTGACCCGATGAACATCATGAACCCGGGCAAGGTGTTCGCATTCGAAGACTGAGCGAAGACGATTGACGAAGGCAACAGCGGTCCAAGCAACCGCCATGGAGGATTGAAAACTGGTCCGGATATTTGTCACCATCGGTGGCCTGTTGGTGTTGGCGCTGTTTGCGGCGCTGATCGCCCCGTATTTTATCGACTGGACCAGCTATCGTACCGCGTTTGAGGCGGAAGCCAGCCGCATCATCGGTCAACCGGTCAAGGTGCATGGCGACGCTGATGCGCGGTTGCTGCCATTCCCCTCGGTCACCTTTTCCGATGTGACTGTGGGCGGCGATGCGCAGCCGGCGATGACCATCAGCCGATTCTCGATGGATGCCGAACTGGCGCCATTCCTGAGTGGTGAGGTGCTGATTTTCGACATGCGCATCGAGGCGCCGAAGGCGGTGGTGCGAATCCTCGAAGACGGAACACTGGACTGGGCGCTCAAGCGCAAGCCGGCGAGGCCCGGCGATCTCGTGGTGCTGGAGAATGTTTCGATAAAGAATGCCGATATAACGGTCGTCGACGAGCAGAACGGCCGCACCCACCGTCTGCGCGGCATCAACGCCCAGGTATCGGCCGGGTCGCTGTCCGGGCCGTGGTCGATCGAGGCCGAGGGCGAGATCGAGGGCCACCGTGGTGGCGTGTCGATCAGCACCGGGTCGGCGCTCGCCGACGGATCGATCCGCATGCGCATGAAACTCGCGCCGGATGAATGGCCGGTGCTGCTGGAAGCCGAGGGTGAGGCGCGGATCAAAGACAACAAGCCGCTCTATGACGGGCTGTTCACCTTCACCGCGCTATCGAGTGGCACAGGTGAGGGCGCCAATCCGGCGCGGCCATTGATTGTTGCCAAGGGCGATTTTGCTGCCACCGACGAGCGGCTCGCAATCGAAGAATGGCGCGCGGAAATCGGCCTGTCCGATGATCCTTATGTGGTTACCGGCCAGGCCACCATCGACACCGGCCCGGACCCCGATTTTCTGTTGATCGCCGATGGCCAGCAGATCGATATGGACAGGCTCGGCGAAGAGCAGGCAGACGCCGGTGAAAACTCCGCGCCGGTGCCGCTGGAACAGCGGTTGGCGCTGCTCAACACCCTGATTAATCGGCTGCCGCCGCCGCCGCTGCCCGGACGGATATCGCTCATCCTGCCGGCCATCGTCGCCGGCGACACCACCTTGCGGGAAATACGGCTCAACGCCCGTCCCGATGGCAACGCCTGGTTGATCGACAAGTTCTCTGCCAATCTTCCCGGCCGCACCACGGTAGAGGCGCGTGGGCGGCTCATGTCCGGCGCATCGGCAAGCTTTGACGGCACGCTCACCGTGGCCTCGACCCAGCCCTCGGGTCTTGCCAACTGGCTGGTCGGCGATGTCGATCCGGTGATCCGGCGGCTGAACGCTGCCGGCTTTTCCGCCAATGTCAGCCTGTCGGCACAATTGCAGCGTTTCGAGGCGCTGGAGATTGCCGTCGGACCGGCCATTCTCAAGGGGCGGATGGAGCGACATTTGCCGGCTGAGGGCGCACCGTCGCTGTCAATCGAGCTGGCTGGCGACACTTTTGATGTCGATGCCGTGCGCGCACTGGCACTGCTTGTTGATGCCGATGGTGGCGCAGTTGGCCCGCTCACAGACTACAATGTGGCCGCCCGTCTCAAGGCCGATATCCTGACCGTGGGCGATTATCAGATCGGCGGCGTCGACACCTCGTTTTTCTGGCGTGACCAGCGCCTGACCGTCGAAAATATGGCATTTGCCGATCTTGCTGGTGCGTCGGGTGCATTTACCGCAGCGCTCGCCGGCCCTCTGGAAGCACCCAGCGGTACGGTTGACGGGCAGGTGAGTGCGGAAAGTGCTGCAGGCCTGTTCGAACTTGCCGACCGCCTCAGTGGTGGCCATGCGCTGGTGCGCCGTCTGGCGGCCAACAGTTTTGCCTTTGATGACCTTTCGGCAAAGCTGAAACTGGACCTGGCGCCGGATTCCGGGCCGGAACTGACGCTGGAGGGGCAATCTGGCGGCAGCGGCTTCAGCCTGCGCGCCAGTGGCACCGGCCTGAGGCCGGGCGGTGATGGTCCGCGCACCGTGAGCCTCGATATCGACAACCCCGAAGCCTACCGGATCCTGGAGCAGGCGGGCTTTGCGGTGCTGCCCTATGAAGGCGAAGGTCCCGCAGCGCTCAAGCTTAATGTCTCCGGCGGCGCCGACAATGGTGATCTGGCCATCGACGCCACATTCACGTCGGGCTCGACGGTATTGTCGCTTGATGGCAATGGCGCCATGCCCGCCGCCGGGCCGCTTACCGGTCTGTTCAGCTTGGGCGTTGAGTCTGGTGACATCGAACCCTTTGCCGTTATGTTCGGGTTGTCGCTGCCCCAGGTCGGCGTCGGGCTACCAGCATCGCTGACCGCCCGTCTGGCGATGAATGGCGAGCAGTCCGTTCTTAGCGAAATCGATGGTGCAGCGGGCGGCAACGGATTTTCGGGCCAGTTGAGTTTTGACCGGAGCGCAAGTCCGCTGGCGGGGACCGGCGCGCTTCACGTCGAGCGCGCCGATCTGGAATGGTTGTCGGCTCTCTCTCTTGGGCCATCCTTGACCGGTTCCGACGGCGCCACCTGGAGCTCGGAGCCGTTTCTGCCGCCGGCACTCGATCAGCCGGATATGCAAATAGTACTGAAAGCCGACCTGATCGAGCTTGGACGCGCCGGTTCCGCCCGCAACTTCACTTCAGAGCTGACGACCGGTGCGGGTGTGATGATTTTGGCGAACGCCGAGGCCGATTGGTTCGGCGGTCGTCTTGGCGGCAATCTCTCGCTGACCAATGCCAATGGCTCGGTGTTTCTGTCGGGCAGGGTGTCATCCACTGGGGTCGATCTTGCAGCGGTCGAGCGTGCCATCCGTGGCTCGGCTGTGCTGAGTGGCGGAATTGATATCAGCGCCAGCGTCGAGGGTACTGGCAAATCGATGGGCGAGGTTGCTGCTTCACTGGCCGGAGGCGGAGAACTGGCGGCGAATGATCTCGTCATCAACGAAATCGACCCAGGGGCCTTTGCCCGCATTCTTGGCGCCGCCGACCGGGAAGGCTTCAAGATCGAGACCGACACAGTTGGCGACATGGTTGCAGGCTTCATGACCGGAGGCGAAATGCGCGCCAAGAGCTTGGCCCTGCCGTTCACGCTGACCGGCGGAGTGATGCGCTTTTCAACCGCAGAGATTGACGGCGAACGGGCGCGGCTGGCGGGCGATGCCCGGGTTGATCTGCTGGGGCTCAAACTCGAATCCGACTGGCGGCTGAGTTTTGAACCGGGCGTCGAAGCGATCGCCGGCGGTGATCCTTCGGTGGTGTTTGCGCTCGCCGGGTTGCTGGTCGATCCGGCGTTGTCGATCGATGCCACTCAGATGACCAATTATCTGTCGATGCGGGCTTTCGAGCGTGAACGGCGCAAGGTCGAATTGTTGCAGGCAGGCGTGGTCGAGAAGCAGCGACTGCGCCGCGAGGTGGCATTGCTCAAGGAGCGCGCGGCGCAGCGTAAAGCCCGCGCTGAGGCCGAGCAGGCTGCTCAGCGGGCGATCGAGGAAATCAATCGTCAAGCGCAGGCGGAAGCTGCGCAACTGGCCGAGGAGCAAGCCCGCCAGGCCGCCGAAGCCGAAGCTGCGGCCAAGGCGGCCGAAAAGGTCCGCGCAGAGCAACAGGCAATAGCAGACGAACAGGCCAGGCGCGAGGCTGCAGAACAGGCTGCGCGGCTGGCTGAGGAAAATGTTCAAAAAGCGAGGGAGGCAGAAGCCGCAGCCGCGGCCAAGACCGAGGCGCAGCGCGCCGCGGAAGAAGCGGCCCGTGAAAAAGCCCGGCAGGCTCCTGCGGTTGAGCGCCGGACCTTGCCTGATCCGGTGGCCGATCCGCCTTCAGCCCTTGCCAACGAACCGCCCCCGCAGGGCCTTCCCGAGCTTCAGTTCGAGGATCTTCCCGGCGTCAACGACCCGATCCGCAGCCTGATAGCGCCGGACGGTTAGGTTTCGTCTGATTGTTTCTGGGGAGAAGGGCGGTTGGCGCCGCCCTCGATCGCCCATTCCAGCACCGCCACGCGAATAGCCGATGACAAATTGCCCGGCGTTGACTGATTGCCGTCGATTTCGGCAATCAGCGCCGCCACCGAGAGGTGGCGCTGTGCAGCCATCGTTCTCAGCGCATTCATGAAAGTGTCTTCAAGCGTGATGCTGGTGCGGTGCCCGCGAATGTTGACTGACTGCTTGCGGATCCGCGCGTCGGACATCAGTCAGCTTTCTGGCTTGCCGGGATCGCGCCGTGAAGCCTGGTGATCGCGCGTGGCCTTGTCATTGCGGGCTTTGGCCAGTTCGCGTTCGGCCTTGCTGCGTCCGTGTTCGAAACGGTTGCGTTCGGTAGCGGCTTCCTTGTCAGCCCGGTCGCGGCGCTTGCGGGCGGTGCGCAGATTGACGATATCGCCGCTCATGGCACCAGCCTGTCAGCTTTTCTTGCGGAAGGAATCGAGCGAAACCACATCGGCGCCAGGCTTTTTGTCGCCGTCCGATTCCGTGCCGGCCTCTTTGGCGGCGGCTTCCTTGGTCTCGGATGCGTCGTCGCTCTCGAGCTCGACCAGCCGCTCGATCGTGCCGGCCAGTTCGGCGCGTTCGTCGTCTTCGCCGTCGCCGCCGTCATTGGCCGCGTTTTCCAGAACCGTGTCGAACTCCAGCTCGAAATTGACCGACGGATCGTAGAACCCGCGCACGGCGGCAAACGGAATGACCAGTTTTTCCGGCTTGTCGGAGAAGGAGAGGCCGATCTCGAACAGCGATTCCGTCACCTTCATTTCCCAGAATTGATGCTGGACCACGATGGTCATCTGTTCCGGGTAGCGCTCCTTGAGCGCGGTCGAAATCCGCACGCCCGGCGCTTCGGTCAGGAAGGTAATGAAAAAATGATGGTCGCCGGGCAGATAGCCGGTCGCAGCAACTTCGGACAGAACCTTGCGGATGACGCCGCGAAGCGCGTCCTGGGCAAGTATGTCGTATCGAATATGGTCCTGCGGCATCAGCGCGTTCTTTCCTGTCACCTTGCCCGTCCGGGCTACGTATCGCTTAGGGTCAACTCGGACGGTGGTTACACCATTGCCGAGTCAGCAAGCCCCTTTATAAGCGCAAACTGGCCCCTGCGGAAAGCCGAACAAATCCGGCAGTATCAAGGGAAGAGAAATAAGTGGAGGTTTCTGTTGCCAGGTACCTCCGAACCCCGCCCAGAAGTGCGACCCTCTAGGACTTAATTTGAAGTGTCACACCGCAATTAAGCAGCGAGACGAGCTTCCGCATAGTTGTCATTTGCAACTACAAGTTTAGCCCGATAACGGTGGTACAATACCGAACAAAAAGCCGCTCTTTACACCCTCGTCGATCCTGTTTCGCCCCCATCATCATCCGGCCGCGTGGCCTGTCGGCATCTGGGCCGGATCATGGTGGAGGCGCCGGGTACCGCCCCCGGGTCCGAATGGTTTATTTCAACGCTCGTTTATTGTCATAGCTGCTTGCACAGCATCCTCAATATAGGGTGCGTAAAGCCACTTGAAAAGGGGTAATCCCTTCAAGCGGCTATTGACAGTGACAGTTCGATTGCCAAACATGCGGTTATTGCATTGCCACGGGAAAAGGCGCCCAGCGCGGGCTTTTCCAACAAAGGGGATTATTCATGACTGACTATGCAGCCGATGTGAAGAAGTATGATGCCGGTGCATCCGATGAAACCATCGGCAAGATTGTCAAGCATCTTGGCATCGCCTTGCGCAGCCGCGATGCCTCGCTGGTTTCTTGTTCTGATCCGTCGGAACTGGCCCGCGTTGTCGAAAAATGGTGTGGCAAGAAGCTTGGCGTTACCGGCGCTGCCGCAGAAGATGCCGTTGCCGCCGTTTGCGAAACCATGAAGGCCGACCGTTCCAAGGCGCGCGTCACCTTCTATTACCTGGTCGCCAAGCATCTG
Organism: Hoeflea algicola; assembly: GCF_026619415.1. Classification (NCBI taxonomy): domain Bacteria; kingdom Pseudomonadati; phylum Pseudomonadota; class Alphaproteobacteria; order Hyphomicrobiales; family Rhizobiaceae; genus Hoeflea; species Hoeflea algicola. The sequence goes on from NZ_JAOVZR010000001.1 coordinate 112,545, forward strand.
GGCAAACTCGACACGCTGTAAACTTCAGGTTCGTTTTCAGGCCCCGCTCCGGCAACCACGCCGGGGCGGGGCTTTTTGTTGCCTGGAATCTGCCCATGTCAGCGGTTGCGGGCGCAACATGCGCTGACCTCTAGGCAGATTTTTTCTTCGGTGGTATTTTGAGGCCAGTTTGTTGGAGGTGGAATGCGATGCCAGCAGATGACTTCTCGATCCTGATCGGCACCACCAAAGGTGCCTTTATGGTCTCCTCGGATGCCGACCGCACCGGATGGACCGTCAAGGGCCCGTTCTGCGACGGTTGGCCGATCAACCACATGATCGGCGATCCGGCCAGCGGCACGCTCTGGGCCGCCGGCGGTGGTGACTGGCACGGCGCCGGTGTCTGGCGCTCGACCGACGGCGGCGAGAGCTGGGAGGTTGCCCGGCTGACCAAAGGCACGCTCGACGATTGGGCCGCCAACGACCCTGATTTCGCCGCTATGGTCAACTGGACAGATAAAGCCCTGCCATTCTCGGATGATTTCTCGCAGATCTGGTCGCTCAGTCACGCTCACGGCACGCTCTATGCCGGCACCAAGCCCGCGGGTTTGCTGAAAAGCGGCGACGGCGGCGAGAGTTGGGAGAAGGTGCAGGGGCTGACCGACCATCCCTCTGCTGCCGATTGGAACCCGGGCGCCGCCGGGCTGGTGTTGCACACGATCGCCTCCGACCCGGCTAACCCGCAAAAGCTCTGGGTTGGCATCTCGGCCGCCGGCGTGTTCGCCACCGAAGACGGGGGCTTCCTGGGAGCGGCGCAACCGGTTGTCGAACGCCAAAGCCTGCGTCGGCCACGATCACCCGGCCGGCCCGCGCGACGGTGAAATCGGCCATTGCGTGCACAACATGATGCGCGCGCCTGGCTCTTCCGATCTGCTCTACCAACAAAACCATCACGGGGTCTGGCGCTCGGTCGATGGCGGCCGCAACTGGGATGACATCACCGTAGGACTGCCTTCGACATTCGGTTTTCCGATCCGCGTGCATCCGCGCGACCCGGATACGATCTGGACGTTGCCGCTCAACGGCGACAGCCAGGGCCGCTATCCACCCGATGCAGCGGCGGCGGTCTGGCGCTCCCGCGATGGTGGCAAGTCCTGGAAGGGCATGCGCGAAGGACTGCCGCAGCAAAGCTGCTATTTCACGGTTCTGCGCCAGGCCATGGCGGGTGACGCGCGCGATCCGGCCGGGGTCTATTTCGGCACCAACAGCGGCTCATTGTTTGCCAGCACCAATGAGGGCGACAGCTGGCAGGAAATCGCCCGCCACCTGCCGACCATCCTGTCGGTGGAAGTTGTCGACAGGCAATATAGTCGGGTAGGGCGGGGATAACCTGCGGGCAGCGTTTCGATGGCGCGCCATCTCCGCTAAGGTCGGGCCATCTCGAATCACAAAGCGGCGGTCATGCGGCAATATCACGATCTACTTCGCCTGGTGCTTGAACAGGGCACCGACAGGGACGACCGCACCGGCACCGGCACGCGCAGCCTGTTCGGCCATCAGATGCGGTTTGACCTGGCGGAGGGGTTTCCAGCACTGACCACCAAGAAACTGCATCTGCGCTCGATCATCCACGAGTTGCTGTGGTTTCTCAAAGGCGAAACCAATATTGCCTATCTCAAGGCCAATGGTGTCTCGATCTGGGATGAATGGGCCGATGATAACGGCGATCTCGGCCCGGTCTATGGCGCGCAATGGCGTTCCTGGCCGGCGCCAGGCGGCAAGACCATCGACCAGATCGCCGGTGTCGTCAGCCAGATCCGGAACAATCCGGCTTCGCGCCGGCACATCGTCTCGGCCTGGAATCCTGCCGAGGTCGATGACATGGCGCTGCCGCCGTGCCATTGCCTGTTCCAGTTCTATGTCGCCGATGGCAAGTTGTCCTGCCAGCTCTATCAGCGCTCCGCCGACATCTTTTTGGGCGTGCCGTTCAACATCGCCTCCTATGCGTTGCTGACCATGATGGTGGCCCAGGTCACCGGGCTCAAGCCCGGCGATTTCGTCCACACGCTGGGTGACACGCATCTGTACAACAACCATTTCGATCAGGCCCGGCTGCAATTGTCGCGTACCCCGAAGCCATTGCCGACGATGCGACTCAACCCCGATATCAACGATCTGTTCGGTTTCAGTTACGAGGATTTCACTCTGGAAAACTACACCCCCGATCCGGCGATTTCCGCGCCGATCGCGGTGTGAGGCGTCAGATGTCCGACGATCAACCCGATATCAGCATCGCGCTGGTTGTCGCCCGTGCCCAAAACGGGGTGATCGGTCGTGATGGCGACATGCCCTGGCGACTGCCGTCCGACCTCAAGCACTTCAAGGCGGTAACGCTCGGTGCGCCAGTGATCATGGGGCGCAAGACATATCAATCGATCGGCCGATCTTTGCCGGGCCGCGCCAACATCGTCGTCTCCCGCTCCGGATTTATTGCCGATGGCGTGGAAACAGCCCCCGATCTGAAAGCTGCCATCGCCCGCGGCTGTGATCTGGCCAGGCAATCGGGTGCGGACAAGGTGTCGATCATCGGCGGCGGTCAAATCTACGCCCAGGCAATGGCGCTTGCCGACCAGCTTCATGTCACCGAAGTCGATGCCGTCATCGAGGGCGACACAATTTTTCCCGCTATCGATTCGCAAGACTGGGAGAGGGCTACTCTGTCCGATCCCGTTCGGGGTGAAAACGACAGTCATTCCGTGCGCTTCGCCCTCTGGCGTCGCCGCGCAGCATAATTCGAGCCTAATCGGCCCAATTTGGCATCGGAAACGCGATGCCGCGTTGAAAGCGTCCGTCGCCATACCTATAACGAGGACAGCGTGCGCGAACCGTTGGTTTTCGACGGCGAGCGGCATAACACAGTTTGAAAAGAGGTCTTGATGCCCTGGAGTAATCAAAATGGAGGAGGCGGCGGTCCATGGGGCGGCGGCGGTGGCGGCAATAATCAGGGTCCCTGGGGCAAGGGTCCGCAACCGCCACGCGGCGGCGGCAACCCGCCCGATCTTGAGGAATTGATCCGGCGCGGCCAGGACAAGCTGCGTCAGGCTTTGCCCGGCGGCGGTGGCGGCTCGGGTAGCGGCAAGCTGATCGCTTTGCTCGTGGTTCTCGGTCTGGTCGGCCTTTGGTTGATGCAGTCGGTCTACACCGTCCAGCAGGATGAACGTGGCGTCGAACTGCGCTTTGGCGTGCCCAAGGACGAAATCTCGCAGCCAGGTCTGCACATGGTGTTCTGGCCGTTTGAGACGGTGGAACTGACCAGTATCGTCGAACGCGAAATGAGCACCGGTGGCAGTTCGCGTACCGGTTCCAGCGACGGCCTGATGCTGTCGGGTGACCAGAACATTGTCGATGTCGAGTTCAAGGTGCTTTACGGGGTCTCCGATCCGAAGGCGTTCCTGTTCAACGTCGCCCGTCCGGAAGACACATTGCGTCAGGTAGCTGAAAGCGCCATGCGTGAGGTGGTTGGCCGCAGGCCGGCACAGGACATTTTCCGTGATAATCGTGAAGCCATTGCGGTTGAGGTTCAGACCATCATGCAAAACGTGATGGACAGTTTCCCCGCAGGCATCGCCATCAACCAGGTCTCGATCGAAGACGCGGCGCCGCCGCGCGAGGTTGCTGATGCCTTTGACGAGGTGCAGCGTGCCGAGCAGGATGAAGACCGGTTCGTCGAGGAAGGCAATCAGTACGCCAACCAAAAGCTTGGTCAGGCGCGCGGTCAGGCCGCTCAGAAGCGCGAAGAAGCGTCGGCTTACAAGGACCGTGTCGTCAATGAGGCGTCCGGTGAAGCCGGTCGTTTCCTCTCGGTCTATGAAGAATACGCCAAGGCGCCTGAAGTGACCCGTTCGCGGCTCTATCTCGAGACCCTGGAAAAGGTCCTCGGCGGATCCGACAAGGTGATCATCGGCCAGGATGGTAGCGGTTCTGGCGTGGTGCCTTATCTGCCCCTGCCTGAAATCAAGAAAAATGCCGGAGGCACCAACTAATGGGCAATCGTCTTCCCCTTATTCTCGGCCTTCTGGCCGTCGTCGCCTTCATCGTCTGGTCGTCGATTTTCGTGGTCAACGAACGCCAGCAGGCAATCGTCACGCGCTTTGGTGAGATCCAGGACGTCAAGACCGAGCCGGGGCTGTATTTCAAGCTGCCCTTCGGCTTTGTCGATGCTGATACCGTGCAGTATATCGAGGATCGTGCGTTGCGCTTCGATCTCGAAAATATGCGTGTCCAGGTTTCGGGCGGCAAGTTCTACGAAGTCGATGCGTTCGTGCTCTACAAGATCACCAATGCGCGGCTGTTCCGCCAGACCGTTTCCGGCGATCTGGCTTCGGCCGAATCCCGGTTGCGTACCCGCCTGAACTCGGCCCTGCGTACCGTTTACGGTCTGCGCGGCTTCGAGGCGGCATTGTCGGAAGAACGCACTTCAATGATGCGTGAAGTCCGCGATCAGCTTCGTCCAGAAGCCGAAGCGCTGGGTTTGCGGATCGACGATGTTCGCATCCGCCGCACCGACCTGACCCAGGAAGTCTCGCAGCAGACTTTCGAACGGATGAAGGCCGAGCGTCTTGCTGAAGCCGAATTGATCCGCGCACGTGGTAACGAGGCGGCGCAGCGTATTCGCGCCATCGCCGACCGCCAGGTCGTCGAGATCGTCTCCGAGGCCACCCGTGATTCGGAAATCATCCGAGGTGAGGGTGATGGCGAACGTAACCGCATCTTCGCCGAAGCGTTCCAGCGCGATCCGGAATTCTTCGAGTTTTACCGCTCGATGAATGCCTATGCTGAAGCGCTGTCGGATTCCGGCACCACCATGGTGTTGTCGCCGACGTCGGAGTTCTTCCGCTACTTCGGCAGTGCCAAGGGTGCAAATGCACCTGCGGCTGCTGCTCCGGCAAATGCGGCTCCGGCCGCGCCGGCCAACTGAAACAGGATTGACCGCCGGTGAGCACGTTCTTTCTGGCAGTTGGACTGGTACTTGTCGTGGAGGGGCTGGCCTATGCGCTGGCCCCTTCGTTCATCCGGCGCATGGCCGAGGAACTGCCCAAGCTCGGCGACGAGCATTTGCGAACTTTCGGCGTCGTGGCGTTGGCGATCGGCGTCGGCCTGGTTTATCTGGCCCGGCATTTGTGACCGTTCACATTTAAATGCCGTCGGAGTGATTGGTTTCGCCGGAATAACGCCCTATTTCTAAGCTCAATCATACTGATGCATCGTTGCACAAGGAGACCGCCCAGATGAGGAATTTCCGCTTCCGTCCTGTTGGAATGGCATTTGCCGCGGCCATGATGATGGCGTCCCCGGCAACTGCACCGGCCAGCGCGGAAACCCAGCAGGGTCCGGCCTCGGTGGCCGATCTAGCCGAAGGCCTGCTCGACGCGGTGGTCAATATCTCGACTTCGCAAAGCGTTGGCGGCGGCAGCGTCGCGCCGCCGCGCATGCAGGCCCCGGACGGCTCGCCGTTCCAGGATTTTTTTGACGAGTTCTTCAAGGATCGCGATGGCGATGGCCAACGCAATCGCAAGGTCTCGTCGCTCGGTTCGGGCTTTGTCATCGACGCCAAGAACGGTGTGATCGTCACCAACAATCATGTGATTGACGGCGCTGACGATATCGAGGTGATTTTTGCCGATGGCTCCAAGCTCAAGGCCGAGCTGGTCGGCGCTGATCCGAAGACCGATCTTGCCGTGCTAAAGGTCACACCCGTCAAGCCGCTGACCGAAGTGCCGTTTGGCGATTCCGACGACATGCGCATCGGCGACTGGGTGATGGCGATCGGCAACCCGTTCGGCCTTGGCGGAACGGTGACGGTCGGCATCATTTCTGCGCGCGGACGGGATATCAATTCCGGCCCCTATGATAATTTCATCCAGACCGACGCCGCCATCAACCGCGGCAATTCCGGCGGGCCGCTGTTCAACATGAACGGCGAGGTCATCGGCATCAACACGGCAATCATCTCGCCGTCAGGCGGCTCCATCGGCATAGGCTTTGCGGTGCCGACCGAACTCGCCGTCAATGTCATCAACCAGCTCAAGGAATTCGGCGAAACCAGGCGCGGTTGGCTCGGCGTGCGGATTCAGCCGGTTACCGATGAAATTGCCGAAAGCCTCGGCATGGACAAGGCTATGGGCGCGCTGGTGGCCGGCATTATTCGCGGTGGACCGGTCGATGACGGCTCGATCGAGCCCGGCGACGTGATTACCCGGTTTGATGGCAAGGATGTCGACACCATGCGCGACCTGCCGCGCGTTGTCGCCGAAAGCCCGGTCGGCAAGGCCGTCGATGTCACCGTTATCCGCAAGGGCGAGGAACAGACGGTCAAGGTGACGCTTGGCCGGCTTGAGGACAGCGATCAACTTGCCAGCGCCGAGGATCCGGACAAGACCGGCTCAGAGCCCGCGCCAACGCAGAAAGACGTGATGGTGCTGGGCATGTCGCTGGCTGAGCTGACCACTGACAATCGCCGCGATTTTGGCATTGCCGACGAAGTCGAGGGTGTGCTGATTTCCGAAGTGGATCCGGATTCCGCTGCCGCCGACAAGCGCATCGATGCAGGTGACGTCATTGTCGAGATCGCCCAGGAGGAGGTGGCGACGCCAGCCGATGTCGAAAAACGTATCGCCGCCCTGAAGCAGGACGGACGCCGCAACGCGCTTCTGATGCTGTCGGGCAAGACCGGTGAATTGCGTTTCGTCACCGTGCGCATGGACTGACCGGCGCGCTACCAAATCAATGATAAAAGGGCGGTCTTCGGGTCGCCCTTTCTATTTCGGGAATTGGCCCAGGCAGCGATCTCAGCCGCGTGCGACGGGTGAGAATTTCTCCCAGAAGGCATGGCGCTTGAGATGTGGCATATCGTCGGGAACCATCGGGTGATCGAAACTCAGATCCGGCCGTTCGCGCATGCCGATCCGCGCCATCACCGCAAGCGAGGGTCGGTTGCTGGCCACCGCATAGGCGACGATACGTTCCAGCCCGAGATCCTCGAATCCGTGGACCAGCAGCGCCCGTGCGGCCTCTGTGGCCAGGCCCTTGCCCCAGGCTTCGGGGACGTAGCGCCAGCCGATTTCGACGCCCGGTCCGGTAACTTGCGTATGGCGCATCTGGCCCAGCCCGACAAAGCCGATCGGTACGCCGGTTTCCAGATCTTCAGCGACTGCCCAGCCAAATCCGTTTTCAGCCGTACGGGCCTGCATCTGATCGAAATTCTCGTCCGCTTCGGCGCGGCTCCAGCGCCACGGGAAGTAGCGCTGTATCGCGTCGTCGCTGTTGACCCGATGGAAGAATGCACGATCGGTGTCGGTGTCTTCCCAGCCCCGGATGCGTTGCCGCTCGGTCAGAATTGTCCGGCCGATTTTCACGCCGGCACAAAATCGGTCAGCCGGTAGCCCTGCAGATAGAGCAGCGCGGTCAGGTCACCATGATCGATGCGAATTCCGGCCTGTGCGGCAACGGAAGGCTTGGCGTGCAGCGCCACGCCGGTCCCGGCCCGGTCGAGCATGCCCAGATCATTGGCGCCGTCGCCCACCGCAATGGCATCGGACGGATCAAGCCCCAGGCGTGCGGCGATCTCCTCAAGCGCATCCACCTTGGCCTGCTTGCCGAGAATTGGTTCGCGCACGGTGCCGCTGAGCTTGCCATCCGCTTCTTCAAGGATGTTGGCGCGGTTCTCGTCAAACCCGATCTTGCCGGCGACCACCGCTGTGAAAGCGGTAAACCCGCCCGAAACCAGCGCGCAATAGCCGCCACGGGCGCGCATGGTGGCAACCAGTGCCGTTCCGCCTGAGGTCAGCGTGATGCGGCTTGCAATCACCTGCTCGATGACGCTGACCGGCAGACCGGCCAGCAGCGCCACGCGCTCGCGGAGCGCCGGTTCGAAGGCGATTTCACCATTCATTGCCCGCGCCGTGATGCCCGCGACCTTTTCCTTGAGCCCGACTTCGGCGGCCAGTTCATCGATGCATTCCTGTCCGATCATGGTCGAATCCATATCGGCGATCAGGATCTTCTTGCGCCGCGTCTCGGCTTCCTGCACCGCCGAGTCGACCGGCAGGTCGCCGATCACTGTGCGTAGACTGGAAAGTGCGGCGGCCGGATCGGCACCATCTTTCAGCGCGATGTCGCAGGCCACGCCATCGGCAAGCCAGTAGAGCCCCGCGCCATCCACCGCGTGGCAGGCGGCTTCGCCCATGGCGGCCGACAGGACCGGATTTGACGGATTAGCGATAAGCGTGGCAACGAGGGCCATGATTGAAAAACTCCGGCGACAGGATATCACGGCGCTTCTGATAGCCGGGCCAACCGCAAGCGGCAAGTCCGCGCTGGCGATCGAGCTGGCGCGCGAACTTGGTGGCGAGATCGTCAACGCCGATTCGATGCAGGTCTATGGCGTGCTGGAGAGGTTGACCGCACGCCCCGGGGCTGCGGATCTGGCGCAGGTTCCCCACCACCTTTATGGCCATGTCTCGCCTGAGACCGCCTATTCCACCGGTATCTGGCTCAGCGAGGCCAGCTGGGTGATTGCCGACATCCGCGCCCGTGGCGCGCTTCCGGTCGTGGTTGGCGGTACCGGGCTGTATTTCCGTGCGCTCACCGGCGGATTGTCAGAGATGCCGCCGATTCCGGCCGACATTCGCGACAATTTGCGCGCGCGGCTGCAATCCGAAGGCATCGAGGTGCTGCACCAGCAACTCGCGGATCTCGATCCGGAGATGGCGGCGCGGTTGCTGCCCGCCGATCGCCAGCGAATTCTCCGGGCGTTGGAAGTAGTTCTCGCCACCGGCCGTTCCATTGCCGAGTTTCAGGGGCGCGGTGGCGCCATGGTCGTCGATCCTGCGACGGCCCGTTGCCTGGTGCTTGAGCCCGACCGCGCCGTTCTGCATGCGCGGATCAATGCGCGGTTTGAAACAATGCTCGATGAGGGCGCTGTTGATGAAGTCAGGCAATTGATGTCGCTGGATATTCCACCGCAGCACCCGGCCATGAAAGCCATCGGGGTCAATCATCTGGCAGGTTATCTCAAGGGAGAGTTACCTCTGGAAAAGGTAATTGAACTCTCGAGCGCGGCAACTCGGCAATATGCCAAACGGCAAATGACCTGGTTCCGAAACCAGTTTGATTCCGATTGGCAGAGAATTCAATCCTGAGTAGAAAAATCAATTATAAATTTACCTGCAATTGGGGTGCGCGTTAAAGCAAAGCTAACGGGTTATGCCTACCCTGACGAAGCTAAGTTTTGGATGTTGTCGCGACAATGCGTTTTCACAAAGCCGAATTGTTCTTTTTCTTGCTGATCGGTCTCGTTGGCTTCGGGGGCGCTTTCGCATGGGCGGCATTTTCTGCCGCAACCAACGGCGTCGTTGTCGGGGGCGTCGATACCGCTGCCCATTTCGCCTTCATGAGCGCCGTGCTGGCCGGTCTGTCGGTGGTCTGTGGCGTGACGTTGATCTTTCCGATCATGTCGTCCGGACTTCGCGAACGCGGCAAGCTGCAGAAAATGACCGAATCGCTGTCCGTCCGCTCGCAGTCGCTCGAGCATGCCGCCGTCACCGACGGGCTGACCGGCATGTACAACCGGCGTTATTTTGACGATGCATTGAACGAGTATCTCGACGCCTTCCGGCGCATCCGCAAACCGATCGGCATGGTCATCCTCGACCTCGACCATTTCAAGAAGATCAACGATACCCATGGCCATGATGTCGGCGACGAGGTGCTGCGGCAGGTCGCCGAGTGCCTGCGTGTCTTTACCCGCTATCATGATGTGCTGGCGCGGCTGGGGGGCGAGGAATTTGCGATCCTGTCGCCCAACATCAACGAGCAGCAGCTTTACCAACTGGCCGACCGCATCCGCCAGGCCATCTCGCAGCTCAGAATCAAGACCGGCAATGTCACCCTGAAGGTGACGACAAGCGCCGGCCTGGCGATCTGGGATGGCAGCGAAAGCGGCGAGGAGCTCTACCGCCGCACCGACAAGCAGCTCTATGAGGCGAAGCGGCTGGGCCGCAACCGGGTTTGCGCCGCCTGATTTTTCGGGCGCAGCTATCGGCAGGAACTGAAATCAAGAAGGAAGCGGCTGGCTTCGCAGACCCCGGTAATGCGGGGCAGGGCGAGTATCGGCAAAAATGCAGGGACTCACTTGCTCGATGGCGGCGTGGAAAGTTGAGACCTGAGTAGCCCTCGATGCTTGTCACGCAGCGCCGGTAACCCGGAAGGCAGTGCATTTCACGGGCACTGACGAAGCATCACGGCTTGAGCAGCGATGACAGCGGCTTTTTGAGCAGGCTCGAGCGGATCGAGCGCAGTTCGTGGCGCGGCGCTTGCGGGTCCTGCTCACGCGGCTCGGTGGCTGGCCGCAGGGTCTCGCCGTAATGGGTCTGCGAACGCGGCTCGGGAGCAGGTCGAATGGTCTCGCCATGAAGGTTCTGTGTCTGAGGCTCTGCGGCTGGACGCGTGGCTTCGCCGTAGTGGTTTTGCGCGCGCGGCTCTTGAGCCGGACGCACTGTCTCGCCGGGCTGGTAGGCAGGTGCCCGTGGGGCGGCGATCTCGCCGGAGCGTGTCGCCATACCCGGCATTGTCGCGGTCGGATCGATTGATGGTGACTGCTCGACCCCTTCGGAGAATGCAACGGCCGGCTTCTCGGCATCGTCGATATGGCGCATCCGCATGACGATCTTGCGCAGGTCGACGTTGTTGCTCTCGTTGCGGTGGACTGGCTGCAGGCCGGAATTGGCCTTTGGCAGGATGTGCTCGGGAACCCGCTCGAATACCATGCGCATCGGCACGGCCACTGCTTCGCCAAAGGCGATCGCCTCGCCATTGCCGATTGACGAGAGAAAACTCATGGTCGAGGCGGATGAATCCGGGATTGCCGAACGGATGATGTCCTGGTCGTGGTCATTGGACAGGCGCATCGCAAATACGGTCGAGCACTGTGACAGGATGGTCGGATCGAGTTCGCCGGGCCGCTGAGTGATGACGCCAAGACTGACGCCGTATTTCCGGCCTTCCTTGGCAATCCGCGAGATTGCCTGCCGAGTTGGAAAGAAGCCCAGCTTCGGATCTGCCGGAACGTAGCGGTGAGCCTCTTCGCAGACCACCAGAATGCGCACGCCGCCAGCGCTCCACAAGGCGATCTCGAAAGCCATGCGGCACAGGATCGACGCGACCGAATTGACCACCTCGGAAGGAATGCCGGCCAACTGGAACGTGGTCACCGGCTTGCCATCGCCGGGAATCCGGAAAATATGGCTGATGGTGGTCAGAATGGTGTCGTGGATGGTGTTGGACGAGAACATGAACTCGTAGCGCGGATCGTTGATTGCTGCCTGCACTCGAACCTTGAGCGATCTGAGATGTGGCTTTTCACTGCGGCCTTCGAGCTTTCCGATCCGCTCATCGATCAACGCCAGAAGATCTGCGACCCGGTAGGGCACCGGCGTATCGGCGGTCACTGAAGAGCGTTCCTGGGTGCGGCGCACCAGAGGACTGTCGTGGTTGCCGCCCTTGAACATTCGCTTGGCCTCGGGGATGAGGTCGCGCAGCACATCGATTTCCTCGGCAATCGCCGGGCGGCCGCGAAACAGCACCTCCGTAAATTCTTCCAGACGGAACAGCCAGAACGGCAGATCCAGCGTGTCGGTATCGATCACCACGGATTCGGTCGGAAACGCCGCAGCAAATTCATTATGCGGGTCGAGGATGAGAATCCTGAGCGCGGGGTCCGCCTTCAACGCCTTGTGCAATAGCAGCGCAACCGCTGTGGTCTTGCCGACACCGGTGGTGCCGACCACGGCAAAGTGCCGCGACAACAGCGCCGGGACATGGATCAGTGCGTCCAGCGAAGGGTCCTGCGTCAGCTTGCCGATGACAGCGGTTTCGCTGACACCCGGATCATAAATGACCGCAAGGTCCGACGAGCGCATCCGGTGAACCACGGCGCCGAGATAAGGGTAATGCGAGATGCCTGCGCTGAATTCGACCTTGCCCTCGATGCCGGTCCGGATTTCACCGACCAGTTCCACTTCGATATGCATGACGTTGTCGTCGTTTTCCGACCAGGCAACCATGTTGGTCTTCATCGAACAGACCAGGGCTACCACCCGGTTCTTGCCGACGCTGATCGAAATCAGCCGCCCGACGGACCAGAGTTCGGCCAGTCCACCGCCGTCGCTGCCGGCAATGGCGCTGACTGTGGCCTTGGAACCGGAACAGCCAATGACGCGGCCCAGTAAACGGTTTCCCGGTGCAGCCTTGTCGCGACGATTGCGGCCTTCCTCGGAATCGTCGAAAGTTGAAGTCGTGCCAGTGTCCAAAACAGATCTTTCTACATTTTCCCAACCATGGCACCGCTGGGTTAACGGGGTCTTTAGGACTGTCGCGTATCGGCAAATATCAGAGATTTTTGCCGATTTTTGCCGTTGACGCTGGCTATCCAAGGCGGTACGACAGTAGCCATGATACCGATGGCAAACATTATTGTAGTAAGAAGGCGCATGGGCAGGGTGGCGTAGCTACCCGGCGAAAGCACCCATGCGCGACACGAGGCTCCTTCCGGAGCCTTTTTTTATGGCTTAAACCGGGTTATTGAGCCCGACAAACAGATGACACAAGGGGTCAGGCGATATGGCCGGCAATGAAATGGAAATGACAGGCGCTGAAATGGTCTTGCAGGCGCTGCGCGACAACGGCGTCGAACACATCTTCGGCTATCCCGGCGGCGCGGTTCTGCCGATCTACGATGAACTGCATCAGCAGGACACGATCCAGCACATTCTGGTGCGTCACGAACAGGGCGCCGGCCACATGGCCGAGGGCTATGCCCGTTCCACCGGCAAGCCCGGTGTTGTGCTCGTCACTTCTGGCCCCGGCGCCACCAATGTCGTCACCGCGCTGCAGGACGCGCTGATGGATTCGATCCCGCTGGTCTGCCTTACCGGTCAGGTCCCGACCTCGCTGATCGGCTCGGATGCCTTCCAGGAATGCGACACCGTCGGCATCACCCGGCCGTGCACCAAGCACAACTGGCTGGTCAAGGACGTCAACCAGCTCTCCCGCGTCATTCATGAAGCCTTCCGCATCGCCACAACCGGCCGCCCCGGACCAGTCGTTGTCGATATCCCCAAGGACGTTCAGTTCGCTACCGGCATCTACACCCCGCCATCGCCGGTAATCGAGCAGAAGAGCTACCAGCCGAAAGTCTCGGGCGACCTAGACAAGATCCGTGCCGCGATCGAGCTGATGGCCGGGGCCAAGCGCCCGATCATCTATTCCGGCGGTGGCGTGGTAAATTCCGGCCGCGAAGCCAGCCAGTTGCTGCGCGAACTGGTCGAACTCACCGGCTTTCCGATCACCTCCACCCTGATGGGTCTGGGTGCCTATCCGGCTTCGGGCAAGAACTGGATGGGCATGCTTGGCATGCATGGCACCTATGAAGCCAACATGGCGATGCATGATTGCGATGTCATGGTCTGCATTGGCGCCCGCTTCGATGACCGCATCACCGGACGTCTGGATGCGTTCTCGCCGAATTCGAAGAAGATCCATATCGATATCGACCCCTCCTCGATCAACAAGATCGTCAGAACCGAAGTCGGTATTGTCGGCGATATCGGCCATGTGCTCGAGGACATGGTCCGGTTGTGGCGCGCGTCGAAGAAAACCGACCGCAGCCAGTTGGCTGACTGGTGGACCCAGATCTCCAAGTGGAGGGGGCGTAATTCGCTGGCCTATCCGTCCAACAAGGACGTGATCATGCCGCAATACGCGATCCAGCGGCTCTATGAGCTGACCAAGGACCGCGACACCTACATCACCACCGAAGTTGGCCAGCACCAGATGTGGGCGGCGCAGTTTTATGGCTTTGAGGAACCCAACCGCTGGATGACATCGGGCGGACTTGGCACCATGGGCTATGGCTTTCCGGCCGCCATCGGCGCCCAGGTTGCCCACCGTGATAGCCTGGTCATCGATATTGCCGGCGACGCCTCGATCCAGATGTGCATCCAGGAAATGTCGTGCGCGGTTCAACACCAGTTGCCGGTCAAGATCTTCATTCTCAACAACCAGTACATGGGCATGGTGCGGCAATGGCAGCAATTGCTGCATGGTAACCGGCTGTCGCATTCCTACACTGAATCTATGCCGGATTTCGTCAAGCTGGCTGAAGCCTATGGCGGCGTCGGCATTCGCTGCGACAAGCCAGGCGACCTCGACGATGCGATCACAAAAATGATCGATACGCCGCAGCCAGTGATCTTCGATTGCCGTGTGGCGTCACTCGCAAACTGCTTCCCGATGATCCCGTCGGGCAAGGCGCATAACGATATGCTGCTGCCTGATGAAGCCACCGACGAAGCTGTCGCCAACGCCATTGATGCAAAAGGTCGCGCGCTCGTTTGAGCCGCGCCTGCAACAGGAACTGATCTCATGAACGCTCAGCATCAACCCACAGGTTCGGCCTATTTCATGACCGCCGAAACCGCCCTTCCGGAAACCCACACGCTCTCGGTTCTGGTCGACAACGAGCCGGGCGTTCTTGCCCGTGTTATCGGCTTGTTTTCCGGCCGTGGCTACAACATCGAAAGCCTGACGGTCTCCGAAACCGAGCATGAGGCGCATCTTTCGCGCATCACCATCGTCACCACCGCAACCCCGAATGTGCTTGAACAGGTCAAGGCGCAACTTGAGCGCATTGTTCCGGTCCACCGTGTGGTTGACCTCACCGTACGCTCGGCCGAACTTGGTCACGAAAAGCCGCTGGAACGCGAGCTGGCGCTGGTCAAGGTCACCGGCACCGGCGAAGATCGGGTCGAGGCGCTTAGGCTTGCCGACGCCTTCCGCGCCCAGGTGATCGACGCCAACACCGAGCACTTCATCTTCGAAATCACCGGCCGTGTTTCCAAGATCGAGCAGTTCATCTCGATCATGAAACCGCTCGGCCTGGTCGAAATCTGCCGCACCGGCATTGCCGCCATGAACCGCGGCCCGCAGGGGATGTAAGGCAAGAACCAGCACGAGAAACATACAGCAGTCCCCTGGCAGCGGTCTCGCAGCCGTAACAGTCGATCCGGCCTGGCCGGCACGCGTTTGAAGACGGATTTCCGATGACTGCCGAAACGTTCGCCGCGCTTGTGCTGTTTGCCTTCGTCACCTCTGTGACGTCGGGCCCCAACAATATGATGCTGTTTGCCTCAGGTGTGAATTTCGGCTTTCGGCGGACCTTGCCGCACATGATCGGCATCGGCTGCGGGTTCCTGTCCTTGCTGCTCGGCGTCGGGTTCGGCCTGGGCGCGTTGCTGGAAACCGTGCCGACGCTGTATCTGGCGCTGAAATTGCTCGGTGGCGGCTATCTGCTCTATATAGCCTGGAAGATCGGCACGTCGCGGGCGCTGCCCGACGGCAAGGTTGGCGCCAGGCCGATGACTTTTCTCGAAGCGGCGGCGTTTCAGTGGGTCAACCCGAAGGCCTGGGTGATGGCGGTGACCGCGATGACGCTCTACACCGATCCGGACCGCTATCCGCTCTCGGTGACGCTTGTCGGCTTTGCCTTCACGCTGACCAACATGCCGAGTGTATCGACCTGGGCCGGCTTCGGCTCGGTGATGCGGCAATGGCTGTCCGATCCTGTGCGGTTGAAATGGTTCAACATCACCATGGCCCTGCTGCTGGTGGCCAGCCTCTGGCCGATGTTGCGGTAACGGCCATCACGGCCAGCCATTCGATATTGCGATCTGGTGCAACCGGGCATAATCTCCCGTCATGTCACACGATCACCACGACCACCATCACGACAATGACCTCGATCCCTTCGCAGCAAGGGTGAAGGCACTGGAAACTATTCTCACCCAAAAGGGGCTGATCGATCCGGCCGCGATCGACGCCATTGTCGAGACCTATGAAACCAAAGTGGGGCCGCGCAACGGCGCCCGTGTGGTGGCCAAGGCCTGGACCGATCCAGAGTATGCTGACTGGCTCAAGCGCGACGCCACTGCGGCAATCGCCTCGCTTGGTTATATGGGGCGCCAGGGCGAGCACATGCAGGCGGCATTCAACACGCCCGACACCCACAACATGATCGTCTGCACGCTCTGCTCCTGCTATCCCTGGACAGTGCTCGGGGTGCCGCCGGTGTGGTACAAGGCGCCATCCTATCGCAGCCAGGCGGTCATCAATCCGCGCGGCGTGCTGGCCGAATTCGGGCTCGAACTGCCGCAATCCACCCGCATCCGGGTGTGGGATTCAACCGCCGAGCTGCGCTACATGGTGGTGCCGATGCGCCCCGAGGGGACCGACGGCATGAGCGAGGCGGAACTTGCAGTGCTTGTCACCCGCGATTCGATGATCGGCACCGGTCTGCCGCTCGCTCCGGGAGCAGCCTGATGAACGGCCCGCAAGATCTTGGTGGACAGATGGGCTTTGGCCCGGTCGCACCGGAACCGGACGAACCGGTGTTTCACGCCGAGTGGGAACGCCGGGCGCTGGGAATCACGCTGGCCACCGGCGCCTTCGGCGCCTGGAACATCGACGAAAGCCGCCATGCCCGCGAAAGCCTGCATCCGGCAACATATTATTCCTCGAGCTATTACGAAATCTGGACCCGGGCGCTGGAGACGCTGCTCGTGCGTCACGGTTTTCTCACGCCTGACGAACTTGAGGCCGGCCACCGTCTCGGCAAGGGGGCCGAGCCCGCGCGTGTTCTCCAGGCTTGCGATGTCGCCGCCACGCTGGCCCGCGGTGGGCCGTGTAACCGCACGGTTGAGGCCACGCCGAAATTCGCTGTCGGCGACCGGGTGCGGACGATCAACGCCCACCCCGTCGGCCACACCAGGTTGCCGCGCTATGCTCGCGGCAAGATGGGCGTGATCGAGGCGGTGCGCGAGGCCTTCGTCTTCCCCGATACCAACGCTCATGGCAATGGCGAGCAGCCGCAACACGTCTACACCGTCAACTTCGGCGGCCATGAATTGTGGGGGCAGGGGGCCGATCCGTCGCTCAGTGTCTCGATTGATGCCTGGGAGAGTTATCTTGAGCGCGCCTGACCCGTTGTCGTCTACACCGTTCCGCCTGCCATCTGGATCCGATGCTGATGCGCCGGTTTTTGCCGAACCCTGGCAGGCGCAGGCGTTTGCGTTGGCGGTGGCGTTGCACGAGCGTGGAGTTTTCAGCTGGGGCGAATGGGCCGCCCATCTGTCGCATGAGGTCAGAAGCCCGGATGCCGCAGCCGACGGCGCCGACTATTACCAGCACTGGGTTGCAGCCCTTGAGGCGCTGCTGTCGGAAAAGGGCGTGGCCGGCAAAGATATTGTCGATCTCGCTTGCCGCTTCCTGGCGCCGTGCTGCCCAGGCCACGCCGCATGGCAGCCCGATTCTTTTGGAAAACGACCCGCATCGCGGCTGACACGGCTTCTGTCTCAGGAGACCATATATTTTATTGCGCGCCACCGCAGGTGATGGTCTGATTTGCCGCGTGCATCAATTTCCCGTCGCGGGCGGGCGGTGCCTCAGCTCAACCAGGCCGGCGGTTTGTTGAACGGCGTGCCGAAACGGGCCAGCCACAGGCTGCGGGCAATGCGCCGGGCGACGGTCAGGATGGCTTCCGATTCCCATGATTCAAACAGCCGGTCGGTAGTGGTCTCAAACAACTCGAGCCAGAGCAGGTAGTCACCTTCCTCGAGGTCAGGTAGCGCATTGTGCTTGACCACCGGTTGGCCCGAATACTCGCCCGAATGCAGCAGCACCGAGCGCCAGAAGAAGTTCATGCGCTGCAGATGTGGGTGCCATTTGCCGGCAAGCTTCTGCTCGAAAAGCGGCCCCAGCCGCGGGTGGGCACGGATCGCCGAATAGAACTGATCCACCATTTCGGCGATCTGTTCCGGCGTGATCGACACAGTCGGTGTTCGCGGAGGCGCGGCGCGCGCCGGGATGTAAACCGGATCGGGTCTGTCAGACATAGCGCAATGCGATCATCAGTGTGATGGCCCCCCAGAAGCACATGTTGATGAACGAGCGAATCAACCCGCCATCCTGCTCAACGGTAATGCCCAGCTTGCGGCGGACCAGATCGCCGGGCAATAAGAACAGCCAAATCAAACTTTTCATCCGAGCCTCTTAATTGGTATTTGAATTACCACTATTTGAAATAGTCAGCAAATGCAATATATAAAAGCCGATACAAGAGGTTTCTCATGCACCTGACGTTGCACACCGACTATGCGTTTCGCATCCTGATGGCGCTGGGCCAGGCGCCAGATCAGATCAAGTCGGTTGACGACCTGTCGCGGCAGTTTGGCGTGTCCAAGAACCACTTGATGAAGGTGGCGCGCAATCTTGCTGCCGGCGGGTTTGTTTCCACCGTGCGCGGACGCAATGGCGGCGTCCGGCTGGCGATGCCGGCAAGTGAAATCAACCTCAAGGCGGTGGCGCTGCACATGGAGCCGGATTTCAACATCGCCGAGTGTTTTGCCAATCAGAATTGCACGTTCTTGCCACGTTGCCGTCTCAAGGGCGTGCTCGGGCAGGCAAGATTTGCCTTCCTGCAATCGTTGGAAGGCCACAACCTGCAATCGATCATTTGATGCTGTCGGGTTGAAAATAGCCGTGCATGAAGCCGCCAATTTGCCACGACAGGCACGGGCGAATCTGCCATGAGAGGGCATGAAATTCTCTCCGCAACAGGATGAGGCGCTGAAAGCCGTCTCGCGTTGGCTCAAGGATGGGCGCACTCCGATCTTCCGGCTGTTCGGCTATGCCGGCACCGGCAAGACCACGCTGGCCAAATATTTTGCCGATAATGTCGATGGCGAAGTGCTGTTTGCCGCCTTTACCGGCAAGGCGGCGCAAGTGCTGCGCGCCCGTGGCGCCAAGAACGCCCGTACCATCCATTCGCTGATCTACCGGCCCAAGGGTGAGGAAGAGGTCTCCGACGAAGAAACCGGCAAGACCACTGTATCTCCGTTGTTTTCGATCAACCGGCAAAGTCCGCTGGCCCAGGCTGCGCTGATCATCATCGATGAATGCTCGATGGTTGACGAGGCGCTGGGCAAGGATCTGATGAGCTTTGGCACGCCGATTCTGGTTCTGGGCGACCCGGGGCAGTTGCCACCGATTTCCGGCGGCGGTTATTTCACCGAGCACGAGCCCGATATCCTGCTCACCGAGATCCATCGCCAGGCCCGCGATAACCCGATCATTGATCTCGCCATGCAGGTCCGCGAAGGCCGCGAAATCATGCATGGTGATTATGGCACCGCCCAGGTGATCGGCAAGAACGACGTCGACCGCGACATGGTGCTCGAAGCCGATCAGGTGTTGGTCGGCACCAACCGCACGCGGCGGCGCTACAATCAGCGTCTGCGCGAGCTGAAGGGTTTTACGCAAGCCTTCCCACAGTCCGGCGACAAGTTGGTGTGTCTTAGGAACGATCCCTCCAAGGGCCTGCTCAACGGCTCGCTCTGGCAGGTGATGACCTCGTCCAAGGAAACCGTCAAGCCCGGCATCAACCTGCTGGTGCGTCCCGAAGACGACGATATGGATCGCGGCTCTGCCAAGATCAAGCTGCTCAAAAGCGCTTTCGACGCTCCCGACCTCGAAGTGCCCTGGCAGACCAAGAAGCGCTATGATGATTTCGACTACGGCTACGCGCTCACCGTCCACAAGGCGCAAGGTTCGCAATGGGACTCGGTAGTGCTGTTTGACGAAAGTTACGCCTTTCGCGAAAGCCGCGAGCGCTGGCTTTATACCGCGATCACACGGGCCGCTGAACGGCTGGTGATTGTCAGGTAAACGTCATTCTGGCGCCTTCAGCTCACTCTTCTTTGAGACGGTCCATGGCCCAGCCGACGGTGAACCCGTGCAGGATTGTTGACATCAGAATGACGAGAGCGATCAGCGACCAGAGCTGGGCTTCGTTGGTGAACTCGATATGGCTGCCCGCGTAGCACAGGTAATAGATCGAGCCGATGCCGCGAACGCCGTAGACGGAAACCACTGCTTTGCTGCGACTGTCGAGATTTGACCTCGATAGGGCAATCCAGCCCGACAGCGGACGGATCACCAGAATCAGCAGGATGGCCACGACAAAATGCGTCCAGGTCAGATCGGCAAACAGGATCGGCAAAACGCTACCGAGCGCGATCAGCAGCAGTGCGGTCAGCGCATGTTCAATGGATTCCGAAAAATCGTGCAATTGCCGGTGGAACCGGTGCTCTTCGTTGATCCGCCGCAATGTTAGCCCGAGCACCGCAACCGCGATGAAGCCATAGCCTTCGATCAGCTCGGTCGAGCCATAACACAGCAGCACACCCGCCAGTGCGATGACTCCGGACCCGGTTTCAGCCAGAACCGCACCCTTTGGCACCTTGAAAAGGATGTAACCCAACACCCAGCCGCCGACCCAGCCCATACCGACTCCCAGCGCGATCCGGTAGACGATATCGCGCAGGAACCAGTCGACGGCCCAAGTGCCGGGATTGAGGCCCTCGGCAGCAACGATCAAACCGAGATAGACGAAGGGAAATGCCAGCCCGTCGTTCAGGCCCGCCTCGGTGGTCAGGGTGAAGCGCACCGGGTGTTCCGCCCCTTCATGCGGCGGCCCGACCTGAACATCGGCTGCCAGCACAGGATCGGTCGGCGCCAGCACTGCGCCCAGCAATATCGCACCGGCCGCCGTCAGCCCGGCAAGACCGACGCCCAGCAGCGCAACGGCCAGAATGGTCAGTGGCATCGCGATTGCAAGCATCCGAAATGTTGGTTTCCAGCGTTTCCACGGACGCAGGCTGTCGATGCGCATCCCGGCGCCGAATAAGGCCACGATCACGGTCAGTTCGCTCACCAGTTCCCAAGGCAGCGGCACCTGACGTGGGTCGGGGAGCGTCGGCAGTCCCGGTATCAGCAATGCGGCTCCGGCGCCAAACAGGATCATCAGCGGCGCTGACGCCGGTTCGCGTTTGGAAATCAGGCGCGGCAGCCATCGCGCAACGATCACGATGATGCCGATCACGGCCAGGGCCACGTGATAGGAATTCAGTCCGAAGAATGGTTCGTGCTGCAAAATCTGATCCCGCGCCGAAATCCGGCAATCGTTGTTCTACATTGAAAAACGCCAGACGGACAGTTAGACAAGCGACTGCCGCCACGGATACTCCAACATACCCGATAATCCTAAACTGACGCAGAGCCGTGAAAGTTCCACGTGCTTTTCGCTTAAGGGGCGCTGTCGTTCGTTTCCAAGGAGGCTTGCCGCTTGATCTATGCGTCGCCTAGGAACTCCAGCAGCAACCGGACCAGGCTACCGCGGCGGCTTGATCCAGGCCAGACGGCGTGGATGTTGAGCGTCGGCATCGACCAGTCCGGCAGAACCCGCACCAGACGCCCGGCGGCGAGATCCTGACCTATTTCGCTCAGCGGCAACTTCTGCACGCCCAGCCCGGCCAGAACCGCGGATCGGGCGGCGCTGATCGAATTGATCAGAACCCGCGATTGTTCCGGCAGGAATGTGACTTCTTCTTTTCCCCGGGTGAGAACAAACTTGTCGGGCAGCATATCCATGAGCACGAAATCGCAACGTGCGAGATCTTGAGGAACCAGAGGCTTTTCGATGGTCTCGAGGTAAGCGGGGGCAGCGACAAGGCAGCGTTCGAAGGTGCCGATCTTGCGGCTCTTTAAAGAGCTGTCAGACATCGCCCCCAGGCGGATGGCCATGTCAAACCCCTCGGCAATCAGATTGATCTGTTTATCGCTGCCGTGAAGGGTAACCGCTACATTGGGATAGCGGCGCGCAAACTGCCAGATCGCGTTTTCCTGCGGGCTGTTTGTCAGGAATGCAGGCATGGTCAACCGCAAGGCGCCAGCAGGCCCGTCGCTGATATCGGCGATGGTGTCGAGGCCTTCCTCGGCCGCTTCGACCATGCGCATGGCGGCTTCCAGCAATCGATGCCCATCGCCCGTCAGCGATAGCGCCCGGGTCGAGCGGTGTAACAGGGTCACGCCGTGCCGAGTCTCCAGCGCTTTTACATGGTGGCTGACCACGGAAGTCGACAGCCGAAGCGCGCGACCCGCGGCGCTGAAACTGCCCGCCTCGGCAACCTTGGCGAAAATGGCAAGTGCACGCAGATCATCAATCATCGATCACATCTTTCGACTGGATGAGATAGTAATTCAAATTTATCCCATCAAGTCAAACGATGAGAACGTCCCTATTCTATGAAAAGTAGAAAAGGAGATCCCCATGAACCAATCTATCAGCCATGTTCAAACGCCGAAGGCGAGCCAGTATCTGCAACAGCTCTGCAAGCATTTTGGCCACAAGGTACCGGTTGAGTTCGATACTCTGAACGGATCCATCACCTTGCCTTTCGGTACCTGCATTCTATTCGCCCAGGACGAGGAACTGGTGCTGACGGTTGCGGGCGACGATATCGGCAAGCTCGAACAGGTGATCGGAGGTCATCTTGAGCGTTTCGCCTTTCGTGAATCCCTCAATGTGACTTGGGACTCAACAAACCAACCATGACTATCTGATGCGCTTGGGCAAGATCACGATACCCGGAGACGACACTATGAAAACCCTGAAAACCTTTTTCAACTCACCCTATGCTTTCTGGGTGCTTCTTGCCCTGCCGTCCATTGCCCTGGTCAACGGCGCATTGTCTGGCGGAGATCTCGAGCCGTTGCTGCATCCCACCGGGGAATTTTCTGCCCGGTTCATGATCATCGCCATGATGCTCACGCCGTTGCGGATGTTGTTTCCAAAATCCGGCGTGGTGCCGTGGCTGATGCGCCGTCGCCGTTACCTTGGCGTGGCCGCCTTCTTCTATGCAGCCTTGCATACGCTCTATTACGTGATTGACCTTGGGTCTTTGTCAGCGGTTGCGGCGGATATCGCCAAGTTCGGCATCTGGACGGGCTGGGTGGCATTCGTCATTTTCGTGCCGCTTGCGCTGACGTCCAATGATGCTTCCGTCCGCCGGCTTCGCCGCACTTGGAAGACGCTGCAACGCTTTGTCTATCCGGCAGCCGTCGCCACCCTGCTGCACTGGATATTCATTCACGACAATTTCGCTCCGGCTCCGGTGCATTTTGTGCCGCTGGCCGCCCTGGAAATCTACCGCATCTGGAAAACCGCAGGCGCCAAGCGTTCACTGGCTGCCGCTCCCAAGATCGCGTCCTGACACAAAAACGAGGAAAACCACCATGACCACAATCGCTGTTACTGCCGCCAGCGGCCAGCTTGGCCGTGCAATCGTTAGGGCGCTCACGGCACGTGCCGGCGCCGGTACCGTCATCGGCCTTGCCCGAACTCCAGAGAAGGCCGGGGATCTGGGGGGCGAAGTCCGAAAGGGGGATTACGGCGACCGTGCCGGTCTCGAGCGTTCCCTCCACGGCGTGGATGTCGTACTGCTGGTCTCCGGCATGGATGAACCCGGTAAACGTATTGGCCAGCACCGCAATGTGATTGAAGCCGCGAAAACCGCCGGGGTGCGCAAGATCGTCTATACCAGCGTGCAGGGGCCGGATGAAGGCTCGAGCTTCTCGGCGGTTGTAAAGAGCAACCGTCAGACCGAGCAGGATGTGCGCGAAAGCGGGCTGGATTGGGTCATCGGCCGCAACGGCATCTATATCGAGCCGGACATCGACTATATCGAAACCTACAAGGTTTCGGGTGAGATCGCCAATTGTGCCGGCGACGGCAAGTGCGGCTACACCACCCGTGACGAACTGGCCTATGCCTATGCGCAAATGCTCGGCAGCGATGCCCACAACGGCCATACTTATAATCTGCATGGCCAGAGTCTGAACCAAGCGGAACTGGCCGAATGCTTCAACCAGGCCTTTGGAACCTCTCTGGTATATCGCCCCATGAGCGTCGAGGAATACAAGCAGGACCGCATTGCCGAACTCGGCGAATTCATCGGCACTGTGATCACCGGTATCTATTCCGGCATCCGTGATGGCGCCTTTGACAACCCCAGCAATTATGCTGATGCAGCCGGGCGTCCTCATCAAACCTGGGAGGATTACTTCTCGGCGATCAGGGCCGGCGCGAAGGCCTGATCACGCTGGCGCTGTCACCAGACTGGCCCCGATTGTCGGCTCGGTCGCGATCGGGCGCGAGCGCACCGGAGCTGGCTGGGCGGCGGCCCCTGTGGCCTGTTGTACATGCGCGGCGAAGTCAGTTTCGCGCATCGGGCGACCGAACAGGTAGCCCTGGAATTCGTGGCAGCCGCAGTCGAGCAGGAATGCGTGCTGGGCCGGGGTCTCAATGCCTTCAGCCAGGACCACGAAGCCGAGATCGATGCCCAACTGGACGATGCTTTTGACCAGTGCCGCGCCACGTTCGCTTTCCAGCGATTCCTTGACAAAGCTGCGGTCGATCTTGAGCTGGTCAAGCGGCAACCGGCGCAGATAGCTCAGCGACGAGTACCCGGTGCCGAAATCATCCAGCGCGATGCTGATGCCGGTGGCGCGCAGGCGTTCCATCTTGGCCACCGTCGGTGCCAGGTCATGGACAAGCACGCTTTCGGTCAGCTCCAGTTGGAGCAATGTGGGATCAATGCGATAGAAGCCGACATATTCCAGCACAGAGCTTTCGAAACCCTCGATCTGGAACTGGCTGGCGCTGACATTGACGGCAAGCGTCAATTTGCTCAACACCGGATCATCGCTCCATATCGCCAGCGTGCGGCAAGCTTCCTTGAGCACCCAGCCGCCGAGCAACGGCATCAGACCGGCTTCTTCGGCCACCGGGATGAAGTCACCGGGCGGAATTTGGCCGCGCTGCGGGTGTTGCCAGCGCAACAGTGCTTCGGCGCCGTGGATCGTGCCGACATCGTCGATCTGCGGTTGGAAATACAGCTGCATTTCCCCGCGATGAACAGCATTGCACAATTCCAGCGCCAGGCCCTTGGGGCGGGTGAATTCCCGCTGGAGGGCGTAGATGCCGCCACACAATATGCCCGCTGTCAGGATGCTGTTTACCCATATGCCATTGGCACGAATGTCGTCGGAAATAGGCTGGGCAAAGGGAAGCGCATAATGAGTGCTCGCCAACACAATAAATGCGCAGATGCAGGCGGCGATGATCGCAAGCTGAATTTTCGATGTATCGCGCAGATGGTTGATAAAGCCGAGCAGGGCGATGTCCAGCAAATAGAGATGCGTGTTTCTCGGATAGCTCTCGGACGGAATGTCGAACATCAAGGCGTAGAAGATGATGAAGACCAGCAGCGACAGCTGTGTGACGATCAATGCGGCATTCAGCCGGCCGGATGAAAGCAGCCACCAGCCTGCCGCGGCCACCGAAACAAGCACCAGGTCGGCGGTGACCAACGACCATTGTTGGCTCCAGGTGAAAAATGCGGCCCACGCCAAGCCTATGGCGATTATCAGCACGGACGCAGTCTGGTAAGCCAAAATCAGCCGCTGCGAGTGCTTTTCGGAACTTGGATTGTGGGCCGTCATCTGAAGGGGTCCTGCCAACATCATCTCACAAGTTCGAGCGCCAGCTTGAGTGAGGCGGTCTTGCATCCGTTCAAAGACTTATTGGCATTGCAGGGTTTAAGGATGTGGGTCGGGCCGGGCGTAAGAAATGGCCGGTACAATGTAGTTGGCGAAGGGCACGGCCGTGTCGGCTCCCTCACGGCACCAGCCGCACACCCCATTTCTGCCGGGTCCTCGGGTTCAGCTCGATCAGGAATTTTTCGAACACCCTGAGTTTTCTGGGCTTCAACCGATGTCTCGGGTGGACCAGGAACATCTCGCTGCTGTCCGGGCGGATCTCGTCGAGCACCGGCACAAGCTGTCCGGCGCGCACCTCGCTGAAGACCAGATAACTGGCGAGCTGAATGATGCCCGCGCCGCGTTTGGCTGTGACCACCGCTGCGGCCGCGGTCTCGAACGCCACCCTTCCATGCACCGGCACGGTTGTCTCTTCGTCTCCTATCCGGAACCGCCACGGCACCGTCCGTCCGCTGATCGACGAGATGATCGGAATGCATTCGTGTTGCGCCAGATCGGCCACCGAGGCCGGCATGCCATGCTGCTCGAGATAGCGGGGGGAGGCCACCGTCATCAGCGGAATGCGGCCGAGCGGTCGGGCGACGATGTCGATCGCCGGGGGGACGCCGATCAGCACCGCGGCGTCGATCTGCTCGGCGACGAAATTCGGTACGCCATCGCGCGACAGGATTTCAAGATCGACCTGCGGACAGGCGGCAAGAAACGCTGGCAAGGCCGGCGCCAAGGCAAGCGTAGTCAGTCCCGGCGGGATCTGCACCCTGAGCCGCCCACGTGGCTGGCGCTCGGCGGAGCCGACTTCGTCTTCCAGATTTTCCACCGCCTCGGTTATGGCGCGTGCCTTGTCGAGATAATACTGCCCCTCTTCGGTCAGCCGCAGGCTACGGGTGGTTCGCTCGATCAGCTGTACGCCGAGATATCTTTCCAGCTCGGTGACAATCGCGCTGGCGCCGCCACGCGAAAGCCCCAGGTCAAAGCTGGCTGCCGTCAGGCTGCCGCGTTCGGCAACCCGCAGAAACACCTTCATCGCCTTGATCTGGTCCATCGGATTGTCCAGAAATTTTCGATACTCAATCCGAGTTCAGGCTGTTTTTCAAGCGAAACCTATTGGCTATTCCGCGCCCCATTCAACCGCCGGCACGCCTGGTATTACGTGGAGTTCGAGACATGAATGCCCAGACAGAAACCCTCGCCGCTCACGACGAGAAAGAAGACCTCTATTATGCCGTTCACAAGGGACTGCGGCTCGCCAATGCCCGCATGCTGATTGCGCTCGGTCAGCTCGATCCGTTTGACGATTCAGCAGTCGCCGCAACATTGAGGCGACTCTCCGACCATATCGAAATGGGCCTGTGTCACCTGGCCGACGAGAACAGCGAGATTCATACCGTTCTCGACCAGCGTCTGCCGGGGGCGGCCGATCATGCCGGCGAAGATCACGAGCACCATGAAGAGGCCTTTGGTGAGCTGCGCCGGCTGGCCGATGCCCTGGTTGTCGCGAAAACCGGCCGCCCGGCGCTGTTGCGCAAGCTCTACCAGCGGTTCGCGCTGTTTGTGGCCGACGATTTCAAGCACATGAACGAGGAAGAAACCGTGATCCAGCCGCAGATCGAAGAGCACTTCTCGGCACCAGAGATCACCACGATCCGCGAGCGGATTGTCGCATCGATTCCGCCCGAAACAATGGTGCTGTTCATGCGCGCCATGCTCGGCGCGGCCAGTCGGCCCGAGCGCGCTGAAATGGTGACCGGCATGAAGGCCGGCATGCCGAACGAGGTCTTCCCGGACTTCATGGCGGCCGTGGTTGGCAACCCGTGGAAGTATGGCGAGTGGGAATCGCTGGAGGCCGCGTTATGTTGAGACGGGCCGCTGAACCTACGCCCGTTGCAACCTGCACGCGGATTTCAACGGGAAAATGCCTCGGTTGTCCAAACTGCATCCGCACCGGAAAAATGGGCAACACCAAAAACGGCAAGCAGTCCGGGTGGTAGAGCTGACAAGAATGAATGACCGGAACGGCCAATGCCGCTCCGGTCATACGTGTTTGCGTGGACTGGTCAACGCGCGCCAACTCCAGCCCTTGCCACTTGGCCAATTTCCCGTCATCACACGGCCTCACTTGAACCCCGAGCGCTCCAGGAGGACGCCCCATGATCCCCTGGCTCCGGCTTGACGCGGTAAAACTCGATGATGGTGTGGAGCTGCGGTTGATGCAGCGCGGCCATGAATTCTCGATCATGCTTGGCTCAAACGAACTGATGAACAGCCGGCTGAGCGGCTCGGAGGAGGCGCTCGCCAATCTGGCTGCGGCCAAGCTTGAGGGCAGGGCGCAGCCACGCCTGCTGATCG
Source organism: Hoeflea algicola (assembly GCF_026619415.1). Taxonomy (NCBI): domain Bacteria; kingdom Pseudomonadati; phylum Pseudomonadota; class Alphaproteobacteria; order Hyphomicrobiales; family Rhizobiaceae; genus Hoeflea; species Hoeflea algicola. The sequence continues at coordinate 140,439 of NZ_JAOVZR010000001.1, forward strand.
GCGGGCTCGGAATGGGCTTTACCCTGCGCGCCGCGCTCAAGGCTCTGGATCAGGGTGCGCGTATCACCGTCGCTGAACTGGTGCCTGCCGTCATTGAATGGGCGCACGGTCCGATGGCGCCGGTGTTTGGCAATTGCCTCGCTGACCCCCGCGTCAATCTACATGAAGGCGATGTCGGCGAACTGATCCGTGCCGACAGGGGTGCGTGGGACGCCATCCTGCTCGATGTCGACAACGGCCCCGATGGTCTCACCCGCCAGGGCAACGATGCGCTCTACTCGGCCCAAGGTCTGGCGAGCGCCTATCTGGCGCTCAAGCCGGGCGGGGTCTTCTCGGTCTGGTCTTCGGCGCCCGATGCCGCCTTCACCCGGCGGCTCAAGCAAGCGGGCTTTTCCGTCACCGAAGTGCCGACCCGCGCCAGAACCAAAAAGCGCGGCGCACGGCACATGATCTGGGTCGCCGACAGGCCTGGCTGACGCGCCAGGCGTCTGGACATTGCTGCGGGTGCGGATCGGGACGTGGCGCTCTCGCCAACCCGCAGCGGCCGGGATAATCTCGCAGCGATGCAAGACAGACAGGTGAGGCAGCATGCGCGCGTTCGACGAGATTTTCGAGATTGCAGCCAGCCGCAAGGGCGGCGCCGAGGCGCTCAACGCGATGCTGACGCCGCCCAAGCCCGCCGCCGAGCTGGCAGCGATCCCCGACGACCGCTGGCTGGCAACCATGACCCGCTGCGTGTTCCAGGCGGGCTTCAACTGGAAGGTGGTCGAAAACATGTGGCCCGGCTTCGAGGCCGCCTTCAATGGGTTCGACATCGGCCATTGCGCCATGCTCACCGACGAGGATTTCGAGCGGCTGGTCTCCGACACGCGGATCATCCGCAATGGCGCCAAGATCCGCTCTGTGCAGGAGAATGCAGTCTTTGTTCAGACGCTTGCGGCGCAAGCCGGAAGTGCCGGCAAGGCCATCGCGGACTGGCCTTCAACCGACTTCATCGGCCTGCTCGAACTGTTGAAGAAACGCGGCAGTCGGCTCGGCGGCACCTCAGGCCAATATTGTCTTCGCTTCATCGGCAAGGACAGTTTTATCCTGTCGCAAAGTGTTGTCGCCCGCCTGATCGCCGAGGGCGTGGTCGACCGTCAGCCGACCTCGAAGAAGGCGCTCGCTGATGTGCAATCGGCCTTTAATGTCTGGATGCAGCAATCCGGTCGATCGCTGACCGACATCAGCCGGGTGCTGGCCATGAGCTTGTAGCGAGCCGCGCCGTTCGACTATGAAGGGAGACGTCCATGCAATGGACTATCGTCTTTGTCAGTGTGTTTGCGATTTTCATTCCGGCGCTGATGCTGCCGGGACCGGATTTTATCGCCGTGGTCCGTTCCGCCATGGGGCGGGGGACGCGCGCCGGTCTGCTGACCACGCTTGGTGTCACCTTCGGGTTAGGCTTCTACGCCGGTCTCAGCCTGCTCGGACTTTCCGCCATTCTGGTCCAATACCAATGGCTCGCCTGGGCGGTGCGGATCTGTGGCGGGTTTTATCTTGGCTATCTCGGGATCAGGCTGCTGCTGACAAAACCGGCGGCCATCGAGCTTGACGGCGAGATGGAGACCCGGCTCGGCAATCCGCTGCTGTTCGGGTTTCTGGTCACGCTCACCACCCCCAAGGCGATTGTGCTGTTCACCAGTGTATTTGCCACCGCCGTCACCGACGCCATGCCGCTCTGGGTGATGGGCGCCATGATCGCGCTGGTAATGACGAGCGCTGCTGTCTGGTATTCGGTTGTTACGCTGTTCATGTCCTCGAGGCCGGTGATTGTGCGGTTTCAAAACGCCCGCCACTGGGTCGAACGGGCCGCCGGCGTCTGCTTCATCGCCATCGGCGGCAAGATCCTGGCAGACAGTCGTAATCCGCTCACTCCATGAATGGAGCAGGAGCCCGGTATTGCACCGGTGTGACTGCACTGATTTTCAAACCGCTGGTTTCCCCGGATGCCCCCGGCGCGTCAATCAGCCCCATCTGCTCGCAACAGCCGATGATCGGGCATTTCAGCTCGCAGTGTCGGCAGGAGATTCCCTCGCCCACATCGCTTAATCATTGATATGGTTGGTCAATGCGGCCGCAATCAGGGCCCGAGGTGCTGCCGGGTCATCCCGATTGCGCCGCTCCGCTGAAGCCCGGCGGCGGCCTTGACCGGTCGTGTCGGCATCTTGCTCATGCCGTCACATAGCGCATAAAATGAACGACACACAGCCGCGAGGTAACTGTCTTGGCCATCGCGCCCCACAAGCAGCAATGGCCGTCGGCGCTCAGCCGCATGCGGCACCCGGACCTGGGGATGTTGTCGCCAGCCTATTTCGGTATGGTGATGGCAACGGGAATCGTTTCGCTCGCCGCCAACCGGATCGGCTTGCCGGTGGTGGCCTGGGTTCTGTTCGCGATTGCGTTCGTGGCCTATCTGGTGTTGTGGGGACTGACCATCCTGCGCATCATCCGCCACCGCGTGAGCTTCTTCATGGACATGATCGACCATCTGCGTGGTCCCGGCTTTTTTACCATGGTTGCAGCCTCCAGCATTCTCGGCAGCGAATTCGTTATCCTCGACCACAACGCCACCATTGGTTTCGCCTTCTGGTGGGTAGCTGTGATCCTGTGGTTCGGGCTCACCTACACGATCTTCACCGCGTTTACCGTCAAGGAGGAAAAGCCGTCACTCGACCAGGGCATCAGCGGCGCCTGGCTGCTGGCGGTGGTGGCCACCCAGTCGATTGCCGTGTTATCATCGTTGCTGGCCGTCGAGGTTGAGCAACCCTACCGGCTCGATCTGAATTTCCTGGCGCTGTCGATGTGGCTGTGGGGCGGCATGCTCTACATCTGGATGATGTCGCTGATCTTCTACCGCTATACGTTTTTCAAGTTTTCGCCGGGTGATCTGTCGCCGCCCTACTGGATCAACATGGGAGCGATGGCGATCTCGACACTGGCCGGATCGCTGTTGATCATAAACTCGCAGGATGCGCCGTTCTTGCATTCCATCGTGCCGTTCATGAAGGGATTTACGGTGTTTTACTGGGCCACCGGCACCTGGTGGATCCCGATGCTGCTGATCCTCGGCGTCTGGCGCCACGGCTACAAGCGCTTTCCGCTGACCTACGATCCGCTCTACTGGGGAGCGGTGTTCCCGCTCGGCATGTATTCAGTCAGCACCTTTCAGATGGCCCGGGCGCTGGAATTTGATTTCCTGGATACGCTGCCGCTGGCCTTCGCCTGGATCGCGCTGGCGGCCTGGCTGCTGACCTTCGGCGCCTATCTGGTGACATTGTTGCGCGACGGGAAAGCCGCATGAACCGCCATCCGCAACCGGAGGGCACCTTCTGGCCGGTGCTTGCATATATTTTCGCGCCGGAGATTCGCGCCTGGCACGGCAAGGCAACGCTCGCCACTGCATTCTGGTTCTATGGCGTTTTCACCAGTTCCATCATGATCCTGTTTTATGCACGCTTGATCTATTTGCGACTGATCGGTGCAGAACAGGTGCTGCTGCTCTTGCTGGGGCTCTATACGGTCTGGATCCTGATTTCTATCTGGCGCTGTTCGCTGGCCGAGGACAGCGTCTGGGCGCAATTCGCGCGATTCCTTACCGTGGCCTGGGCCGGCAACATCGCACTGGTACTTACCTTCCGGCAGATCGAACTTCTGTCGATCTTCGCGGGCGTGACTGGCAACGGGTAAATCCAGCCCAACAAATCCCTTGATTCGAACGGTGGCTGACGTGTGTCGTCAGGATATTCCTCTAGCGGTTGAGGTGCCGTCGTCTCGACCGCCAAAAGGTCGAAAATCGGGTCTTCTAAAGAAGAAATAATTCATGTTTACCATGGGTTTACCACACACTTAATATCAAGGCCGGGAGCCATGAGGGCTCGCCAACAGGCCTTGAAAAAGCGGATGGTTCGCGCAGCTCAAGGCAACAATCCAAGATCGTGCAGCAATGAGCCGAGACACCGCCGAAAACATCGATATCGCCCGAAAACTCCAGTTCGTAGGCCTGGATGAAGCGCAGCGTCAGGCGCTGTCGGGCCTCAAGCCAACCATTGACGAGACCGTTGGTCCAGCTCTCGACAAATTTTACAACAAGGTTCGCGCCACGCCGGAAACCGCCCGGCTTTTCCGCGATGATGCGCAAATCAAACATGCCAAGACCATGCAGCAGGCGCACTGGTCATTGATTGCCTCGGCCGAGTTCGATCAGAATTATGTGGATGCCGTCACCCGGATCGGCAGGGTACACGCCAAGATCGGGCTTGAGCCGAGCTGGTATATTGGTGGTTATACCTACATTGTCGACGCGCTGATGACCGACATCATCACCAGCGAACTTGGTGGCTTCGGCCGCAACAAGAAAGTGCAAGCGGTCAGTCAGGGATTGTCGGCGGTGGTCAAGGCTGCGCTGATCGACATGGACTACGCCATCTCCGTCTATCTCGAGTCGCTGGCCCAGGAGCGTGCTGAGGTCGAGGTGGAAAAGGCCAGGATCAAGCAAGAACAGGATGCCGCGCTGGGCGCGCTCGAGCAAGCACTGCTGCGGATGGCCGAAGGCGATCTGAGCGCCAGCATTACCGAGCCTCTGGCCGCTGACTTTGACGGACTCAAGGATAATTACAACGGCTCCATCGCCAAGCTGAGTGAGACCTTTGCCGAGATCATCGGCGCCACTCGCCAGGCTGTCACCGATACCCGTGAATTGTCGGGTGCCACCGACGACATGGCCCGGCGAACCGAACAGCAGGCCGCGGCGCTTGAGCAGACTGCCGCTGCGATCGAACAAATCACCACGATTTCGAGCCAATCGGCCGATCGCACCAGCGAGGCGCGTCATGTCGTCGAGCAGACATCCGAACAGGCGGCCGCTTCGGTCAGGACGGTTGAGCAGGCGGTCGCGGCGATGGGCAAGATCGAGCAGTCCTCCGAAAAGATCACGCAGATCATTACCGTGATCGACGAGATTTCCTTCCAGACCAATCTGCTGGCGCTCAATGCCGGTGTCGAGGCGGCGCGGGCGGGTGAGGCCGGACGTGGGTTTGCCGTGGTTGCTCGGGAGGTCCGCGAACTTGCGCAACGCTCGGCCGCTGCCGCCAAGGAGATCAAGGAGTTGATCGAGACCTCCTACAATGATGTCGTGCATGGCGTTTCATTGGTCCACAAGACCGGCGAAGCACTAGACAGCATCGGCGGTCAGGTGCAGGTCATCAACGATCACTTCGCATCGATCTCGCAATCCGCCCAGGAACAGGCCGCCGGCATTGCCGAGATCAACCAGGCGGTCAATTCGATGGATCTGATCACCCAACAAAATGCCAGTATGGTCGAGCAAACCAATGCCGCCACACACAACCTGTTGCTGATCAATCAGAATCTGGCCGAACTGACCGGGCGTTTCACAGTGTCCGGTCAAGCCAGTGCATCGGCCGGGTGGGACCGCGGCGACAGGGCGGCCTGAGCGGTCCCGCAGCCGGATTGGGGTGTGGGGCCGGAGGGCCCCGCGCCGCCACGGCTTCGTGCCGATTGGTTGTGTCGACCGGGGTGTTCAGGCGCCGGGTCTCGAGCCTATTGGCTGGCTGGTGCGGCCTGCGTAGCCCCGCGTGCTTTGTATTCCGTCGCCCGCGCCGGGTCGAGATTGGTTTTGCCAAGATCGTCGCCTGCCCATTCCATCACCTTGGGATCCATCACCCGGAACCACAACGGCGGGATTGACGCCAGCAGAAACGTTCCCGGATAGCCCGACGGCAATGTCGGCAATTCCGCAAATGAGCGCAGCGCCTGATAGGGCCTCAAGGGGTTGGCGTGATGGTCGGAATGTCGCTGCAGGTGAAACAGCATCAGGTTGGTGACGATGTGGTTGGTGTTCCAGGAATGGCGCGGCTCGCACGGCTCGTAACGACCATCCGGTCCCTGCATTCGCCTGAGCCCGTAATGCTCGACATAATTGGCGAACGTCAGTTGCATCCAACCGACCAGATTATGCAGGAGCAGGAACGGGATCATGGTCCAGCCAAAGGCAATGATCAGCGTCACATCGGCGATCAGCGTGATCGCGTAGCCCTGCAGGATGTCGTTGCGCCAGTGCCAGAAAGACAAGCCCTTGCGCGCCAGCCGGGCGCGTTCGATGCGCCAGCCGCGCACCGCAGTTCCGGGGAATTCCCGCAAGGCAAACCGCCACAGGCTTTCACCAAGCCGTGCCGAGGCCGGATCTTCCGGGGTGGCGACATGAACGTGATGGCCGCGATTGTGTTCGATGCAGAAATGTCCGTAGCCTGACACGGCGTTGGCGAGTTTGGCACCCCATTGATCGAGCCGGTTGAGCTTGTGGCCGAGTTCGTGACCAACCGTGATCGCCGTGCCGGAACTGATCCCGGCACTCAGCGCCAGTCCCAGCCAGGCCCAGATCGGCGTGTCGGGCTGCCCGGCGGCGATCGCGCAGGTGAGAAACGAAAACCAGAACACCGGAACCGAGAGGAACAGCAGTATCCTGTAATAGGAGTCGCCAGCCAGTTCCTCGACGATTTCCTCGGGCGGATTGTTCGGGGCAACGCCGATCAGGTGATCGGCGGCGACGAACAGGCCGTAGTAGGAGACGACAGGAACCAGTACCCACCAGGCATTGCCGCTCACCTGATAGGCGAGTGCAGCAAAACCGGACAGCGAAGGTGCCAGCACTGACAAGATCCACAGCCAGCGCTTGTTGTCACGATATTCGATGCGATTGCCGTTTTTCGTGGTGGAAACGAAGATCATCTGTCAACACTCCCCCGAAAAACCGAATGGTATGCCGACGATTGTGCCAACGCAAGCCAGAGGCGCGCGCATAAGATGGAGGTGGTAGCGGCCAATTACCGGCTTCGCGACCGCCTTAACCGGCGGCCAGGCCGGCGCGGTTATGCAGCGTAGACGGCGAAGCGGTTGCGCCCTGCTTCCTTGGCTTCATACAGGCCCATATCGGCACGCTTCATCAGCGTCTCAAGGGTGTCGTCGGCGTTTAACGTTGCGATACCGGCGCTTACCGTGACCCGGATCAACTGCCCCTCGACGGCGAACGGCAGATCGGCGATTGCTGCGCGTAGTCGTTCGGCGGCACGCAGCGCCTCGGCTTCGCCCATGCCGGGCAGCAACACGCAAAATTCCTCGCCGCCGACGCGGCCGATCATGTCATGCGGGCGCAGCTCCGCTTCCCAGCGCGCCACCAGGCCTTCAAGCACCCGGTCGCCCGCCGCGTGGCCGTCGCGGTCATTGATCTTCTTGAAGTGATCAGCATCGAGCAACAACAGCGACATCGGCGCTTCTTCGCGCCGCGCCCGCCCGATTTCGATGGTGGCAAGTTCGAAGAAGCGGCGGCGGTTCAGGGCACCGGTTAGGCCGTCGGTCCAGGCCATCAATGCCAATGCCTGTTCCTGGCGTTTCTTCTCGCTGATATCGATCCGGAAGCCTACCAGTCCGCCCTCGCCAGTGCGCCGGTTGTGAACCTGGATGTAGCGGTCGTCGGGAAGATATTGCTCGGTCGGTTCACCCGGGTTCTGGTGAACTTGCACGTGGCTGGCGATCCAAGCGTCTTCCTTGCCTGCAGCCTGCGGGTATTGTCCGCGCTCAACGCCGGTGCGAACCATGTCTTCAAAAAGAGCGCCGGGTTTGATCACATCGGCGCTTCTCGAATAGATTTCGCGGTAACGGCTGTTGCACAGCACCAGCCGGTCTTCCTTGTCAAACAGCACGAAGCCGCTGGGCAGGCATTCCATGGCATCTGAGAGCCGGTTCTCGGCTTTCTCGGCCCGTTCCAGCAGCAGCCGGGTTTCCAACGCGTCGGCGATGATGGCGGCGAGATCGACAAGAAGCGATTTCTCCATTTCGCTAAGGGTCCGCGGCACGCGATCCGCGACGCACAATGTCCCCAGGATCAGCCCGTCGCTGGCATTCAAAGGCGCGCCTGCGTAAAATCTCACGCCGGGTTCGCCGATAACCATCGGGTTGTCGCGGAACCTTTCGTCGAGCGTTGTATCTTCGACCACGAAGACATCCGGCCGACAGATCGTATGGGCGCACATGGAGATGTCGCGCGGGGTTTCCTGCACATCAATTCCGACCTTGGATTTGAACCATTGCCGGTCACTATCGACCAGCGTCACCAGCGCGATTGGGACTTTGAGCATGTGCGAGGCAAGCCGGGTGATCCGGTCGTAAGCGGCTTCCGGCAAGCTGTCCAGAATCGTGTATTTTTGCAGCTTGGCCAATCGCTCGGTTTCACGGTCGGGTAGGGGATAGCCTGGCATGGTTGCTCCCGTCTGGGCCTTTCTCGCACAATCAGCCTGCCGAGTACGCAACGCTGTTCAAGTGCGATTTCGCTTCGGCCCTCAAGACCGGTTTCCGCCATGCGAGCGCTAGACCAGCGCAGCCCGTGAAAACCCGCTTTGCAGCCGTCTCCCTGGCAACCCCGAACCCGAGATTGCCCTCAAGTATACGAATTTGCATATAAACCCCTAAGAAAGGCCTACCCGGAAAGGCCAAGAAAAGCCTGGCGGGCTGAAACCTTCGCCAGGTGGCTACTTTTTTAAGACTGTGAGCGCATCATAGGTCTGGACAAGCTGAACAAGGATCCAGCCATGCGCAACTTCCTGCCCCTCGCCGCGATGCTGGCTGCCGTGACAATGGCAGCACCGGCGCACGCGTTTGATGTCGATCAGATGCTCAAACAGGTTTTCGGCTCTTCCGATCTCAAGGACCTGGCCTTGCCGTTCTTTGTCCTGCTCGCAGTCGTGGCCGTGCTCTTCTTCTGGAATGCCCTGCGGATCGGCAAGCGCCGGCAGCAGCGCATGATCGAAAACTACAACGGACAGCTTCAGGATTATTCCACCCGGCTCAAGCGCGGTCATCGCTTATAGATCGGTCCGGCGTGTCGTCGTGCCGGGTTTCGGGGTGCACACTTCGGTGCTAGAGAAGAATCATTATTCCACCGAACCGGTTGTGTCATGTCCGCCAAGCTCTCCGTCAATCTCAACGCCGTCGCCATGCTCAGAAATCGCCGAGACCTGCCGTGGCCGAGCGTTACGGCTCTCGGGCGGATAGCACTGGAGAATGGCGCCCATGGGCTCACCGTGCACCCCCGGCCTGACCAGCGCCACATCCGCTTTTCCGATCTGCCGGCCATCCGCGCACTGATCGATGACGAGTTTCCCAACGCTGAGTTCAACATCGAGGGCTATCCGACCGACGCGTTTCTTGATCTTGCCGAGGCCAGCGAGCCCGAGCAGGTGACCCTGGTGCCAGACGATCCGGCGCAGGCGACTTCCGATCACGGTTGGGATTTCGAGGGCAAGGGCAATTTCCTGCGCTCCGTGGTCCAGCGGTTGAAAAAACGTGGCATCCGGGTCTCGCTGTTTTGCGATCCCGACGCCAATCGAACGGCGCTGGAAGCAGCCAAGGCCACCGGTGCCGACCGTGTCGAATTCTACACCGGCCCCTATGGCGGAACCTATGACGATCCGGCGCGCGCCACCGAAGAACTGGCCAAGCTTGAGACCGCAGGCCAGATCGCCGCCGAATTAGGCCTCGGCGTCAATGCCGGCCACGATCTGACGGTGGAAAACCTGCCGGCGCTTGCCCGCGTCCTCCCCAACCTGATGGAAGTTTCGATCGGTCACGGTCTGACTGCAAACGCATTGGAATATGGAATGGCCGCAACTGTGCAGCGTTTCATCAAGGCCTGCGGCTAGCCAACCCCCGAAGATAAGCTCGATGCCCCCGCCGGCAAAGGCGGGGGACGGTGGTTGCGAAACACGCCGATCAGACGCCGAGTGCTGCCTTGTTGGCTTCGAGAAACGCTTTCAGCGATGTGAGCTTGACGCCCGAGAGCTTGGCTGCATCTTCTGTCACCATGGCGATCTTGCCTTCGCGGGTGTTGGCATCAAACGACACCAGCGTCGGCACGAAGCCGGAGGGAACGCCCGCCGTTTCCAGTCCCTTGGCCAGTTGCCCGTCGCTGACGGAAACCACCTCCAGCGGCTTGCCGGTGATTTCGCGCACCAGGTTCGCGATTTCGCCGGTGGTGCGGGCGGTGTCGCAGGTAAGCGTGTAGGTGGCCTTGCCGTTCTTTTTGGCGGCCAGTCCCCCGGCAATGGCCCGCGCGATGTCTTCGCGGGCTATGTGCGCCAGCTTGCCGTCGCTGGCGGCGCTGTACCACTGGCCGCTGGCGAGCGCTTGCGGCAGGCCCATCAGTAGGTTTTCCATGTACCAGCCATTGCGGAAGATGGTGTAGTCGAGACCGGTCTGCTTGATCGCCGCTTCGGTGTTGAGGTGGTCCGGCCCGAAGCTGATGAGGGTATCTTCGGCGCTCGGCATCGAGGTGTAGGCGATATGGCTGACGCCCGCCTGCTTGGCCGCTTTGACCGCCGCCTGGTGTTGTCGCAACCGGGTGCCGGCGCCATCCAGCGCATCGGTCGAGACGATCAGCAGGCGCTCCACACCGGCGAAGCTGTCGGCGAGCGACGCCGCGTCATCGAAATCGACCCGGCGGGCCTCGACGCCGAGCTTGGCGAGATTATCGAGTTTGGCCGGATCACGCGACCCGGCAATCAGGGTGCTCGCCGGCAGCTTGTGACTGTCAAGCAGATGCCGGATCACCAGGCCGCCCAGATGGCCGGATGCGCCGGTAATAAGCAGTTTTCCAGTCATGATGTTCCCTTTCTCTATGGATATGATATGAGTGCAGGTCTCAATTATAGACGTGCTCTCAAAATGAGAGTTGCAGACTTAGGCGTTTGGCGAGCGCGGCGAAAGAAGGCAGTTTTTCTGCCAATGGTTACCTGGAAGGAACCACCATGGACGCACGGATCACGCTGGAAGATCAGCTGCGGGCGATGCAGGGAGAACATGCGATGGGCAATTGCCCTGTGCGGCAGGTGATGCAGGGCATCTTCGGCAAATGGAGCACCTTGCTGCTGCAGGCACTGGGCGAGCGACCCTACCGGTTCGGTGAACTGCGCCGTCTGCTGCCCGATATTTCCCAGCGCATGCTCACCCAGACGCTGCGCGATCTCGAACGCGACGGCTATATCTACCGCAAGGTCTACGCCACCAAACCACCCAGCGTCGAATATGGCTTGACCGATCTCGGCAAATCGATGCTCGGGCCACTGGGCGAACTGGTGCGCTGGGCGAGCGACAATTTCACCCAGGTTGACGCGGCAAGAAAACGTTTCGACATCGCCGGCAAGGCCTAAGCCGTAGTCAACGTTCGCGATCAGCCCCGACCCGGCCCGGCAGGGTGTGCCTTGCGCAAGGCTGGGGCGGCGCGACGCACACCGTCTATCAGGCTTGAAATCGCGGCAACGCTCGGTCAGAAAAGCGTCATTGCTTTGGCCGGGGACAGAATGAGTCGGAATAAAAACATCGCGCTTGCTGCACTGCTTGCCTTGGCAGGCTGTGCTGCCCAACCCGGTTCCGGCGGCCGTCCCGCGACAGCCGCGCGGGTCCCGCTGGTCGATCCCGACGCGGTACTGCCGCCGCAGGTGCTGTTGCGCGAGGATACGGTTACCGCACTCACCCACAACCGTAGCCAGAGCCGGCTGGCCTATGTCGGGGTCTGGGCCGTGGATGCCGACCATTGCGCGATGATGGATCAGACCCGTTTCGAGGGATTTGCTGTAATCACCCCCGACAGCCTGCGCCAGCCGGGCGAAACCTGCAGCTTCGAGCCCGGCGCGCCCGGCGAAGGCAGCGTTCGCGTGGAGGCAAGCTGCAAGCGGAACCGCAAGACCTCGCAACGGCCAATCCTGCTCGAGATGCTCAACAGCCAGAGCCTGGTGCTTTCAAACGACGCCGACGGTCCCGGCACGAAAATGATCCGCTGCCATCTGCAGCACTGACAGGTAGCGAAATCTAGATCCACCGCGCCACCAGCACGATCAGTTTTGCCCCCGGAACCAACAGGATCTGGGCAAGGATGGTTCCCGCCAGCCGGCTCAGCACCATCCACACCAGCACCTGCCGGTAGTGGCTTTGGCTGACACTGCCGTCCACCACATCGTCGGTCAGTCCAGCCAGATAGGGATCGATCAGGATGAACATCAGGATCGTCGCCACGCCGTTGATCACCGCTGACAGCGAGCTTGCCGTCACCCGGAAATCCGGATCAAGCGAGCCGGCATAGATGGCCGACAGCACGCCTACCGTCCACAACGCCGTGGCCGCGAAATTCATGCCAATATAGATGGCCGGAAAACCGCTCGAGACCTTGAGCGTCGTCAGGTTCTGGTAGCGCGGCAGCGCTACCGATTGCATCACCACGCTGGCCCCGCGCGGCGTCAGCGCCTTGAGCATCAGCCGTGCCAGGTTACGCCGCTTCTTGAAGCTCGCCACAGCGCCCGTGGCAATGCGCTGCACTGTGGGGATCATCAGCCCGCCAACAATGGTCGCAACCGACGCTGCCGCCAGGATCAGTGCAAAATCCCAATGCAGATGGGTTGAAGACGCATCCAGGATCGAGCTTTCCACCCGCTTGGCCAAAAGCGGCGCCTGAAACGAGTTCGATGTCCGCGAAACCAGCACCATCGCGTTGAACAGCGCAAACGCAATCGCGATGTGCCCGGTGCGGATCCCGGCAATCCGGAACGCGTAAGCCAGCGTGCCGATCAGGTGGATGACGAAGGTCAAGATGATGATGGCTGAGAGTTGAATGTCCATGCCGATACGTGCCCGAAGCTTGAATGCCGGGGCGGAGCTATCGTTTGTTTTCAGGTTTATTTGCGGCGGGGAAGGGAGGGTGGATGGATTTGATTTTATCGCTCGCAGGCGCAATGGGCTTTATGGTTGCAGCGCTGCTTTCACTCTCGCATTTGACGTGGTACGCGAGACGCATACACTGTATGACAATCAATCACACACCGACATGTGGATGAGACATAATGGGTACCGTACCTTTTACCATGCGCCTGGAGGAAGACCTCAAGTCGAGCCTCGAAGCTGAAGCCGCGCGCGAGGATCGATCCGCCTCATACCTTGCAACCCGCGCGATCAGGATGATGCTCGAAGCCAAGGCGGCGAAGCGCAGCCTTGTCGAGGAAGCGATGGCAGAAGCGGACAAGGGCGAATTTGTCTCGGACGAGAAAATGAACGCTTGGTTTCAATCACTCGGCACGGACAACGAATTACCCGAGCCGGAGCCTGATGTTCTGATAAAGCCGGCCTAGGCCATGAAACTTGTTTTTCTGCCCAGCACGGTGCCGGATCTACGCTGGTTCAAGGCCTTTTACGTCAACGTGGTTTCCGACGGCAAAGCCAGGGCGGGCAGGCAATTTCTTGCGATTCAAGCGCTCCTGAAGGCAAATCCTTTAATCGGACACCCTTCGGATAAAGGGAATGGAGCGCGAGAGCACCACATGCTCAAAACGCCATTCACATTCGTCTACCGGGTCAGGGAAGACCGTATTGAAGTGTTGCGTGTTTTCGATGCACGTGCGCAGTGGAGTGCTGGCGAAGAATAGAGCATCGCCCTGATGATCAAACGGTTGTCATGCTGGGCGAGGGTGCTCACCAAGCTCGTTTCGTTTCGAGTTGACACCGAACCGTACGGTACGGTACATGTCGTTCATGAACATGTCACTGCACTCAGACACTGCTCCCAAGCAGACCGCGGCGCCTGCTGAGACCGCCTCCGGCGGCTCAGCGGGCGAGGGACTGTCCGAGCGTCAGCAGGAAGTGCTCGACGCGGTGCTCAAGCTGATGGTGGCCGAGGGCGACGGGTTTTCTGTGGCTGCCGTGGCCCGCGCCGCCAGCTGCTCCAAGGAAACCCTGTACAAATGGTTTGGCGACCGCGATGGTCTGCTCACGGCCACGGTACGCTGGCAGGCCTCCAAGGTGCGGACGCCGAAACTGCCGCAGGACCAGCTGACGCGCGAAAGCCTCAAGGCCGCACTCACCGGCTTTGCGACGAGCTGGCTGACGGTGATTACCAGTGACCTGTCGATCGCACTCAACCGCGCCGCGGTCTCTCATGCAGGCTCGGGCAAGAGCCGGCTCGGCGAAATCGTCTTGACCAACGGCCCGATTGCGATGAAACAGCGGCTTGAGCCATTGTTCCTGGCGGGCAGGGCGGCCGGACTGCTCAGCTTCGAAGACGCGGGCGAGGCCTTTCGCGCCTTTTTCGGGCTGGCTGTGGCGGATACGCAGATCCGTGCGCTGCTTGGCGAAGACAACCGCCCAGACGCCACGGAGATCGACACCATCTCCGCCAGGGCGGCACAACAATTCCTCGGCCTTTACGGGCAGGGATAACACATCAGGAATTCGGCGGCGGGTAGTTCCCCGGCGCGAAGAGAACAACGACAAACAGAAACAAATGGGAGCCTACCATGCGCGTATATTATGATCGTGACGCCGATCTCAATCTGATCAAGTCGAAAAAGGTAGCCATCATCGGCTACGGTTCACAGGGCCGGGCGCATGCGCTCAACCTCAAGGATTCGGGCGCAAACAACGTCGCCGTCGCCCTGCGCGAAGGCTCGGCCACGGCCAAGAAGGCTGAAGCCGATGGCTTCAAGGTGATGAGCGTCGCCGAAGCAGCAAGCTGGGCCGACCTGATGATGATGGCCGCTCCCGACGAGCTGCAGGCCGACATCTACAAGGACCACATCGCCGCTAACATCCGTGATGGCGCAGCCATTGCATTCGCCCACGGCCTGAACGTGCATTTTGGCCTGATCGAGCCGAAGTCGACCGTCGACGTCGTCATGATCGCCCCCAAGGGCCCCGGCCACACCGTGCGCGGCGAATACCAGAAGGGCGGCGGCGTGCCGTGCCTGATCGCTGTCCATCACGATGCATCGGGCAACGCCCATGAACTGGCTCTTTCCTACGCCTGTGGCGTTGGCGGCGGCCGTTCCGGCATCATCGAAACCAACTTCCGCGAAGAATGCGAAACCGATCTGTTCGGCGAGCAGGTTGTTCTCTGCGGTGGTTTGGTCGAGCTGATCCGCGCCGGTTTCGAAACCCTGGTGGAAGCCGGTTACGCGCCGGAAATGGCTTATTTCGAGTGCCTGCACGAGGTCAAGCTGATCGTCGACCTGATTTATGAAGGCGGTATCGCCAACATGAACTACTCGATCTCCAACACCGCAGAATGGGGCGAATATGTCTCCGGCCCGCGCATCATCACCTCGGAAACCAAGGCTGAAATGAAGCGCGTTCTCGCCGACATCCAGAGCGGCAAGTTCACCTCCGACTGGATGCAGGAATACAAGGCCGGTGCCTCGCGCTTCAAGGGTATCCGCCGCATGAACGATCGTCACCAGATCGAGGAAGTCGGCGAAAAGCTGCGCGGTATGATGCCGTGGATCAAGGGCAATGCCCTGGTCGACAAGGAAAAGAACTAAGCCTCGCAAGGTTTGAACCAATGAGAAAGGCCGGGGCGCAATCCCCGGCTTTTTTGTCTTCTCTTACCGGAGGGCCGCAGAACGGGGCGCCTGGTGGTTTGCGGTGTAACCGCCGTAGTCGCTGGCAAAAAACAGTGAAGGTTAATTGGCTGCGGGCTGGAACCAATTCCGGCGCAAGACATTGTCTCTCCGTAATCAACAACCCAAGGCTCACGCCTTCCTTGAGGAGATCAAAATGAAAAAGATTCTTGCTGCCACCGCCATGACCATGTTCTTTGCCGCCGGTGCAATGGCCCAGACCAATGCCAACAACACCCGCACTGAACTTGACGCTTTTGCCAACGGCGACACCGCCGTCTGGGACATGATGATGGATGAAAACGGCATGGACCGCGACGATGCGGACTTTCAGGCTCGCTGGGATGGCGCCACACCTGAACAGCAGGCCGCTCTGAAGGACGCCTGCACCGCGGCCCAGGAAGCTCAGGCCAAGTTTTCCGACATGGTTGCCAGCCGTTGCAAGACTGCAACCGGTAACTGACATCCAAGATAGCTGATCACATGTAAGATCAGTCGAGCCAGCCGACTTCCTCCCGTCGGCTGGCTCTTTGGCGTTTGCTTGCCAGGCAGTCAGCCCCGACCTTGACGCAACAGGATGTGTCCCGCTGTGGGGCTGTCTTCCCGATTTTGGCGGGATCGCCCGGAAAGCGTGGTTAACGTATTGCATTCAATTAGAATTTTACGATCCAAATTTGAACAGTTTTAACGCCCTGCGTCTATTGTTGCTGTGACTTCGGCAGGCGAGACGACGGGGGTTTGACATGAGCGCAGAACCGGGCAAGGGCGCAGAACGCCTTCACCACTGGGATTTTTCCCGCGCGTTCTATCTGATGCTCGGAATCCCGTTTCACGCCGCGGTTGTCTATTCGTTGTCGCATGAATGGTCGATCAGTTCGCCCGACAAGAGCCAGGTGCTGACCTGGCTTGCCAATTTCATTCATATGTTCCGCATGCCAGGCTTTTTCATTCTCGCCGGCCTGTTCTCGATGATGCTGCTCGACCGCCGCGGCGCCGGCCGCTGGCTGAAGTCTCGGTTGTTCCGTCTTGGTCTGCCGTTGTTGTCGGCGACGTTGCTGATCCTGCCTTTTCAGATTGTCGTTCAGTCGTTGGCGCAGAACCTGCTTGGCGTGGTGCCGACGGCCGATCTGCCTGCCTACATGATCGGTCAGCTTACCAGCTTCGGCGAGCCGTGGATCTCGCATCTGTGGTTCCTGTGGAGCCTGATTGCCTATTGCGTGGCTCTTGCTTTCGTCTATGCGCTGGTCGGCGGTTTCCGCTGGCAGCGTGCTCTGCAGGCTTCTGCCTGCTGGTGTGGCGCCAATCGTCTTGCTGCTCTCATGTTGTTTGTGGCGGCATGTGCGGTTGGCGCCTATCTCCAGACGAAGATTGTCGCGGCAAGCCCCTATTATGGCAACGCCGTGATCAACTACAATCAATACGTCATCTATTTCGGCTTTGGCGTGCTGATCTACAAAAGCCGCCGAACCCATGACTGGTTCCTGCGCCAGGGGCCATTGTCATTGTTCGTGGGGGCAGGGCTGGTCACGTTGGCGCAAATGCCAGGCACGGACATGACGACCCACACCTTCAAGGTGATGGCCGGCATTGCCGGTGCGCTGTTTATCGTTGGCGCAATCAGCCGTATGGCGTTCGACCGCTGCGCCAGCCAGAGCCCGCGCGTGCGCAAACTGGTCGATGCCTCTTTCACCATCTATCTGTTTCACCATCCGGTGGTCTATGTGCTGGCAACATTGTTGCTGCTGATCGATCTGCCGCCGGTGATCGAGTTTGCGCTCATCGCTACGGGTGCGGCCTTCATTTCCTACGGGATCCATCTGGTGATCAGCCGCAGTCCGCTGGCCATGCTGATGTTCAACGGCATCAAGCCGGCTCCGGGCAGGGTAACGGCGGCAACAGGGCAGGCTGCGGCTCAGGGCGTATCCGGGCTGTACCCGTTACGCCAAAGTTCGATGGGCTGAAACACCGCCCCACAGTCCCTCAGCTTGCCGACATGCCGGCGATCATCGCCGCCAGCGCCACGATGTGGATCAGCATGATCGCCTTGTCGTTCCACAACACGCCCACGGCAAACCAGCCGAACACACCGACCACGAACAGATACAGGTTCCACGGCGTAAAGCCGAAGCCGGTCGCCGTGTAACCGAGAATCTGGATGATCGACGCGGCCCATTTGACAGCAAAAGCAATTCGATCATTCGATACCATCGCGATGGTCATGGTCTGGTGTTCCTGGTGCATAGGCGTGCCAAAGCCGGCCGGATCAGATCCGGCCCGGCAGATGGGTCAATCAGTTAAAGGCGTTCTGGCTGCCGATCACACCGATCGGGTGAGTCCGCCATCGATGCGCAAATTCTGGCCGGTAATGTAGGCGGCGTCATCGGATGCCAGATAGGAAATCAGCGAAGACACCTCGCGGGCGTGGCCATAGCGGCCCATCGGAATCCGTGCCTTGCGGTCCTCGGTTTCAGGCAGCGAGTCGATGAAGCCCGGCAGCACATTGTTCATGCGGATGTTGTTGGCCGCATAACGATCAGTATAGAGCTTGGTAAAGGCCGCGAGACCTGCGCGGAACACACCGGAAGTCGGAAACAGCTGATCGGGTTCAAACGTCGCAAAAGTGGAGATGTTGATGATCGTACCGCCGCCCTGGCTTTCCATGTGCGGTGTGACCAGCCGGGTAGGGCGGATCACGTTCATCAGATAGACCTCCATGCCCTTGTGCCAGTCCTCGTCGTTGATGGTCAGAACATCGCCCTTGGGGCCGTGGCCGGCGGAATTGACCAGCACATCGACACGCCCCCAGGCCGCAACGGCCTTGTCGACAAAAGCCTTGAGCGCGTCCGCATCGAGGTTGGAACCGGTGTGGCCGATGCCGCCGAGTTCTTCGGCCAGCGCCTCGCCCTTGCCCGAGGAGGACAGGATGGCGACCTTGAAACCATCGGCTGCCAAGCGCCGTGCCGCGTCCGCGCCCATGCCGCTGCCGCCGGCGGTGATCAATGCAATTTTCTGTTCGCTCATGTTATCTCTCCTTGAAAATCTGCCCTAGTGGTACTGCCGGGCAGGGACGTTGACCAATCATGTTTTCTCGCCCAGACTGTAGAAAATCTACTGTCATTCGGTGCGCCCCATGCGTCTGCCCAATCTCAATGGCGTGCGCGCCTTCGAATGTGCCGCCCGCCATCTCAATTTCCGCCTTGCTGCCGACGAGCTCAACCTGACGCAAGGCGCCGTCGCCCAGCAGGTACGCAAGCTCGAGGGTTCGCTCGGTCAAAAACTGTTTGTGCGCAAGGCGCGCGGGCTGGAACTGACCGAAAGGGGGAAACTCTTCGCCAACGCCGTACACCAGGCGCTGGGCCTCATCAGCACCGCCACTGAACAACTGATGCCCGCTTCGCGCAGCGTGGTGCTGAGCGTGCCGCCCTCATTTGCCAGCATGTGGCTGATGCCACGGCTGGCCGATTTCGAGGTCCGCTATCCCGACATTGACCTGCAGGTGCTGGCCTCTGAAAAACTAGCCGATTTTGGCGGCGATGGCGTTGATCTTGTGGTCCGTCAGGCGGCTCCGCCCTTTGCCGCCGGGCTCAAGTCGGTCCGGCTCGCGCCACTCGCTCTGGTCGCAGTCGCCAGTCCCGCCTATCTGGAGACGGCACCACCGACTGATGATCTGGAAGCTTTCCGAGCTCATCGCCTGCTCGAGGATGGACACCGTCACTGGCTGCGCCTGCTCGGCGCCGACGAGGTGGCTGGACCGGCCGCACGCGTGTCCCGCTTCAACCAGACGGCGCTGGCCATCTCCGCCGCCCGCGCCGGCCGCGGTGTGGCAATCGCCCCCCGGGCGCTGATCGAGCCGGAAATCGGTTCGGGCGGGCTCAAGGTGCAATGGCGCGACGAAACAAAATCACCCAACGGCTTTTACGCCGTGGGGCTGATCCGCCCCGGTCACGCCATCAGAGACCGCGATCGCCTGGCACGCTGGCTCTGCGAACAGTTCGGGGTGGAGTGGGGTTAGGCGGGCGTTTTGCCACCCCTGATCACTCGTCCCAGCCGCTTGATGCCCTCGTCGATCATCGTCTCATTGGCGCAGGAGAACGACAGTCTAAGCGTGTTGGCGCCGGAGCCGTCGGCGAAAAACGCCTTGCCCGGAACAAACGCGACGCGCTCGGCTTTCAGGCTTTCAGCGAGCAGTGCCGCGCCATCCATGTGTTCGGGCAGGGTGACCCAGATGAACATGCCGCCATCGGGCTTGGTCCAGCTCACGCCCTCGGGCATGTAGGTGCGCAGCGCCGACAGCATCGCGTCGCGGCGTCCCCGGTAGGTCTCGCGGATCTTGGCGACCTGGGCCTCGAAGCCATCGGAGGCCACTGTGTGGATCGCCATCTGGTTGAGTGTTGCCGAATGCAGATCGGCCGCCTGTTTCATCAGCACCAGTTTGGAAATCACGGGCTCAGCGGCGCAGACCCAGCCGACGCGCAGGCCCGGCGCCAGTGTCTTGGAAAAGCTGCCGCAATAGATCGTCCGTGTGGTATTGATCGAGCCTGACCGGGCAATGTCGAGCGCCAGCAGCGGCGGCACCTCGTCGCCCTCGTAGCGCAGCGACTGGTAGGCGGCATCCTCGATCACGGCGATGTCGAGTTCGGTGGCAAGATCGAGTATCCGCTCCCGTGCAGGGGCGGGGAGGGTCTCGCCGGTGGGGTTGGCGAAATCGGCCGAGGCATAGGCGAATTTCACCTGACCGCCATTGGCACGCGCGGTCTCGCGGTAATCGGCAGCCGAGCGGTTGCCGAGCGGCGTGAGACGGTCGTAATAAGGCTCATAGGCATTGAACGCCTGCAGTGCGCCAAGATAGGTCGGCCAGCCGACCAGCGCGGTGTCGCCTTTGGTAAGAAATAACTTACCTAAATAATCCAGCGCCTGTTGCGAGCCCGAGGTGATGAGAATGTTGTCGGCGGTGCAGGGCACCCCGAGCGAGGCCATCCGGGTGACCAGCCAGTCGCGCAACGGCCTATAGCCTTCGCTGACCGAATATTGCAGCGCAGCGCCCTTGCTGTCGCCCGAAAGCGCCGATGTCAGTGCCGCACCAAACGCTTGCGCCGGAAACAGCGCCGGGTCGGGGATGCCGCCGGCAAACGAAATCACGTCCGGCTGGTCCAGCAGCTTGAGAAGCTCGCGGATTTCGGAAGCCTTCATCCGTTCGGCCCGCGTGGCGAACAGGTGTGGCCAATCGAGCCCCGGCGCGATGTCCATTGTGCCTGCCTGATTATGCGATGCGGTGCTGCTGTCGGCGGCCATGCCCTGATCTCCCTGGAAGCTTAGACGAAAGCATGATCACGAACGCTCAATTGTGTCAATAATGCTGACCTATTGCCGTGGCCGCCAATCAGACCATTCCGTATCAATTTGATTCCCGCCGACACCCTCGAAAAACGAGCCTATGAAGAGGCAGTTATGCGCCAAATCATCACAGTTTCTGCTCAATTTGAAATTTTGCATTCCCATTCGGCTGCTTTTCCCCCAGTAAAGGTAATCATTGTCTTGTCGTGACCCTTGGTCGCGATTAAGTGACGTTAACAACAAAACCGCGCCAAGTGGTTTTTCCAGATGCCTCTCCCGGGGAAATTGAATGAGCGCCGCCGCGCCAGGTACGACTTTTATTGTGTTGATGTTGCCGTTTCTCGCGGCGCTTGTGGCTCCGTGGCTGACCCGGCGTCTGGGGCATAATGCAGCCTGGTTGCTGGCGCTGGCGCCATTGGCGATTTTCATTCACTTTCTCGGTTTTTCTGCAGAGATAGCCAATGGCGAGATTGTCACCGGCGGCTTCAAATGGGTGCCGTCCTACAATGTCAGTTTCTCCTGGCTGATCGACGGCCTGTCGATGACATTCGCGCTGTTGATCTCCGGCATCGGCGCGCTGATCATGCTCTATTCCGGCGGCTATCTCAAAGGCAACGATCAACTGGGTCGGTTCTTCTCCTTCATGCTTTTGTTCATGGGAGCGATGCTCGGCGTCGTCATTTCCGACAGTTTCCTGATGCTGTTTGTCTATTGGGAACTGACCTCCATCACCTCGTTTCTGCTGATCGGTTTTGATCACACCCGCGAAGCCTCGCGCCGCGCCGCACTGCAGGCGCTGGTGGTTACCGGCGGTGGCGGTCTGGCCTTGCTGGCAGGGCTGCTGGTGATCTGGAACATCACCGGTGTCAGCCAGATTTCACTGTTGCTGGTGCTCGGCGATGATCTGCGCGACAGCCCGTTCTATCTGGCTGCGCTGATCCTGGTGCTCGGCGGCGCGTTTTCGAAATCGGCGCAGTTCCCGCTGCATTTTTGGTTGCCCAACGCCATGGAGGCGCCGACCCCGGTGTCGGCCTATCTGCATTCCGCCACCATGGTCAAAGCCGGTGTCTATCTGTTGATGCGGCTCAATCCGGTGTTGGGCGACACTGTCTGGTGGGAAACCATCCTCCCGGTGTTTGGCGGCACCACCCTGATTGTCGGATCGCTGCTCGCCATCCGCCAGACTGACCTCAAGATCATGCTGGCCTATACCACCGTCGCCTCGCTGGGGCTGATGGTGATGCTGACCGGTTTCGGCTCCGAACATGCGATCGCCGCCGCCGTGCTCTATTTGCTGGCCCATTCGCTGTTCAAGGGCGCACTGTTCATGGTCGCTGGCCTGATCGACCATGGAACCGGCACGCGCGACGTCACCCGGCTTGGCGGATTGCGCAAGGCGATGCCGATCACCTTTGTCGCCGCCATGGTCGCGGCCGTGTCGATGGGCGGTCTGCCGCCGATGTTCGGCTTCCTCGCCAAGGAAGAAGTCTATGCCGCGCTGTGGGCGGCTGATGCCTGGTCGCTGTTCTTCGTTGCGGTCGCCGTGGTTGGCAACGGGTTGATGTTCGTGGCCGGCTTCGTGGTCGCCATCAAGCCGTTCTTCGGCCCGGAGGTCAAAACCCCGAAACATGCCCATGAGGGTCCAATCCTGCTGTGGCTCGGGCCGCTGACGCTGGGCGCCGTGGGCTTGATCGGAGCGATTGCGTCGCCATATGCCCATCGCTTGTTCACGTCGCCCATGACCAGCGCGGTTGTCGGCGAGCCGGAAATGGTGACGATCTCGCTGATCCCGCATATCGGTGTGCCGCTGGCGCTGTCGCTTGTCACCATCGTCTTCGGCATTGTCGTCTACCGGCTGTTTGACCGCGCCCGCGACATGGTCGCCCGCGTGCTTGCCGCCATCGGCTGGGGGCCGGACCGCGGCTTTGACCAGTTTATTTTCGGTCTGGTCCGGCTTTCGTCGTCCATTACCCGTGTGCTTCAGCCGGGCCGGCTCGATATTTACATGACCATGACCTTCATCATGATTGCCATCGCTTTCCTCGGCCCGATGGCCTGGTATGGCGAATGGCCGTCAATGCCGGTCTGGCCAAAGGACGCGCAGTTCCACGAACTGGTGGTCATCGCCATCGCCTTCATCGGGATTCTCGCCGTGATAAACGCCAGGGACCGGCTCACGGCGATCGTCTCGCTGGGTATTCAGGGCTTTGCCGTGGCGCTGATCTTCATGCTGTTCGGAGCGCCCGACCTGTCGTTCACCCAGTTCATGGTTGAGACCCTGGCCGTTGTCATCCTCGCTCTGGTCATGACCCGGCTGAAACTGACGGCGGTAGATCATCGTCCGACCCGGGAGAAGGTGAGCGACATGAGCGTGGCTCTGGCCTGCGGGACAGGCTTCGCGCTTTATCTGCTGGCCGTCACCCAGCAACCCTTCAACTCCTATCTGAGCGATTTCTTCTCGGCCTATTCGAAGGTCGTCGCCCACGGCGCCAATGTCGTCAACGTCATCATCGTTGATTTCCGCGGCACGGATACTTTGGGCGAGATCGCTGTGGTCATGGTCACCGGCCTGGCGATCCTGTCGCTGATCCGCATCCGCACACCGCGTGTGGTGGTCGCTGATAATGATCCCGACCGGCGCGAGGAGGCTGGCTGACATGCGCACCGTAATCTTCCGTTCGATCGCCCCTTATCTCACCAGCCTGATGGTGTTGTTTTCGATCTTCGTGCTGCTGCGCGGCCATAATGAGCCCGGCGGCGGCTTCATCGGCGGCCTGATCGCAGCCTCCGCGCTGGCCATCTACGGCATTGCCTGTGGCGTCGCCCCGGTGCGCCGGGCGATCTATTTCCACCCGATGGGTATCGCCGCCTTCGGTCTGTTCATGTCGGCCATGTCAGGTGTGCTGTCGATGCTTGCCGGCGTGCCATACATGACCGGGCTTTGGATCTATCCGAAACTGTTTGGCGTGGAAGTGCCGCTGTCGACCGTGCTGACCTTCGATATCGGCGTCTATCTGGTTGTCGTCGGCGCCATCAGTTCGATCGCATTGGCGCTCGAGGAAAGGGACCGCGACTGATGGAACCGATCTTTGCCTTGCTGGTGGGTGCGCTGTTTACCGTCGCCATCTACCTGTTCCTTTCCAAGCACATCATCCGTGTGCTGATGGGCGCGGCCATCCTCAGCAATGGTGTCAATTTGCTGATTTTCACGGCTGGCCGGGTCACCCGTGAGGTGCCGCCGATCATTCCCCATGGTGCCGACACGCTAACCGGTGCGGCCGCCAACCCGCTGCCGCAGGCGCTGATCCTGACGGCGATCGTGATTTCGTTTTCATTCTTCGCGTTTCTCCTGGTGCTGAGTTACCGGACTTTTCATGAATTGAAGACCGATGACAGCGACGAGATGCGTGTGGCCGAACCGGTGGGCGAGCCGGTGCCGCCGCTTGGTTATTAGGAGAATGTGCGAATGGCTGTAGAGGGCGCTGGCCTCCAGGATTTTTCCGCCGTTTATGTGCTGCAGCCAGTGGCTGCCGCCGACTGGCTGGTCGTCGCGCCGGTGGTCTGGTGCATCCTGATGGGCGCCGTGCTGTTGATGCTGCGCAAGCGCACCGATCTGCAGCCGCTGATCGCCATCCCGGCGCTGGTGGTACTGGCGCTGATGACCCTGGGACTGCTCGCCCATGTGCTCACCAGTGGCACGGTGACAATGACCATGGGGCGCTGGCTGCCGCCGTTTGGGATCTCCTTTACCGCCGATTTACTGGGTGCGTTTTTTGCCGCCACCTCGTCGCTGGTAGCGCTCGCCACTGGCATTTACGGCCGCAGCGATGTTGACGATTCAGGACGGCGCTACGGCTTCTACCCGTTCCTGATGCTGATGATGGCCGGCATTATCGGCGCGTTTCTGACCGGCGACATCTTCAACCTCTATGTCTGGTTCGAGGTGCTGCTGATCTCCTCGTTCGGACTGCTGGTGCTGGGCTCCGAGCGGCTCCAGCTTGACGGCGGCATCAAGTATGCCTTCCTCAACCTGATCGCCACCACCTTGTTCCTGGTTGCCACCGGTTATCTCTACGGGCTGTTCGGCACGCTCAACATGGCCGACATCGCCGTCAAGGCGTCCGAGCTGCGCGGCACTGCGCCGCTGATGACGCTGGTCGCGCTCTACCTGCTGGCGTTTGCCATGAAGGCTGCGGCGTTTCCGGTCAATTTCTGGCTGCCTGCTTCCTATCACACGCCGCGGCTGGCTGTTGGCGGCATCTTTGCCGGATTGCTTACCAAGGTCGGCGTTTACGCGCTGCTGCGGATTCTCGGCATGCTGTTTCCGGTCGAGCGCGAGGAATTGTCGTTCATCATCGCTGTCGCCGCGGCCTTGACCATGGTTCTCGGGGTGTTGGGGGCGATGGCCCAGAATGACATGCGTCGCGCGATGGGCTATCTGGTGATTTCCGGTATCGGCATGATGATGGCCGGCCTTGCGCTTGGCAGCCCGGCCGGACTTTCCGGCGCGATCTTCTACGCCGCCCATTCGATGGTGGTGATGACGGCACTTTATTTTGCCGTCGGCATCGGCGCCCAGCTTGGCGGCGATTTCAGGCTGACGGCATCTGGCGGGCTTTATGCCCGCAGCGCGGCAATTTCCGCCCTGACGCTGATGCTGTTTTTCTCGGTCGCAGGCCTGCCGCCGTTTTCCGGATTCTGGCCCAAGGTGATGCTGGTCAAGGCGTCGCTCGATATCGGCGCCTGGTGGCTTGCTGCTGCGATGCTGCTGACCGGCTTCCTGACCACCATTACCGTTGCCCGCATCTGGGTGCTGGCCTATTGGCGTCCGGCAAAATCGGAAGCCGAAGAGACCGCCATAGTGGCGCCGCCGGCAGTCGGCGCGGTCGTGGCCCTGGTCGGGTTGGTGGCGCTGACCACGGCTGCCGGGGTCTGGCCGGAACCGCTTGTGGTTCTGGCCCAGGATGCGGCGCGTGGCCTGATCGATCCCTCGAGCTACATATTATCGGTGTTTCCCGGGGAGGCTGCGCAATGAGCCTGTTTCTGGTCAATGTGTTGTTGGCTTTGGCCTGGTCGGCGGTCACCGGGTCGTTCTCGTTCTTCAATTTTGCCTTTGGTTTCGTGCTTGCGATTTTTGCCCTGTCGCTGATCCGCGAACAGGTGGGCTCGACCGGATATTTCTCGCGCGCCCGCCGGATAATCTCGCTGGCGCTGCTGTTCAGCTACGAATTGGTGTTGTCGGCCTGGCGGGTGGCGGTGCTGGTGCTGACGCCGAAAATGGATTTGAAGCCGGGCATCATCGCCTATCCGCTCAGGGTCGATCGCGATTTCGAAATTACCATGCTCGCCAACCTGATCACGCTGACCCCGGGAACCTTGTCGGTGGATGTCTCCGACGACCGGCGCATACTTTATGTGCACGCGCTTGACGCTTCCGACCCCGACGCCACCAGGCGCGACATCGCCGAAGGGTTTGAGCGCAAGATCATGGAGGCGTTCCGATGATCAGCGTTCAGTCGATATTCGATCACGCGGTGCTGGCGGCACTGGCAATCCTGTGCCTGTCGTTCCTGATCACCATCTACCGCATCGTCAAGGGACCGACCTTGCCGGACCGGATCCTCGGTCTCGACATGCTGGTGGCGATTGCCATCGGCTTCATCACCGTGATCGGCATCAAGACCGGTTACACACTCTATGTTGATGTGGCCATTGCGCTTGGTCTCGTCGGATTCCTGGCAACGGTTGCCTTTGCGCGCTTTGTATTGTCGCGCGGCAAGACCGAGGACGACATTCTTGCCGAAGCACAGCAGGCGGCATCCGATGCGCGCCGCGAAGACAGGGCGGCGGCAAAGGAGCAACTGCGCCGCGACGCTGGCAATCAGGCGCGAAATATTGATGCCGCCGCCAGCCGGTCAGGAGATCATCATGAATGATATCATCACATTGGTCTCGGCGGCCTTTCTGCTGATCGGATCTGCCTTTGCGCTGGTCGCCTCGATCGGCCTGTTGCGGTTACCCGACCTCTATACGCGCATGCACGCCGCCTCCAAGGCGGGCACGATGGGCTCTTGCCTGATGTTGATCGCACTGGCAATTCACACCACCGATGTCGGCACCATGTCGCGGGCGCTGGCCGGTGTCGTGTTCTTCCTGCTCACGGCCCCCGTCTCCTCGCATTTGCTGGCAAAGGCGGCCTACACGGTAGGGTATCGACTTCATCCAACTTCCGTAACGGACGAAATGGCCTCGCAAGATCAGCAATAATACTTTAGAAGTTGCGAATGTTAAGAGCGCAACCTGAGACTTCAATTTTGAAAATACCACATTAAGTTGACAAATTGTCGCAGTTTAGTTTCATGGAACACGTAAATAGTGATCCACACTACAAAAATTAGTACTTGTCATTATTCAGCTTTCATGTGAGGGATGTGATCAAGGCATGCTGCGCGAATACGGCCTGAAATAAGCAACATTTATTTCTGCTAGATCGGCGCCTGCTTATTCACAAAAGTTAGGACCACACTATGACTGAAGCAATCAATGACAGCGGTTCCGATATTCTCATTGAACTCACTGCCGAAATTGTCGCTGCCTATGTAAGCAACAACTCTGTTGCCGCAAATGATCTTCCCAACGTGATTTCGCAGGTTCACGCTGCACTTGGCGGGGCGACTACTCCGGTCGAGGAAGTTGTCGAAAAGCCCAAGCCGGCAGTTCCTGTGCGCCGTTCGGTGCAAAACGATTACCTGATCTGTCTCGAAGACGGTCAGAAGTTCAAGTCTCTTAAGCGTCACCTGATGACCCATTATGGTCTGACCCCGGAACAGTACCGCGAAAAGTGGGAACTCCCGGCCGATTATCCGATGGTTGCTCCATCCTATGCAGAAGCGCGTTCGCGCCTTGCCAAGGAAATGGGCCTGGGTCAGAAGCGCAAGCGCGCCGCCAAGTAACACCTGGCAGGCAAGGTGGACTGCGGTTCAGTCGTCAACCCGGGACCGTGGGACTGACCTTGATAGCCAGAATATTGCCGCGCCTGCCTGGGCGCCGCAGCCAGTTTGCAAGACCGTGGCCTCGCGCCGCGGTCTTTTGGTTTTCAGGGGGACTGAACCGGTCTTTCGGCTTCCTCCCGTGGTTGTCGGTTCAACTGAACCCGCGTTTGAAACCATACACCCGCGCCTTTGCTTGGGCGGCCGGTCA
This sequence comes from Hoeflea algicola, assembly GCF_026619415.1. Taxonomy (NCBI): domain Bacteria; kingdom Pseudomonadati; phylum Pseudomonadota; class Alphaproteobacteria; order Hyphomicrobiales; family Rhizobiaceae; genus Hoeflea; species Hoeflea algicola. The sequence goes on from NZ_JAOVZR010000001.1 coordinate 168,461, forward strand.
AGCGCACGCCTGCCTGCTGATTTGCTGACCAGTCGGGATCGGTGCACGATAACGGGAATCCCGAAGTCGGTAATTCGACAAGAGGGTGAGGAAAAAAATCCTCGAAATAGAGTGCAAATTCCCGGAAAATTCTGTAAAAACAACGATAGAGTGTAGAAGGTGGGTGGCCACACGTCCGCATTATCTGCATATCATGTAAGAAAATATTCCTATCAAAGGAGTTTTTCATCATGACTAGACCATCCCGCAATTCCCCACCCCGATCCCAAGTCCCAACCCCCACCCCAACCCCGGCCGTTGCAACGGCGACACGCCCGTACCGCCCTCGGAAGCCCCTGCCGCTGGCCGATCCATCCACGCCGTTGACCGCTGAAACCGGACTGGCCGTGGCTTCGTTGACCAACAATGCCTGGGCGAGCGAGATGCTGGGTGGCATCGCTGCGCCAGTGGGGTTGCCCGTGGGCAAGCCCGCTGGTGGTCGACCCGGGCTGGCGCCGCTCCGGGTCAATCCAGTTGATCTGCTGCGCTGCCGGGTGATCTGGCGGCTGGTGACCGAATTGTTTGTTGCAGCCTGCGGTTATGAACTGCCCGAAGCGATGGCCCGCCGCAGGCCGCGTTGCCACATGCGCCAGATTGCCATGTATCTCAGCCACGTCGTGCTGTCGCTGTCCTACCAGACCATCGCCGCCGCGTTTGGCCGCGACCGCACCACCGTCATGCATTCCTGTGCGGTGATCGAGGACCGTCGCGACGATCGCGGCTACGACCGCTTCATCGAACGTTGCGAGCGATGCATCATGGCCGTGTTCCAACCCTTCGGTCAGCCCCATGCCGGCCGCTGAAACCCGCGCCGCCCGCAAGGCGCTTGCCGGCCTGATCGGTTTTCTGGCGCACGGAGCGGAGCGGGGGATTGCCGAGCAGGATACGGTGGCCGGAGGCAAGGTTGCGCTGGCGCGTGCTGACGGCGCTTGCCGCACGGTCCAAGCGCAAGTGGTTTCCGTGGCGTTGCGCCGGGGGCTGATTGCCGAGCGCCATTGCGCGGATACCGGAAGGCAGGGGTATATCTCAACGCCCGAGGGCAGGGCGGCGCTCAAGCGTTGGCTGTGCGATCCGGAGCACGCGTTCCAGGACCAGCACCGGCGGCTTTCCTCCCGCACCGATCCCGATCACGGGCGAATGACGATCAATGATTCCGAATCGCCGCTTGCGGTGCTGGCGCGGCTCAAGGGCAGGGATGGCGCAGCATTTCTCGGCACCGATCTGGTCGAGGCCGGCGAAAGGCTGCGCGTCGATTTTACCCGTGGTCAGTTGACGCCGTCGGTGACGCAAAACTGGGAGCCGCTGCGCGCCGGACGCACCACTGGTGCTGCGGGTGGAGCAGGTGATCTCACCGAGGCGGCGCTGTCGGCGCGCCAGCGTGTCGAAGCGGCAATCGCGGCGGTTGGTCCGGAGCTCTCCGGCGTGCTTCTGGATGTGTGCTGTTTTCTCAAGCTGCTGACCGAGGTCGAACGCGAACGGCAGTGGCCGGCGCGGTCGGCCAAGCTGATGTTGCGCACCGCGCTTGCCGCACTGGCCAGGCATTACGCTGTACCAAAACGCTGAACATCAGGCGCGCGGCGCCTGGTCGGGTGTCAGGCCGCGGCCCGCGCCGCTGCCGCGTGCGCCTTGATGCGCAGGATCATCGAGCGCAACCCGTTGGCGCGTTGCGCCGAGAGATGTTCGGCGAGCCCAAGCCGGGAGAGCAGCTCGGTTTCATCAAGCTGTTCGACTTCGGATGCCTTCTTGCCGGAATTCGCCGCCAGTACCACGGCAACCAACCCGCGCACGATATGCGCATCGGAATCACCCCGGTACATCATGACGGGATCGCCGGGCTCTCCCGGCACGGTCTCGGCCACCAGCCACACCTGACTGGCGCAGCCTCTGACCTTGTTGGCGTCGATCTGTTCGCTTTCGGGCATCTCCGGCAACGCCTTGCCGATCTCGATGAGATAGCGGTAGCGGTCTTCCCAGTCGTCCAGATATTCGAAGTCTTCAATGATGGTTTCAATCGTCGCCATGCCGGGCTCCTTTGCCTGGTTCCATATAGGCAATATTTGCGCTCAGGGCACCCCGGTTGTGACGATATCCGACGGAATTCCATGCCGGGCAATCCGTTGCCGGGGGCCTGCATGACAAAAAACGCCGCCCCGACGAATAGCTGGTCCTGGCACCCGCACAAAAAGAAGCGCCGCCGGGAGGAAGGGCTGGTCCCGGCGCCCGTACAAACAGAAACGCCGCCCCGACGAATAGCCGGTCCTGGCACCCGCACAAAAAGAAGCGCCGCCGGGAGGAAGGGCTGGTCCCGGCGGCGGCACGTCAGACGTGGCTCGAGTTGGCAGTGTCCTGCATCATGACAGGATGGATGGGGATCGCCCCATGGTGGGTCCAATCCGCGGTGACGCCGCGCGACCGGAGATTCGAATTGCTTGCGGCTAGTTGCTGGCCGTCTCCGCCTCGGTGGCTTCGGGTGGCAGTGATGCAGTTGTCAGGTCCGGCTCGCCATCGGCAAATTTGGCGTCCAGAAATTCATAGGCGATGCGGGCACCCTGTTTGGCGCGGCTGCCGAGTGCGGCAAAGGTTTCGCTGCCGGTTTCGCAAATATCGGGTTTGCGAACGCAGATCTGCTTGATGTCCTCGAACGCTTCCATCGCCGCGGCCATGCTATGGCCGACTTCCAGCGGCGGCGCGGCTTCGAGTTCCTTGTCCGAACTGCTGTCGAGAAACGGCAAGGCAATCAGCACAAGTGAAAACCAGAAACTTCCCTTGATCAAGAACCACATGGATACGCCCTTCCTGTTATCCGCCATCTTTGGGTGGAAATGTCCGGGTTGTCCCGAACTTGAACACCACCTTGGCTCAAATTCTTCAAAGCCGGTTTGAGACAGGCATGCGGTTTTGAGACAAATTTGTAGAAAATTTTAGCAATTGTCCCCGATCAGACACCCAGCCCGCGGCATTGGCACGAAAACCACTGGTTAACCATGTTCGTCAAAGCTCGCCCCAAACCCCTGGGGGTTACGGGCTTTGACCGCCTTTCCCGCCCTTGCCGGGCCTGCTTTATTCATTCCTTAAGTTGGCAATGAGACAGTCGGCTCAACAACAAGAAACTGCGGCGTGTACGGATTCGGCAGTGACAGGATTTGATATTATCATAGACAGGGTAACCATTGCGGGACGGCAAATCGCCGAATCCTGGCTTGCGCCCTCGGATTTGGACCCCGCTGATTACCAGCGTCGGGTCGGCATCATGGCGACGTGTCTTTATGGTGCGGTTGTGGCCCCGTTGGTCACCGTTCCGGTTCTGCTTTCAGTGTTTGCCTGGCCCCAGGCGCTGGCCGGCGCACTGGCGCTTGCAGCATTGCCGATTGCAATGGCCGGGGTGCTCTCCTCTTCCGGCTCACCGAAACTCACCGGGCGTGCGGCACTTGCAGCTGCCGCGCTGGCGCTGGGCGGTTTGGCCGCACTGAGCGGCGGGCTGGCTTCGCCGTTTCTGCCTTTGCTGGCGTTGTTGCCGCTCGAGGCTGCGATCAGGTCCAATTCACGTTCCGGCCTGTTGCTTGGCCTGTCGGCCGCTGGGCTGGCGCTGGTTTGCAATGCCGCGCTCAGCGGCGCCGGCCTGGTCGGTCAAACGCCGCAGGCGGGGGGATTTGCCATCAGCCTTTCTTTTGGACTTTACGCGCTGTTGCGCGGCGCAGCACAGGTTTTAAAGCCCGTCGAGCAGCTTGCGCCAGCGCCCGAAGTCATTCCTGAACGCGATGTTACTGCCGAGCTTCTCGATCGCTTGCCGGGCCTGATCACGCTGCACGATGCGCGCGGCGACGTCATCTATACCGCAGGCCACGATCAGGCCGACTATCGGGCCAGGCTTGGCGACGTCAGCGGCAAGGGCTTTGTCAAACGCATCCATGTCGCCGACCGGATCGTCTTTCTCGACGCCTTTGACGCGCTGCGCCGTGGCGACAGTCGCCGCGATCTCGAAGTGCGCTTCGAGCGCCTCGACGAGGTCGCGCAATTTGTCCACGTTGCCATTTCGCTGACCGCGGAACGCGCGGCTGACGGCAGTTTCACCGGCGCATTGGCCCAGAGCCATGACATTTCGCAGATGGTCAACGAGCGCATGCGCGCCGACGCCGACGCCGAGGAGGCCGAGACAGCCAACGCCGCCAAGACCCGGTTCCTGGCCGCCGTGAGCCATGAATTGCGCACCCCGCTCAACGCCATTATCGGCTTTTCCGATGTGCTGGCGCGTGAGTATTTCGGCACCTTCAATGACGAGCGCCAGCGTGAATATGTCGGCCTGATCCACCAGTCGGGCGAGCATTTGCTCGGGCTGGTCAACACCATGCTCGACATGTCGAAGATCGAGGCCGGCCGCTACGAGGTATTTGTCGAACCATTCGCCATCGGCGAGGTGGTCGAGGGATGCGACGCCATGCTGCGCCTGCAGGCCGCCGACCGTGGCGTGACGCTGACCCGGCGTTTGACACCTGGCATTGGCGATGTTGTCGCCGATCGGCGCGCAGTGCAGCAGATCCTCATCAATCTGGTTGGCAATGCCATCAAGTTTACCGAGGCTGGCGGTGTCATCAATGTCGACGCCGCGATTCAGGACGGTCGGCTCAAGCTGGTGGTCAGCGATACCGGCATCGGTATTCCAGCAGACAAGCTTGCCTGTATCGGCGATCCCTTCGTGCAGGTGCAGAACGGGCTTGCGCGCCAATATGAAGGCACCGGACTTGGCCTCTCGCTGGTCAAGGGCCTGGTTGATCTTCACGGCGGTACCTTTTCGATCGACAGCCGCGAGGGCGAGGGCACCGTGGTAACCATCGACCTGCCCGCCGACGGCTCAGGCGCCAATCGCCATGACGCCGAAACCACCGCAGCCGCGCCGGTTGCGTTTCCGCCGGTGTTGCCAAGGGCAGCCCGAAACCAAGATAGAATCAGGAATGAAGACCATGCCGAGACAGCGCGTAGCGCCTGACTTGTTCGATGAGGATGAAGGCGGTTTTGGCCGGGGCGCCCTGGCCACGCTGGGACGCGTCGTCTCGGCGCATCCCTCGCTTGCCGGGGGAACCGTTGCGTTCACGGTGATATTCAGCTTTGTCGCCGCCAACGCTTTGTGGGCCCAGCCCGGCCGTCACCCCGCGCCGATTCTCAAGACCCGCGAAGTCGCGACATCGATGATGCCTGCGACGGCGGCAACGCCTGAAAGCCGCATGGCGCTGGCTGAAGGCGCGCCGACGCGCTCGGTGACCACCTACCGGATCGAGCACAGCGACAACACCCAGACCGCATCGATCCCGGTCCCCAATGCCGCACCTGCACGGGTTCAGACTGCCGTGCAACAAGCACCGACGCCGGCGCAGGCAGTCTCCAAGACTGACCCGGTGTTGAGCCGGATGCAGCAGATTCTCTCAGCCAACGGGCTTTATGACGGTGAGGTCGACGGCCTGATGGGGCCGAAATCGGCCGCCGCCATCCGCGCTTGGGAAAACGCCAACGGCTATGTCCAGACCGGCGAAGCCACGCCCGGTCTCCTGGCGGTGATGGAAACGCCCGCCAAGACCGCCGCGCCGGTCAAGATGGTCAGCCTCGACAAGGTAGTTCGCCCCAAACCACGTCCGGAGCCGACAGTTGCCGCCGATCAGCGTGCCGGCGAACCTGTCACCGAAGCCGCGGCCGAAGTGCCTGCGGTGAGCGAACTGGTGCGGCAGATCCAGTCCGGGCTTTCCAACATCGCCTACGCCGATATCGCCGTTGATGGCGTTGCCGGGACTGAAACCAGAAATGCCATCAGCGCGTTCGAAAAGCATTACCGGCTGCCGGTTACTGGCCAGCCCAATCAGACGGTGCTCAAGAAATTGCTCGAAATCGGCGCGCTGTGAGACTGAAGGCCGGGATTTTCGTCTCAGCCATTGTCCGCCGGGTTTTTGCCGATGGCGGCATGGCGGCGATCGAACGGCGCGGCGCGGAAGAGGCAGGCGCAATCTTCGTCCGCATCCGCCACCGCGATGGATCGGAAAGCCTGGCCGCACCTGCGCCACAGACGGCATTTGACAGCGATCATCCCGACGACCGGTTGTTCGAGTTTCGGAAAACCCGGGTGCCGGAGACCGAGGTTTCCGAAACGATCGCCCGCGAATATCGGTACGATCCAGATATCTGGGTGCTGGAAATCGAAACCGATACGCCGGAAACGTATCTGGATTTCAGCCAGGATTAGCGCGCAAGCAATTTTAACGATTAGGCGCGGCAATAATTAATCCGACGCGTGCATGCTGGAAGCTCCGAAGAGCGTTCCCGGATTGTCATGCCCAGATTTGCAACATTGGTAATTGTCTGTTCAGCCGCTGCTTTCATCGCGCCAAGCGCGATCAGCCGGATTGGTGTATCGTTTTCGGACGAGCTGTCCGAACTCACGAAACAGTGCCTGATCAAGGGAAATGTCAGCATCAACACCGGCGAGCGCATCTACCATGTGCCGGGGCAGGAGTTTTATACTCCGACCAAAATCAGTGCCCGCTATGGCGAGCGCTGGTTCTGCTCTGAAGCCGAAGCCCGCGCCGCAGGCTGGCGAAAAGCCCGGCGATAGGTCTCATTTCCGTGTCTGGTCTAACACCACGGTTTGAGCGAGATCCGGAACTGTCAGGCAGAGCTGCGCCAGCGATTTCTTACATGATGCGGTCGCCTTAGCCGGTCTTGCGGTTTGGTGCCGCGCGGTGATTGTCCTGTGCTGCCGGACGGGAAACCGGGGCAGGGCGCACCGGATTGCTGTCGGCCAGCGCCGGAACATGCAGCGGGCCGCCGGAAGTGTAGCTGTCGGCGCGTTGCCAGGTGGATAGGCGTGCAGCGCAGCTTTCCGGGTCGAGATCGTCGATCAGGTCGTTGGCCAGTGTCCGGCGGGCAGAGGGCTCGGCCAGATGCGGAAAGAAGCATTCCAGCGCAGTCTTGACGGTGTCGGCGGGTGCGTTGAGCCCGATCAGCGCGGTCGCCAGTTGGCGCCCGGACAGATCCATCATGATGCGCTCGGACAACGCGAAACTGGTCTCCATGGCGTCCGCAAGGGCTGTGGCAAACCAGGCTTCGTGGTCGCGTTTGGCGTGGCGCGCGAGCTGATTGAGCCTGGCGTCTGCGATCCGGCGTCGGGTTGCCGGCGATACCTGTTGTTCGGATGGCGCAGTGGCTGGTGTTCCATGCTCGGTGCGCGGTTTGCGGGTGCTGGTCGGCCGGTTGAGTGGCGATTTCGGGGTGGGACTGCGCTGTGCCAGCGCACGCAGCTCATCGCGCAGCTTCTCGCTCGGATCGAGCGGCGGCGTATCGATTTTCGGACGTTCGTTCGACGCGTCGGGTTTGCCTGCTGGTTGCTTGGCCGGGTCGGGGATCAGCCCGCGCAATATCAGAAGCCCTTCCACCGACGGGTCGTTGAGCCCGCGTAACGTCCTGATGGCCTGTGGCGACAGATCCGAGCGGCGTGCGGCCGCGCGTGCGTGCGGGGCACCCATCCGCGCCACGGCACGGGCCAGGGCGCTTTCCTTGAGACCGACAAAATGAGCGATGAAGGGGGCAGCAATGTCGATCGGCTGGTTGATGATCATTTCCGCGACGTCGTCGGGCACCCGTGACAGCCGCGAAAGTGCCGCCGACGCGGTACGGCGGGTTTGCGGATCTGAAGCGTCAAAAAGCGGCATGAAAAGCCGTGAAAACCGCGCCATGTCCTGGCGCGAGGGACGTTCGAGATATTCAAGGCCGCTGATTGTCGCCATCAGCACCGCATCCTTGCGGTGGGCGGAATCGAGCCGTTCGAGATCGCGGAAACTGTTGGACACGGGCACACCTGACTGGAACGCTACGAAACAATTGTCTCAAACTATTGGAAAACCGTTAGCAAGCTGTTAACCAAGTACTGGCTTGATGGGCAGCGAGGAAGGAGAAGGATGTCCAGCGTATTTCCTGTTCCATGCATTTGGAGGCCAGAAATGACGACGATATTATCCTTTGACCAGTCAAGATGCCGGCGAGATTCGGTGGCCCATCCACCAGGTAAAGCCGGGGCGACAACTGGTCAGGTTCTGATGTTTACCGGCGTGCGTCGTGAAGTGATCAAAGCCACACCAGATCTCTACGCACCGGCTCAACACGAGCCTATGTTTGAAGACCCTGCGCCGGGCAAACCCCGCGGCAAGAAACCGAGGCGCGGCAAGCGCGCCTGATATTTGAGCGGGTCTGATGCGAGACGGTTGCGCTGATGAGCGCGCCAGACGCTGCGCGCGGCGTGGCCGCCGGGCTCACTGTCCGGCGTAACATACGCGAAAATATTTCTGAATTACCGGCGACCGCCGCGAATTGCCCTACCAATGCGCCAACCCGGCAAGTCGCCCCCGTCTGCCGACGCCGAATAGAAGCCGGGATGCCTGAAAGCGGGCACCCCGACAGGGAAGATGGTCTGACGCCCGTCTATTTCAGCTTGTGCATGGCCAGCAATTTCATCACTGCATTCTCGTAATAGGTCTCGGTGATGCCCTTTCGGACCTTGTGCAGAAAATACTTCTCGAACGCCACCTTGGCCAGATGCACCCACATGCCTTCTGCTGCCCAGTTGATGTTGCGTGGCGGGTTTTGCGGTTGCGCCAGGAAGGCCACGCCGCGATCGCCGAAATCGGCCAGACAGAAGGCGTTCCAGGTGGCTTCCTCTTCGGGTTCGCTTCCGGCCAATAGCGCCTTGATGTTCTTTGCTGTGGCCAGAACCATGCTTTCGATCATGTAGCCGGTTTTCGGCACACCGGTGGGAACCGGGGTCTTTTCCATCGGCGCAATAGCAATGGCAACACCGATGCCGAAGATATTGGGGTACTTCGGATTGCGCTGGTGCTTGTCGACAATGATGAACCCGCGCGGATTGACCAGACCCTCGATGTCGCGCACGGCGGCAATGCCGCGGAATGCCGGCAGCATCATCGAATATTTGAAATCGAGTTGATGCTTGGTCTTTTCCGAGCCATCGTCATTGAGCTCGGAAACGCTCATGATGCCTGCTTCGACCTTTTCCACCTTGGCATTGGTGATCCAGCGGACGCTGCGCTGGCGCATCTCGTGCTCGAGCATGCCCTTGGTGTCGCCGACGCCGCCGAGGCCGAGATGGCCGATATAGGGTTCGGCCGTAACAAATGTCATCGGCACCTTGTCGCGGATCTTTCGGTTGCGCAGTTCCTTGTCGAGGATCATCGCGTATTCATAGGCAGGGCCGTAGCACGACGCGCCTTGTGCCGCGCCGACGACAATCGGACCGGGGTCGGCGCAGAAGGCTTCAAACGCCGCATTGGCCTGCACGGCATGGTCGACGGTGCAGACCGATTGGGTGTATCCGTCAGGGCCGAAGCCCTCGATCTCGTCGAACGCCAGTTCCGGGCCGGTAGCGATGATCAGGTAGTCATAGTCGACTGAACCGCCGTCCTCCATCTCGATCTTGTTGGCTTCCGGGACGAGTTTTTTGGCCGAGGCCTGGATGAAATCGATACCGTGCTTGGCCATCAACGGCGCCAGCTCAATGGTGATATCGCCTTTCTGGCGCCAGCCGACGCCAACCCAGGGATTGGATGGGGTGAACTGAAAGCTTTCGGTCTTGTTGACCAGAACGATACGGTGGTCCTTCCCGAGCTCCGCCTTGAGATCGAAGACCATGGAGATTCCACCAAGGCCTGCTCCAAGGACGACAATATCAGCCTTTTTCATGCGCTTATCCTCTGGTGCGCCGGCAAGTATGCGGCCGGTCAAATATAAATCATCATTGATATATAGCGCATCAGTCGAGGAACTCATTGATCGAAGTCAATTCGCGTGGGGGCACTTTTGTGTCGGGGAAATCGAACCGATCTTGATCAGACCAACCCCGGTCAGAAGCACTGCCGCAGTGCAGGCGAGCGCGCGGATCTGGTTCCATGTCTGCCAGGTGGCCGAATAGTTGCGCGCCGAGAGCGCGCTGGGTCGATTTCTCACGCTTGCAGGCGGCTCACCGGCCAGAGGACTGCACCGGATCACAGCCGCGCGGGTGAACTCACCTTTATCCGCGCTAATTGATGATTTCGTCCATGATGATGTGGTTAGCAGGGGTCGTTAAATTTGAAATCGCCGTGGTCGCGTCCACGTGCGCGATCGCAAGGACATCACATTTCACAGCATCGTATGCAGACAGTACCTCTTCGCGTGTTTCCACGACATAGGGTTCGATAACGATCTTGTTGCGCTGAAAGAAGTCAGTCCATTTCCGTTCCGCGGGCGTATTGTATTCAAAGCATACGAAGGCTCCGGTGAGGTCCATTGCCGATGTGACGCCGAGATTTCTGGTTGTGATCAAAGCGACACCGTCTGCTGACTTGGGCACGGCTGGGACGACCGGTTTGACATCGCTTTTGGGTTTGAGCCGTTTGAGGCGGTTGAGACCGGAACCGGGATTTGTGGCTGAATTATCCTGGCTCACAGCCGGCTGCGCGAATGTGGTTGCTGCAGAATGGCCGATGGCTGCGGCCAAGAGATGTCTGATGATCAATGCAAGAACCTCCAAAAAAGAAAATACAAATGGGTTGAGTTCAGGATTTTTGTTCAAAACAAAGCGGGCATAGACGCAGCAGATCGCATCATAGGCGGGATTTGGAAATGATTATTCACGCCATCCGATTCAGACAATACTGGAAGGCATATCGCGATATGCGTTGCAAATTGTCGATCGGAAGTTTCATTCCTCCAATAAGCGTATCTGATGGTCGGTTATAAATACGATACTGAGATAATAGTTGGTTTTGGCCGTGTGCGCCAGTCACACGCCGTAATCGAGATTGCGCGGCAAACTCAGGCGGGATCGATCTTGAACCGCGCGCAGATAGCATCGGCAAGAAACGCCCGTGCCGCTGGTTCCTGGCTTGGCGCCGGGGCGATCGCGCGCAATGCCACATACCCTTGCGTTGCCGGCAATTCGACCAGCACCGCGCGCTCCAGCGCACGCGGCATGGCGCGCCGCAACTGAAGCATCTGTGTCGGTGTGACGAAGGCGATGTCGACACTTTCGCCGATCGAAGAGCGGTCATTCATCGAATAGGTTTCATTCGACGCGGAATCATAGACCGATACGGTCCACAGTGGCACATCACCCGACGCCATTACCCGCACCGGCCCGTTGTCGATGTCAAATCGGCAGACCGCGGTCCGGATGTAGGGATCGTCATTATACAGCCCCGAGGTATTGGGCTCGTTTGCAAGCGTGAAGAACCGGTTTTCGTCACCCAGCGCCACCACCCGGGTCCAGGTGTCGGTCCCGGTCCATTTCGGCATCGCCAAAATGATGATGATGTGGATCAGCGCCGCGCCGACCAGTCCGATGGCGATGGCCAGCAAACCGCTACGCATGGTCACAATCCGTCATCGCTATTTTGGGCATGTCGAGTTCCACCAGTCCCGTGGAGCCCGCTGTCGGCGTATCGATGAGGGTCAGCACCAGCGCAACATCGCCAGGTTGATCGAGCCGGATCCAGTTGCCCGGTTTGGCGTCAGTGGAGATCCGGATGCTGAATGCGCCATCGCTGTTGCGCAAGGTGTTCCAGGAATTGATGCTTGAAGGAAATTGCGACGGCGCTACCACCGGCACGCCTCCGCTATCGGTGATGCGCAGCGTCCAGAATCGTGAAGGCGGTGTTGTTCCCGAAACCGTGTAGCTACAGTTCCCCGACAGCGGTTTTCCGTCCTGATCGGTCCGTGCGGTAAACACCAGTCCCTCGGCGCGTCCGAGCAGGACCCGTCCGTCACCGGCGCGGTGGGCCTTGGCGAAGGGGTCGGCACTGGCGGTCTGCAATTCCGGATAGGCGCTCCACGGCCCCAGCTTGATGGCGCCAAAGCCGGATGTGGCCTTGAGCGTCCAGGCGGCGGACCAACCGCCGATGCCGAAGGCGACAGCCAGCGTGAGCAGAACCAGAACAGGCAGACGTAACACGGACCGGGTTTTCCTTCGTCAAGCCAGCGGCGTGGCGGGCACGGCGCGTATATGGAAGCGGGCGGGGTAGTCTAATGTCTTGAAATCATACATTGACCACACCGTTTTGGAGAACCCGCGAGAGAGCGATATCGAATATCATCGTTCGGCGGTGATGGGAACCAGCGCAGGTAGGTTGTCGGCCGCGGCGAGCCGCTCGGGCACCCCCAAGGGCTTGGCCTTTTCGAACTGTTCGGACAGCGCGCGCAGGATGTCGGTGGTCTGACGGTTGAGCGTGCGCGGCCGCTGTGGCGGCGCCAACCCGTTGCCGTCGCCCGAAGAACTGGCAACCAGCGGCGCGGCACGTGGCGTCGGAAGCGGATTTTCGACGCCGGGAATGGCTCGGAGCTCGATGCCCTGGTGGGCGTAATCCATCAGCCGCTTGAAGGTCATCGCCGGCAGCGAGCCGCCGGTCATTCGGTTGGACGAGGTGTAATCGTCGTTGCCGAACCAGACGGCTGCGGCAAAATTGCCGGTAAAGCCGCAGAACCAGGCATCGCGATAGGCTTGCGTGGTACCGGTCTTGCCACCCGTCAGCACCCCGTCGACCGCTGCACGCCGGGCGGTGCCGACATAGGGCACCCGGGTCAGCATCTGCGTCATGTAGGCCTCGGCCGTCTCCGACAGTACCCGTTTGGCGGGCGGTTCGTCGCGGTTGAAATCATACAGCACATCGCCCTTGTAATTCATGATCTGGGTGATGCCGTGGCGCCGCGATTCCATGCCGCCAGCGGGAAACACTGCAAAGGCGGTGGCCTGGTCGAGCACCGTGACTTCCGAAGTGCCGATGGGGATGGTGACGTCCTTGCGGATTGGCGTCTGCACCCCGAATTTCTTGGCCTGGGCCATGATCTGCTCGATCGGGTTGGGGCCGAGTTTTTCCTTGGCGAGCCGCACCGGAATGGTGTTGATCGATTTTGCCAGTGCGGTCTTGATGTCGGTGCGCCCACGGTAGCTGTTGCCGTAATTCTTCGGGTTCCAGTTACCCCAGTGAATCGGCGCATCGATGATCGGGCTGTCGGGCGTCATGCCTTTTTCCATGGCCAGCGAATAGGTGTAGATCTTGAACGACGATCCCGGCTGCCTGAGCGCCCTTGTGGCGCGGTTGAACTGGCTTTCGCCGTAGTCGCGACCGCCGACCATGGCCCGCACGGCGCCGCCATTTTCAATGAGCACCAGTGCGCCCTGGCTGGCCCTGTATTGTTCGCCATACTGGCGCAGGCTGGTTTCCAGCGAAGCTTCGGCGGCTTCCTGCATGCCGATATCGATGGTGGTGCGGACGATCAGCGAGTGCGTGTCGAACCGGGCGGCGATGCGCTTGACCTCTTCGAACGCCCAGTCGAGGAAATAGTCCGGTGCGTCGTGGTCACCGCGGTCGATGACGCTGGCCGGATTGCGCCGCGCGCCGATCACCTGGCCCTCGGTCATCAGGTTGCCCTGCACCATGTTTGACAGCACCTCGTTGGCGCGCGCCCGGGCGGCAGGCAGGTTGATGTGCGGAGCATAGCGGGCAGGGGCCTTGAATAGCCCGGCCAGCATCGCGGCTTCCGCAAGCGAAACCTCGGTGATGTCCTTGCCAAAATAGAACTGCGCGGCTGCGGCTGCGCCAAAGGTGCCGCCGCCCATATAGGCGCGGTCGAGATAGAGTCTGAGGATTTCCTTCTTCGGCAGATTGGCCTCGAGCCAGAACGCCAGAAAGGCTTCCTTGATCTTGCGCTCAATGGTCCGTTCATTGGTCAAAAACAGGTTCTTGGCCAACTGCTGGGTAATGGTCGAGCCGCCCTGAACCACCGAGTTGGCCTTGACGTTTTCGGTCATGGCGCGGACCAGGCCTAAAAAATCGATGCCGAAATGATCGAAAAAGCGCCGGTCCTCGGTGGCCAGCACCGCCTTGACGAAATGATCGGGCAGTTGGTCGACGGGGGCTGAATCCTCGTGGATGATGCCGCGATGGCCAATTTCATTGCCGTAGCGGTCGAGGAAAGTGACGGCGAAGTCATCCTGCGCGCGCCAGTTGCCGGCGGTCTCCTCGAACGCCGGAAGCGCCAACGCCAACAGCAGCACGAAGCCGGCAGTGCCGACATTCATGCCTTCGCCGGCGATTTCAAAGAAGGCTTTCCAAAATCCACGGGTGCGGAACCGGCGGAAAAAGATGGTGATTTCTTCCCATAATTCGCCGACGCCGAAGCCTGCGTTCCAGATGCTGGAATCGATCCAGGAATCGATCCGGAGCAGGATATTGGACCGCTTGCGCGGCCGGTTTTCCTGGTTGAACGGGTCTTGCACGGGTCTCGATCCATCACGGCGTGGGCTTGTGGCCCCGCCTGTTGCTTTTGCGACTGCGGAAAAACCGCTGCCTATATTGCCCCTACGACCTATGCTTTTGGCCGATTTTCAGTCAAAGAACAAGTCGGATAAGCAAACCGACTCCTGCCGGAAAATAAAAAAGGACGCATATAATGGGCCCCAAGCCCTTCTGGAAAACCAAGACCCTGGACGAGATGAACGCCGCCGAATGGGAAAGCCTGTGCGATGGCTGCGGCCGTTGCTGTTTGAACAAGCTGGAGGACTGGGATACCGGCGAGATTGCCTGGACCAATATTGCCTGCCGGCTGCTCGACGGCCACACCTGCCGCTGCAAGGATTATCCCAACCGCCAGGCTATCGTGCCCGATTGCATCGGGCTGACGCCGGACCAGGTTGAAACCATTCCCTGGCTGCCGCCGACCTGCGGCTACCGGCTGGTGGCCGAGGGCCGTGATCTCTACTGGTGGCATCCGCTGGTGTCGGGCGATGCCGACACCGTGCACGAGGCCGGCGTTTCGGTGCGGGATCGCACCATCAGTGAAACCGACGTCGAGGTCGAAAATTTCGAAGACTACCTGGTCGAATGGCCGGGCGAGGAGGCCTGATACGCATCGCGTTCAAATGGCTTCATGTGACCGGCACCGCATCTGCGTAAATGTAATGCAGGTTCTTACTGCGCCCTTTGCCCATCAACCAGGATGTGCGGCGTGGTAGGCCTTAGCCGCGAGCGGTTTTACCGGTGGTGATCGGTGCGCACACTGCGTGGAAAATCCATGGGCGCTTGCCGCCGCCAGCTTGATTTTGCTTGCCGGCGGCGGTCCGTCTCATCAGCAGGTTCCCGGCTTTTGCGAGCCGCGGCAATCTACGCCCTTCCGTGAAAAATTGTGCCAGGCGACGGGAACCAATTCCAGGTTTCGGTGTTAACGCCTTGTATTGCCAATGGAGGGTTGCCTGATGATCAAATGGATTCTGATCTTGCTTATTGTCGCCGCTGTTGCCGGTCTGCTGGGCTTTGGCCGGCTGTCGGGTGCGGCGCTGACGGGCGCAAAATTCCTGATTGCGATCGTGCTGGTTCTGTTCCTGCTCGCGGTGCTCGGAATTATCGCCATCGCCTAGCCTGGTTTGCGCGACTCCTTACCCCCTGAGTATGCGCGCATCGAAACGGCCGCCGGTCCCCGCTCCCGGCGGCCGTTTTGCGTTTGTGGACGGCAACCGGCACACGGCGTTAGTCTTCGTAGCGGGTCGTCTCGTCGCGGTCGCGGTCGTAGCTGTGTGCGAGGGGAAATGAGGGCAGCCAGGATTCACGGCGAACGGTCCAGAGTTCGTAGCTTGGCTGCAACTGGTCGGGCGCATCGAGCGAGCCCAGATTGATTTCGATCTCATCGTCGCTGCGGGAAAAAACCGACGAGCCGCAAGCCGGGCAGAAATGCCGCCCGGCATAGCTGCCGGTTTCGCCCTCGATGGTGACCGCATCCTCGGGAAATATCGCTGAGGCATGAAACAGCGCTCCGTGATGCTTGCGGCAACTCAGGCAATGACACAAGCCAACCCGGTAGGGCCGCCCCGACGCCACCAGCCGCACATTGCCGCAAAGGCACCCGCCGGTAAATTGGTCCATGATGGGACTCCTTCGAGATCAAGCGGGAGGAATGGCTATAGTCGACGGCGTTTTCATGACAGGTAAAGCCAGATTTGAGGCGTGCGCAAAAAGCCGAGAAGGAGGACGCCTGATTGGTTCGGTCGCGCCATTCTCAAAGTTACAGCCAGTTTTGCGGGTTTCGTCCGCCATGGACGATGGCCACGACCAGACTGCCGTAAGCCATAGGTTCGTAGATGAGGATATAATTACCCTCGATCAGAGTGCGCGCTGTGGGGCTCAGCTCGGGGCGCGCCGCGCCCATATCGGGTTGGGTAGCGGCGAGATCAGCCTTTTCCAGCATGCGCCGCAACAGGGCGTCGGCAGCGGGTTCATTGTCGACGGCGATATTGCGCCAGATGTCGCGTATGTCCTGCTCGGCCCGAGGACTGAGCCGGGCTTCAGCCACGGCGTTCGGCTTTCAATTCTGTGAGCAGCGACTTGGCGTCTACCACGCGGCCTTCGCCACTGGCGATGCCTTCGTCATAGGCGCGCTTGAGGCGATTGATTTCAATCTCGCGCAACTGCTGATGCTGTTCCCACAGCCGCAGCGCATCCCGCATTACCTCGCTGTTGGACGCATAGGCACCGGACGCCACAGCCTTTTGCAACCGTGCAATCTGCTGTGAGGACAAGGAGATGGTAAGCGTTTTCATCGGTTCGTGCTTCATGATGAAAATATAGCAAGGCTAACAGGAACTAACAAGAACTATGAGAAATTGGGCGACGGAGTTTAAGTTCAGAACGGGAATTGAAGGCTGCACATACCCCTCGCCAACAGGGGAGGGGCTAGAGCCGTCCAGGACGGCTTCAATTCGCGAGACGCGCGTAGGGATATTTTTGACAGCGATAAGAAAATAATCCTAATTATATACTTGACGTACCATATCGTATTTGGCATAAAGGACTCAAGGAGTTAAGCCAATGTTCGACCTGACCAACGAGATTTACCACGACGCCAACAAGGCCCGCGAACATCTGGAAGCCATCCAGTGGCCAGATGGTGCGATCTGCCCTCATTGCGGTAACTGCGATCAAACCCGCATTACCAAGCTTGAAGGCAAATCCACACGTCCCGGCGTCTACAAGTGCAACGATTGCCGCAAGCCCTTCTCGGTCACTGTCGGCACCGTGTTCGAACGCTCGAAAATCGGGCTGCACAAGTGGATCTTGGCAACGCACCTCATGGCTTCGTCAAAAAAGGGCATGTCCGCGCACCAGTTGCACCGTATGCTTGGTGTCACCTACAAAACCGCTTGGTTTATGGCCCACCGTATCCGCGAAGCCATGAAAGAGGACGTTAAAACGTCTGGCCCTCTTGGCGGTGAAGGCAAAACCGTCGAAGCCGACGAAACCTATATCGGCAAGCGCGAAACCCCTCGCCAGCTTTCCCGTGGCCGCATTGCCAAGCCTACCAAGTCAGGCAAGGCCGGTGGCGCTGAAAAGCGTATCGTGGTCGGTCTGGTCGAGCGTGGCGGCAAGTCCCGCATGTTCCTTGTCCAGAACGCTACCAAAGATATCTTGCGTGATGTGCTGGTCCGCAACGCTGACCGCAAGTCCAACCTCTATACCGATGAGTCCCGCCTCTACACTGAGACTGGCAAGGAATACGCTACCCATAAGACAACGAAGCATTCCGCCAAGGAGTACGTTCGTTATGAGGGCGATGCCGTGATCCACTCGAATACGATTGAAGGCGTCTTCTCAGTCTTCAAGCGCGGCATGATCGGTGTCTATCAGCATTGCGGCGAAGCCCATCTGCACCGCTATCTGGCTGAGTTTGATTTCCGCTATAACCGCCGTACCGCCCTTAAGGTGTCGGACCGCGAACGCGCCGACATGCTGTTAGAAGCCATTCGCGGCAAGCGCCTGACCTATCGGCGGATTGACGAAGCCCGTCACGCCTAAGCAGAAGGCTCGCAAAATTCTCGCGAAACGAAAGAAGAACAAGCGCAAATTGTGAATTGCGGGGAGGACCGAGTTTCAACCCTTGCGTCACTCGCTCGACTCACTTCAACGTGGAAGGCGGAGGTTCTTCACAACCTCCGCCTTTGTTCAACCGAGCCATAGGACGGCCCGAATGATTACCAAGCAGACTTTGAATCCTCCCGTGATTCTCGTCAAGCGTCCTGTGGCCTCACACAGGAAACTTTGAAATGACAACTGACCACCAAGTAACTTGCATCACTCCAGACGGGGCTGATTCCGATCAAAGAATTGATGCGATAGGAGGTACAGCCAGTGGGGGGCTGGAAACTCTTAATCGACCGCGCCATAGCTGGGATTGAATCTAGCGAATGGACTTTTTGGACTCTTGTTCAGGGGCAACGAGCTAACGTCGTCGTTGCAAAGCGGGCGAATGGTCGAAAGTACCTGAAGACAACGGCGGACGGGTTTGAGCCAAACAACCTTTTGGCTCTCCCCCGCTGCCCTTGATCATTTCGAACGGAGATTGCACCCCGATCGGGTCAAGCGCCCAGCAAAGGGCTTGCTGGGCGGCGAGCATTTCACGGTCGGACGGGTCAGAGACGAGTGCTGACCTAGCCCTATCAATCTCCCTTTGAATGAAACTCATTGGGCTTGTCCTTTGTGGGTTTCTTGTCTCCCTTCCCGGTCTTCGGATCGGGAGGGGTTTTCAACAGGCGACGCAAAACCTCGTCGCCCTTTTCCTGGTCTTTGCTCATGGATGAATCCGACATGCCACAACCTTTGTCTAGGGTTTGCCCCAATGGATCATACAGCATCGGCGCGACTGGTGAACCCACCCTATCTTCCCGGCCCGAACTTGCCGCGCTGGCCATGGAAGCGATAGCCTCATGGTCAAATGTGGAGGCCGAACTCCTCAGCGCCTACATTCAGCTAATGGGGGGTAAGGACGATAGAGCCGCCGTGGCCTACCTGTCTCTTGAAACCCAAAGCGCCAAATCAAATAGCATCGCAGCTGTTGCAAAGACCTTCTTGGAGGAAACCGAAGTCAAGGTCCTGAATGCAATTTTACGTCTAGCAAAAACAAATCAGAAGCACCGTGATAAACTTGCTCACTGGGTTTGGGGCATCTGTTTCGAATTGCCAGATGACATACTTTTGGCGAACCCAAAAAACATGCACTCCGGGTACCCAGACCGCCGTGACGTTTTCGTTTACACCGCAAAAGACTTCAAAAAAATCATTGAGGGTAACAAGCGTCTCGCGGCCATGGCGGGATGTTTTATCAGCGTGGTGTCTCGCCCGCCTGATATGCCAGAATCGTTTCAACCACTTGAGCTGCTATGTATGGCACCTGAGATTCGAGAAATCCTAAATCTTCCGGCTTCGCCAGACCAATCTCAGCCTTCAAAATAGCCGCCACGGCCATCTTCATTCCCTCAATTTTCTCAGCGCTTGTACCGGCCTGTCGCGAATCATCCTGCATTTTGCACCTTGGTACGTAAAGTATATAATTGTGAAAATAATCCTTGACGGTGTGACGGTGCTCTGATAGGTTGATGTCATCGTCACGGATTTGCGCCGGGAACGGCGGTTGGGTCCGCCGGGTTTGGTGGACGTCGAGTGACAAGATTGATATGTGCGTCAAGCGCCTCTGGTTCGTCCGGGGCGCTTTTTTGTTGGCTGGTTTACAGCGCCGCGCATCCGATCGGATGGGCAAAGGACGCCGTAACTCCGTGAAAGTGTGCATCGACGTTATCAGTTAACTGAATCCATATGAACGCGGCATGCATCAGGCCAGGATTGCAGGGAATTTGAGAGGTTTGCCATGATCGAGAGCTTTGCGGGTGTCGGGCCGAGCCGGTTGTCAGGTGCCAAGCCGATGGCGGCGGGCGAGGCGGTACTGATCGACCAGTTGATCGATCTGGTGCTGTCGCTCGAGCCGTTCGAGATCAAGCAGGGGGAGCCTTCGGGCGCACCCGGTTCGACTCGGACTGACGCCGTTGAGGACGGTGCTGAGATGGCGGGTAGGGGCGCCGGGCTGTCGTCGCGGAGTACCCGGGCGATGCTCAGGAGGATGCGCGCCGTGCTCGACCGCGAGGCGGCTCGGCTTGGCGACGACGGGCTCGAGGGCAAGGCGGCGGTGGACCAGGTGGCGCTGATCGCCCGGACGCTCGAAAAGATCGATCAGCTGGAACGGCTGATTGCCGAGGATGAAGCGCGCGCCGCCGGCACGACCCTGTCGGGCGAGGAGCGCGAGCAACTCAGGCAGACCGTAAGGCAACTGATCCTCGCCGCCGCCGCGCGGATGGCGGCTGAGCAGGCAGGTAAGCGGGACGGGATGCAGACCGGTACCCAGGAGGCTGTGGCCGGGGAGAGCGAGATTGACTCTGACACGGACGAGCCTGCAGGGCAGAGCATTTCGGATAGCGCTGGGGATGAAGACGTTTGCAGTGGCTGATGGTAGGGTGCGACGCCACAACGGCGGTGTTGGTAGTTGTCGAACCGGTGCAGAAAGCGGACCCAGATGCGGCATCTGGCTGGCATCGCCCCCCGGGCGGAGTGGTCCCTCTTTGCCGGGCAGGTACGAAGGTGCTGGCCTTCGCAGGCCACAACGTTGCTTCGCTTGTCCGGCTCAAGGCGGGATCTACGGAGGCTGGGGCGTGAGCGCCCCGAAGTCGGAAATCGGTCTCGGTCATTTAAGCGCCGCGTATCCAATTGGATGCGCAAAGGACGTTGAAACTTCTTGAAATGATGCATGTACGTTGTCGCTCAAATGAGTCCATTTGAACGCGACATGCACTGGTGGCAGGAGCAGGCGCATGACGGTCCGGTCGATGGCGGCAGCGTTGCGAGGCGGCGTGTGGGGGAACCCCGTGTCAGACCGCGCCAGACTGGTTGGCAACCTGCTGCTCTGTACGACGCAGGCAAAGTTGAATGGATGCAACGCACGGCACAGCGCAGGGCCGGGCGACGCCCCCGAAATCTCGGAAGGCGCAAGTGGGCTGGAATTGCCAGATGCGCAATCAGACCTGGACAGGATCCGGAAGGGCGGTGTGCCCGACACGGCGCAGACGCCGGAAGACAATAGCAAACAGGAACGGCTTGATACGCCAGCACTGCAGGGGATCGGGGAAGGCTGTGTGCCGGAAGCGTCCGAAACACCGGAGGAGCTCGAAAGCGCGAGCGCGTTGGAGCGTCCAAGTGTGTCGGAACTATCGGAGCTAACCTGCGCAAAGCGGCAAGCTGACGACGGTAAGGTTGGATGGAATAACAACGTGATAGAGCGGATTGGTGACTCAATTTCGCAAGCTCCTGACCTGGTTGCCTCTGATCTGGGGACACTTGATCTGGATGGTAATATTCCGGGGGCGAATGATCCGCATGAGGCAGTCGACGCCGAAGCGCTGGTCGCGGCGCATGTGTTGCGGTTTGACGATCGGGCGTTGCGGGCTAATGCCGTGGACTGGCGGCTCTTGGCCCGGCCCGAGCAATTGCCGCCCGAGGGCGACTGGCGCACCTGGCTCTTGATGGGCGGGCGCGGCTCCGGAAAAACCCGCGCAGGCGCCGAATGGGTGCATGGACTGGCTTCGGGTCTGATGCCGGGGCTTTCGGGCGAGGGGCGCATCGCGCTGGTGGCGGAAAGCTTTGCCGATGCGCGCGAGGTGATGGTTGACGGCGTGTCGGGCATTCTGGGTGTGGCGCGGGCCGAGCGGCCAGCCTTTGAGGCGACCCGGCGGCGGTTGCTGTGGCCCTCGGGCGCGGTGGCGCAGATGTTCTCGTCGGAAGACCCCGAAAGCCTGCGCGGTCCGCAATTCGATCTCGCCTGGGCCGATGAACTGGGCAAATGGCGCCACGCCCGCGACACCTGGGACATGCTGCAATTTACGCTCCGGCTGGGGGCGCGGCCACGGCAACTGGTGACGACCACGCCACGGGCGACACCGTTGATGCTGGCGCTGGTCAAGGACACGGCCACGCGGGTTACGCGGATTCGCACCGAGGACAATCAGGCCAACCTCGCCAGCGGTTTTCTGGCGGCGATCTCGCGCTCGCTATGGCGGCACCCGGCTGGGGCGGCAGGAACTCGACGGCGAGTTGATCGCCGACCGCGAGGACGGGTTGTGGCGGCGCGACCAGATCGAGGCGCTGGTGCTGCGCAAGCATGGCCCGCTCAGCCGTATCGTGATTGCCGTCGACCCGCCGGCCAATGGCGCGGCCAGATATTCGTGTTGCGGGATTGTTGCCGCCGGATTGGAAGAAGGTGGCCGGGCAATGGTGCTGGCCGACGGCTCGGTGGAGGGGGCGAGCCCCACCCGCTGGGCGCAGGCCGTGGCGCGGCTCTACCGCCGGTTTGATGCCGATTGCGTTGTGGCCGAGATCAACCAGGGCGGCGACATGGTGACCAGTGTTTTGACGACCGTCGAGCCGACGCTGCCGGTCAAGACAGTGCGAGCGACGCGCGGCAAATATCTGCGCGCCGAACCGGTGGCAGCGCTTTACGAGCAGGGACGGGTTGCCCATGCCGGGCATTTTGCGGCGCTCGAAGACCAGATGTGCGATTTCGGCCCCGACGGGTTATCGTCTGGCCGCTCGCCCGACCGGCTCGATGCGCTGGTGTGGGCGCTGACCGAGCTGATGCTGACGCGCCGAGGCGCGCCGCAGGTGCGGCATTTGTGAGCGGTTGTGCGAATGATGTTGCCAATTGGCGCCGATCGGTGGATCACCGGGTTATTGCCAGAATTGACAGGAAGATGCCCATGATCCGCCATATCGTGTTTTTCAGTGTGAGGAACCCCAAGGATCGCGACCGCGTCGAAAAGGGTCTGAACTTGCTGGCGCGAACACCGCATGCTCGGACTTTCGAGGTTGGCCGCAATATCGGCCACGATGCGATTTCCGAGCCGGTGGATTTCGTTGTCTATGCCGAGTTTGACGATGAGGCAGCACTTTCAGCCTACAAGGCTGATCCGCTTTACCAGCACGCGATCGAGGTTGTCAGGCCACTGAGGGAATTGCGCATTGCCGCCGATTTCGTGAGCGGCGAGGGCGCCGCCCGGAACTGAGACTGACGCCGGCGTTCAAAACCGCGCCGCCAGAGTGACCATCGTGATGTGATTTTTGACCCCGCCCGGGTAGCCTCGGCGGGGTTTTTCGTTTCCGCAATCAGCAAAAGGGTGAGGACATGGCATTCGGACTGAGGCTTCCCTGGACGCGGCGACAGCAACCGGCGCCGTCATCGGTGAAAAGCTGGGCCAGCGGGGCGATGGCGGCCCTTTCGGGTGAGGCCGGTGCGCGCTGGAGCGGTCGCAGCTACGCGGCGATTGCGCGCGAAGGCTTCATGCGCAACCCGGTCGCCCACCGCGCCACACGGATGATCGCCGAAGCCGCCGCCTCAGTGCCCTGGCTGGTATTTGACGGTGGCCGCGAACAGGAGCGACACCCGGTGCTGGACCTGCTTAATCGTCCCTACCGGAACGGCGCCGGCGATGGCTTTTTCGAAACGCTCTACGGTCACCTGGTTCTCTCCGGCAATGCCTGGATCAACCCGGTGGGTACGGCTGACCGGATTGCCGGGCTGCAATTGCTCAGGCCCGACCGGATGCGGGTGATCGCCGGGCCAGACGGATGGCCGGTGGCCTATGAGCATCAGGCGGGCGGCCGGCGCCAGCGCTTTCCGGCAACGCCGGAAGAGGGACCGGGGCTGCTCCATCTCAAGCTGTTTCATCCGCTTGATGATCATCTGGGATTCGCGCCGCTAGAGGCGGCGATGATGGCGCTCGATCTGCACAATGCGGCAATGGGCTGGAACAAGGCGCTATTGGATAATTCAGCCCGGCCCTCGGGCGCGCTGGTCTACCAGCCCCGCGATGGCGGCAATTTGACCGACGAGCAGTACCAGCGGTTAAAGGCTGAACTCGAGAATGGTTATCAGGGCACCCGTCGCGCCGGACGGCCAATGCTGCTTGAGGGCGGGCTCGACTGGAAGGCGATGGGGCTGACGCCGCGCGACATGGATTTCATCGAGGCCCGCAATGGCGCGGCGCGTGATATCGCGCTGGCGCTGGGTGTTCCGCCGATGCTGTTGGGTATTCCCGGGGATCTCACCTACGCCAATTACCAGGAGGCCAACCGGGCTTTCTGCCGCCTTACGGTGCTGCCGCTGGTGGCGCGCACGGCGCAAGCCCTCACCACCTGGCTGCAGCCAATTCATGGTTCGGGGCTGAAGGTTGATTACGACGCCGACCGCCTGCCGGGGCTTTCCGCCGAGCGCGACGCGCTGTGGCAACGAGTTGGCAACGCCGATTTCCTGACTGACGAGGAAAAGCGGGAAGCCGTTGGATATCAACGTGTTGCAGGCTGAAGCGGAATCACATCCGCAAGCTCCTGAATCAAACTGTGAACGGCAGATAGCTACCTGGCAAGGAGGGAATCGCATGCAGGACATCGTTCCCGAACAATCGATGCTGACAGCCCGGATCATCGGCGCTGTCTGCGGCGCGCTGGTCTCGTTTGCCTACATGATGCCCAGGGGCGCGCGTGAGGCCGGAGCCCGCGCGGTTGCCGGCATTGTCTCCGGCCTGGTGTTCGGCGCGCCGGCCGGACTGGCGCTGGCCGAATGGATGGGCGTGAGCGCGATGCTGTTGCCTGGCGAGACCCTGCTGATGGGCTCGGCGGCGGCAAGCCTCGGCGCCTGGTGGGTGCTCGGTGCGTTGACCCGGATCGCCGATCGGGTCGGTCGCGGCCCCGGCGGGAAACAATAAGCCCCGGTTTCATTCGGCGTAATCGGGCCCGATCTGGCCAGCGCAAGAATTCTGACAACTTGAAGGACAAAGCCATGAAAGCGGACTGGAGCGTATCCGGACGGCAGCACAAGCGTGTCGATCTGGCCCTGGAGGATGTCAGCGGCGATGGCCGCTTTTCGGGCTATGCCAGCCTGTTCGGCGCGGTCGACCTTGGCCGCGACGTGATCGAACCGGGGGCTTTTGCCGCCTCGCTCAAACGCCGCGGGCCAGGCGATGTGCGCATGCTCTACCAGCACGACCCGGAGCAGCCGATCGGCCGCTGGCTGTCGATCCGCGAGGATGCGCGCGGGCTGCATGTCGAGGGCAGGCTGGCGCTCGGCGTGGCGCGTGCCCGCGAGGTCCATGAGCTTATGAAATCCGGCGCGCTCGACGGGCTGTCGATAGGTTTCCAGACGCTGCGCGCCCGCAACGAGGCCAAGGCTGGCGTACGCCGGATCTTGAGCGCCGATCTCTGGGAGATTTCAGTGGTGACATTTCCGATGCAGCCGGGCGCGCGGGTGACCGCGGTCAAGGCGGCCGGAATGCAGCCACCCACACGGCGCGAACTCGAACGCCGGCTCACGCGGGATGCGGGGCTGACGAGACGCCAGGCGCGCGGGCTGATTGCCCGCGGCTACGACGCACTTTCGGACAGGCAGGACGCTGGCCCGGAACATCTCAAACAGCTGGAGATACGGCTGCGCACCCTGTCCCGGACGTTGCGGCCAGCCGGCTCCAAACCTGAACCGAACTTTTGAAAGGACGACCGATGAACATTCATTTGCAAATGCCCCGCGCTCCCGAAACCAAGAGCCTCGACGCCGATGTCGCCCAGGCGTTCGAGGAATTTCTCTCCACCTTCGAGGACTATCGGCAATCCAACGACCAGCGGCTGGCCGAGATCGAGCGCCGTGGCGGCGATATTCTGGCGGAGGAAAAGCTCGCCCGGATTGATACCGCGCTTGATGAGCAGAAACGCACCCTCGACCGCTTGCTGGTCAAGCGCGCCCGTCCCGATCTCGGCCGAGGTGATGGCCGGGAACCAAGCGCCGTGCGTCAGGCCTTCGAGGCCTATGTCCGGCGCGGCGACGAGGCCGGGCTGCGCCAGAGCGAGCGCAAGGCAATGCAGACCGGCAGCGATCCCGATGGCGGCTATCTCGTGCCTGATGAACTCGACAGCGAGATCGGCAGGCGGCTGTCGGAACTCTCGCCGATCCGCTCGATTGCCACGGTGCGGCAGGTCTCGGGCGCGGTGCTGAAGAAACCCTTCGCGCTTGACGGCATGGCCACCGGATGGGTCGGCGAAACCGACGCCCGGCCGCAGACGGCAACGCCGCAACTGGCGGAGTTGCAGTTTCCGACCATGGAGCTTTATGCCATGCCTGCGGCGACCGCATCGCTGATCGACGACAGCGCGCTCGACATCGAGGAGTGGGTGGCTGCCGAAGTGGAAGCTGCCTTTGCCGAGCAGGAAGGGGCGGCCTTTGTCTCGGGCGACGGTGCCAACAAGCCGCGCGGTTTTCTCGACTATCCCAGTGTTGACGATGACAGCTGGAGCTGGGGCAAGCTCGGCCATATCGCCACGGGTAGCGCCGGCGCTTTTGGCACCGATCCTTCCGACCGGTTGGTCGAACTGATCTATGCGCTGAAAGCAGGGCACCGGCAGAACGGCCGTTTCGTCATGAACCGCAAGACGCAGGCCCAGATCCGCAAGTTCAAGGATGCCGACGGCAACTACCTGTGGATGCCACCGGCGGGCGCCGGCCAGTCGGCCTCGCTGATGGGCTTTTCCGTGGTCGAGGCAGAAGACATGCCCGACATCGCCGCCGACTCGGTGTCGATTGCGTTTGGAGATTTCCGTCGCGGTTACCTGGTGGTCGACCGGACCGGGGTGCGGGTGCTGCGGGATCCCTATTCGGCCAAGCCGTATGTGCTGTTTTACACCACCAAGCGAGTCGGCGGCGGAGTGCAGAATTTCGAGGCGATCAAGCTTTTGAAATTTACTGCCTGACGGGCACTCTGTTCCTCACGAGCAAAACCTCTCCCGGCATCCGGGGGAGGGACTTGAACTCCAACGCACCTCACTCCGGAGATCACCATGCCCCTGATCCAGACCGATCCGCCCTTAGCGGAGCCGGTGACGCTTGCCGATTTGAAGGCGCATCTGCGCATTGATTTAAGCGATGAGGACGCTTTGCTCGCCGATCTGATCCGCGTCGCCCGCGCCCATCTCGAAGCCGTCACCGGTGTTGCGCTGATGAGCCAGGGTTTTCGTCTTCTGCTTGATGACTGGCCCTGCGGTGATGTGATTCAGTTGATGAGAACCCCGGTTCAAACCATTGATGCGATTCTGGTTTATGACGGCGACGGCGTGGCGCAGGATCTGCCGCTGACCGGCATGCTGCTCGATGGCACGGCGCGCCCGGCACGGCTGGTGCTGAAGACCCGGCCAAGCCCGGCGCGGCCGATCAACGGCATCGAGATCGAGTTTACTGCGGGCTATGCCACAGCCAGCGACGTGCCGCCCGAACTGGTGCGGGCGATCCTGATGCACGCCGCCCATCTTTACGAATTTCGCGGTGCGGTGTCGCCGGAGATGCAGCCGGCGGCGGTGCCCGAAGGTTATCGCCGGTTGATCGCACCCTGCGTACGGAGGGCACTGTGATGCGGCTCACATTTGTTGACCCGGGGGAACTGAAGACGCGGCTGCGGCTGGAAACACCCGCCGAGGCGCCCGATGGCCAGGGCGGTGTCACCGAGGGCTGGAACGAAGTGGCAGAGCTGTGGGGGCGGGTGGAACCGTTGCGCGCCAAGCCGGGGGAAGAGGCAGGTGCATTGACGGCGCCGATCAG
Source organism: Hoeflea algicola (assembly GCF_026619415.1). Classification (NCBI taxonomy): domain Bacteria; kingdom Pseudomonadati; phylum Pseudomonadota; class Alphaproteobacteria; order Hyphomicrobiales; family Rhizobiaceae; genus Hoeflea; species Hoeflea algicola. The sequence continues at coordinate 196,025 of NZ_JAOVZR010000001.1, forward strand.
CCACCGCGTGACCGTGCGGTATCGCGCCGATATCCGCCACGCCATGCGCTTTGTCTCTGGCAATCGGCAGCTGTTGATCCGGGCGCTGCGCGATCCGGACGAGCGCCGGCGCTACCTGGTCTGCGAATGTGAGGAGGCTGCACCATGAGCGCCAATGCGCTGCAGAAGGCGGTGCTGGAACATCTCGCCGCCATGCCGGCGATTATTGCCATCACCGGTCCTGGGCGGATTTTTGATCGCCGGGTCACCCGCGCCGAACCGCCCTATCTGGTGTTTGGCGAGTCCACTGTGACGGATTTTTCAACCGGGGACGAGGCCGCCAGCGAGCATCGTTTCGACATCGAAGCCTGGACCAAGCACAACGGCCGCAAGCAGGCCGCCGAATTGGCCGACGCCGTCCGCGCGGCCCTTCACGAGGCCGATCTGGCGCTTGAAAGCGCGGTGCTGATCAATTTGCGTCACGAACGCACAGTCAGTCGCCGCGCGCCGCGCAGCGACCTGCATGTGGCCCGGATCCGGTTCCGGGCGGTGACCGAACCCTGAGGGTTGCCGAATCCACATCCGAACCAAGCGGAACCCTCGCTTGACCATGAAAGGACCAAGACATGAGTGCTCAAAAGGGCAAGGACCTGCTCATCAAGATCGACGATGGCGGCGGGTTTGTCACCATCGCCGGCCTGCGCGCCAGACGGTTGGCGTTCAATGCCGAGAGTGTCGATATCACCGACGCCGAATCCGCCGGGCGCTGGCGCGAACTGCTGGGCGGGGCCGGGGTGCAGCGCGCCTCACTGTCGGGCGGCGGGTTGTTCAAGGATCAGGCCAGTGATGCGCTGACCAGGGCGGTGTTTTTCGCAAGCGAAATCCGTGACTGGCAAGTGGCGATACCGGACTTCGGTACCGTCAGCGGGCCGTTCCAGATCACGGCGCTTGAATATGCCGGTCGGCATGACGGTGAAATGACGTTTGAGATCGCGCTGGAATCGGCCGGTGCGCTGAGCTTTGCGGCCGCGTGAGGCGAAGATGGTGCGTATTCATCCCAACCGTCGCCGCGGCGAGATTGCCGCGTGCTTTGACGGTGAGAGCCGGCTCCTGTGCCTGACGCTGGGCGCGCTGGCCGAACTTGAAAGCGCCTTTGGCGTCGCCAATCTGGCGGAACTGGCCGAACGGTTTGAAAGCGGCCGGCTGTCGGCTGCCGATATTCTGCGTATCGTTGGCGCCGGCCTGCGTGGCGCCGGCAACCGCTTCAGCGACGCGGACGTAGCCGAAATGTCGGCCGAGGGCGGTGCGGCCGGGTTTGCCCGTATCGCCACCGAATTGCTGTGGACGACCTTTGGCGGGGACGAGATGGAGCCGCCCGACCTGGCCCGAGCAGACACACAAAAAACCGACAATTCCCATCGGGAGAGTGCGAAAAACCCTTCCGTGCCGCAGGCGGAGACGCGGTGGTGAAGACGGATCGGACGTTTTTCCCCTGGGCGTCTGTGATCCGCTTTGGCCTCGGCCGCCTGCGGCTTTCCCCGGAGACGTTCTGGCGGCTGAGCCTGCCGGAATTGGTAGCGCTGATCGGTTCGGAGGCGGGGCCTGGGCCCGCCACCCGGCAAAGCCTCAATGCGCTGATGGCGCAGTTTCCTGATGACAGAAGCACAAAGGAGCCAGGCCATGATGGATGAACCAAGCGTGAATGTGGATGTTGAACTGGACCTCAATGGCGCCGACCGGGCGCTCGATGAACTCAGGCAGAAGGCTGACAGTTTCGGCGGTGCGCTGTCCTCGGCGCTCAAGCAGGCGACCGTTGACGGCCGCAGTCTTGACGAGGTGCTGCGGGGGTTGGGCAACCGGATGGTCGGCATTGCGCTGGATGCAGGCATGAAGCCGCTCGAGCAGGTGGTGAGCAGCTCGATCGCCGGTCTGAGCAGCAATCTCGGCCGGTTGCTGCCGTTTGCCAAGGGTGGCGTGCCGGGGCGGATGACCGCCTTTGCCGATGGAGGTGTGGTTGGCGGCCCGTCCTATTTTTCCATGCCTGGTGGCGATACCGGGCTGATGGGGGAGGCCGGCGCCGAAGCGATCCTGCCGTTGCAGCGGGGGCCTGACGGCAGGCTTGGCGTGGCGTCGGGCAGCGCCGCGCCGGTGCAGGTCACCTTCAATGTGACCACGCCGGATGCGGCAAGCTTTGCCAAATCAGAAGCCCAGATCACCGCCATGCTGGCGCGCGCCGTTGGTCGCGGCCGGCGCGGGTTGTAACCAAGGAGCAAGGTGATGAGTGATGGATTTCACGAAGTCCGCCTGCCGTTGCGGCTTTCGCTGGGTGCCAGCGGCGGACCCGGGCGGCGCACCGAGATCGTGGCGCTATCGAATGGTGGTGAAACCCGTAATGCCCGCTGGGCCGATGCGCGAAGGCGCTACGATGTCGGTACCGGGCTTCGCGGACTGGATGATCTTTATGAGCTGACCGCATTTTTCGAAGCGCGGCGTGGCCAGCTTTACGGCTTTCGTTTCCGCGATCCCGTCGATCATACGTCGGCAGCCTACGGGCAGGCGGTGAGCGCCATCGACCAGGTGATCGGCAGTGGCGACGGAACCACCACGCTGTTTGAGCTGATCAAGACCTATAAAGATGCTGGTGGCGCTACCGCGCGGCGGATCGAAAAACCGGTCGAGGGCAGCGTTGTGGTGACAATCGACGGGACGCCCCTGAACCCGGGCGCGTTCACTGTGGACCCGACGACGGGGCAGGTGTCGATCATGCCGGAGTTCACGCCAGCGCCGGGTGCAGAGGTGACCGCCGGCTATGAATTCGACATTCCGGTGCGTTTTGACACCGACAGGATCGAGATCAGCCTGGCTGCGTTCAAGGCTGGGTCGGTGCCCTCGGTTCCGCTGGTGGAGATCAGGCCATGAGAGACATTTCCGCGCGCCTTGCGGTGCATCTGGCCCAGACTGCCACCACGACCTGCCATGCCTGGCGGCTGACCCGTACTGACGGGCTGGTGCTGGGCTTTACCGAGCACGACCATGATCTCGAATTCGACGGGACAGTGTTTTCGGCCGCGACCGGGTTTCGCGCCTCAGAGGTCGAAACCGGTCTTGGGCTGGAAGCCGACGCCGCCAATGTGGCCGGCGCCTTCTCGGCTGCTCAGATCAGTGCCGACGATCTGGCGCTTGGCCGCTATGATGGCGCACAGGTGGAGACCTTTCTGGTCAATTGGCAATGCCCGGCTGACTATTTGCTGCTTTCAACCCGGCAACTGGGCGAGGTGCGCAGCGCCGGGCCTGCCTTCAGCGTCGAACTGCGCAGCCTGGCGGCAAGGCTCGACCAGCCACGCGGGCGGCTTTATGGGCGGCGCTGCGATGCCGATCTGGGCGACAGCCGCTGCACCGCCAACATTGCCGCGCCGCCGTTTACGATGGAAGCGACGATCGCCGAGGTGATCGACGAAATGACGATACTCGTGGCCGGGCTTGGCGATCGGCCCGCCGGCTGGTTCAGCCAGGGCCATCTCGCCTTCAAGTCTGGATTGCTTGCGGGGCTTTCCGCCGACGTCTCCGAGCACAAATTGGTGCCGGACGGGGCACGGCTCACCCTGTGGCAGCCGTTGGCGCGGATGCCAACGCTGGGCGATCAGATCACGGTCGTTGCCGGTTGTGACAAGTCGTTTGAAACCTGTGCAGCAAAATTTGCCAACACGCTCAATTATCAGGGTTTTCCCTACCTGCCCGGCAGCGATTTTGCCTATGGCTATGCCGATGGCGACACCGTCCATGACGGACGGCCGATTGTGCCATGAGCGAGGATGCTCAAGCCCGGCGGGTGGTGGCCGCGGCGCGCGGCTGGATCGGTACGCCCTACCGTCATCAGGCATCGCGCAAGGGCGTGGGCTGCGATTGCCTGGGCCTGGTGCGCGGCGTCTATGCCGAGATCACCGGCATGGCCACGGAGCAGCCCGGTGCCTACGCGCCTGACTGGGCCGAGCGCAGCGGCGCCGAGCGGTTGCTTGAGGCCGCCAACCGCCATTGCGGCGACCCGCTGCCGCTCTTGGCGGCATGGCCGGGCGACATTTTGGTGTTTCGCTGGCGCGACGGCGTGGCTGCCAAGCATGCCGGCATTCTCTCGGGACCTGACCATTTCATCCATTCCTACGAGCCGGCGGGCGTCATCGAAAGCGCGCTGGTTGGCTCATGGCGGCGGCGTGTCGCCGGTGTTTTCCGGATTCCCCGCAAGGGGTGATCCGCAGCCGCTTCAAGACCGAAAAAGCGAGATAATTTCATGTCGACACTCTTGTTGCAGGTTGCCGGCGCAGCGCTAGGCAGTGCCTTCGGACCGGTCGGATCCGCCATCGGGTCGGCGATTGGCGCCACCATTGGCGGCATGCTCGACACCAGCCTGATCAAGTCCACTCGCACCATTCATGGCCGCGGACTTACCGGCGCCCGCATTCCCGCCGCCGACGAGGGATCGCCGGTGCTCAGGGTGCCCGGCACCATGCGGATTGCCGGCACGCTGATCTGGGCGACGCGGTTTGAGGAAACCGTCACCCGCGAGCGTCAGGGTGGCAAGGGCCGTGGCCCCAAGGTAGAAAACTACGCCTATCATGCCAATTTTGCACTGGGATTGTGCGAAGGGCCAATCGCCTCGATCCGTCGAGTCTGGGCCGACGGCCGCGAACTCGATCTCGAGACCCTGGAGATGCGGATCTACCGGGGCACGGCTCAGCAATTGCCCGATCCGCTGATCGAGGCCAAGCAGGGCGCGGGCCGGGCGCCGGCCTGGCGTGGGCTCGCCTATGTGGTGTTCGAGCGGCTGCCGCTTGATGATTTCGGCAATCGCATTCCCGCCTTCCAGTTCGAGGTGGTGCGGCCGGTGGGAAAGCTGGAAACGGCGATCGAGGCGGTGGCGCTGATTCCGGGCTCGACCGAGCACGGCTATGCGACGACGCCGGTGCGCGAAAGCCTGGGCGTCGGCGCGCAACGGCTGATCAACCGCAACATGCGCCAGGCATCGACCGATTGGGCGCAGTCGATCGATGAGTTGCAGGCGCTGTGCCCCAATTTGAAATCGGTGGCGCTGGTTTCGGCCTGGTTCGGCGATGACCTGCGCGCCGATCGCTGCCGGTTCCGGCCTGGTGTCGAAGTGGCGGCACGGGCAGGCGAGACCCGTCCCTGGAAGGTCGGCGGGCTGAGCCGCGCCACCGCGCATCTGATCAGCCGCAATGACGGCGGCCCCGCCTATGGCGGAACCCCTGACGACAGCGCGGTGATCGAGGCGATCCGGGATCTCAAGGCGCGCGGGCTCGAAGTGGTGCTCTATCCCTTTGTGCTGATGGACATTGCAGCGGACAACGCGCTGCCCGACCCGTATGGTGGCATCGGCCAACCTGCCTATCCCTGGCGCGGACGGATGACGGCAGCGCCGGCGCCGCGCGAGCCCGGCAGCCCCAATGGCTCGGCGGCGATGCGAGACCACATCGATAGCCTGTGTAGTGAGACGAGTGCCGCCGATTTCGCGATTGCCGGCGGTATCGTGAGCTGGCTTGGCGGCGACGAGGGCTACCGGCGCTTCGTGCTGCACCATGCGGCACTGGCTGAAGCTGCCGGCGGTGTTGACGGGTTCATCGTCGGCTCCGAAATGATCGGGCTGACGCGTTTGCGGGATGGAAGCGGCGGGTTTCCCTTTGTCGATCAATTGATCGGGCTGGCAACCGAGGTCCGGGCGATGCTGGGAGGGGAGACCAGGCTGACCTATGCAGCCGACTGGAGCGAATATTCAGGCTATCGACCCGCTGATGGCAGTGGCGATGTGATCTTCAACCTCGATCCGCTGTGGGCGCATCCGGCGATTGGTGCTGTCGGCATCGACAATTACATGCCGCTTAGTGACTGGCGCGACAGCGATCTCACTGCGGGCAACCCCGATGGCGCCCGCCATGCCAATGATGCTGCCGCCATGGAAGCGGTGATTGCCGGCGGCGAGGGATTTGACTGGTACTATCAGGACGAGGCCGGGCGTAATGCCCGCGAGCGCCTGCCGATCAGCGACGGACTGGCGGGCAAGCATTGGCTCTACCGGGTCAAGGATCTGCGCGGCTGGTGGGAAAACCAGCATTTCGACCGCATCGGCGGCAGTGACGCCTCGACGCCCAGTGCCTGGGTTCCCGAATCAAAGCCGTTCTGGTTCACCGAACTTGGCTGTCGGGCGGTCGACAAGGGCGCGGGGCAACCCAATCTGTTTCCGGACCCGAAGTCCTCGGAAGCAGCCCTGCCATGGTTTTCCAATGGTGGCCGCGACGACCTTTCCCAGCGCAGCTTTCTTGAAGCCCATCTGGCGCATTGGGCGGGGTCGGACAATGCCGATGGCATGGTTGATCCCCGTCATATCCATCTGTGGAGCTGGGATGCGCGGCCGTTTCCGGCGTTTCCGCTGTCGCGCGAAGTCTGGTCGGATGGCGACAATTGGCGCACCGGTCACTGGCTCAATGGCAGGCTCGGGACGGTGGCGCTCAAGGACCTGATCGCCGCCCTCCTGATTGAGGCCGAGTTTGACGCGTTTGATGTCGATCGGGTGGATGGAATGATCACCGGGCATGTGCTGTCGAGCCCGCTGTCGCCGCGCGCCGCACTGGAGCCATTGATGGAGGCATTTGCCATCGATGTGCGGGAAGGGCCGACGGGGCTGGAGTTTTCCTCGAGCTTGCGCATAGGCACTGCGGCGCGCGGGGTTGATGTTGTCGCCGAAACCGACGAGGGGCCGCTGTTTGAGGAAATCCGCGGCGAAATCAGCGAATTTGCCAATGAGGCGGTTCTGCAGTTTGTCGATCCGCTGGCCGATCACGCCCCCGCCTCGGCACGATCGCGCAGGCTTGAAGGCGAGCCGCTGCGCCAGCGTGACCTGCAGCTGAGCATTGCAATCGATCCGGGGCTTGCGCGCATGACTGCCGATCGCTGGCTGCACGATCACCGGATGCAGCGCCGGCGGTTGCGGTTTGCGCTGCCGCCGCAAGCGGTCGCACTTCAGCCCGGCGATACGATCCGTCTGTTGCCCGACACGGCGCCGCGTGGCCTGTTCCGCGTCACCCGTATCGAGGACGGTGATCTGCGTCGGATCGAGGCGGTGTCGCATGCAGGGGCAGCGACTGCGGCGGCGGTGGAAAGCTTGCAGGACCGTGCGGCGGACGACGCCAACGCCTTTTTTGCCCCCGAAATTGTCTTTCTCGACCTGCCGGTACTCTCCGGAACGGAGGTAACGGCTTGGGCGCGGGCAGCCGGCCTGTCGCGGCCATGGCGCCGGGTGGCGCTGTCGAGTTCGGTGGAAGAAGAGGGCTATCGGCTGCGCGCGACGCTGGATGCGCCAGCCCGGATCGGGCAACTGGCAACGCCGTTGCTGCCGGGGTTTGCGGAGGGGAGACTCGATCGGAGCAGGGCAGTGGAGGTCGATCTGGCTTTTAGCGGACTGGCAACGGTGAGCCGACTGGCGCTTCTCAACGGTGCCAATGCGGCTGCGGTGCGCTCGGTCACAGGTATCTGGGAAGTGCTGCAATTCGAGGTCGCCGAGGAAATCTCGTCCGACCGCTGGCGGCTCGAAAATCTGTTGCGCGGGCAGGCCGGAACCGACGATGCCATGCGTGCCGGCGCGGAGGCCGACGCCACTTTCGTGTTGCTCGATACCGCGGTCAGGCCGCTGGGCCTGTTGCCGGAGGAAGCGGGGCGCGATCTCAACTGGATTGCCGAACCTGCCGGTGCTGCCGCCCGTGGCGCGACGCCGCAGCTGTTTGCCGGCGGTGAGCGCGCGTTGATTCCGCTGTCGCCGGTGCATCTGAGGGCCTGCCGTCAGCCCGGTGGCGTGCTGTTTGACTGGATCCGGCGCGGCAGGATCGGCGCCGACAACTGGACGCCTGCCGAAATTGCCAATGATGAGAACAGCGAGCGCTACCGGGTGGAACTGCTTGAGGCAGGGGCAGTGCTGCGCAGCATCGAGGTGGATAGCGCGCAATGGTTCTATCCCGATGCCGACGAACTCACCGATTTCGGCGCACCGCAGACCGAATTGACGCTGCGGGTGGCCCAGGCAGGCAAGTTCCTGCCTTGGGGCGTGGCCCGGACCGCCACGGTCCGACCTTGAAATTTCAACAACATGAAAGGATATGTGTGATGTCAGAGACAAAACCCTGGTGGCAATCACGAACCTTGTGGGGCGCCATTGTAACGCTCGGCTCAGCGGCGCTCGGGCTTGCCGGTATGGAATTCGGCGCCGGCGACCGTGAAGCCCTGATCGAATTGTTGACCTCGTTGGGGGCGGCGGTCGGCGGTCTCATCGCCGTGGCTGGCCGGATTTCCGCCAAACATCGGATCGGCTAAGGTGTAATCCGTGAACCGCCCGCCTGATCCATTCATTTGCGGTTCAGGCGGGATATTGTATCAATCGCCTCAAGTACAAACACGAACCGCTTTAGGGCTGATCATGATCGCGAATATTCTCAGTGTTGGTTTAATTGTCGCGCAGGCCGCCATGGCAACGCCGCTGGCAGCCGATATGCGTGCGCCTGTCGGCACTGCTCCTGACGGAACCGCCATCGTGCGCGTGGCGGCGGATTGTTCGGGCGCCGCCGCGCAGGTGGTGGGCCAGACCGGCGGGCAATTGCTGTCCGCCTCGGCCAAGACGCAAGGCGGCAAGGTGGTCTGCGTGATCACCGTGCTGGTGCCCGGCAGCGGCTCGGAGCGTCCCAAGAAGGTTACGGTGTCGGTCCCCCAGTAAGTCAGATGCGAACGGTCCGCGCACCTTCCGGTGCAGCGGATAGGCTTGGGCACAATGCGCGAGTCGGTGCATTATGCCGGACGCCACCGCGAGAGCGGTTTTGGCAGGCCAATTAGGCAATAAAGCGGGAGCAAGTTCAGGTGCGCATTCTAATCGTTGAGGATGACAAGGATCTCAATCGCCAGCTTGCCGAGGCGCTGGAGGAGCAGGCCTATGTGGTCGACCGCGCCCATGACGGCGAGGAAGGCCATTTTCTTGGCGATACCGAGCCGTATGACGCGGTGATCCTCGATATCGGCTTGCCGGAAATGGACGGCGTGACGGTGCTGGAAAAATGGCGCGCTGACGGCCGGATAATGCCGGTGCTGATTCTGACCGCTCGCGATCGCTGGAGCGACAAGGTTGCCGGCATCGATGCGGGGGCCGACGACTACGTCACCAAACCGTTTCATGTCGAGGAAGTGCTGGCGCGAATCCGCGCCTTGATCCGCCGCGCTTCGGGGCACGCCAGTTCCGAAATCGCCTGCGGTTCGGTGCGGCTCGACACCAAGGCCTCCAAGGCGAGTGTCGACGGGGTGACGCTGAAGCTCACCAGCCATGAGTTCCGGCTGCTTTCCTATCTCATGCACCACATGGGCGAGGTGGTGTCGCGCACCGAACTGGTCGAACACATGTACGATCAGGATTTCGACCGCGATTCCAACACCATCGAAGTGTTTGTCGGGCGTCTGCGCAAGAAGATCGGCGTTGAGCTGATCGAGACGGTGCGCGGGCTCGGCTACCGCATGACACCGCCCGAGGGGGCAGGTACGGGCAAGACCGGATGAAGCGTGGATCACTTACCGCGCGCGTCTTGCTGTTTGCCTCGATCTGGGTGGCTGTCGCCCTTGTTGTTATTGCCATTGTCATTTCCCAACTGTACCGCTCAGGCAGCGAGCGCGCCTTTGGCGATCTGCTGCGGGCGCACCTCAACAGCGTCATCAATGCGGTGTCGATCGATTCAGCCGGCCATCTTTCGGGCCGTCCGCAACTGGGAGATCTGGTGTTTGATCAACCCGGCAGCGGCTGGGTCTGGCTGGTCGAACCGCTGGGCGGCGTCAGCAGTCCGCGTTTGGCCTCGATCTCGATCGGTGATGAGACGCTGCAATCACCGCCGATTGCCAAGGTTCCCTTCGATAGCCGCTATTTGCGCTTCTATGTGACTACCGACAGTTTCGGCAATCAGCTCGAGGTGGTCGAAACCGAGGTCGAACTGGACAATCAGGGGGCGCCGCACGGTTTAGGGTGGCGGCCAATCGTGACGTGCTTGAAGCGGAAATCGCTGCGTTTTCAACCAATCTTTATCTGGCGCTGGCCCTGTTCGGGATCGGCAGCCTGCTGATCAATGCGGTGGCGATCCTCTACGGCCTCAGGCCGCTTGATGGCGCGCGCCAGGCGTTGGGGCGGATCAGGGCAGGCGAGGCGGACCGGCTCAACGGTTCATTCCCGAGGAAATCGCGCCGCTGGCGGGCGAGATCAATGCGCTGATCGACGCCAATCACCGGGTGATCGAGCGCGCCCGCATGCAGGTAGGCAATCTGGCGCATTCGCTCAAAACGCCGATTGCCGTGCTTCTCAATGAATCGCGCGATATGATGCCGGCGCATGCCAAGCTGGTGCGCGCCCAGGCCGAAACCATGCAGGCGCAGGTTCAGACTTATCTCGACCGCGCCCGCATCGCCGCCCAGCGCGGCAGTGTACTGGCGCGAACCGAAGCGGCCCCGGTCATCGAGCGATTGGTGCGGGTGATGGCCAAGCTCAACCGCGACCTCAGTTTCTCCACCGATATTGAACCGCGCGAGGCCGTGCTTGCCATGGAGACCCAGGATCTGGAAGAAGCACTCGGTAACCTGGTGGAAAACGCCGCCAAATTTGCCCGCACCAATGTTGTCGTCCGGCTGCGTCCGGTGCCGGTATCGGAAGGGCAGGCGGCAATGTTCAGGATCGATATCGACGATGACGGTCCGGGGCTCGACGAGACGCAAATGAGCGAGGCGGTCAAGCGCGGGCGCAGGCTTGACGAAACCAAGCCCGGCACCGGCCTTGGCCTGTCTATCGTTGACGAGATTGCCGCCGAATACAAGGGCAGTTTCACGCTGGCGAGCACCGCATCGGGCGGGCTGTCGGCGCGGCTGACATTGCCTGGGTTAAAACTGGATAATTGAGTGCATGACACCAAAGTGACTGAAATTGCGCCGATTTCCGTAGGGCGTTGAGGTAACATGAAATAGGTGAACGCAAGCGCGGCAGATCGACGACGTCACAATGCGGCCACAGCAAGGCGGCAATAAGATCAAGCGCGGCTACGATCGGCAGAAATGCCGCGCAAGGACAAGGATGATGACGGCATGGCCTATTCAGTGACGAGACTGGCAAAGTTTGCCTGTATTGCTGCGCTTTCCGCGGTGGTTGCGGGCTGTATCAGCGCCAATGGTCCCAAGCCGCTGGCATTTGCATCGATCACCCGTCCCGCAGTTGCCAGCAGCGATACCATTCTGGGGGCGCTCAACGACGGCATTCTGCCGCAAAGCGCCGTCAACGGTCTGTCGAAGCCTGAAAAGCTACGGGCGCTGGAAGCCGAGTACCAGGCGCTTGAAAAGACCCCGTTGGGCCAGAAGGTCGCTTGGGCAAGCCCGGTCGGCGGTGCATCGGGCGAGGTGACGGCGGGCACACCCTATCAGGTCGGCCAGCAGAATTGCCGCCAGTACACCCACACCGCCACCATCAGGGGCGCGCCGGTGACCGGTCAGGGGGCGGCTTGCCGCAACCCCGATGGCAGCTGGACGCCGCTCAGTTGAGCATCACCTGTTGATGCCCGCGACCGGGCGATGAACTCGGTGAGTGCCAATGAGGCCGGTTACGAACGCGACCAAACGCCCCATTGTTGTGCAGAGCGCCGTTTGCTGTTGGAAATTGAACCATGCTCGGATATTGAAGCCACATGTTATTTTGGGTAATTGCAGCCGTCATGACCGCCGTTGCGACTCTGGTTCTGTTGGGACCATTGGCGCGATCTCGTTCGCAATCGTCGGACGTGCCGGAACTCCATGACGTGGAAGTCTATCGTGACCAATTGGCCGAGGTTGACCGCGATCTCGCCGGCGGCCTCGTCGAACCGGCGCAGGCGGAGGTCGCGCGCACCGAAATCTCGCGCAGACTGCTGGCCGCAGCGCGCAAGAGCGATGCTGCCGAAGCCGGCGTTGGCCGCCACAACAACCGTGGTCTGCGCCGTGCGGCGATCATTGTTGTCGCCCTGTTCATGCCGTTGGCGGCTCTCACCGTCTATCTGGAACTCGGACGGCCTGACCTGCCGCAATTGCCGTTGGCCGCGCGCCTCCAGGCCGATCCCGAAAATGTCGACATCGCCATGCTGGTCAGCCGCGCCGAGCAGCATCTGGCCACCAACCCCGATGATGGCAGGGGCTGGGAAGTGCTCGGTCCGATTTATCTCAGGACCGGACAGTTCGCGGAATCAGTCACTGCGTTCCGCAAGGCGGTCGCCCTCCTCGGGCCATCGGCGGGCCGGTTGTCCAATCTCGGTGAAGCCCTGTATTCGCAGGCCGGAGGCATTGTCACCGAAGAAGCGGGGCTAGCTTTCCAGACCGCTCGCGAGCTTGATCCCAACGATCCCAAGCCGCAGTTCTTTCTGGCACTGGGTTTGTCACAATCGGGCAAGCGCGAGGCGGCGTTGTCGGCCTTTTCCGCCATGGCCGAGAGCGCACCGGCCGAAGCGCCATGGCTTCCCGCCGTGCGCACTCATATTGCCGAGTTGCAGGCGGGCTCCGGCCTGGTTCCCGGCCCGTTGTCTGGTGCGGGATCGACGCCGCGTGGACCATCGGCTGCCGATGTTGTCGCCGCCCAGGACATGAGCCCGCAAGAGCGCCAGGAGATGATTGGCACGATGATCAGCGGGCTGGAATCCCGGCTTGGCGAAAATCCCGATAACATTGAAGGCTGGCTGCGGCTGGTGCGGTCGCTTGTCGTGATCGGCGAAGAGGCCCGGGCGCAGACCGCGCTCGATCGCGCATTTGCCGTGTTTGCCACTCCAGGCGCTGACAATCAGCGGTTGGTCGCCATTGCCGATGAACTTGATCTGGTTGCCACGGCCACGCTCGGCGGCGTGCCGATGGCGCCGGCCAAGCCGGCCTTGCAGTCCGCTCCGGGTAAACCGGCCGCGGCGATCAAGACGCCGTTTATTCTGCCGGGGGTCAATCCGGATACGGTCAACGGCGCTGCGCCGGGCGGGCCTAGCCAGGCCGATATTGCCGCCGCCGACAGCATGCCGGTCGAGGACCGCATGGCAATGATCCGCGGCATGGTGGAATCGCTCGATTCCAAGCTCAACGAAAACCCGGACAATATGGAAGGCTGGCTGCGGCTGGTGCGCTCCTACGCGGTGCTTGGCGATCCCGGCGCCGCGGGCGCGGCGTTGCAAAAGGCATCGCTGACATTCCCCGGAGACAGCGAAGGTGGCCGGGCACTGGCCGAACTCGCCACTGAACTGGGTCTCAATATTGCGATGGAAAGCCGATGAACCGCAAGCAGAAGAGATTGATTATCATTGCCGCAGGTGCGGTATTTCTGGTGGGCGCGGCCGCACTGGTAACCTCGGCGCTGCGCGAGCAGATCGTGTTTTTCAATTCGCCCACCGACGTGCTGGCGCAACCGCTGGCGCCGGGCACGCGGGTGCGGCTAGGCGGACTTGTCGAGGAAGGCTCGGTAGAGCGCGGCGAGAATTCAACGGTAACCTTTGCCGTCACCGATACCAACGCATCGGTGAAGGTGCACTATGTCGGTATTCTCCCCGACCTGTTCCGCGAGGGGCAGGGAGTGGTGACAGAAGGAACGTTCTCGCCCGAGCTGGGCATCTTCGAAGCCGACATGGTGCTGGCCAAGCATGACGAGAATTACATGCCCAAGGAAGTTGCAGACGCACTCAAGGCACAGGGCGTCTGGCAGGAAGGCGACCCGACGCCGGGCGTCGGGGATCAACCCACATCCGGCAATTGAGCGTCACTGACGCCGCTGCGGCAAAGGAGAAAAGCCATGATAACCGAGATCGGCCATTTCGCACTTGTTCTTGCCCTGGCGACGTCGGTGGTCCAGTCGCTGGTGCCGCTGATCGGTGCGCGCCGCAGGGATGCAAGCCTGATGGCCGTTGGCCCAAAGGCGGCGCTGACCACGCTGATGCTGGTGGCGATCTCCTATGTGGCGCTCACCAATGCCTATGTGACATCGGATTTTTCGGTCCAGAATGTCATCGAGAACTCGCATTCGCTCAAGCCGATGCTCTACAAGATCACCGGCGTGTGGGGCAATCACGAAGGCTCGATGTTGCTGTGGCTGCTGATTCTGGCGCTGTTTTCGGGGCTGGTGGCGGTGTTTGGCCGCAACCTGCCTGATACGCTCAAAGCCAATGTGCTTTCGGTTCAGGCCTGGATCACCGTGGCGTTTCTGCTGTTCGTGCTGCTGACTTCGAACCCGTTCGCGCGGGTTGATCTGCCGCCGATAGAAGGCAATGACCTCAACCCGATCCTTCAGGATGTTGGGCTGGCGATCCACCCGCCGTTGCTCTATCTCGGCTATGTCGGCTTCTCGATCTCCTTTGCCTTTGCCATCGCCGCGCTGATCGAGGGTCGCATCGATGCGGCCTGGGCGCGCTGGGTCCGGCCCTGGACATTGGCGGCGTGGGTCTTCCTGACCGCGGGCATCGCCATGGGCAGCTACTGGGCCTATTATGAGCTTGGCTGGGGTGGCTGGTGGTTCTGGGATCCGGTGGAAAACTCCTCCTTCATGCCCTGGCTGGTCGGCACCGCGCTGCTGCATTCGGCGCTGGTGATGGAAAAGCGTGAAGCGCTGAAGATCTGGACCGTACTGCTGGCGATCCTGACGTTTTCGTTTTCGCTGCTGGGCGCGTTCCTGGTCCGTTCGGGCGTGCTGACCTCGGTGCATTCCTTTGCTTCCGATCCGGTTCGCGGCGTATTCATCCTACTTATTCTGGTGGTATTTATTGGCGGCGCCCTGGCGCTGTTCGGCCTGCGCGCCGGCTCTTTGAAGGCGGGCGGCATTTTTGCTCCGATATCGCGCGAAGGGGCGCTGGTGCTCAACAACCTGTTTTTGACAACGGCGGCTGCCACCGTTTTGATCGGCACGCTTTACCCGCTGTTGCTGGAAGCCACGACCGGAACCAAGATTTCAGTCGGCCCGCCGTTCTTCAACCTGACGTTTGGTCCGCTGATGGTGCCGCTGCTGCTGGCGGTGCCATTCGGGCCGCTGTTGGCGTGGAAGCGTGCCGACTTGGCAGGTGCTGCGCAACGACTCTATTTCGCCGCCGGCATTGCGCTGCTGGTGGGCCTCGGCATGGTCTTCCTGCGCACGGGTGCACCGGTGCTGGCGGGGCTGGGCATTGCGCTTGGTGTCTTCCTGATCCTTGGTGCTTTCACCGACCTGGCCTTGCGCTCGGGCGTTGGCCGGCTCAGCTCAGGCGTGGCCTGGGGCCGCCTGATCGGTCTGCCGCGCTCGGCCTTTGGCGCAGCCTTTGCGCATATGGGGCTTGGCGTTGCTGTCATCGGCATCGTTGCGGCCAGCACGATGTCCACCGAATCGGTGGTCGCCATGAATCCCGGCGACACCGCGCAAGTGGCTGGCTATGAACTGCGGTTTGACGGTCTGCGCGAGATCGCCGGACCCAATTACACTGCGCAACAGGGTGAGTTCACCGTGTTGCGTGGTGGCGTGGCCGTGGACAACATCAGCGCAGCGAAGCGGTTTTACCCGGCCCGCGGCATGCCCACTACCGAATCGGGAATCCTAACATTCGGCGCCAGCCAGCTTTACATCGCGCTTGGTGAACTCGACCCGAATGGTGGAATGGTGGTGCGGATCTGGTGGAAATCGCTGGTGACGCTGGTCTGGTTCGGCCCGATCCTGATGATGATTGGGGGGCTGTTCTCGCTTTCCGACCGGCGATTGCGCATCGGCGCTCCGAACCGTGCCCGTGCCAAGAAGACAGCCGGGGTAACGGCATGAACCTGCTGCGCCAGGCGCTGGCTCTATTGCTGCTGACAATTGCGTTGGCGTCGCCTTCATGGGCGGTCAATCCCGATGAAGTGCTCGACAATCCGGTGCTGGAGGCCCGCGCCCGAACGCTCTCGAAAGAGTTGCGGTGCATGGTTTGCCAGAACCAGTCGATCGACGATTCCAATGCCGAACTGGCGCGTGATCTGCGGGTTCTGGTGCGTGATCGATTGGTGGCTGGTGACAGCGACGAGGCGGTGCTCGACTACGTCGTCTCGCGGTACGGTGAATTCGTACTGCTCAAGCCTCGGTTTACCCTGCAGACACTGATGTTGTGGGGCGGTCCGGCGCTAATCCTGCTGATTGGCGGCATCGCGATGCTGGTCCTCAGCCGAGGTCGATCGCGGGCGGCAAGCGCCACCGGCGCTGCCGGGCTCAGCGAGGCTGAACAAGTCGAGCTCGCGAAACTGTTGACAGACCGTGATCAGCAAGCCTGATAGAGAAGTCCTTTGATCAGACAAAGGGGCACGATATGACGGCACACACCATTCGCGCGGATTTCGAAGGCCATTCCGGCGCCAAGCTGGCGGCGCGGCTCGATCTGCCCGCCGGTGCGATTCGAGCCTGGGCTTTGTTTGCGCATTGTTTCACCTGTTCCAAGGACACGCTTGCCGCTCGCCGGATTTCCGGTGAACTGGCGCGCGCTGGCATTGCCGTGATGCGGTTCGATTTTACCGGCCTGGGTTCGAGCGATGGCGAATTCGCCTCCACCAATTTTTCCTCCAATGTCGCCGACCTGCGCGCAGCCGCCGATTGGTTGGCCAAGCATTATGATGCGCCGGAAATTCTGGTTGGCCATTCGCTGGGTGGTGCCGCAGTGCTGGCGCTCGCTGGGAACTTGCCGTCGGTCAAGGCGGTGGTGACGCTTGGAGCACCGTCGGAAGCGAGCCATGTGATCCACAATTTCGGCAGCCGTGTCGATGAAATCGCCGCCAAGGGCGAAGCCGAGGTCAATCTCGGCGGACGTACCTTCACCATTCAGAACCAGTTCATCGAGGATCTCAACGCCACCAGCCTGGCCGAACGCATCGGTAGCATGAAAAAAGCGTTATTGGTGCTGCACGCCCCGCGCGACGCGGTGGTGGGCATCGACAATGCCGGCGCTATCTTCACCGCCGCCAAGCATCCCAAGAGCTTTGTCTCGCTTGATGGCGCCGATCATCTTCTCACCAACCCGGCGGACGCCAATTATGTTGCCGGGGTAATTGCTTCCTGGGCGGCGCGCTATCTGGCCAGCGAAGTCCCTCGGACTGCAAATGCACCCGTCGAGGATGTAGTGGTCGGCGAAACCGGGCAGGGCAAGTTTCAGGTTTCGGTTCAGGCCGGACCGCACCGGTTTCTGGCCGATGAACCGGCCGACGTCGGCGGCTCAGACACCGGGCCCACACCTTATGATTTGGTCGCCGCCGGGCTCGGCGCCTGCACGGCAATGACCCTGCGCATGTATGCCCGGTTCAAGAAGATCGACCTTGGTCTTGTCACCGTCACGGTGAGCCACAACAAGGTGCATGCTGCCGATTGCCTTGAGTGTAGCGAAAACGAACGCGCCAAAGGCGGCAAGATCGACCGTTTCGAACGGATGATCTCGATTGATGGCGGTGCGCCGGCGGAACTGGCGGACAAGATCATCGAGATCGCCAACAAATGTCCGGTCCACCGCACGCTCGAACATGGTGCAAAGGTCGTCACCCGCCTCGAATAACTGCTCCGGGCCAGAGTGTTGTGGGGTGGCTCGTGGCACTGACCGGCTTGACAGGGGGCGCTGTCGACAATTGGTGGCGCCCGGCTAACGGACGTCGTGCGCAGTTGCGCAGATTATGGCACTGGCGCGGGGCAAACATTACAAAGGTTTAATGATCTGGAAAGCTTGTCGTAAGTGAAGGAGACCTATGTGTAACTGACAAGAGCCGAAACTCGGCTTTGCAGATAACAAAGAGGTTGAGCCATGTCGCAATCCCCCCGCAAGATTTCCAGGACCTTCCTGACCACCACAGCCATTGCCGGTATTGCCGCCGCGATGCTGGCTACCGGCGTTCCCGCGCCGACCGGCACTGCGCTCGCCGATGCGGTGCGCGTCGAAGCTCCTCAGGCCCCGAGCTTTGCCGATGTGGTTGAAGCGGTATCGCCGGCCGTGGTTTCCGTCCGGGTTCAGGCAAAGGTCAAGCAGGTTTCCGATGACAGTGCTTTCGGGTTTGATTTCAATGGCAAGGGTTTTGACGACCTGCCTGACGATCATCCGATGAAGCGGTTCTTCAAGGAATTCCGTCGTGGCTTCGGCGATGAACCGGGTGACGGAGACCGCCGTGCCGAGCGTGATCACCGCGGCCCCAAGGGCAAGAACCGTCCCGGACGTGTACGCCCGGTAAGCCAGGGTTCGGGCTTCTTCATCTCGGAAGACGGATTGTTGGTGACCAATAATCATGTTGTTGAAGATGGCTCCGCGTTTACCGTTATCATGGATGACGGCACCGAACTTGATGCCAAGCTGATCGGCCGCGACAAGCGTACCGACCTTGCCGTGCTCAAGGTCGAGGATGCCCGCAAGTTCACCTATGTTGATTTTGCCGATGATTCAAAGATCCGCGTCGGTGAATGGGTGGTCGCAGTCGGTAACCCGTTTGGCCTTGGTGGCACAGTCACCGCCGGCATCGTTTCGGCCCGAGGCCGTGACATCGGTGCAGGCCCTTATGATGACTTCATCCAGGTTGATGCCGCCGTCAACCGCGGCAATTCCGGTGGCCCGACTTTCAATCTCAACGGTGAGGTAATCGGTATCAACACCGCCATCTTCTCGCCGTCGGGTGGCAATGTCGGCATCGCCTTTGCAATTCCTGCCTCCACCGCCCGCGCAGTGGTCAATGATCTGATCAAGGACGGATCGGTCGAACGCGGCTGGCTTGGCGTGCAGATCCAGCCGGTCACTGACGATATCGCTGAATCACTCGGCCTGGCCGAAGCCAAGGGCGCACTGGTAACCCAGCCGCAGGATGGTGCACCCGCCGCCAAGGCAGGTATCGAATCTGGCGATGTGGTGACCGCGGTCAATGGTGACGCGGTCAAGGATCCGCGCGAACTGGCCAAAAAAATCGCCGCGATGGATCCGGGCAAGAGCGTCGACATCACCATCTGGCGCAACGGCAAGTCCGAAAGTGTCAAGGTTGAACTGGGTGAACTGCCCACGGACATGGCGTCATTGTCGCCTGACGAGGACAATGCACCTTCGGCCCCGCAGGCTGAGGCGACACTCGACAGCTTTGGCCTGACCGTGGTGCCGGCAGAAACCGGTGGCGGTCTGGTCATCACGTCGGTTGAGCCCGATAGCGTCGCCGACGAACGCGGACTTCGCGCCGGAGATCTTATTTTGGGCGTCAACAACCAGGATGTCTCCAAGGCCAGCGACATAGTGTCGATCATCGATGCGGCTGCCAAGAATGGCCGCAAGGCAGCACTGTTCCATGTCGAAAATGACAACCGCTCGCGCTTCGTCGCGTTGCCGATCGAACAGGGCTGATGTCCCCCCGGCTTTCGGTGACGCATTGCGCGCACCGAAAGCCGACACGCGGCGGGCTGCCCCCTATTGGCCCGCCGCGCCTGTCATTTTCCGCACGATATTTCCCCACGCCTTCTCGCCAGGCGATGCCCGCGCCTTTCGGTCGACAGCCTTGATCCCCAGGCGCCGAGCTTGCGGCTGGCGCGGCAGTCGCTAGGATCATTCTCATGAAGATTCTCATCATCGAAGACGATCTGGAAACGGCGGCCTATCTCTCCAAGGCATTCCGCGAGGCGGGGATCACCATCGATCACGCGAGCGATGGTGAGTCCGGTTTTTTCTCGCGTCGGAAAACGATTACGACGTGCTCGTGGTCGACCGCATGCTGCCCAAGCGCGACGGTCTTTCGATTATCAGTGAACTGCGCAGCAAGGGCGACGACACGCCAGCGTTGATTCTGTCCGCACTCGGCCAGGTGGATGACCGGGTTACCGGCCTGCGCGCCGGCGGCGACGACTATCTCACCAAGCCTTATGCCTTTTCCGAACTGCTCGCCCGGGTCGAAATTCTTGGCCGCCGCAAGGGCGGACGCGACCAGGAAACCGTCTACCGGGTGGGGGATCTCGAGCTTGACCGTTTGAGCCACGAGGTGCGCCGCGCCGGCCAGCAAATTCCGCTGCAGCCGCGCGAATACCGGTTGCTCGAGTATCTGATGAAAAACGCAGGGCAGGTGGTCACCCGCACCATGTTGCTCGAGCATGTCTGGGATTATCATTTCGACCCGCAGACCAATGTCATCGACGTGCATATTTCCCGTTTGAGATCAAAAATCGAAAAAGATTTTGACGAATCGCTGCTCAGAACCGTGCGCGGCGCCGGGTACATGATGAAAGCCGGGGGTGATGGTTCGATGATCCGTCTGCGCGCCATGCTCAGCACCACTGCGGTGCAGCTTTCGGCGCTTTACCTCGGCCTGTTCGCGCTCTGCGCGGTGGCGCTGGTGTTTTACGTTACCTCGATCTCGGTCGGCATGCAGCACGAGCGGATCCAGGCGGTAATCGGCAGCGAACTGCGCATTATTGGCGGCGCCTACCGCTCCAACGGCATCGCCGGACTGGTGCGTTCGATTGAGCGTCGCGCCCGCCAGCCCGGTGGCAATCTCTACGCAATCGCTTCACCAACCGGCGAACTGATTGCCGGCAACATTGCCGCCATTGCCCCGGGAGTGCTTGACGCCGAGGGCTGGACGGCATCGCCGTTTCGCTACGAGCGGCTTGGGGATACTGCCAGCGA
This sequence comes from Hoeflea algicola, assembly GCF_026619415.1. Taxonomy (NCBI): domain Bacteria; kingdom Pseudomonadati; phylum Pseudomonadota; class Alphaproteobacteria; order Hyphomicrobiales; family Rhizobiaceae; genus Hoeflea; species Hoeflea algicola. The sequence continues at coordinate 216,670 of NZ_JAOVZR010000001.1, forward strand.
CGACCACCAGGCGCTGGCCCAGGTGGTGTTTTTGCCCAACGGCATGAGGCTCATGGTGGGCCGCGACATCGGCGAACGTGAACAAGCGCGCGGATTGGTTCGCCAGGCGCTCGTCACCGCGCTGGCGATCATGTTTGCCGGCGCACTGGGGATCTGGTTTTTTGTCGGCCGCCGCGCGCTCAAGCGCATCGATCACATGTCCGAAGCAAGCAAGAAAATTCTGGCCGGCGATCTGTCGCAAAGGCTGCCGGTGAACGGGTCGGGCGATGAGTTTGACCGTCTGAGCCTTTCGCTCAACACCATGCTGGGCCGGATCGAACGGCTCAATGAAGGGCTGCGCCAGGTCTCCGACAACATTGCCCACGATCTCAAGACCCCGCTGACTAGGCTCAGAAACCGTGCCGAGGCAGCGCTTGCCAGCGATGGTGGGCCGGAAGCCCAGCAGCAGGCGCTCGAACAGATGATAGCCGACAGTGACCAGTTGATCCGCACCTTCAATGCATTGCTGATGATCAGCCGGGTGGAGGCCGGATCTTCCACCGCGCGGATGAGCCAGGTGGATCTGTCGGGCCTGGCATCTGACGCCGCCGAACTTTACGAGCCGGTGGCCGAAGAAGAGGGGATCAGCCTGACCTCGGATATCGCATCGGGGCTGACGATTTCCGGCAACCGCGAATTGCTGGCACAGGCTTTGTCGAACCTGATCGACAACGCCATCAAGTATGTGGGTGATGGCGATGCTCCAACCATCAACATCAGGCTGGCGCGGGAAAAGGGAATGCTGCGGCTTTCGGTGATCGACAATGGTCCCGGGATCCCCGCCGACCGCCGTGAGGATGTGGTCAAGCGCTTTGTGCGGCTCGATGAAAGCCGTTCAAAACCAGGCACCGGACTTGGATTGAGCCTTGTCCAGGCGGTGGCCGCGCTGCATGGTGGGTCATTGGAACTCACTGACGCAACGCCCGGTGCCGAGATCAACCCCGGCCTGGCCGCGACCATGGCCTTGCCAGGGAAAACATGACCGAACCGCAAGCCCAAGACCGACACCAGGACAGCGCTCAGGACCGATTGATCGATCTCGCCGAAAGCCCGATCCGGGCGCAATCGGCCACTGCCGCCAAATCCGTGGCTGCCGATCTCAAATCGCTGGGCGCCGAACATCCCGCGATTGCCGAGTTGCTTGCCGCTAATGGTGCCGCGCGCGAGTTTGTGCTGGCGGCCTTGGCTCTGTCGCCCTATCTGCGCGAACTCGCGCTTGCCGACCCGCAAACACTGAGCCTGGCGCTGACCCAACCCGCGGCGGAACTTGTCTCCGAAACCATTGCCGGCGCCAGGGACTGCTGGCGCAACAGCGACGGAAGGCTGGCCAGCGAATCCGAACTGATGCGCGATTTGCGCCGCGCCAAGCGTCGGGTTGCGTTCACATTGGCGCTCAATGATCTGGCGCGGCTGATCGATTGCCGCATGACCACCTTGTCGCTGAGCATGCTTGCGGATGCGGCGCTGGGGGCTGCGTTCGACCACCTGCTGCGCGGCGCTCACAATTCTGGCAAGCTCAAGCTTCCGGACCCGGATCGCCCCAGCACCGATTCTGGCCTGATCGTGCTCGGCATGGGCAAGCATGGTGCCGGTGAGCTCAACTATTCCTCCGATATCGATATTGTCATCTTCTTCGATCCGGATGCCGGAATCGTCGTCGACCGCGAAGAGGCAACCGACACTTTTGCCCGCCTTGTCCGGCGGCTCGTGCGAATCATGCAGGAGCGCACCGGCGACGGTTACGTCTTCCGCACCGACCTGCGGCTGCGGCCTGATCCGGGTTCGACGCCGCTGGCGTTCCCGATGGAAGCGGCGCTCAATTACTATGAAAGCCGCGGCCAGAACTGGGAGCGTGCAGCCTTCATCAAGGCCCGTGCCGTGGCAGGCGACCAGTCCGCCGGCGAACGGTTCCTGGACGAACTTGTGCCGTTCGTGTTTCGCAAATATCTCGATTTTGCCGCCATTTCCGACATTCATTCGATCAAGCGGCAGATCCACGCCCATCGCGGCTTTGGCGACATTGCGGTCAAGGGCCATAATGTCAAACTCGGCCGTGGCGGCATTCGCGAAATCGAGTTTTTTGTCCAGACCCAGCAGCTGATCGCTGGCGGCCGCATGCCCAAGCTCAGACGCCGCCGCACCGACGAGATGCTGGTGGCGCTGGCCCGCGCCCGGTGGATCGACACAGTCACCGCACGCACGCTGGCCGAAAGCTATTGGTACCTGCGCGACGTCGAACATCGCATCCAGATGGTGCATGATGAGCAGAGCCATACTTTGCCTGAAACCGAGGCTGAACTTGCCCGCATTGCGCTGATGATGGGTGAGGCTGATACCGCGGCATTCGGCCAGACCTATGTCGCGGTCCTCAAGCGCGTCGAGGAATGCTACGCGGCGCTGTTCGAGAAGGAGGCGGGGCTGTCGGGGGCGGTCGGCAATCTGGTGTTTACAGGCGAGGATGACGACCCCGGCACGCTCAAGACGCTGGCTGAACTGGGGTTTGAACGTCCTGCCGACATCGCCCGCACCATCCGCACCTGGCATTATGGCCGCTATCGTGCCACGCAATCGGTCGAGGCGCGCGAGCGGCTGACCGAACTGACACCTGAACTACTCAGGGTGTTCGGCGCCACCAAGCGCGCCGACGAGGCGCTGCTGCGGTTTGACGCCTTCATCGCCGGGCTGCCGGCGGGCATTCAGTTGTTCTCGCTGATCGGCAGTAATCCGGCGCTGATGTCGCTGATGGTGACGATTATGGCGTCGGCGCCGCGGTTGGCCGAGGTAATCGCCCGCAAACCGCATGTGTTTGACGGCATGCTCGATCCGGGGTTGATGGCGGAACTGCCAACCCGGGACTATCTGGCAGAGCGGTTGGAAGCGTTCCTGCAAGGCGCCAGCGTTTATGAGGACATTCTCGATCGACTCAGAATCGTTGCGCTCGAACAGAAATTCCTGATCGGGGTGCGGCTGCTGACCGGAGCGATTACACCGGAGCGGGCTGCACGCGCCTTTTCCCACCTGGCCGATCTGATCATTGGAGCGGCGCTTGATGCTGTCCACCAGGGCATGGAGGAAGCCCATGGCCGTGTGCCCGGCGGCCGTGCCGCGGTGATCGGCATGGGCAAGCTCGGCAGCCGTGAACTGACGGCCGGCTCCGACATCGACATCATCCTGCTCTATGACCACGATCCGGATGCCGATGAATCCGACGGCCCCAAGCCGCTTGATCCTGTGCGCTATTACACCCGTCTGACACAGCGGCTGGTGGCCGCGCTTTCGGCGCCGACCGCGGAGGGCATTCTTTATGAGGTGGACCTCAGGCTGCGGCCTTCGGGCAACAAGGGCCCTGTGGCGACCTCGATCCGCGCCTTTGCCAAATATCAGGCCGAGGAGGCATGGACCTGGGAGCACATGGCGCTCACCCGCGCGCGCACGGTGGCTGGCGAGACCAGTCTGTGCGACCAGGCGCGGGCGCTGATCGACGAGGCGCTGGCGCGACCGCGCGAGGAGCGCAAGCTCAAGTCGGATCTTGTTGAAATGCGCGAACTGATCGAGCAGGAAAAACCACCACGCGATATCTGGGACGTCAAGCTGATTCCCGGCGGGTTGATCGACATCGAGTTCATCGCCCAATATCTCTCTTTGCACGCGCGCGCCAGCGGCTGGCTGCCTGACGATCAGGCCGGCAATGAGGTCGTTGCCGCTGTCGATCCCGCCACCGGGCAGGCAGCCCCCAGACCTGATCCCGGCGAGTGCACCGGCACTGACATAACTCTAAAGACTCTTGGGCCGCAGGCACTTGGGCAGGAAACAACCGAAGATCTACGCCGGGCGTTGGCGTTATGGAGCGGCCATGCACAGATCGTGCGGTTGTGCACAGAGGGCGCGTTTGCACCCAGCGAAGCACCTGCCGGCCTGATCGAGCTCGTCACCCGAACCGGCGAGGCGCCGGATATTGCCAGCCTGGAGGCCGATTTCAAGACCACTTCCAAACGCGTGCGTGCTTTGTTCAGGAAGATCACCGGATAGTAGCCGCGTCAGGCGTTGCACCGAGTTCTCGGCCATTCGCGGCCCGGCCGGTCATGCCGGGCCCTGCAGGGGCTGGGTTCGCGTTTGGCGGGCGTCGGATTCGACGTCCGCGTCCTTGTCTTGCTGATGTTTCCGTGCGAATCCGTGATCCTGTTATATGAAGGAATCGCGTAAAGCGGATCTGGTTTTTGGTTGGGCATCGTGGCATCAAACAGTGAAGTGCGCGGTGGCGACAAGATCGGGGAGTGACAGTGCTCAATTGCCTGCACCAGCCATCGGAGCTGACATGAACAAGAAGATCGTCGTGATTGATGACGACCAGTTTGACATTTCCATGCTGCGGCGCGGATTGGAGGCTGCTGAGATCGAGATCGACGTGGTCTCTGTCATCGATAGTCGCAGCGCAGTGCGCGTGATTCGAGACGAAAATCCCGATCTTGCCGTTGTTGACCTCAGCATGCCGCACCCGAACGGCTTTGTCGTACTGGCCGAAGTTCGCGCGGATGTTCATATTTCGCATATTAAGGCGCTGATTCTGTCTGGTTCGACCAGCGTTCATGACGAGCGGAAGGCTCATCAGCTTGGCGCGAACTGGTACAGGGTCAAGCCTGAAACACTCCACGGCTATCGCTTGTTGGCTGCAGAAATAAGTGAGTTTGCCGCCGCCGCACCGCGCCTGGAATAGATCGGCCGTTCTGGCTTGGCGTCTTGCCTACGAAGCGTCCGGACTGATCAGCAGCCGGGCATTGGCGGTCCAGCAAATGGTGGCACCGGGGTGGAGTTTCGGTTCGCCAATCCAAAGATGACCGCCCCGTGAGGCAACCAGTCGCGCGACCGTCGACAGGCCGAAACCTCTTTTATTATTGGAAGCCAGATCCTTGATCTGCTCTAGCGCGGTTTTGGGGTCAGCAAAGCCCGGACCGTCGTCGGAAACACGTATCTCAACCAGTTCGTCGCTTTCCTTCGATCGCTCCACTTCGATCTCCACTCTGGATGTTGCGTGCTTGAGCGCATTGTCCATCAGGTTGCGCAAGACCAGTTGCAAGGCCACAGGTTCTGTCTTGAGCGTCAGTGCCGGGTAGCTCACTTCGAAACGTGACATTGGATCGAGCAATGCCATCAGATCGGCACACAGATGCGCGAAATCGACTTCGCTGGTGTTGTCGGTCTCATCGATGAACGATTGCGCATGCAGTAGCACCTCGTCGACCTTCTCAAGGGCGCGAGCAGCCACATCCTTGATCATCGTCAGCAGTTCCTTTTTGCCGTCTCCCTGATCGATGAAGCCGTCTTCTGCTATTTCGGTGACCAGACGGATCTGTCTGAGCGGACCGCGCAGGTCATGGGCCGCCAGACCGGTAAAGGCGCTGACCTTCTCACTCAGTTTCTGCATTTCGACCAGCGACTCGAGGGCTTCGAACTGGCGGTGCTTGTATTCGGTGATATTTTCCGCCAGGCCGACGATGCCTATCACCCGGTCTTCGTGGTCGAACAGCGGGGACAGTGTTGTCAGCCACCAGATTTCGCCGGTTTCAAAGCCGAGCACCTCTTCATATTTATGGGCCGCTCGAAGCTCTACGCATCTGGCGTAGTTCGCCGTCACGGTGTCGGCAAACCGTTTTGGCAGCACGTCGTAGACGTTCTGGGCCTTGAGTTGATTGTTGCTCATGCCGATAGCCGAGGCGAGAAGCGCGTTGACACCCCGGAAAATGAAACTGCCATCCGTTTCGACGTCAAGGATGAAGGCCGGCACCTGCAAATGATCCATCAATTGCTCGAATTGCAGTCTGATGTCGGTCATGGGTCCTCATTTCGGATCCTGGTGGACAAGTCTTGCGGAGAAGATCCAAGTATCAATTAATACAACGGTCATGGGTTATTCGAAAGGGTGGGGAATTGCTCAATGATAGTTATACGGACAAATTCATCAATCGGTTCACACAAGTTTCGAGCAAGTCGGTACTGACATGTTGCTCACCATCGGAGCCGTGTGGGCCCGACTCAGGTAACCGCGTGTTCGAATAAGCCAGCGCGCTGACAGAGCATGCAGGGGGTTCCATGAAAAGTGTTTTGCTGATCGACGACGATCCCGTCCAGCACAAGATTCTGTCGTTTTTTCTCAAATCGAGTTTCGGTGAAGATTCCGATTTCACGTCTGCGTTCGATCTCGAAGAAGCGATCGATCATCTTGAGCAGCAGTCTTTTGACGTGATCTTTCTCGACAACCGTCTGGCTCCCTACAAGGACTACACCCATACCATCGACAGGATCAAAGCTGTCAGCCGCGACAGCTTGATCTATCTGATTTCGGCCGCGCGCGACCACGAAAAATTCGGTGACTACCAAACGCGCGGCATTCTCGGTGTGATTGACAAGTTCGAGCTTCGAGAATCGATTTCCAACGGCCTGCTGAGTTAAACTACGATCTGGATTGCGCTTCGCGCAGTCAGCGCTGCCCAGTGATAACGCTCGGTGCTGCGAATGGGTGGTGATGCTTGACCCGCCAACCGGTTCCGATCCTGGGATAGCGCGGCAAGCGGGCAGTGCTCCGCAATCGCAATTGCGACAGTGGTCTGCCGTATGTCAAATTTGATGCACAATGCAGGTCTATGAATCTTCTGTCTTATCGACGGTGTGATCGGCAAACCCGATGACGCTGGTTTACATATACTGACAAGGAAAAAAGCATGTCCGACCAGTCCTGCACCGCCCCGCGCCATGAGCACTCCGTACCGTGGTTCTGGCCGATGGCCGCCGCCATCGAAATGGAACAGGCGGGCATGAAGCTGTTTCGTGACAATCTTCGCTTTGTGGCCGAAGCAGAGAAGATACAATCCCCGCAGCCGCCGGAATGGGCCTCTGAAAACCGGATCGCGCTGGAACTGGATACGATGCGGATTCGCGATTTTTCCACCGGCGACAGCGATACGCTGCCGGTGATCATCGACGCCCCCTATGCCGGTCATTCCGCCACCATAGCTGACTATGCCAAGGGGCAGAGCCTGGTCGAAACCCTGATGCAATCGGGATTGTCACGGGTGTTGGTCACCGACTGGAAAGCGGCCACCGAGGCGATGAGTGATTATGATATCGATACCTATCTGGCCGATCTCGACCGGGCCGTCGATCACCTCGGCGGTCGGGTCGCGCTTGTCGGCCTGTGCCAGGGTGGCTGGCTGTCGGCGATGTATGCCTGCCGATTCCCAGGCAAGGTCGCGTCACTGGTGCTGGCTGGGGCGCCGATTGACACCGATGCCGGCGACGGCCCGATCAAGAAACTGGCGCATGCCATGCCGCTCAGCCTCTATCAGGAGATGGTTGCGGCTGGACATGGCCGGATGCTCGGAAAATACATGCTGGCGGGGTGGAAGAACATGCATCCGGGTGAGCAGTATCTGGGCAAGTTCCTCGATCTCTATGCCCATATCGAAAGCCGAAGCTATATCAACCGCACCGAACGGTTCGAGCGCTGGTACGAAAATCCACTCGACCTGCCGGGTGTCTATTATCTTCAGGCTATCGAGCTTCTGTTCAAGCAGAATCGCTTTGCAAAGGGGGAATTCACCGGACTTGGCCGCAAGCTCAATTTGAAGGACGTGACATGCCCTGCTTATCTGCTGGCGGGAGCGGAGGACGACATCACCACGCGGGAACAGGTGTTTGCTGCTGCCGATCTCTTGGGCACGCCGCAGACCGACATTGTCAAGCAACTGGTGCCTGGTGGCCATATCGGCTTGTTCATGGGATCGCGCACGCTCAAGGACGTGTGGCCCGGCATCGCTGAGTGGATTCTCACCAAGGGGGAACGGACCACCACAGCGGCGAATGAGGGCCAGCACAGAGGAGCAGCGAACTGATGATTGCGGTTCTTGAAGGCTATCCCGATGACGTGCTGGCGGTTTCGTTTAGCGGCACGGTGACGGCCAGCGATTATGAAACCGTGCTGGTTCCGGAGACCCGCTGGCGCGTCGACCAACATGGCACCATCCGCCTGCTTTGCCAGATGGGTCCGGAATTTGAAGCGATGGCGCCTGGTGCTATGTGGTCAGATACCAAGCTCGGCCTGTCGCGCTGGTCGGATTTCGAACGGCTGGCTTTTGTCAGCGACGTCGGCTGGTTGCGCGATGCGATCATGATCTTTGCGCCGGTCCTGCACTATCCAGTGCGCACATTTGCCAATGCCGAGTTTGCGCAAGCCCGCGCCTGGGTGCTGGAAGGCAAGTAGCCTTTCATCACGCTGGCCTCACGGATGGAGCTGCACGCGCCAGGTTTTTGGGGCAAAAACCCGGCATCCAACTAGGTGCCTGAGGGGGCAGAGACAAGTGTGTCAATTCGGCTCATGCGTCAATTCTCGCCTATCAGGTTTATGCAAAATTTAATTCTGCCTTACGATAACCGTCCCAACAAGAAACACATCCAGAATGGGTTGGGCCAGTACTATGATGAGCAATTTCAGGATATCGACGAGACTTTACGTGCTTGTCGGTCTAGCCTTGGCGGTGTTCACCACCGCAGCAGTTTACAAGCTTTACGATTCCCACGATTCGATGGTGACCGAGCGCAAGGCCAAGCTGAGCGCGCTCAATGAGAATGTCACCACCATGCTAGAGCATTTTTATGCCATGGAAACCTCCGGCGAGTTGACCCGCGAAGAGGCCCAAACCCGCGCGCTCGATGCGGTTCGGCCGATCCGCTATGAGGGCAACGGTTATTTCTGGATCAACAACATGGCCAATTTCATGGTCATGCATCCGATCAAGCCCGAACTCGAGGGCACCGATCTGGCTGGTTTCAAAGACCCGACCGGCAAGTATTTCTTCCGCGAATTCATCAAGGTGGTCAAGGCCGACGGCCAGGGCTTCGTCGACTACTACTGGCCCAAGCCGGGCAACGAGGAGCCGGTACTGAAATACTCCCACGTGGCCGGATTTGCGCCTTGGGGTTGGGTGATCGGCACCGGTGTTTATGGCGATGACCTGGCCGCGATGTTTCGCGACAATGCCATCAACACCGCGATCATCCTGGGCCTGGGCGCGCTGGCGATCATCCTGTTTTCGGTCGCCATCGTCCGCAGCGTCGTCACCCCGATCGAGCGGCTGAACGCGACGATGAATGCGATTGCGCAGGAAGATGTCAGCGGCGAAGTGCCCGAAACCGAACGCAAGGACGAGGTGGGTGAAATGGCTGCCGCGGTTCTGGTGTTGCGTGACAGTGTCCGTGAGCGTCTGCAATTGAAAGAGCGCGAAGTCGAACAGCAGCAGCATCTCGACAGCGAGCGTGGTGAAAGTGAACGGCGCCAACAACAGATCAACCAGACCCAAAGCGACGTCATGCACACGCTGGGCTCGGCGCTGGAGCGCCTGGCCGGTGGTGACCTGACCGTCAACATTGGCGAGATCGCGCCGGAGTACGCCAAGCTGCGCGATGACTTCAACAATGCGGTGATGTCGCTCGCCGATGTGATCGCCACGATTGCGCAGTCGACCGATGTCGTCAACGCCAGCGCCGACGGCATTTCCGAGGCCGCCAATAATCTGTCGATGCGGACCGAACAGCAGGCGGCGTCGCTGGAAGAAACCGCCGCAGCACTCGACGAGATCACCTCGACGGTGCGCAGTTCTTCCGAGCGGGCCAATGAGGCCAATCGGGTGGTCGAAGAGACCCGCCAGAGCACTGACAAATCAGGCCAGATCGTCAACAGTGCGATAACCGCGATGACCCGGATCAAGGATGAATCCGACCGGATCGGCAAGATCATCGGCGTGATCGACGAGATCGCCTTCCAGACCAACCTGCTGGCGCTCAACGCCGGTGTCGAGGCGGCGCGTGCCGGCGAGGCGGGCAGGGGCTTTGCCGTGGTCGCCCAGGAAGTGCGCGAACTGGCCCAGCGTTCGGCCACCGCGGCGCGTGAGATCAAGGAGCTGATCAGCAGTTCGGCCACCGAGGTCCAGTCCGGCGTGGCGTTGGTGAAGTCGACAGGCGAGGCGCTTGCTGAAATCGAAGCCTTCGTCAATCAGGTCAATGACCAGGTCAATTCGATCGCCACCGCTGCCCGCGAACAGGCCAGCGCCCTGGCCGAGGTCAACACCGCCATCAATCAGATGGACCAGATGACCCAGCAGAACGCGGCAATGGTTGAAGAAACCAGCGCGGCAAGCCAGACGCTGAGCCAGGAAAGTGCACAGCTGCACGGAATGTTGCGCAATTTCCGCCTGCCGCAGGACACTGCTGGTCACAAGGTTTCGGCCCGCGCCGCCTGAGCACAAAACTGACACCCCGCTTTCAAAGCCGGCGCCGGATCCCCTCCGGCGCCGGCTTTGTGTTCAGGACCGACCGAAACCGATCCGCCTGAGGGTGGCATCCTTTTTGATGTAATGGTGGAAGAATGCTGCACCCGCATGGCCGACAAGCAGTGCCAGCAACACCTTGGCGCCAATGCCGTGCGGGATACGTGGCGCAAAATCGGCAAAATCGGGCAGCGGACCGGGCGCGCCGCCAAACAGGATATTGCCGGCTCCCGACAGCACAAACAGGCTGATGCCGCTTGCCGCCATCACCAGGATCAGCAGATAGAGCAGGATGTGGACCGCCTTGGCGAGCCGTTCTTGCCATGCCGGGTCACCGCCGAGCGGGGGTGGGCGAGTATCAATTCGCCACCACCAGAACAGCCTTACCAGCGTCAGCAGCAACACGGTAACCCCCATCGGCGCATGGACGGTCAAAACGCTGGCCTTGATCGCAGGTTCTGTGGCGTTATCAGCCACGGTGCCGGAAACCAGCAGCGCAATAATCAGCAGCGCGGTGAGCCAGTGCAGCCCGGCAGCGACGTTGCCGTAGGCGGTGGGGGAGCTTTTGATGGCCATCGTCATATCCTTTCAGTTGGCGGGCTGCGTCAATCGCAACAGGAGCCTTATGGCGGTGGCCCTTGTCGGCCGTTTCACCTGTGCTGTTGGCGCGCTTGGCGCTCCAGTTTGCGGCCGAGTTGGCGCAAGCCATCTCTGGCAAACAGGCTGCAAAGATCGTCAGCATCTGTTACCTCGTGCACGAATGCCGGGCCCGGGCGGGCGCCTGCATCGCGAACCCGGCTTGCATTTATCGCCGAGAATGAATACACTTTACATGGAAATATTTACATGGCAACTAAAAAACCGCTGGCCCGTCCCCGATCACTGGGGCAAGTCCTGACCTTCGCAACTTCGGCGACGGCAGCGATGTGCCACGAGATGCTGGCCGAGCACGATCTGACGCTAGCGCATTGGGTGATCCTGTCAGCGCTCTGGCGGCAGGATGGCATGCTGATCAGCGAGATCGGTGATTACACCGGCAACAACGCGCCGGCGACTTCGCGCATCATCGACCGAATGGAGGAGCGGGGGCTGGTTGTTCGAAAACCGTCCGTTGACGACAAGCGCGTGGTCCGCGTCCATCTCACGGAACTTGGCCGCAGCCTTGATCATCTCAGCGATTTTCATGACCGGGTGAATGCGCGCTTGCTCAGCGGCATTAGCGACGAAGACGCCGCCCAGCTTTTCGAACTGCTCAAGCGGGTTGATAAAAACGCGCGGTTCGGATCGACCGACACTGACTGAAACTGCTTATGCTCGACTGGTGTCGCTGTTCAGGCCGCGGCGCTTTTATCCTCAGTGGCCTTAATTTCGGTCTCGACGGTCATTGATTGTGGACAATCGATCGGCACTCGTACACTGACAATCGTCCCTACGCCCTCGGTCGAGCGAACTTTCATCGCTCCGCCATGCAGTTCGGCCAGACTGCGCGAGATCGCGAGTCCCAGACCGGAACCGCCGGTGGATTTGGAAAACTGGTTCTGCACCTGTTCGAACGGTTGGCCAATCCGGCGTAGCACACCCTTGGGGATGCCGATGCCCGTATCCTCGATGGTCAGCGTTACAGCGCAGGAGGTCTTGCGGGCGCGCACCAGAATGCGGCCACCCGGTTCGGTGAACTTGACCGCGTTGGACAACAGGTTGAGCAGGATCTGCTTCATGGCCCGGCGGTCGGCGTGCAGCGACAATAGGGGCGAGATTCGTGGCTGCACCTCGATGCCCTTCTTCTCCGCCTGAATCGCCACCAGCCGCATGGTTTCCTCCAGCAGCAGCGCCAGATCGACATCTTCGCGATCGATCTGCATCTGCCCGGCCTCGATCTTGGCCATATCGAGAATGTCGTTGATGACGCTCAACAAGTGAATGCCGGAGCCGTGGATGTCGTCGGCGTATTCGGCGTATTTTTCCGATCCGAGAGGACCGAACATCCGCGCCTGCAGCACTTCGGAGAAGCCGATGATGGCATTCAGCGGGGTTCTCAGCTCATGGCTCATATTGGCCAGGAATTCCGACTTGGCCCGACTGGCGGCCTCGGCGCGTTCGGTCTCGATCTGGTAATCACGGTTGAGTTCGGATAGTTCGGCGGCCTTGCGGTTAAGCTCGGCCTGGGACGAGGTGAGATCGCCGATTGTTGCCATCAGCCGTTTTTCACTGTCGCGCAACCGCTCCTGGTTGCGTTTGAGCGGGGTAATGTCGGTGCCCACCGAAACCTGGCCGCCGTCGCGGGTCTTGCGTTCGTTAATTTGCAGCCAGCGGCCGTCGGCAAGCTGTACTTCGAAGCTCTGCGCGCCGCCCTGGGCGCAGGGCACTGCCAGCCGTCGTGCCACCACTGGTCGGGTCGCGGCACTTTCCACCACCGTGCGCGGCGTGCCGGGCGCGAGGATGTCGTCTGGCAGGCCGTGGATTTCCTGATAGTGCTTGTTCCACAACACCAGCCGGTCGCTGCTGTCCCACAACACAAAGGCTTCAGAGGTGCTTTCGATCGCATCGAACAGCCGCTGATCGGCCTCTGCGGAGTGCTGCTGCAACCGATGCTGCTCGGTCACGTCCATGGCAATGCCGATCAGATGGGTCTGTCCCGAGGTCGGGTCCACCACCTGCGCTCTTGTCCGCATCCACACATAGTGCCCGTTGGCGTGGCGCATGCGGAACAGGTGATCGACCTGCTTGAGATCGCCGCTGGCCACTTTCTGCGCGACTTCGTAAAGATCGCCGTCGTCGGGGTGGATCAGCTGAGAGGCTTCGCCGAACGAGATCACGCTGTCGCGTGGCGGCAGCCCGAGGATCTCGTACATTGAGCGCGACCAGTAGAGCCGGCCGCGCGCCATGTCCCAGTCCCACAGGCCACAGCGCCCGCGTGACAGCGCCATGTCGACCCGCCGGTGGCTTTCGAGATAGATGTCATCGGCCTCCTGGGCACGCCCGGCCTGGCTGAAATAGGCATAGAGGATGACCAGCAGAATGGAGGAGGTGGCGATGAACAGGGTGACATTGACCGATATCGCCTGCCGCCAGGCCTCGTTCATGTCCGAGATCGGGGTCAGCGACAGCACCGCGCCCACGCCGTCGGGAAGCCGCGTCAAGGCGGCGAGATTCTGGTCGCCGTCAAATTCGATCGCCTGAACGCCGGCGCGATTACCGAACAGCCACAGCGGCGAGGCTTCGGGCATCAGGCTCGACGCTGAGCGGCCGACCAGATGACGCCCGCCGGCAGTGGCGGCGAACACCCGGTTGTGGGCGTCAAGCACCAGCAGGGAACGTCCTTCATTCTCGGAAATCGAATCCAGTGCCCGGTTGAGCCGTGCTTCCGTTTCCCAACGCAATCCTTCGCGCACCGGGGTCAGGTCGACCGACAGCGCCGCGCTCGCTGCCACGGCCGAAAGCGCCGTCAACTGCTCGGCAGCGGTCTGCAGTCGCTCTCGGCCCTCATTGATATTGATGTAGCGCGCTGCGGCCACCACCACCAGAAAGGCGATGATGAGCACGGGAATGAGGCGTTTGAGAAAAGGCTCGGCGCCAATCAGGCGATCATAGGCGGGCTGCGCGAACAGTTTCGCATGCCCCGAAAGCGCTCGTCCCGACGCCCGTTTCGCGTCTGGTTTTTGAGCATGAATCGACCCTTCGGCCGCAGGTGTAGTCTGCGCGTCCGCCATGATTTGTATCTGTCCCCGTTGGGATTCGGACAACCGCATCTCCGAATCTGACCTAATGAATCAAAGGTGATTCGGCTTGTCCAGTCCTAAAAGCAAGGATCTGTTAACGAGTTGATTTAATGGCGAATTTGTTAGAATCGAGTCGCAACTGTTTCGGATCCGGACACCGCTTGCAGCGCCGTTTCGGCAAATCCGCCGCGGCTGAACTCTGGCACGGTCGGCTGCGGCCGCCCCGGGACGGGAGCCAGCCGCAGCTAGGGCAAGGATCGAATGGGCGCCGAGCCAGCTTCAGCCTGGCAACATGCGATCGACAATGTCGCTGACATCGGCTGACAGCGCTCCGGCTTCACGGATCGAGACAAGTGCAAGACGGGCATGTTCCTGCCTGCCGGATTCCAGTGACTGCCACGATCGCAGCGCGGTCAGTAGTCGCGCGGCAAGTTGCGGGTTGCGCTTGTCGATGGCAATCACCTCGCGCGCCAGCAGTCGGTAACCGGCGCCATCGGCACGGTTGAAACCGGTGGGATTGCCCGCCGAGAACGCACCGACGAGGGCGCGCATGCGGTTGGGGTTGGTACGATCAAAGTCCGGTCCGGCGAGCAGGTGCTCGACCCGGTCGTAGCTCTTTGCGCCCGGCGCCATGGCCTGGATCGTGTGCCATTTATCAAGGGCGAGCGGGTTGTCGGCAAAACGCGCTCTGAAGCTTTCCAGAGCTTCCCGGGTTTCTTCCGCGCTGGCAAACTGGTACACCAGCAGCTGCAGCGCCTGTGCCATCATGGTCATGTTGTCGGCTGCATCGAACGCCTTCTTGAGCCTATCCGGCCAGCCTTCGGCGATCGACGCATAGGCCATTGCGGTAGCCGCAAGCGCCCGTTTGCCCGCATCCTCTGCATCCGGGCTGTAGGGGCCCGTTGGCGCGCTGTCAGCCAACGCAGCAAAGGTTTCAAGACCCGCATGCGCGACTTCCTTCATCACCGCCTCGCGGGCCGCATGGATCGCGTCGGGATCGATATTGCCGCCGATTTCACGGGCAATGTCGCTTTCTGACGGCAGTGTCAGCGTCTGGGCGCGGAAGGCTGGCTCCAGGCTTTCGTCTGCTGCCGTGGCGATCAGGATTTCAGCAAGCTCGGCGACAGACGGCAGTTTGCGGTCGTCGCGGCTAAGCCGTGCTGCGCTGATGAGGCTTCGGGTCGCATGGTCGTTGATTGCCTGCCAGCGGGCCACGCCGTCGCTGTCGTGGCGGGCGATATGCGCGAGATCCGCGATGCTTTGCTCCATGGCAATGTTGACCGGGGCGGAAAACCCGCGGTTGATCGACAGCACCGGCCGCTCGGGCACACCGGCAAAACGAAAGGTCTGCTTGCGTTTTGTCAGGTGAAACACGCCGTTCCCGGCCTCGCCACCGTGGGGTTGCCCTTCGAATTCACGGCCATCGGGCAGGATCAGCCCATAGGCCAGCGGAATATGCATCAGTGCCTTGCGTGACTGTCCGGGCGTCGGCGCCAGCGATTGCTCGAGCGTCACGCTGAAGGTCTTGCCGGCTTCGTTCCAGTCGGTCGACACGGTGACCAGCGGTGTGCCGGCCTGGCTGTACCAGAGCGCGAACTGTGTCAGGTCACGGCCGCTGGCGTCTGTGAAACAGGCGAGAAAATCCTCAATCGTCGAGGCGTCGCCATCATGCCGTTCGAAATACAGATCCATACCTTTGCGAAAGTCTTCCGCGCCCAGAATGGTGCGGATCATGCGCACCACTTCAGAGCCTTTTTCATAGACGGTTGCTGTGTAGAAATTGTTGATTTCACGATATTTTTGCGGGCGCACCGGATGCGCGAGCGGCCCTGCATCCTCGGGAAACTGATGCGCCTTGAGCAGCCGGATTTCGGCAATGCGCTTGACCGGTGCCGAGCGTTGATCGGCCGAGAACGTGTGATCGCGATAGACCGTCAGCCCTTCTTTCAGGCAGAGCTGGAACCAGTCGCGGCAGGTGATGCGGTTACCGGTCCAGTTGTGAAAATATTCATGTGCGATAATCGCCTCGATATTGGCGTAATCAGCGTCGGTCGCGGTTTCCGGGTCAGCCAGCACATACTTGTCGTTGAAGACATTCAGGCCCTTGTTCTCCATCGCCCCCATGTTGAAATCCGACACAGCGACGATCTGGAAGATATCGAGATCATACTCCCGGCCATAGACTTCTTCGTCCCATTTCATCGAGCGCTTGAGCGCGTCCATCGCATAGGCAGCACGCGCTTCCTTGCCGTGTTCGACATAGATTTTCAGCGCCACATCGCGGCCGCTCATGGTGGTGAAGCTGTCTTCGATCATGCCGAGATCGCCGCCAACCAGCGCGAAAAGATAGGAAGGTTTGGGGTGCGGATCGAACCACGCGGCGAAATGGCGGCCTTCGTCATAGTCGCCGCCGCCGAGGAAATTGCCATTCGACAACAACAGCTTGGCATCATCTTTGCGGGCAATGACAGTTACGGTGTAGACCGCAAGTACATCCGGCCGGTCATAGAAATAGGTGATGCGGCGAAACCCTTCGGCTTCACATTGCGTGCAATAGACCCCGCTGGAGCGGTATAGCCCCATCAGCGTGGTGTTTGTCTCAGGCGAGATTGTGGTGGAGACGGTGATTTCGAACGGGCCGCTTTCGGGCAGGGCGCGGATGGTCAGGCTGTCGGGTGTTACCGCGTAACCGGCGGGATCGATGTCATTGCCATCAAGCTGCAAACCGTCGAGTGTCAATTCGTCGCCATCGAGCACCAGCGCTGCATCCGCCGCCACGCCTTCGCGGCGATGCAGGATCATCCGCGAGACCACCTTGGTCGCCGCCGGGTCCAATTCGAAGGTAAGATCGATCCGTTCTACAACAAAATCCGTGGGTCTATAGTCACCGAGCTTGAATATCTGTCCCGATTCAGTCCGCATATTATGTGTCCCGCAATATTCAATATTGGGACAGACGCTATCATGGAGGATACTGAGAAGGCGTTAAAATGCCTGGCGCCTTCGGGGGTGAGTGCTTTTTCACCAAAATCGATACAAAATTGCAAATTTGGCGCGTTTTGCCGCCTGATTGGCCCATCGCATCCCCTGTGCCGAAAATGGACGCCAGTTTCTCTTCCCCGCTTGTCTCGACAAATCGTCCGAGCACGATAAGTATACGGACGAGCCGGGCTTGTGCCCGAAAATAGAGCTTTCATCAGGAAATGCCATGAACATCGCCACGCCCAAATTCGGAGTCGGCGCATCTGCGTTGCGCAAGGAAGACCCAAAGCTGATTCGCGGCGAGGGCGCCTTTACCGATGACATCACCGCCGAAGGTGAACTGCGCGGGTTCGTGCTGCGCTCGGCCTATGCGGCGGCGCACTTCAGCTTCAACGATCTCGACGCCGCCCGCTCGGCTGATGGCGTGCATCTGGTGCTGACTGCCCAGGACGTGGCCCATCTCGGCCCGGTGATCTGCCAGACGACACTCAAGCAGCCCGATGGAACCCGCCACGCGCTCAAGCACACGCCGCTTCTGTGCGACGGCGAGGTACGCCACGTCGGCGATGCAGTGGCCTTCATTGTCGCCGACACGCTGGAGCAGGCGCGCGATGCGTCCGAATTGATCGACATTGATTGGAAATTCAGCGATGCTCATGTCGATCTTGCCACAGCACTGGATGAGGGTCGTCCGCTGGTCTGGCCCGATCTGGGCACCAATCAGGCGTTCCTCTACCGGGTCGGCGATGCCGAGGCGACCGAGACGGCTATCGCCAGTGCCGATCATGTGACGACCGTCCATTTCGTTAATAACCGGCTGGTTTCCAACTATATGGAACCGCGCGCCTGTCTCGCCGAATGGGATGATGAGGCCGGAAAATTCACGCTGACGCTCGGCTCGCAGGGCGTTCACGCCATTCGCCGCACGCTCGCCAAGGATGTGTTCGGCATGGACCTCGACGCCTTCCGGGTTGTCACCCGCGATGTTGGCGGCGGCTTTGGCACCAAATCGTTCAATTACCGCGAATACCCGCTGGCGCTGGAAAGCGCGCGCCAGCTCGGCCGCCCGGTCAAATGGGTCTGCGACCGTACCGAGCATTTCCTTTCCGACGCCCATGGCCGTGATCACCTCGTGACCGCCTCGCTGGCGCTCGACAAGTATGCGCGCATCACCGGCCTGAAAATTGATATTCTCGCCAATATGGGTGGCTATCTGAGCCAGTTCGGCCCCTATGTGCCAACTTTTGGCGGCTCGATGGCGACCGGTGTCTACGACATCGCCAATCTCGATTTCAAGCTACGCGGGGTCTACACCCACACCACGCCCGTCGACGCCTATCGCGGCGCCGGGCGCCCCGAAGCGGCGTTCCTGATCGAGCGGCTGATCGATGCCACCGCGCGCGAAATCGGCATGCCGGTGGCTGAGCTGCGCCGGCGCAATTTCATCCGGCCCGAGCAGATGCCCTATATGACCCAGGGCGGGCGCAACTACGATGTCGGCGAATTTGATGGCCACATGACCCGGGCGCTGGAAAAGGCGGGCGCGGCAAGCTTTCCCGAACGGGCCGCCGAGGCTGTTTCGCGCGGCAAGCTGCGCGGCTTTGGCACAGCTGTCTATATCGAGGCATGCGCCTTTGCAGGTTCCGAACCTGCGAGGCTGACGCTCGATGCGGATGGCGGCGTGACCCTTTATATCGGCACCCAGACCAACGGCCAGGGCCATGCCACGGCCTACAGTCAGTTCGTCGCCGACAAGATCGGCATTGATTTCGACAGGATTACCGTGCGTCAGGGCGATACCAACGAACTTGCCAAGGGCGGCGGCACCGGCGGTTCGAGATCGATCCCGCTCGGCGGCGTCTCGGTCAACCGCGCCTCCGAAGTGCTGGCCGACAAGATCAGAAAGCTGGCCGCCGATGAACTCGAAGCCTCAGCCGCCGACATCGAACTTGTCGACGGTTCGGCTCGGATTGTCGGCACCGACCGGGTGCTCAGCTTCGCCGAAATTGCCCTTGCGGCCAAGTCCGACGAAGACCGCACCGGTGAGGCAGACATTGTCCAGGACGAGGCGACCTATCCCAACGGCACCCATATCTGCGAGGTCGAGATCGATCCGGAGACCGGTCATGTGGAGATTGTCGCCTATACCATCGTCGACGATTTCGGCGTGACCGTGAACCCGGTGCTGCTTCTGGGTCAGGTGCATGGCGGCGTCATGCAGGGTATCGGCCAGTGCCTGAGCGAGGGTGTTGTCTATTCCGAGGACGGACAATTGCTGACTGCGAGCTTCATGGACTATGCCATGCCGCGCGCCGACAGCGTGCCGTATTTTGATTTCGAGACCCGCAATGTGCCCTCGACCACCAACGCCATGGGCATCAAGGGGGCGGGCGAGGCCGGCACCATTGGCGCCTGTCCGGCGGTGGCCAACGCGCTGGTCGATGCGCTCGACCGGGCCCGCGGCGTGCGCCACATCGACATGCCGGCGACGCCGCTACGGGTCTGGGAGGCGCTCAACAGCTAGGCCAGCGATTGCCGGCGGACAGCGGTCCATCAGCGAAGTACGTACCGATCATCAGCTATATTGATCGGACGCAGGCACGCGGAGCGGCTATGGTCGGGCGGCCCGGCAATCTGGTTTACTCCGACCCATCCGCCACATTGCCGTTGCGGCGAAATGTACGGTGCGTGTTTCTTCTCACGGCCCGGATAAAAAGGAAATCAGGTGAGCGAAACCAGCCCGATTGAAACCGAGACCAGCGCTGCGCCGGCAACGGCCCTGCCGACCCCGGCACAGAACGTGTCGCCGATGGTAGGAATCGGACTAAAGGTGGTTTCGGTTTGCGTTTTCGTCAGCATGTCGACCTTTATCAAGGCTGGCGGTGAGGGCCTGCCCGCAGGCCAGATCGTGTTCTTCCGCTCGGCCTTCGCCATCGTTCCGATACTGGTCTATCTGGCTCTGCGCGGACAGCTGGATGGTGCGTGGCGCACGGCCAACCCGATGTCGCATGTAATGCGCGGTCTGGTCGGCGTTATGGCGATGGGGTTCGGGTTTTATGGCCTGATGCACCTGCCATTGCCCGACGCGATTGCCATTGGCTACGCCATGCCGCTGATTGCCGTGGTGTTCGCCGCCGTTTTCTTGCGCGAGACAGTGCGCATCTTCCGCTGGTCGGCTGTGGCCGTTGGTCTTGGCGGGGTGATGATCATCTCCTGGCCGCGGCTGAGCCTGTTCAGCGACGGTTTCGGTTCCGGCGAAGCGCTGGGCGCGGTTGCGGTTCTGATTTCCGCCTCCCTCGGCGCCACCGCCATGATCCTGGTGCGCAGGCTGGTGCTGACCGAACGGACACCGACGATCGTGCTCTATTTCTCGCTCACCGCCACGGTTCTGTCGCTGGCGACGATTCCCTTTGGCTGGGTCGTGCCGGACTGGCAGACACTGGTGCTGATGGCGCTGGCCGGATTTTGCGGCGGTCTCGGGCAGATATTGCTGACCCAGAGCTACCGGCATGCGGATGTGTCGACGATTGCGCCGTTTGAATACACCTCGATCATTCTGGGTATCGTCATCGGCTATTTCGTGTTTGGTGACGTGCCGACCTGGACCATGCTGACCGGCACCGCGATTGTCGTCAGCGCCGGCCTGTTTGTCATCCTGCGCGAGCACAAGCTGGGGCTTGAGCGCCGGGCGCAGCGCCGGCTTGTGACCCCGCAGGGGTAGTTAAGCCAGGCATCATGCAATGGCCGCTTTGTGGCGCTTGGCACACGCAAGGTAGATCTGGCCGGAATCTCAGTATTATCTCCTGATATAGGCTAATTGACACTGGTCAAGGCGATGCTTCCCGACATTTGCTCCAATAGGTGCATTGAAACGGCGCGCCATGCTTGCGCCGTCGATCAAGCCCAGTTCTGGGACTGATCCTGAAGGGAGCAAGAGATGTATTCAAAAATCATGGTACCGGTCGATCTCACTCACGCTGTTCAGCTCGAAAAAGCGTTGACCACTGCTGCAGATCTGGCAAAAATCTACAATTCATCGGTGACAATTGTTGGCGTGGTGGGCGCAGAGCCGGGGCCGGTGTCGCATAATCCGAAGGAATTCGCGGCCAAGCTCGATGCCTTTGCCTCCGATCAGTCGGTCAAGCACGGCGTGACATTCGCGGCGTTGGCCATGACCTCGCACGATCCGGCAGTCGATCTCGATATTCGACTCAAGCAGGCGGCGGAAGAACTCGGCGCTGATCTGGTGGTCATGGCCTCGCATGTGCCCGGCTTTCTCGACCATTTCTTCTCGTCTAAGGCCGGCTACTTGGCCTCTCATGTCAATATATCCGTGTTCATCGTCAGATAACCCACTTCAAGACCGTGCAGGCACCGGGTTCTGTGCCTGCTGGGTCGGCTGCGCGGGAAACGGCCCGGTGCCCCGCCATGGATTGCGGCAGGGAGCGGGCTGGTTACAGCGTGCGCGATGTCTCGTCGGCTTCCGTTTCTTCGGGTTCTTCCTCCGGATCGTCGCCATAGGCAGGGTCGGAACGCGGGTCGAGTTCGGCGGTCTGCGGGGTCTGTTCGCGCATTGGCGCCATCATCAGGAAGTCCGAGCGGGTCTCTTCGGAAGGCTGCTCGCGGCGGCTGATGCGCCAGGCGGCATGGCCGCTATAGGTGGCAAAGCAGATCGCCATGGCCGCAAACAGCGCGTACGGGCCAAGCCAGTCCATCGCCAGACCGATGATGATTGGCCCGATCATGGTGGCCACGCCATAAATGATCATCAGGCCGCTCGATACCTCGACGAATTCATCGGCCTCGGCATGGTCATTGGCATGCGCCACGTTGAGCGAATAGATCGGAAACAGCACGGTGCCCAGTACCAGCATCAGGGCGAAGAACATCATCCGGTTTTCGACGCCGAACATCGCGGTCATCCCGCAGGTTACAACACCGACGATGCCGGCAAAAATCATCACCTTGCGACGGTCCATCCGGTCCGATGCACGGCCAAGCGGGTACTGGAAAATCGCGCCGCCGATCATCGCCACCGCCAGCATCGAGGCGCCTTCGGTCGTCGTGAGGCCCAGTTGCGAGGCATAGACCGGCCCGAGGCCATTCCACCCGCTGGCGATCAGACCGGCCAGCAGCGTGCCGATGACGGCCGCCGGCGAGCGCCGGTAGAGAGCCGGCACATCGAATTTTACCTGGGTCAATGGTTGCGGCGACTGTGCGCTCGACAGTGCCGTCGGCATGATCGCCAGCGAGCAGATCAGCGCGCAGACCATGAACAACGTCGGCCCCAGCACGTCGCCGAATGGCACGACATACTGTCCAAGCATGATCGCCGACATGGTCACCATCATGTAGACCGAAAACAGCGCGCCGCGGTTTTCATTGCTGACCTTCTCGTTGAGCCAGCTTTCGATGATCATGTAACCGCCGGCGATGGAGAAGCCAGCCAGCGCCCGGATCAGCACCCAGGCCATCGGATGGACCAGCAGCGAATGCAACAGAAACGACATCGCCATCATCGTCGTCAGCACGCCGAACACGCGCACATGGCCGACGCGCAGCACCAGCCGCGGCGTGATGATGCAGCTTGCGGTGAACGCAATCGCATAGCCGGTGGCAATCAGTGAAATGGCGAAGGTTGACCAGCCTTCTTCCACCGCTCTGATCGGGATCAGATAACCTGACAGTCCTACGGCTGCGAGCATGAAAAACGTTGAAAGCAGCAGCGACGCCACCGATCGTACGGATTGGATCATGGCGGCTATTCCTGCCAACAGAAAGCGGCCTTGCCTTTCTCCTGTGTGTCATCTGGAGAAGACAAGACCTGATTGCACTGGGTTCTTTGGGGATCATGCCATGGCGGATTGCGACGGGAATGCCCGATTGCGACCTAACGAAAATATTTCCGGTGAGGTGGGGAGTTGGTACGGCGGCGGGTCAGCCTGTCGCCAGCGCCTCCAGCCGTTCCTGCAGCGACAGCAGATCAGCCCAGACGAACCGTTTTTGCGCCGGGTTGCGCAACAGATAGGCCGGGTGCAGCGTCGGCAGCGCCGGGATTGGCGCATCACCGGCCAGATAGTCCATCCAGTTGCCACGGATCGACAAAATCCCCTTGTCGGTGCCCAGCAGTGACTTGCTTGCCACATTGCCGAGCATGACGACGATTTTGGGCGCAGCCAGCGCCACATGGCGCTCGATGAAGGGGCGACAGAGTTCGATCTCGTGCGGGGCAGGGGTACGGTTGCCGGGCGGCCGCCAGGGAATCATGTTGGTGATATAGGCACTGTCGCGGTCAAGCCCGATGGCGGCCAGCATGCGGTCGAGCATCTGCCCGGCGCGGCCAACGAACGGCGCGCCCTGCAGGTCCTCATCGCGTCCCGGTGCTTCGCCGATAAACATCACCGGTGCTTCCGGGTTGCCGTCCGCAAACACCAGCGATTTGGCGCTATGGCGCAGATTGCAGCCGGTAAAGCCGTCGAGTGCTGCGCGCAGTTCTGCAATTGAGTTGGCGCCAGCGGCCAGCGCGCGGGCATGCTCGAACGCGGCCGCTCCTGGAACCGTCAACTGCGAGGCTTGCGGGTCCGGGGCAAGCGGTTGCGGGGCGGGTTTGCGGCTTGCGCTCGGCGCAGGCTGTGTTGCCGGGGATGAAGACGTTTGGCCCGGTGTCGTGGTCGCGCCGGCGTTGGGCTGCGGCTGCGGACGGCCGCGGGCCTGATGCGCCTCGGCAGTTTGCACGAACCGGTCGATCGGCGTGTCTTCGCACAGCTCTCCGACGCCGCTGTCGGCGTAGAAGTGCAGAAGTGCGGCCCATCCCGCCGGGTCCATTTCATGTGCCATGCTTGCCATCGCCCGATTCTATCTGATGGGCCATGCAGTGGGAAGGGGCGTAATCGACCCGGTCCACCGTGCTGTGCGTCTTCAGGTTCACGTCGCTTGCATATTCCTACATTCCATGGAATAAAAGAATGACGGACACTCAAGTTGCCGTCAAGGTTCTCTCTGTTCTGGCCCATGAAGGCCGCGTTTTACTGCTTCAAACACTGGTGCAGGCCGGTGAAAAGGGCGCATCTGTCGGCGCATTGGCCGAGGCAATCGGGCAAAACCTCAAAACCGTCTCCGCGCAGTTGCAACTGATGGCCGATGCCGGGCTGGTGCGCGCCCGCCGCGAGGGAAAGCAGATGATCTATTGTGCGCAATACGACACACTTGGCGCGCTGTTTTCCTTCATCATGCATGATTGCTGTGGCGGTCACGAAGACCTGCGCCGCACCGTGCTGCGGGTGTGCAAATGCTGACCCCGGCTTCAAACGCCAATTGCTGCGCGACAACGGCCGTCGCCGAGATCAACCGCTCCTGCCATTGCCTGCCGTTTGATGCTGCCGTCCGTCGGGATCGGGTGTCATCCGGCAGTCACAATCCGCGGCTGCCAGGCCTGCTCGCGGATCGGCCCGGGCTCTATGCCGGCACGGCAGTGTTCCTTGCCCGCGACCACTACCTGCAGATGGCCCAATTGGTGGAGGCAGTTGCCCACAGCACGGAAACCAACTCTTATGAGGTAGCCATTCACGCACGTGATCCAGGTATCGACCTGACGTGCCAGCAGGAAAGCCAGGGCCTGTTGATGGGTTTTGATTTTCATGTCTCGGCCGATGGGCCGCGGCTGATCGAAATCAACACCAATGCCGGCGCGGCCTTCCTCGCCAAGCAATTTGCCGAGCCAGGGTCATCCTGTTTGCCTGTCGGAACAAACCGTCCGGATTTTACCGAGTCCCGGCTCGACGATTTGCTGGTGTCGATGTTCTTGGACGAATGGAACACTCTGCGACGGGGCGAACAACTTGGTACGCTCGCCATTGTCGATGAGAATCCCGAAAACCAGTATCTCTACCCCGATATGCTGCTTGCCGCCGAACTGCTCAATTCGCGTGGTATTCGCACGCTGATTGTCGACCCATCGGCGCTTACCTATCGCGACGGCGCATTGCGCCATGACGGTGAAACCATCGATATGGTCTATAACCGGCTCACCGACTTCAAACTCGAAGCCGACAGCAGCCGGGCGCTGCAACAGGCATATCTGGAGGACGGGGCGGTGATCTCGCCGTCGCCGCGCCACCATGCGCTCTATGCCGACAAGCGCAATCTCGTGCTGCTCGGTGGCGCTGATGGTACGCCTGGAGCGGTGGAGGCCGATCTCCGCGTCATGATTCCGCTGACGCAAACGGTTGGCCTGATCGATCCGGCAGCTGCCTGGAAGGCGCGCAAGTCCAAGTTTTTCAAACCCGCGGGCGGCTTTGGCAGTCGGGCTGCCTATCGTGGAGACAAGCTGACGACGGGTGTCTGGAAGACCATTCTGAACGGGGATTATGTTGCCCAGCAATATGTTGCGCCCGCCGATCGTGGTTTGCTGGTGGATGGGGTTCCGGTGCGGCTCAAATTCGATATCCGGCTCTACGCCTATGCCGGCAAGCCGTTGTTCCCGGTGGCGCGGATGTACTCGGGGCAGACCACGAATTTCCGTACGTCCGGCGGCGGTCTGGCTCCGGTGATCCTGGTTTGATGCCTGCGATCAGGAAATGAAAAACCGCCCGGAA
Source organism: Hoeflea algicola (assembly GCF_026619415.1). Classification (NCBI taxonomy): domain Bacteria; kingdom Pseudomonadati; phylum Pseudomonadota; class Alphaproteobacteria; order Hyphomicrobiales; family Rhizobiaceae; genus Hoeflea; species Hoeflea algicola. The sequence goes on from NZ_JAOVZR010000001.1 coordinate 242,320, forward strand.
CGAGGTCCCGGGCGGTTGATGTGTGCGATCAGATGGCCTGATGTCAGGCGTTGTATTCGTTCTCGCCGGCGCCTTCATTGCCTTCGCCGTCTTCGTCGTCATTGTAGTCCGGATCGTTGGCAGCAGCTTCTTCTGCTTCCGCAACGGCTTCCTCATCAATGCCATAGATGGCATCGGCGGAGGAAAGATCCTCACCCTTGAACTGACGCTCGGCTTCATCAGCGGAACGGGCAACGTTGAAGGTCACTTCGACATTGACTTCGGCATGCAGCGCCAGCGGCACGGTGTGCAGGCCGATGGTTTTTACCGGGTTGTTCATGTCGACCTGGCTACGGCCGATGGTGAAGCCGTTGTCGGCGAGAACGGCGATCACGTCGCGGGCAGCGACTGAACCGTAAAGCTGACCGGTTTCGCCGGCCGAACGGACGACCACGAAGGTCTTGCCGTTGAGCTTTTCGGCGATCTGCTCGGCTTCCGTCTTGCGCTCGAGGTTACGGGCTTCCAGCACCGTGCGCTCGGCTTCAAAACGGGTCTTGTTGGCGGCGTTGGCGCGCAGCGCCTTGCCCTGCGGCAGCAGGAAGTTGCGTGCGTAGCCGTCGCGAACCTTTACAGTGTCGCCCATCTGGCCGAGCTTGGCGATGCGTTCAAGAAGAATGACGTCCATTGTGGTGTCCTTTCAAGGAGTTGTTCAGGGTGTCAGGGGTTGGAATCGGGGCCGGGACCGGGGCCGCCGGTCACCGTCAGTGTGCGGGCAGTGTCGAACAGCCCGAGAAACAGAAAGAAGCCGAGCGGCAGCGTGAACACCACCGTCGAAAGATAGGCCATCCACAACAGCAGGCCACGCGCCGGCTTGCCGCGTGTACGCTTGTGAGCGATGGCGAAACCGGCTGCCACGAAGCCGATGCCGAAAGCCCCGATAATGGTCCAGCCGACCAGGGCGGCAACACCGGGCACAAAACTCAGCACAACGCCGGCGCCAAGTCCGACTGCGCCCATGGACGGCATCCGCAACTGTGTAGGAAGATCGTCCTTCGGTCGCCGTGAACGACCCGACAGGCGCACGATTGCAGAGGCGACATACCAGCCGGCGAGCAGGATCAGCACCCAGATCGCCGCCTGGATGGCGGGGAGGGCAAACAGGAAGAACCGTTTCATCTCGGCAATGCCGGTTGCGGTAGGCTGGTATTCGGCGTTGTTCAACTTCAGTGCTTCGACAAACATGTCGACCAGTTCGCCGATGAAATCCTCGCCATAACCCATCGCCAGGCCGACAGCGAACAGGCCTGTGCAGACCACGGACGAAATGCTCAAGAGGATGTCTGACAGCGGATACCAGGCGACCGCGCCCTCGGGCCCGCCAAGTTCCTCGGCCGGTCGGCCGAGATTGGACAGATGTGCGATCCAGGCGGCTGGCGCCAACGTCGTGACGGCGGTCACCAGCGCAGCCTCCGGCGTGGTGGCAAGGCCGACAATGGCCATCGCCGTAGCAACCGCGACAATCGAGGCGAGGTTGGACCAGCCCAGTCCGGCAATCAGGATCGGCAGCGCTGCAGTGGCGAACATCAGAAAGGAAAGACCGGAAGTGTAGCCGGCGCTGACAAGCAGAAGCGCGGCGGATACGCCGGCGAGCAGGCCCACAAGGAGCGATGTGCTTTGCTGTGTCATAAGTCGCTGTCCTGCGTTCAAGCAGTTAGAGGTCAGTCGCGACCGATTTCGCGCCTCAACCCCAACCCGGGAGAGTGTTGACCCAGACCCCGCGCCCGTTCGCGGGAAGGGAACGGAACCCTGCGTTAGGCAGGGTTCCGAAAAGGTCCTACTTCAGCACGTAAGGCAGCAGGCCGAGGAAACGTGCACGCTTGATCGCCCGGGCGAGTTCGCGCTGCTTCTTCTGGCTCACGGCAGTGATGCGTGAAGGAACAATCTTGCCGCGCTCGGAAATGTAGCGCTGCAGCAGACGTACGTCCTTGTAATCGATCCGCGGTGCATTGGCGCCCGAGAACGGGCAGGTCTTGCGACGGCGGTGGAACGGACGGCGTGTCGGGATCTGGTTGATGTCGACCATTGTCTGTTCTCCTATTCGCGGTCTTCGCGCGGACGGCGCGGGCCACGATCGCCGCGGTCACCGCGATCGCCTCGGTCACGGTCGCCGCCACGCGGGCGGTCGTCACGTTCGCGCTTCTGAAGCATGGCCGACGGGCCTTCTTCATGAGCAGCAACCGAGACGGTCATGAAGCGAAGAATGTCTTCGTTGAAGCGCATCTGACGCTCCATTTCCTTCACGGCATCCGACGGTGCGTCGATGTCCATCAGCGCGTAATGCGCCTTGCGGTTCTTGTTGATACGGTAAGTAAGGGACTTCAGCCCCCAGTGTTCAATACGCCCGACTTTGCCGCCGTTTGCCTCGATCACACCCTTGTACTGGTCCACAAGGGCTTCGACCTGCTGGCTGGAAACATCCTGTCGGGCAAGGAGTACATGTTCATATAGAGCCATGATTGACTTGCCTTTCTTGCATTTTACATCACCCGGGTCCGGCGCTAAGCCCCAGCGACTTGTCCTGTCGGCGGTAAGCCGGGCAAGAAAGACGTGGTATCGAGACGGTCGTGAGCGGAGACACGGGAGGCCGGAGCGCTTTTGCCCCTAGGACCCTTTGACAAGGATCGCACCCTCCGTTCAGCCACCAGCCAGATGACCGGGTGTTCGAACAAGGGGGCTTATACGCGGTTTTTGCTGCATTGCAAGACCAAAGCCCCCAGTCGGGACAAAGGCGGGCCACAAACCGAATTGTCGGGCCGGCCGTCATGATATCTGCCCCTGCCTCTGCAAGGCGGGGGTAAAAGCGTGTTGTTTCCTGCTCCACCATAGCAGGCAGGCGTCGGGGTTTTCAGATAAATACAAACCTACATAGTTTTCAGTCTGCATTTTTACCCTGAATTCGTACGGGTAACTACTATATGGCCAGCTTAACCCCGGATTCATTGGAAGCTGAACAGTATGCATTCAAAATCTTGCGCTGGAATTGCCGTCCGGCGGCGAAATTGGTCTGATTGTTGAAACAGAAGGAAACGCTTATGTCTTTATTCCTGAAGGCCCTGCTTGTCGGCGCGACACTCATGCTTGGTGGCATCTCTGCCCAGGCCGCAGATTCTGACAAGGTGGTGCTGACTGTCTCCGGAAAAGTGACCAACGGCGAAGCGGTGGACTTTACGGTCGCCGAACTCGAAGCGCTTGGCACGTCGACCATCACCACCACTTCGCCCTGGGAAACTGATCCAGTTACTTTTGAAGGCGTGCCAATTGCGGCGTTGCTGCTGGCCGTGGGAGCGACCGGTGACGCTGCGGCCGTTGTGGCACTCAACAAATACCGCACCGAGATACCTGTCTCTGATTTCACCGATCATGGCGTCATCCTTGCAAGCAAGAAAAATGGTGAGCGTATGCCGATCAGCGACAAGGGGCCGCTGTTAGTCGTCTATCCCTTCGACGACAAGCCCGAATTGAACACGGAAATCTATCATTCGCGGTCTGCCTGGCAGGTTCGCGGCATCATCATCGAATAGTTCGAGTTCAAAAGACCATCCCATTCATGCGGCTTCCCAAAACCACATTCAACCTGATCGCGATTGTCAGCCTTGTCGCCCTCGGCGCCATTGGCTGGATTCATGCAGGTCTCGTGGCCGAATCCGAGGAGTCCGTCGCCCGCTCAGCCCGCTATGACGTGACATGGACGGGTTCGGCGGGGCGGATGGAAATTCTGGAACTGCAAAAGTGGGTGTCCGACTATATCGCTAGCGGCAGTGCGGATGACGCTGCCCAGGTAGAGCTGTACAGCCAGATCGTCGAAGGTCGGTTGAACAACTGGAACGCGGGCAAATTTGGTGAGTATATCGATCAATCGCCCGAACGCCGCGCCACGTTCAACCAGATCCGGGCTGAATTTGGCGAAGCGGTCACAGAATTTGCCAATCTTGACGACCCGCAGGTTCAACAACGCATCGTCAGAAAACTCGCGAAGATCGCTCCGGTCATCCATCGTATTGGCGCTGACGCTCACACCAACACAATGATGGTCAATGGCGCAATTCGCACGCAACTGGCCGAAGAGCAACGTGTGCAGAAATACCTGTCCTTCGGACTGATTGGTGTCGGCGCATTGCTATTGCTGGTGATGATGTATCAGAACAGATCGCTCGAACGCGCCCATCGCGCGGCCCGCGAAGCTGCGACGGAATTCTCTGATCTTGCCCACCATGATGGCCTGACCGGTCTTCCCAACCGGCTCGCCTTCAAGCGCGACTTTGACGCAGCCATGGCCGCCAACGATGGCGAAAGCAATATGCTGGCGGTGTTTGCCGTCGACCTCGACGGCTTCAAGGCAGTCAATGATCTGCTCGGCCACGCCGCCGGCGATGAATTGCTGGTCACGGTTGCCAAGCGTCTCAGGCGGCTGGTCGCCGAGGCGGGTTTGGGCAATATCGTTTCCCGCTTTGGTGGAGATGAGTTCGTCGTGCTGTTGCAGGGCGAGGCTGCCTTTGATCGACATGAAGCCATTGCCGCAGAAATGCTGACTGAACTGAGCCAGCCCTACCTCATTCAGAACAGCACGGTAGCGATCGGCGCCACGATCGGTTTGGCGCTGCTTGACCGGGTCAGGGATTCGGCCTCCAATCCCTTGCTGGACGCTGATCTGGCGCTCAGCAATGCCAAGGCACTTGGCAAGGGGATTGTGGTAACCTTCGATCCCTCCATGCGTAAGGATTTCGAAAGGCGTGGCCGCCTCGAAACCAATCTCAAACATGCACTCACCAATGGTGATATCTTCCCGTTTTACCAGCCGCAGATGGACATCAGGAACGGGCAACTGGTTGGCTTCGAGGCCCTGGCGCGCTGGAAGCATTCTGAACTGGGCTGGATCGGGCCGAACGAATTCATCCCGATCGCCGAAACATCGTCGCAGATTGTCGAACTGGGACGTTGTATTCTGACCACAGCATGCGTCGATGCGATGGCGTTTCCCGACAACATCAGGGTATCGGTCAATCTTTCGGTTGGCCAGATGTTGCGTGACGATGTCATCGGCATGGTGACCGGCATCCTCGCCAGCACCGGTTTCCCGGCGCACCGACTGACGCTGGAAGTGACAGAATCGGTGATGATGTCAGAGCCGGAACTGGCCACCCGCATTCTCAACGGTCTCAAGGATCTCGGCATCTCGATTGCGCTGGATGATTTTGGAACCGGCTATTCGGCGCTGTCCTATCTCAGGCAGTTTGACTGGGACGAACTGAAGATCGACAAGTCCTTCGTGGACGATCTTGGCGACGATCCGCGGGCGTTGTCGATTGTCGAATCGGTGGTTGATCTGGCCACGGAACTTGGCATGAAGGTCGTGGCTGAAGGGGTCGAGACCGGCGCTCAGCACGAGATCCTGCGCAAAAGCGGCTGCCACATTGCACAAGGCTATCTGCTTGGTCGCCCGCAGCCGATTGATCAGGTCCATCTGACCTTGCTCAAGTCCCTGGCCGAGAATGGGACTGACGTCGAAGCGAAAACCGCGGCCCGCAGCTAAGGCCGGGCCGCTGCCGGAGATGCCGATACCATCGCTAAAATTGGAGCCGCTCTCGCTGACAGGGCCGCGAACGCTGAGCCGCCTGCGCACCGCAATCGCCGAAGTCGCTGGTGCATGGTTGTGATGTCGCTCCGGTGTCTTGCCAGAATCAGGTTTCGCGCAGACTGTACCGCCAGCAGAGATTTTCAGTTGCCTCATTTTCGCGGTAGCCAGCAAATTGATCCAGAACCGCCTTTCTCTTTCTGAATTTCCGCCGGCCCGCCCCGGTATCCATGCCTTTGCGACGCTGGCCGCCTGCGAAGCTGCAGCCCGTTCGACGCTGATATCGGTCTATCCGGTGTTGATGTACCGCGCGCTCGGCAATGCCGCGCGGGTCTCCGAAATCTACGTGCTTGTCGGTCTCACCAGCCTGGCCTTTGCCATGGGGGTGCCGCTGCTGGCGCGCTTCCTGCCGCGGCGCTGGCTTTACACGCTGGGCATCGTGATGATGATCTGCGGCAGCATCATCGGCGGCTTTCTGCCACTGCGGTTCGTGCCGTTTGCCGTCGCCGCCAACGCCGCCGGGCTGGTGATGTTGGCGATCTGTTTCAACGCTTATGTGATGGACTATGTCGAGCGCGCCTCGATGGGTCGCAACGAGAGTCGGCGGCTGCTCTACAGCGGCATCCCCTGGAGCGTCGGTCCTTTCCTGGGCGTGTTCCTGATGGACCTGCACCCGCAGATACCGTTTTTGATCTCGATCCTCGCCAGCCTGGTGATGCTGGCCTATTTCTGGCATCTGCGACTTGGCGACGGCAAGGCGATTACCAAGGCACGCAGGCCGCCGACCAATCCGCTGCGCTATGTGCCGCGCTTTTTCCGTCAGCCGACACTGGTGGCTGGCTGGTTCTTTGCCTGCCTGCGCTCGACCGGTTGGGCCGTCTATATTATTTATGTGCCGATTTTCGCGGTCAAATCAGGGCTGAGCGACCAGCTTGGCGGGCTGGCATTGTCGATCTCCAACGGTTTTTTGTTTCTTACCCCGCTGATGCTCGGGTTCCTGCAGAAAACCAGTGTGCGCAACGCCATCATCACCGGGTTTGCGGGCAGCGGAATCCTGTTTGTGATTGCAGCCCTGGCCTCGCCAGTGCCCTATGCGGCGCTTGCCATATTGCTGTCGGCGACATTGTTTCTGGTGCTGCTTGATGTCAGCGGCGGGCTGCCGTTCCTGCTCACCGTCAAGCCCTCCGAACGCACCGAGATGGCGGCGGTCTATGCCACCTACCGAGATGTCTCCGCGGTCAGCTCGCCGGCGCTCGCCCGGCTGGTGCTCGTATTCGTGCCGGTTCAGGGGGTGTTTGCGGCCACCGGCCTGGTACTGATTGGTTGCGCCTTCATCGCCCGGCGCACCCACCGCCGGCTTGGCGGGCGCAGGGTCTGAAGCACCGCGCAAGCATCGGCCCACAAACCTATGAATTGACTCAGACATGGCACAAGGGATCCAGCATATTGTCAGCTGGAGGAGGGGCAGCATCAACCTCGGGAAAGAAGCTGCCGCCGGCTCTTTTGCGTCAGGCCGGCGGCAGTCCTGATGTCAAATCGGCAGCGGATGGGCACGGCGGGCAGTGGCGATGTCCGCAAGCACCGCATCCGACAGTTTTACATCCTTGGCGTCGATTGCGACTTTCAACTGATCCATGTTGGTCGCACCGATAATGGCCGAGGTCATAAATGGCCGCGTCAGGCAGAAGGCGATCGCCATCTGCGCCGGATCGAGACCGTGTTTTTGGGCGACATCGAGATAGGCCTGGATTGCCGCTTCCGATTCCGGGCGCCAACGTCCGCCGAGATTTTCGACCCTTTCCCGGCGCGAGCCTTCGGGCAGCGCACCGCCCTGGTATTTGCCGGTCAGAATGCCGGCGGCAAGTGGCGAAAACGCCAGCAGACCGACATCCTCGTGGTGGGCGACTTCAGCCAGATCCGTATCGAACAACCGGCAGATCAGATTGTACTCATTCTGGATCGAGGCCACCCGCGGCAGGCCGTGTTGTTCGGCCAGTTGCACGAACTGCATGGTTCCCCAGGCGCTTTCATTGGACAGGCCAATGGCACGAATCTTGCCGGCCTTGACCGCATCACCCAAGCCTTCCAGCGTCTCGCGAATGTCGGGCACGGTGCTGGACTTGTTCTGCGTACTGGCATCATAGGCCCAGTGCTTGCGGAAATGATAGGAGCCGCGATTGGGCCAGTGAAGCTGGTAGAGGTCGATGTGATCGACGCCGAGCCGTTTCAGGCTGCCATCAACGGCCTGTTGCACCGACGCACGGGTAAAGCCTTTTGCGTCGCGGATCCATTTGACGCCGTCGCCGACCATCTTGGTGGCCAGGATCACATCGTTGCGTTTGCCCGAGGCTCTAAACCAACTGCCAATATACTCCTCGGTGCGGCCTTGGGTTTCAGCGCTTGTCGGCGCGGTCGGGTACATTTCAGCCGTGTCGAAGAAATTCACGCCTTGCGTCAGCGCATAATCCATCTGCGCGTGCGCTTCGACCTCGGTGTTCTGTTCGCCCCAGGTCATGGTACCGAGACAAATCTCGCTCACCATCATCTCCGTGCGCCCGAGCGGATTCATTTTCATGCTGGTCATCCCTCTTGTCCTGAATTCGGCGCACAATACCGGCGGGCAGGCGCGGCGCAACCCGCGCACCGGTAAAACCATCGTTATGGATCAGGCTTAGTACAGCCAGGCGACATAGCCGGTATAGGCCGCCAGCATCGCCAACCCGGCGCCACGGCCGATCCGTCCGGCAATCAGGATCAGTGCGAACAGCGCCAGCGAGACGGCAAGCATCACCGGGATGTCAAAGTTGGCCATCGAGGCGTCGACCGGCACCGGCGCCACCATTGCTGTGACCCCGAGAATGCCCAGAATGTTGAAGATGTTGGAGCCTACCACATTGCCCAGCGCCACTTCGGCGTGGCCGCGAATGGCGGCGACCACCGATGTGGCAAGCTCTGGCAGGCTGGTGCCGATGGCGACGATGGTCAGGCCGATCACTGCCTCGGAGATGCCAAACTGCCGGGCAATGGCAGTGGCCGAATCGATCAGCAGGCTGGCGCCGACGAACAGGCCGGCAAGCCCGCCGATGATGAAGACTGCCTCCTTCCACCCGGCAAGCCGGGTGTGCAGTTCCGTTTCGTCCTCGCAGTTGGTTGCGCCGTTGGAGCGCGTCACCCAGACCAGATAACCCACCAGCAGCATCACCATGGCGCCGCCGAACGCGGGCGTGACGTTGCCCAGATAGCCAAGCCCGAGCATGATCAGGGCGGCGACCAGCATCATAACCAGATCGCGCGTAAGATTGGGGATGCGAGCGGCGATCGGCGATACGATTGCCGCAGCACCGAGAATGAGCAGGATATTGGCGGTGTTGGAGCCGACCACATTGCCCACCGCAATCGCCGGCGCGCCTGCAAGGGCTGCCTTGAGCGATACCAGCAATTCGGGCATCGACGTGCCAAAGCCAACCACCGTCAACCCGATCAGCAATGGCGGCATGCCGAAGCGATTGGCGAGCGAGATCGCGCCGCGCACCAGAAATTCAGCCCCGGCGGTGAGAAGCGCCAGGCCGAGAGACAGTAAAACGATATGCATCAGCATGGTTCTTGTTCCTGCGCGCCATCGCGGGAAGAGCGAGCGCGCCTGTGTTGGCCATCGGGAGGCCTGCGTCACGAAGCCTGGGCGCAGGCAGCGGCCCCGGCCAAACTGGTCAACTGCTACGCGATTTTGCGCAACAGGAAACGCTGTCACCGGTTGGCATCGGGCAGGTCCAGCGACCACTGCGGATCAGGTCTTCGCACCGCTGAAGCCGAAGCAAAACAGCGCAAACGTGCCTGCTCAGTCAGCGTTTTCCGGGTCCAGCTCGGCGGCGATGGCGAGTTTCACCGTCATCCATGTACCCCACAGCGCGGGCGGTATGATCAGTGCAATCAGAATAATATCGCCGGTCATACCAAAGCCGAAGACACCGCCGGCGGCCCACAAGGCGGCAACTGCGGCCAGCCAGATTTCCGAGGTGATCAGGATAATGGCGCCAATGGCGGTCAGAAAGGCAAGGAACCTGGTTTTGGGGTGTATGGCTCTGGAGCCAGCTGCGGGAAGGTGCGGGGAGGGGGAAGGTGCGGTTTGCGACATCTTCGTGTTTTCCGGAGAGCGCTGCTGGGACCGAGCGCGACGGCTGAGATGTGATCGCGGTTCAGGGCGAATTCAAGATCCGCGCGCGCTCTCTGAGAAAATAAATTCTGACGCCGCACCGAGCCCGGCTGAACGCCGGTGCGAACCCCGGTCAGGCAACGGCCTCGACGCCACTTTACATGCCGCCAAGCAGGCCCTGGCAAAGCACCATGATCACCAGTGCGACGATCCAGTAACCGGCATCGACCGTGCGGGCGTAGCTCGATTTTTTGGTGAACAATCCACCCGAATAGGTCAGCACCGTAAACGCCAGCGTCGCCAAGATTGCCGTCCACAGCGCGTTCGAGACGGCGGTAACGCCGACAAACCAGCTCATCAGCAACAGACCGACAAGCTGGGCGGCCATGGCGGCAAACGGCATTTCGCTGGCGGTGCCCATTTCAACGCCGACGCCCTTGGCCCATTTCGGTCCGAACAGCATCGGCGAGTACCATAACCAGCCGGCCAGAAACGAAACCACGGCGCCGATGATCACCGCCAGCCAGCTCACACCCATCGTAATTTCCGACATCAGATATGCTCCCCTTGTTATGCGCCTGTCGGGCGTCGGCATGATGACGACGGAGTTCTGATGCCGCTCCGTCGCCTGATTGAACCCCGGTCTCGGACCGGAACTGGCTACATCTCGATGACTTGGGCGACTTCGATAGAGCCGCCGTCGAGGATCGGGCATCCCTTGGCCATTTCCGCGGCGGCTTCCATGCTGTCGGCCTTGACCACGGTGAAGCCCGATAGCGGATTGGCACCGCCATCATGGGTAATGCCAGTGCTGCTGACGGTCCAGGACTGGCCGACCGGGTTGCCCGGATTGACCACGGCATCACCCATGCCGGCAAACCAGGCTCCCCATTCCTCCATTGCCTTGGCACCGGCTTCCGGCGTTTCGGGCTTCTTGCCGCCATGATAGGCGAAAACAAATTCAGGCATCGTGTCTACTCCTCTGTTGTGATCTGGTTCCGGTATGAATTGCCGGTTCGGCGATCGCCGCCTCAGGCGCCGGCCAATTGTTCGAGCTTGCGCAATGTCGATGTCCAGCCGCGGTTGTGGTTGGCAGCGCTTTCCTCATCGACAAGTCCGCTGTGGATTAGCCGGAAGATGCTGCCGCCCTTGGCGTCCGGCTCGATTTCGAAACGCACCCGGCTTTCATGGCCGCGGACGTCCTTGTCGTCGTGCCAGCCCCAGGTAAACTCCACCGCGCGCGGCGGATCGACCTCGATCACTTCACCGCTCATCTTGTGCAGGCCGCCCTCCGCATTGACCAGCGTCGACGACCAGGCGCCGGGGCGGGTGAAATCGAGGGCGTGGGCGCGCAGCCCCATCCCCTCCGGTCCCCACCAACTCAGCAGGTGTTCGGTCCGGGTGACAAAGGCAAACACCTTCTCGGGCGGTTGCGGAAAATTGCGTTCAAGTGTGAGGTCGCTCATTTTCGGTCGCTTTCCTGTTGCAGGGCAAATTCCAGCCGGTCGAGGCTGGTTTGCCAGAATTCGCGGTGGCTCATCGTCCAGGCACCGATGCTCTGCACCGCTTCGGGACGGACCGAGTAGATCCGACGCTGCTGGTCAATTCGTTGCTCGACAATGCCGGCCTGGCGCAGCACTTTGAGATGGCGTGAAATCGCCGGCGCCGAAACCGGGCCGGTGTCGAGCAACTTGCCGGCGGGCTGCTCACCCTCCCTGAGCAGGCGCTCGACAATGGCAAACCGTGTCGGATCGCCCAGGGCGGCAAAGATCGTGGACAGATCACTCATGCATGTTCTTTCAAAAGTAGTTAATTAACGTAAATGTAAAATAATGGTTTTGTCAACCAACGAACCTGCATCGCGGAGGTGGAAACCGGCGTCCTGGTTCGCCAATTCATCGGTTCCGGCACGAGACATCTGACTGCCGTGCTTGACTCCGGCGGTTGGAATGTGAATTGAAGCGCCAACGGCAATCCCCAACCAAACATCAGGAACGGATCCGCGATATGGCCACAGCATTCACTTTTCCGGGGCAGGGCAGTCAGGCAGTCGGCATGGGCAAGGATCTCGCCGAAGCCTATCCTGAGGCCCGCGCAGTGTTTGACGAAGTCGACGCGGCACTCGGTGAAAAGCTGTCGACGACGATTTTCGAAGGCCCCGAGGAAACCCTGACGCTGACCGCCAACGCCCAGCCGGCGCTGATGGCGGTGTCGATGGCACTGATCCGAGTACTCGAAGCGCGCGGCCTGAAACTTGGGGACGCCGCCAGCTATGTTGCCGGCCATTCGCTCGGTGAATATTCGGCGCTGTGTGCAGCCGGCATGTTCTCGATCGGCGATACGGCGCGACTGTTGCGCATCCGCGGCAACGCCATGCAGGCGGCGGTGCCGGCTGGCGAGGGCGCGATGGCGGCGATCATCGGCCTCGAACAGGAAGACGTCGAAGCTGCCTGCGCCGAGGGCGCAGTTCACGGCGCAGTGCAGATCGCCAATGACAATGGCGGCGGCCAGTTGGTAATTTCCGGGATCAAGCCGGCAGTTGAAGCCGCAGCTGCAGCGGCTACCGCCATGGGCGCCAAGCGGGCGCTGATGCTGTCGGTCTCCGCCCCGTTCCATTCGAGCTTGATGCAGCCTGCTGCCGACGCCATGCGCGAAGCGCTGGCAGGCGTTGCAAAATCGGCACCGGTGGTGCCGGTGATTTCCAATGTCCGCGCGGCACCGGTGTCCGATCCCGACGAGATCGCCGGGTTGCTGGTCGAACAGGTCACAGGCCGCGTCCGCTGGCGCGAGACGGTGCTCTGGTTTGCAAACAATGGTGTTACCACCCTCGCCGAAATCGGCGCTGGCAAGGTGCTCACCGGGCTCGCCCGCCGCATCGACCGTTCGGTGACTGGTCTCAATGTCGCCGGACCTGCCGATATAGATCCATTTCTGGCCGCAATCAACGGGCAGACAGCCTAGGGGTAGACCCTCTAGGGTAGGCTATCCGGGGGCGAACGTCATTGTTCACGATCCCGGCTTGAGCCAGCCAAAGAGCAGAATTAGCGAAAGGGACCAACCATGTTCGATCTGACCGGCCGCAAGGCCCTGGTGACCGGCGCATCCGGTGGCATTGGCGAGGCAATCGCCCGCCAGCTCCACAGCCGCGGCGCAACTGTCGGCCTGCACGGCACCCGCGTCGAGCGGCTCGAGGCGCTCGCCGCCGATCTTGGCGAACGGGTGAAACTGTTCCCGGCTGATCTGTCTGACCGCGATCAGGTGTCTGAGCTCGGCAAGACCGCCGGGCGCGAGCTCGAAGGTGTCGACATTCTGGTCAACAACGCCGGCATCACCAAGGACGGCCTGTTTGTGCGCATGAGTGACGATGCCTGGGATCAGGTGCTTGAGGTCAATCTGACAGCGGTTTTCCGTCTGACCCGTGAACTGGCCCATCCGATGATGAAGCGCCGCCATGGTCGCATCATCAATATCACCTCCGTGGTCGGCGTTTCCGGCAACCCCGGCCAGGCCAATTACTGCGCCTCCAAGGCTGGCATGATCGGCTTTTCCAAGAGCCTCGCCCAGGAAATCGCCCCCCGCAACATCACCGTCAATTGCGTTGCGCCGGGCTTTATCGAAAGCGCGATGACCGAAAAGCTCAACGACAAGCAGAAAGAAGCGATCATGGGCGCGATTCCCATGCGCCGCATGGGATCGGGCGCCGAAATTGCTTCAGCAGTCACTTACCTGGCCTCCAACGAGGCGTCTTACGTCACCGGCCAGACCATCCACGTCAATGGCGGCATGCTGATGGTCTGAGCGGGGGCATGGCTGTCGCGGTTTTGCACAGGTTATGGCCGCAGCGCGTGGAATCACCGCTGCGGAACATTTTCCGGCTTTGCCCGTTTGCCAAACCATGGTACTTCGCCCCGCTGAGAGCACAGTTTGCGCCCGCTTCGTGGTCGAAAAAGTCGAAATCCACAGCTTCGGCTTTGACGGAACCGAGCCGAGCGCATAAAAACGTGCAACCAACTTGATTACCCATGCTTGTGCAGGTAACGAAGCACAAGTCCAACGTAGAACAGGTCGAGGAAACCGACATGAGCGACATCGCAGACCGCGTAAAGAAAATTGTCATCGAACATCTGGGCGTTGACGCTGAAAAGGTGAACGAAGGCGCAAGCTTCATTGACGATCTCGGTGCGGATTCGCTCGACACGGTCGAGCTGGTGATGGCGTTCGAAGAAGAATTCGGCGTGGAAATCCCTGATGACGCAGCCGACACCATTCTGACCGTCGGAGACGCGGTCAAGTTCATTTCCAAGGCTCAGGCCTGAATGGAATGAACGGACGGGCGGTTAAACGGCCCGTTTTCAAGGCCGGCGCAGTTCCTGCGCCGGTTTGTTGCTTTTCTGACATGACGGGGAATTGAGACGATGCGTCGAGTCGTCATCACCGGTACAGGCGTGGTTTCACCACTCGGCTGCGGTGCGGAAATCACATGGTCCCGTCTGATCAACAGTCAAAATGGTGCCTCGCGCATCACCGGTTTCGATGTCAGTGACATCGCGGCCCAGATAGCTTGTTCCGTGCCCACCGATCCGTCGGTCGAGGGCGCCTTCAATCCGGATGACTGGATGGAGCCCAAGGAACAGCGCAAGATCGACAAGTTCATTCTTTTTGGCGTTGCCGCGGCCGAGATGGCGCTCAAGGATGCCGGCTGGAATCCGCAAACCCGTGAAGACCAGATCGCTACCGGTGTCATGATCGGCTCCGGTGTTGGCGGGCTGGAAGGCATAGTTGAGGCTGGCTACACGCTCCGCGACAAGGGTCCGCGCCGGGTCTCGCCGTTCTTCATTCCCGGTCGCTTGATCAATTTGGTTTCCGGCCATGTTTCGATCAGGCATGGCTTGCGCGGCCCCAATCATGCCGTGGTCACTGCCTGCTCCACCGGCGCCCATGCGATTGGCGACGCGTCCCGGCTCATCGCTCTGGGTGACGCCGACGTGATGGTTGCCGGCGGCGCCGAAGCCGCCATCTGCCGCATCGGCATTGCCGGTTTTGCCGCCTGCAAGGCACTTTCGACTTCGTTCAACGACACGCCCGAAAAGGCCTCGCGCCCCTACGACCGCGACCGCGACGGCTTCGTCATGGGCGAGGGCGCTGCCATCATGGTGCTCGAGGAACTCGAACACGCCCTGGCCCGCGGCGCCAACATCCTCGCCGAGGTGGTCGGCTACGGCCTTTCTGGCGATGCCTATCACATTACCGCGCCGGCAGCCGACGGCGATGGCGCCTATCGCTGCATGCAGATGGCGATCAAGCGCGCCGGCCTTGATGTGTCCGACATCGACTACATCAACGCCCACGGCACCTCGACCATGGCCGACACGATTGAGCTGGGTGCAGTCGAGCGATTGCTCGGCGAGGCAGCCGGCACCGTGTCGATGTCATCGACCAAATCGGCGATTGGCCACCTGCTTGGCGCTGCCGGTGCAATGGAAGCGGTGTTTTCCGCCTTCGCCATTCGTGACAACATTGCCCCGCCGACCCTCAATCTGGACAATCCCGAGAAGGAAACCCGGATCGATCTGGTGCCGAAGGTGGCGCGCAAGCGGAATATCGACGTTGCCCTGTCCAACTCCTTCGGTTTTGGTGGCACCAATGCATCACTTGTGCTCAAACGCTTTCAAGCGTGATGGCTGAGTGCCGGGGTCAGGCGAAGTTATGCGAACCAGCATTTTGCCACATTGAGCGGCAACAAGTCAGCCGATTCCAATTCCTGCGGAGGGTGCTCCCGTGAACGACCCCAAAGACCAGAATCGTAGCGTGTTTGGCCGTGCTGGTGATCGCGCTTCCACACCCTCTGGGCCGATCGTGCCGGTGTCGCCGTCGCAGGCGCTGAAGCCGGAACAGGCGCCGCAGCCGCCCAAGCGCTCGCGCCGCGCCCGCAACCAGATTGTGGTTTTCCTCAATTTCATCCTGTCGCTGATCATCTTTGTCGCCATCATCGGCATCGGCGTGTTCTGGTATGGTCACAGCGAATTCGAAGCCAATGGTCCGCTCGACCAAACCACAGATTACATGGTGCGTGACGGCGCCGGTCTTAATCAGATCGCAGCCGGGCTTGAACGTCAGGGCATCATCACCAATCAGCGTATCTTCTCGCTGGGCGCCAAGGGCGTGCTCGGCGATGACACGCTCAAGGCCGGCGAATACGAAATCAAGGCTGGCGCATCGATGCGCGAGATTGTTGAACTGATGCAATCCGGCAAGTCGATCCTGCACACCTTCACCGTGCCCGAAGGCCAGACTGTGCAGCAGGTTTTCGACCGGCTGCGTGAAGCGACCGTGCTTGTTGGCGACCTGCCGGAGGAAATGCCGGCCGAGGGCGCGCTGCTGCCCGAGACCTACAAGTTCTCCCGTGGCACAACGCGTGCCGAAATCATCGATCAGATGGCCAAGGCCCAGACCCGTGCGCTCGAGCAGATCTGGGAACGGCGGGCACCGGGGCTTCCGCTCGAAACCCGGGAAGAACTGGTGATCCTGGCATCGATTGTCGAGAAGGAAACCGCGCGCGCCGATGAGCGACCGCGGGTTGCAGGCGTGTTCATCAACCGGCTTGAGCGCGGCATTCGACTGCAGTCGGACCCGACCATCATTTATGGCCTGTTCGGCGGTGCCGGAAAGCCATCAGATCGGCCGATCTACAAGTCCGACATCGAAAAGCCGACGCCCTACAACACCTATGTGATCGATGCGCTACCGCCGACGCCGATCGCCAATCCGGGTCGCGAAGCGATGGAGGCTGTGGCCAACCCGTCGCGCACCAAGGACCTTTACTTCGTGGCTGACGGCACTGGCGGCCATGCCTTTGCCGAAACGCTCGACGAACACAATACCAATGTCGCGCGCTGGCGCAGGCTCGAGGCCGAACGCCAGAAGGCGCTTGCGGCCGAGAAGGCCGCGGCGGACGCAGAAAAGCCGGAAGGCAATTGATCTGACGGCACCGGCAACTATGCTGACGTCAATGGGCAAGCAAGGGGACGACATGGCGATCCAGTCAATGACGGGCTTCGCACGCCATGAGGGAGAGGCCGAAGGCTGCCGTTTTGTCTGGGAGCTTCGTTCTGTCAATGGCAAGGGGCTTGATATCCGGCTGCGATTGCCGACAGGTTTTGAAGCGCTGGAACAGCCAGTGCGCAAGGCAGCCGCTGGCGTGCTCGCACGCGGCAATGTGCAGGTCGTACTCTCGGTCAACGCCACCACCGCGACCACCGAGGCTGTGGTCAATGAAGCAGCGCTGGAAGCGGTTATCGCGCTGGTTGAACGGCTGAGTGACCGGATTGATGCGCGCAAGCCGGCGCTCGACGGCATTCTTAATATCCGCGGCGTGCTCGAATTTCGCGATCCCGAACTTTCCGACGCTGACCGCGCCGCTCGCGACCAGGCGGTGCTGGCGGGCTTCAGGACGGCGCTGGAGGAACTGGTTTCGGTACGTCTGAGCGAGGGTGCGGCACTGGCCCGGGTTCTGGGCGATCAGGTCGACCGTATTGAGGCGCTGGCGCTGGCAGTCGAAACCGATCCGTCGCGCTCACCCGAAGTGATCCGAGCCCGGCTTGCTGACCAGATTACCGCGCTGATGGATACCGGTGCCGGACTGGACCGCGATCGGTTGCATATGGAGGCGGCGCTGATTGCCACCAAGGCGGATCTGCGCGAGGAAATCGACCGGCTCAAGGCTCATGTCGAGGCGGCCAGGGCGCTGCTTGCAACCAGTGGTGGCGCAGGCCGACGACTGGACTTCTTGGCCCAGGAATTCAATCGGGAAACCAACACCATATGCTCGAAATCGAATGCGGCTTCGGTCACGGCCATGGGGCTTGATTTGAAGGTGCTGATCGATCAGTTTCGCGAACAAGTACAGAATCTGGAGTAGCGATGAACCTGCCTCCCGCCGACCTTCCCTCTAGCCGTCTCAAGCGACGCGGGCTGATGCTGGTTATTTCGTCGCCATCGGGTGCCGGCAAATCGACGATCGCGCGCAATCTGCTCGAAAATGACAACGGCCTGAGCCTGTCGGTGAGCGTTACCACGCGGCCGCGCCGTGGCAGTGAAATCGAGGGTGTGCATTATCATTTCAAGTCGCAGCGCGAGTTCGATGGCATGCGCGATTCGGAAGCTCTGCTCGAATGGGCGGAGGTGCATGGCAATTGTTACGGCACGCCGCGCGAATCCGCTGAAGTTGCCATGGCCGAAGGCCGCGACATGCTGTTCGACATTGACTGGCAGGGCGCCCAGCAATTGCAGGAAAAAATGAGCGCCGATGTGGTCTCGATCTTCATCCTGCCGCCGTCGATGGAAGAACTGCGCGCCCGGCTGCAACGTCGCGCCGAAGACGCCGACGATGTGATCGAGCGCCGGCTTGCCAATGCCCGGTCGGAAATCGAGCATTGGCGCGAATATGATTATGTCGTCATCAATGACGACCTCGACCGGGCCTATTCCGCCGTGCGCTCGATCGTCCAGGCCGAGCGCCTGCGCCGCGACCGCCGCCCCGGCCTGTTCGACTTCGTCGCCGGCCTGCTCGGCGAATAATTACCTTCGCTCCGGCTGTGAGAAAAGCCACGGTGGTCTGCATGTGTGCAAACACCGTGGCCATATCGCTTGAACGCGGTCCTATGCGCCGATCAACCTCGGCATTGCCCGTCTGCCGTCGGTCAACCCGATGGCCGCTTGCGCGATCGCCTCTGCATTGATGCCGAAATGGGCGTAGAGATCGCCAATCGTGCCGGTCTGGCCGAAATGCTCCACACCCAGCGGAATTGTCTGGTGACCCTGCACCGATCCGATCCAGCCGAGCGTTGCCGGATGGCCGTCGATCACCGTGACAAAGCGGCAATGCCCTGGCAGGTCGCGGGTCAGCGTTTCGATATGGCTTTCGGCAGCCGTATTGCCACGCGCACGCGCCCTTTGCGCCGCCGTCCAGCCGGCATTGAGGCGGTCGGCCGAGGTTACCGCCAGCACGCCGACGTCGCGCCGTGTTTCGGCGATGCGGCCGGCAGCGCGGATTGCTTCCGCCGCCACTGCGCCCTGGTAGGCCACCACGACCTCGCAATTCGGCCCCGGCTTGCGCAGCCAGTAGGCGCCGTCGATGGCGCCCTGGCGAAAATCTTCGTCGGCGCGCGTGCCGGGCTGTTCAAGCGGGCTGGTGGTCAGCCTGAGATAGACCGAACCGCCGGTCTCGTCGCGCAGCCAGGTGCGTTCGTCGGGATCGCCCTCGCCATCCTTCTGCATGTAGTCGAATGCCCATTTCATGATCACCGCCAGTTCGTCAGCAAAGGCCGGCTCAAACGCGGCCAGCCCGTCCTGGCTCATGCCGATCAACGGAGAGCCGATCGACTGGTGCGCGCCGCCTTCCGGCGCCAGCGTCACACCCGAAGGGGTGCCGACGATCATGAAGCGTGAGTCCTGGTAGCAGGCGTAGTTGAGTGCATCGAGCCCGCGGGCGACGAACGGGTCATAGACAGTGCCGATCGGGATCAGCCGCTTGCCAAACAGCGAATGCGACAGACCCGCAGCACCGAGCAGCAGGAACAGGTTCATCTCGGCAATGCCGAGTTCGATGTGCTGGCCGTCGGGCGTGAACTCCCATTTCGCTGTCGAGGGAATGTTGTGGGTCTTGAATGTGTCCTCGCGAACCGCGCGCGCAAACAGCTTGCGCCGGTTGACCCAGGGCCCGAGATTGGTGGTGCCGGTCACATCCGGCGAGGTGGTGACAATGCGCGACGCCAGTTCGCTGTCGGTCTTCGATAGATCATCGAGGATCTTGCCGAACGCCATCTGCGTTGAGATCTCACGATCACTGGCAATCTCGATTTCGGGCGTGGCAATCACCTCGGCCGAATAGCGTCGCCGACCCTTGGCAAAGAACGGCGTGCGGTCGAGAAATGCCTGCAGGGCGTCGGGATCCTCGACGGTGGCGAACTTTTCCCATTCCTGGCCCTCGGGAACGCCCATGTGGCGTTGCCAGGTGGCCATCTGGGTCTTGTTCATCAGCCCGCCATGATTGTCCTTGTGCCCGGCGATCGGCGTGCCCCAGCCCTTGATGGTGTAGGCCAGGAAGCAGACCGGCCGGTCATGGTCGATCGAGGCAAACACATCGGCCATGGTGGTCACGCAATTGCCGCCAAGATTTTCCATCAGCGCAGCCAGTTCCTGGTCGGAGCGGGCGTCTATCAGAGCGGTGACGTCACCCTGGTCGCCGAGATCGTCCATCAGGTGCTTGCGCCACACCGAGCCACCCATGAAGGTCAGCGCCGAATAGAGCTGATTGGGACAATCGTCGATCCATTGCTTGAGCTTGTCTCCGCCCTTTTCGGCAAAAGCTGCACGCTGAAGATGGCCGTATTTGACCCGCACCACGTCCCAGCCAAAGGCTTCAAAGATCTTTTCGACGCGGCGGAACAGGCCTTCATGGACAATGCCGTCGAGCGATTGGCGGTTGTAGTCGATGACCCACCAGGTGTTGCGCAGATCGTTCTTCCAGCCCTCCTGCAGGCATTCATAGATGTTGCCTTCATCCAGTTCCGCATCGCCCACCAGCGCCACCATGCGGCCCAACGGAAGATCGCTGCCCCACTCCTTGGCGGTGATGTAATCCTGCACGATCGAGGCAAACGAGGTGATGGCCACGCCGAGGCCGACCGATCCGGTGGAAAAATCCACATCGTCGATGTCCTTGGTCCGTGACGGATAGGACTGCACCCCACCAAGCCCTCGGAAGTTTTCCATTTTCTCGCGGGTCTGGTTGCCCATCAGATACTGGATGGCATGAAATATAGGCGAGGCGTGCGGTTTCACCGCCACCCGGTCCTCGGGCTTCAGCGCCGAAAAATAGAGCGCGGTCATGATCGACACCATCGAGGCCGATGAGGCCTGGTGGCCACCGACCTTGATACCGTCCGCCTTCTCGCGAATGTGGTTGGCGTTGTGAATCATCCAGTGCGACAGCCACAGCAGCCGCTGTTCGATGGTCTTGAGATGCGCATTGCTCATAATTGGGGGATCCCGCCCTGCATGATTGTGGTGAACTGATCGGTGTCGATATTGCCGCCGGACAGGATCACGCCGACGCGTTTTCCCGCAGTCAAAGATGCTGCTCGCACCAGCGTCGCGGCCTGTTCGATCTCGGAAATGGAAAACATCTTTGGTTCCTGCGTTTGGTTTGGAGACATTACTCTGTACCAACGAGTGGTTTCGTGCAAAAAAACCTGCAAATTTGAGTAATTTCGCGGACAAATCTCGCAGATCAACTAATCGGTGGTGGAAGTAGCTATGCATGACAAGGATATCGCGATCCTTCGCCAACTCGCCGCTAACGGCCGGATATCGCTCAATGATCTCGGTGATGCGGTAGGGTTGAGCCCGACTCCGACTGCACGTCGCGTGAAGCAGCTCGAAGCTGCCGGTGTTATCACCGGCTACTATGCCAGCCTTGACGAGACCGCGCTTGGTTTTCCTGTTTCCGTGTTTGTCTCGGTCCGGCTCGACAAGCAGATCGACGAGGCGCTTGCGCTGTTCGAGGAGGCCGTGGCGCGGTTGCCAGAGGTGGTTGATTGCTGGCTGATGACCGGCAACCGCGATTACCTGATGCGCGTTGCGACCCGCGACCTGGCCGATTTCGAGAGGTTCCTGACCCACCGACTGACCAAGATCAGGGGCGTGGCGTCGATTGAATCCTCGATCCCGCTGCGCCGGGTCAAGGCGACACCGGCGCGGATTCCGTGAGCCGGCGCCGTTCCGGTTCATGGCTGGAAACCGCTAGGCGACGGCGCGGATCGGGTCCGCGGTCAGCGCCTGGTGCAGATCGGCAATGATGTCGTCGATATCTTCCAGGCCGACCGAAAGCCGGATCAGCCCGTCGGAAATGCCGTATTCGGCGCGCTCTTCAGGGTTGTAGGTCGAATGCGTCATGCTCGCCGGGTATTGGATCAGCGATTCCGCATCGCCGAGTGACACCGCGCGGCCAATCATCGACAACCGGTTCATCAACTGCCGTCCGGCGTCGATCCCGCCATCGAGTTCAAAGGCGATCATGCCGCCGAACCCCGGCATCTGCCGCTTTGCCAGATCATGCTGGGCAAAACTTGCGAGGCCGGGATAGTAGACCTTTGTTACGCCCGGGCTGGCTTCAAGCATCTCGGCCACCTGTCGCGCATTGGCGCAATGACGGTCCATCCTGAGCGCCAGTGTCTTCAAGCCGCGCAACACCAGCATGGCGTTGAACGGGGCCATCACCGCGCCGGTCATGTCTTTCATGCCGAACAGACGGATGGCGGCCACCTGTTCGGCCGTGCCCACCAGCAGTCCGGCCACCACATCGCCATGGCCGCCGAGATATTTGGTGGCCGAATGCACGACGATATCAGCGCCCAGTTCAACCGGCCGGGTGAGGTACGGCGTGGCATAGGTGTTGTCGACGACCACCGTAGCGCCGCCCTGGTGGGCGATCTCCGAGATGGCCGCAATGTCGACCAGCCGCATGTTCGGGTTGGCCGGGGTTTCGAAATAAACCACCTTCGTGCTCTCCGACATCGCCGCTGTCAGCTTGTCGGGGTCGGTCATGTCGACATGGGTGACTTTGATGCCGAACTTGGCCAGCCCGTGACGCATGAAGGCAAACGTGCAGCCATAGAGCGTCTTGTCGACGATGATCTCGTCACCCGGCGCCAGCAGCGTCCACAACGCCGCGGTGATCGCGCCCATGCCGGACGCCAGCGCCAGTCCTGCTTCTGCACCTTCGAGCACGGCGATACGGCGCTCCAGAAGGTCGAGTGTCGGGTTGGAAATGCGCGAATAGACATGGCCGGGCCGTTCGCCGGCAAACATCTCGCCGCCGGCTTCGGCGCTCTCAAAAGCGAAGGTCGAGGTCAGATGCAGAGGCGGCGTCAATGCGCCCTCATTGTCGAGCGGATTGTAACCATGATGGATGGCGCGGGTGGAGAAGCTCTTGCTGGTCGTGCTCATGACAATGTTCCTTGCTGGTTTGGACAATATTGCCCTATCGCAAGCGGTATTTGATTGATATTTATGCCACCAAAGATACATCTAGTGGCATTAAATGCCAAGGAACAGCGATATGGACAGCAAGGATCGTCAGATCATCCGGGCCCTGCAGAAGAATGGCCGGATCACCAATCAGGATCTGGCTGCGGAGGTCAATCTGTCGCCGTCGCCCTGTCTGCGTCGGTTGCGTATTCTCGAAGACAGCGGAGTCATTCTCGGTTACAGCGTCGATGTCGACGCCAAGGCCTACGGCTTGCCGATGACTGTGTTCATTCGTATCCGCCTCGAGCGCCACACCGGAGACCACATCAAGGCGTTCGAAGACCGGATCAGGGGCCTCGACGAGGTGCTGGAATGCCATTTGATGACCGGTCCGGCGGACTATCAGCTGCGCGTGGTGGTGGCCGGGCTCGACCATTACGAAGATTTTATCCGCAACCGCATTCACGCCATCGGCGGCATCGCCTCGATCGACACCAGCATCGTTTACGGCACAGTGAAGAAAACCGCCGTTTTCCCGGCGTTAGTCTGACATCCGACTGCCTGCGGATCCGAAAATTGAGACCCGGAGATTGGGATGGGTAACAATTGGGAATTCTGTTGCTGGCTCGGTCTGGTAAGAAAAAATCAATAAAAACAGATGAATTCACCGTATCAAGACGAATGTGGGAGCTTGGTTATGTGGGAATACTTTACCCGGTTCAGACAGCATTAACCAATAGTCAATGAGTGGGTCTCATTTTTACCTATCGAGGGCCCCAAAAATTTCAGGGGATCGGGAACGGAAAGAAAAACAGCCTTGAAAATATTGTGGGTGGAGATCCAAACATGCAACAGTTATCGAAATCAGATCGAGACATACACCAAACTGGCACGCCGGTTCTGGACCAGGATATTGCCGCGCGCCTGGAGTTCCTGCAACTCAATGACGAAGGCCGCGCCGCGATCCGCAGCCTGAAAGCCATCGTCGACCGTGAGTTGCCCAATGGTCTTGACCGGTTTTATGATCAGTTGCGTAAGACCCCGAGGGTCAAGCGTTTCTTCTCCTCCGAAGAGCATATAGGACGCGCCAAGTCCGGCCAGGAAAGCCACTGGAAAAACATCGCAAACGGCGATTTTAGCGAGGAGTTTGTCCGAAAGGTCCGAATCATCGGCAAGGTTCACGCCGAAATAGGGCTCGAACCACGATGGTACATGGGCGGCTATGCCGTCGTTCTCGATCACCTGATCAACAGCATTATTTTGAAACAGCGCCCAAGCGTGGCCTGCTGTCGAACAAGGGCATGAGCCCGGACAAGCTCGGCGAAGCCCTCGGCAGCCTGATAAAAGCCGTGTTCCTCGACATGGATCTGGCGATCTCGGTTTATATCGAGGAAGCCGAGGTGGCCAAGCAAAAGGCGCAGCAGGAAGCCATCGCCAAAGAACGGAGTTTGGTCAGCGATTGTTTTGGCAAGGCGATGAGCGCCATCGTCAACAAGGATCTATCCTACCGGATCAACGACGATCTGCCCGACGCCTATCAAGCCCTGCGGGACAATTTCAACAGCGCACTGGAGCAATTGTCCGCCACCATCGGCGATGTAATTACCCACCCCCTTGCCATGCACCACAATGTCTGAATCCATGATGATATGGATCGGACTGATTTGCAGCAGCTGAGCAAGGACGAATTGATCGAGATGGTGCTTCGGCTCCAACGGCCTTCCAAGGATTCTCGGACGTCTTCCAAGCCGCCCTCGACGGACAAGAAAGAGAAACGCGTCAACTCACGACCGGGTGGAGCCAAGCCCGGGCATGAACCCCACAATAGGGTGCTGGCGGATTTTGCCGACATGTTTCGCGATCATGAACCGACCGCCTGCAAGAGATGCGGCCATGCGTTTTCCGGTGATGATACGATGGTGCTGGCCGGGGCCTATGACGAGATCGATATTCCTGCGATCCGTCCTCATGTCACCCGGCATCGGCGTTTTTCCTGTCATTGCCCGCAATGCGGCACGACAACAAAAGCCACCGCACCTGCCGTGGCAACCGCAACGCCGTTCGGGCCA
Organism: Hoeflea algicola; assembly: GCF_026619415.1. NCBI lineage: Bacteria > Pseudomonadati > Pseudomonadota > Alphaproteobacteria > Hyphomicrobiales > Rhizobiaceae > Hoeflea > Hoeflea algicola. The sequence goes on from NZ_JAOVZR010000001.1 coordinate 267,179, forward strand.
GGCATTCACGCGCTGGCGATCTACCTCAAGAGTTTCCATGCATTGTCTTACGAACGCCTGAGCGGTGTGTTCATGGATATCTTCGGCCTTAATGTGAGCGAGGGCGCGATCATGAACATGTTTTCCCGCTCCCGTCCGAGCTTCCAGGCCACAGCACAGGCCGCCAAGGCCAGCCTTCGAGCCGCCCGCGTTGTCGCCAGCGACGAAACCGGTGTGCGTATCGAGGGCACAAATGCCCAACACTGGGTTTTTCATTGCAAGGATGCTGTTGTCCACCAGCCCGATTACTCCCGTGCAGCACGGGTCGTTCACGAGACCATGGGCGGCCATGTCCCCGAGGTATGGATATCTGATCGGTATTCAGCCCAGCAATCTCACGGCCATCGACATCAAACCTGCCTTGCACATTTGGCGCGTGATACAGCCTTTGCGCTGGAACATGGCGAGGATGATCTCCCTCTTCGCTTCCAGCTTTGGTTTGGCCGTGTGTTTGATTTCGCCAGAGCCATAAGCACATTCGCTGCGTCTACCGTCGCAAGCAAGAAGCGCAAATTCGATAAACAGCTTGCCGGGCTTCTATGCGCCCCGACTTCGTGCGACCTGGCCCAAAAGCTCCAGGCCAAGATCGGGCGGGCCCGCGATCAGCTGCTGACGTTTTGCGACTATCCCGGAGAAGTCGATGTCACCAACAACACATCTGAGCGAAAGCTCCGTCCATGGGTCATTCAGCGAAAGGTGACAAACGGATATCGCGCCATGTGGGCCGCCCAAGCCGAGGCGGATGTACGCACGACCATCGACACCGCCCGCCTCAAAGGCGCAAACCCCTTCCAGGTCATCGCATCCGTCCTGGCATAGGCCGGTAGAAGAACCGGAAATCACGAATTCGGGGGTGGGTAATTACTCGGCGATATTGACGCCGGTGCGTCGCAGATCAATGCCGGCGCCCATTCGATCATGGCATCGGTTGACGACCTCTCCAAGCGGACCGAGCAGCAGGCTGCGTCAGTTGAGGAAACCGCCGCCGCGCTGGAACAGATCACAACTACCGTCAAGGACACCAGCGGCCGTGCCGAAGAGGCCGGCCAGATCGTCACACGTGCCAAGATCGGCGCCGAGAAGGCCGGCGAGGTGGTCGGTCGGGCAGTGGAGGCGATGGCGATCATCGAACAATCCTCCCGAGAGATCTCCAACATCATCGGCGTGATCGACGATATCGCCTTCCAGACCAATCTGCTGGCGCTCAATGCCGGCGTCGAAGCTGCGCGCGCCGGAGATGCAGGCAAAGGCTTTGCGGTGGTGGCCCAGGAGGTTCGTGAACTGGCGCAAAGATCCGCGGGTGCGGCCAAGGAGATCAAGACGCTGATCACCAACTCCGGTGATCAGGTCAGGAATGGCGTCGCACTTGTGGGCGAGACCGGCAAGTCACTCACGTTTTCAGAGCGCGTTCGCGAGCGCGCAGAATTCCTCGAGGCTCAGGGTTTCGGCGCGCCGCGCCGGATCGATGCCGACCTTGGTGAGCAACGCCTCGCCACCCAGCGGTTTGAGGCTTTGTCGGAGCATCTTGCGCCGCTGTCCGAACGCGGCCTGGGTAACGTGTTCGAGCTTGGACAGTTCGCAGGGTAGGCGGGTCGTTCGCGGCACAAGTTGCACCACGCTGGACGTCACCTTGGGCGGTGGCGTAAACGCCTGTGGCGGCACGTCAAACAGTATGTCGGCCATGGTCAGCCAGCCGGCAAGCACACCGAGCCGGCCGTAATGATTGGAGCCCGGCGTGGCGATGATCCGCTGGCCGACTTCCTTCTGGAACATCAGCGTCATCGATTGCCAGAACGGGTTTTCGGGATTGGCAGTCAGCCAGTTGATCAGCAACTGGGTGCCGACATTGTAGGGCAGGTTGGCGACGACCTTTGCAGGCGCCCCGTCGGCGAGAGCTGCCAGATCAACCTTCAGCGCGTCGCCTTCCACTACCTCCAGTCGTCCTGGATAGTGCTCGGAGATCGCGGCCAGGATCGGCAGGCAGCGGGGATCGCGTTCGATCACCACCACACGGTCAGCACCCTGGGCCAGCAGCGCCCGCGTCAGTCCGCCGGGACCTGGGCCGATCTCGAAGATGGTGAAACCTTCAAGCGGACCTGCCGACCGGGCGATCTTTGCAGTCAGGTTGAGATCGAACAGGAAATTCTGGCCTAGCGCTTTTTTGGGGGCGAGGCCGTGGGCGGCCACGACATCGCGCAACGCAGGCAATCCATCATGCGCCAGCGCCATCAGGCGGCACTCGACGTGTGGCGGGCTTCGGTTTCAGCCATCGTGCCCGCAAGCCTGATCGCCGCCACCAGGCTGTCGGCGCGCGCAACGCCGGTTCCGGCAAGCGAAAACGCAGTTCCATGGTCGGGCGAGGTGCGGATGAACGGCAATCCCAGCGTGACATTGACTGAATCATGAAACCCAAGCGTCTTGGCCGGGATCAGCGCCTGGTCATGATACATGCACAGCGCCGCGTCATAGCCGGCGCGCGCTTCGGCGTGAAACATGGTGTCGGCTGGCAGCGGACCGAACGCATCAATACCCTCGGCCTGCAGTGCCGCGATGGCGGGCGCAACAATCTCGGCGTCTTCCTTGCCCAGTGCTCCGTCCTCGCCGGCATGCGGGTTGAGCCCGGAAATGGCGATCCGTGGGGCGTGAATGCCGAAGCGGCTGGCGAGATCCGAGGCCATGATGCGCGCCGTCTCGATGATGGCCACGGTGGAGAGCGTAGCGGGCACATCCTTGAGCGGTATATGAATGGTGACCGGGGCGACACGCAAATGCGGCCCCGAAAGCAGCATCACCGGGGTGACGGTCGTGCCAAGCGACTGACCGGCCAGATGCGCCAGATATTCGGTGTGGCCGGGAAATTTGAATCCGGCAGCGTAAAGAACCGATTTGGCAATCGGATTGGTGACGACAGCGCGGGCGTGTCCGGCAAGCGTCAATTCCACCGCCAGCCGGATGGCCTCGATCACCGAACTGCCGTTGTCGGGATCCGGTTCGCCGGGGCGGACCGGTTTTGCCATCTTGATCGGCAGCACGGGCAGGGCGGTGGCGAAGAGTCCGGCGGCGGTCTCCGGCGTCGCCTCGGCGATCGCAACGTCGATACCCAACAGTTTCGCCCGCGCTTCGAACATCCCCGGATCACCGATCAGAAAGAACGCTGGCAGTTCAAGGGAATCGCGGGCGCGCCAGGCAGCAAGCGTCAGGTCGGGACCAATGCCAGCGGGATCGCCCATGGTCAAAGCCAGAGCGTGGCTACTCCGATTGATCACGGATGGCCCCTTATCGGTTGGCGATGACGGCGCGCTTGCGCAGATCGGCGAGGAATTTCTTGGCCTCTTCGCTATCGCCGCTGCCTTCGTTTTCAGCGCGGAAGACCAATTCTGCAGCTTTGTCATCGGTAACCGTCTTGGCGGAGCAGACGACGATGAACTCGACACCGCGATCGGTAATGCGCGTTGACGTGGCCTTGCCTGCCTTGGTTTTTTCGATCAGCGGCTTCCAGTCCGGCGGCAATTGCGGCTGCATGATGCGGCCGAGCTGACGCAGGGTGACGTCACGCAGGCCGGTGATTTGAGCCGCGGCGTTGTCACAGCCTTGATAACGTCCGCGCAATTGGTCGGCTTCGCGCTTGCGTGCGTTGAGCGTTGACTTTGACCGCTTGCTGGCGGGAACCACGAAAATCACCTGCTGCAGAATATATTCGGTGGTCGACGGCTTGTCGTCGCCGCGCTCGAGCATTTTGGATACCAGATCCTGGGTGGACATGCTGCCGCTGTTACCGGTCGCGGCCTGGATCACGCGCGGCCAGCTCATCTGTATGCGGACGAAGTTCTTGAAGTGCTTGGGGGTGACGCCGGCCTGGTTGAGGACCTGGGTGAGCTGCTTGGTTGACAGCTTATTGGATTTGGCAAATCGCTCGAAGGCGGCCTCGACCTGAGCGTCGGAGACAAGCGCGCGAATCCGGGCCGACTCTTGGTACTTGAGGGCCTCCTCGACCAGTTGCTCCCGCGCCTTCTGGCCGAGATTGCCTCCGGTACGCTGCAATTTCAAAAACGCCACCCGGCGCGCGATATCGACGCTGGTGATGGCTTGATTGTTGACCACGATCTTGATTTCGCTGGCCGCCCGGGCTGTGGGCGCCGACATCGGTGCGAAGCAAAAAGCCATGGTGGCCGCAAGCAACAGGCCAGTGAAGCGGGTGATCGCGGGAAATTGCATGCTTTCAGGTCCTTTGTTTCAGGCAGATCCGTCAAAATCAGTCTTGCAAATCCGAAGCCGCACGTAAATGCATCTGTCATGCGGCGAAAACGAGGCGTTAACCGTCCGTGCCACGTGCGTTGCCGGTGCAGGCAACGTTAGAACTGGTCGAGGCAGCGCCTCTGCCGCGTTATCCGGCGGAAATCGCTGACCCGCCGCATGCCTTAGAAATCTGCCTTCACCAATGGAGACACGTCGTCTCCGCCATCGATGCCACCGAGGGTCCGGAAGCTCAGCCGTGCGCCAACCTTCCAGTCACGCGCCTCTGTGTTGAATTCGTCGCGGATCTCTTCGTAGGAAAGCGACAGTGCGATGCATTCGTCGGCATACAGCACCCCGAATGCCTGTCGGTTAAACTCGCCATCCACCAGATCATAACTGGTCGAGGCGGCAACGCTCCAGTTCTCGTGAAGCTTCAGCGAGACGTAGCCGGTGACTTCGCGTCGATCCAGCTCGCTCAACAGATTTGGCCGCGGCGCCTTGATTTCGGTGTAGGTGACGCTGGTCCTGAACCTGTCCCTGGAGTACCCGGCCCGCACATCGGTGCGTTCTGCGCGGAAATCATCCTTGTCGAACCGTGCCGAGGCAGCCAGCGACAGGCCGTTCGCCGTAGACAGGCCAACCATGCCAACGAAATCTGATACATTCTGGTCAAGACCGGAATTGCGCGTGGCCTGCGCCAGATCCGGTGTGGCGAATGAATTGAGACCGGCCAGGTGATAGGATTGTCCAAACGCCGCCTGGGTCTTCAGGCCATTGTCGTAATTGCCGGTGTAACGCAGGCCGACATTGGCGCGGGTACCGCCCTCGGTCCGGTCGAAGCCGGAAAACTTGTCGCGCTCGAACAGCGAGGTCGCGTCGAACACGAAGCTCTGCGCATCCTCGTTGGGAATGCCGCCCGCAAGCTGTTCATCGGGGCGGACGAATATCTGTGCGATCGGTTCAAACACATGGCTGGAGGTGGCGGTGGTTACCAGTACCGGGTAACTGGCTTCAAGCCCGGCGGTCACCATACCACGGGCATGCGAACCATTGCCGGCAAAGGCGCCGTCATAATCGGTCGGTGCGTTGTCGACATTGACCGAGTTGAGATCGCCGCGGGCGGCCAGAATGGGGGTCAGCCGCAGGCCGTTGCCAACGGTCACGGTCTTCTTCCATTCCAGTTCGGCACTCAGCCGCGCATTGTCGCCGGCAAATCCTCTGTAGCGGTCTGGTCCGACCCGTATGCCAATGTCGTCGGCCTTGCGTGACAGCGAATAGCCGTTGACGTTGAGCGCCAGTTCGCCACCGGCGATCGGATCGGAGAAAGTGCGGCTATAATCGAGCGAAGGGTGAACGAAGGCCTGAAGGCGTTCACTTCTGTTGGTTTCGTCGGCATTCTGTTTGTCAAACCGGTAGCCGCGCAGATCGAAGTAACTGCGGTTGGACTGGCCGGTCAGATAAATTTCCGACTTCACCGTGCTCGCGTTATAATCCTCAATCCCGTAGGTCCGCGCGAAATTATTGTCGGTCTGGGCCATCACGTCCCAGCCAAAGGTCCAGCGCGGGTTGATCCGGAACGCGCCCTTCGACGCGATCAGGCCACGTTCCTGCACAAGTGCGTCGGACGTGTTGGCCGTGAAATTGTCCTGCCCGGTCTGTGAAATACCGGCCATGCGCAGGGTGTGAGACCCGTTGGCGAATTTCTGTCGGAACTCGACTTCGCCGAGAAATCCCTGCTTGGTGAAAGCCGTGCCGGTCAGCGTCGCGTCCATATGCGGTGAAATCACAACATAGTAGGGCACCGTCAGCCCATAACCGAGTGTGTCGGAGCTGCGATAGCTGGGCGACAGGAAGCCGGTCTTGCGCTTGGCGTCGTGATCGGGGATCTCGAGATAGGGCAGCATTGCGATTGGCAGGCCGAACAACTCGAAGGTTGGCCGTATCAGCCGGATCGTCTTGGTTTCGCCGTTCTGGATTACCCGTTTGGCCCTGATCTGCCAGACCGGAGCCCGCTCAGGATTTTCCTCACAGGGTTCGCATGCGGTGTAGACGCCGTTGTTGAAGGTGGTTTCCCGCCCGTCGCTGCGTTCAGCGCTCTCGGCTGCGATGTAGGTCTTGTCGGGCGTCTCGACCCTGAGCGCATTGATGAAGCCATTGGCAAAATCATCGGTCACGTCGAGATCGTCGGCATAGATCTTGTTGCCATCGGGCTCGACCATCTCGACCGAACCGATTGCCTTCATGCGACCGGTGGTCTGATCATATTCAACCCGGTCGGCGACCAGCTTGTAGGCGCCGTAATCGATCTGCACGCCACCCTTTGCCACCACGAGGCCGGTGTCGTTGTTGTATATCAGCTCATCCGCAGCCAGCAGCATTTTCTGATCTGCCGGTATGCTGAAGTCGCCACCAAATGAGGATTGCGCCGAGGCCTCGGGAGCCGCGAACGTAAAAATTGCGCACATAGCCGCGCCGGCGCACAGGGCGCTGGCGAACGCATGAACTCTAGACCGGCGCACACCCGTCACTATCCATCCTCCTTGTGGAGAAGCACTGTCGTCCCCAATGCAGAAGCGACCAAAACCGGAAGCCAGGCAGCCACCACCGGCGGGACGGTTCCCGCATTGGCGAACGCCTGGATCAACTCGGAAACGACATAAAGCACGAAGCCCGCTAGGATTCCACCCAGAATGACCGCTAAAGATTGTCCGAAGCGCACAAATTTCAAAGACACCATCGCCGCGATCAACGTCATTGCCGCCAAAAGTGCCGGCTGTGCCACCAAACGGTGAAATTGCATCTCGTAGCTGGTGGCGGAAAGGCCAAAGGATTTTGCGGTGGCAATCTTCGAACGCAATTCGAAGAACGGCACGGTATCGGGCGAAGTCAGTGATTCGCCAACGAATTCGGCTTTCAGCGTGGTTGGCACGGTTGCCGTTTCCAATAGTTCCATCGGCTGCGAGCTGCGAATGACTTTCACATTCTTGAGCACCCATTCGCCGTCCCCCAGCACCGCGCTTTCGGCCTCAAGCCGCTCCTTGATCCGCTGATCCTCATCAAAAAGAAAGAATGTCGCGCCTGACAGCTTGGTGCCGCCCGCTGCGGTGGCGCGGGCGCCCACAACCGTATCGCCGAGTTCGGTACGTTGCCTGAGCCACGGGGCGCTGCCGCTTGTGGACTGCCGGGCTCCCAATTTGCGTTCCACCACAATGTCTTCGGCCAGTTGCATGGCCGAGGCGGCGAGCGTGTTGAGTCCGACCACGGCAATAATACCGATCAGCAGGTTGGCGGCAATTATTGGGGCCAGGAATTGCCAGGCCGAAATCCCGGCCGCACGGGTGACCACCAGCTCATATTTCCGGTTGAGCTGCAAAAGCGTCGCGATTGAGGCGATCAACACCACGAAGGGGATCGCCGTCTGCAGGATTGTCGGCACGCGCAATGCCGAAATGAACAGTCCTGTCGCCAGGGTGTAGTTGGCCAAAGACGACATTCGCCGGGCCGATTCATTGAAATCGACAAGCAGAATCACCAGCAGGATTGCCAGGCAATAGGTCAGGAAAGTGAATACATAGCGCCTGAAGAAATAGCGCGACAGCGTGGACCAGAGCATGCTCATGCTGATTGCCCGTCATGACTGCCGCCGCGCCAGCGCGCCCAGCGGGCGTTGAAAGCTTCAAGCAGCCGGTCGTTGAGCCGCGCCCAGGCTTTCGGAATGGTCAGCGATTTGCCGGTTAGTGCAAAAAAGCCGAATATGACTATGAGGCCCAGCGGAACGGCATAGGACAGGATCTCCAGGATCACGTTGGTGCCGGCCTCGTCGCCGCTGTAAAAACCGAACCCGCGGGCGGCGAGGGTAATGCCGGCAACAATTGCGCCATTCTGAAATTGCTCATGGCGGTTGGATCGTGCCTTGCCTAGGAAAGTGAACGAGACCAGGCCGAACGCCAGCGGATACATCCAACTGGCAAATCGCTGGACGATCTCCTCTTTGAAGACAAACGGTACTGCCTTGAAATAGAAATCATCCTCGGATGGGTTGAACAAATAGGAAGTCGGTTGCTCCTTTGGCCTGCGCGCGGCCGTGCTGCCGGCAGGCACAAAGGCGGCCATGTCGAGCGCGTAGGAAGTGAAGGTGACAATCGAAATACGGTCGTTGGTAAGGTCGCGCTGCTGCAACTCGCCGTCCACCAGGAACAGGATGTCGGTGTCACCGTTTGATTTGATGACCCCGCTCTTGGCGTAGTAGATTGCCTCTGTGCCTTTGGTTCGCGTGTCGGAAAGAAAGATCCCGCCCAATACGCCGCCGGGCAGCTTTTCATTGACCTGCACATAAAGCCCGTCTTCGAGCCGCATGAAGGTACCCGAGCGCACCGCCACCGAGAACAGATCCGATTGCGCTTGCGCCAGCACGTCATAAAGTTTGCGGTTTGACCACGGCTCGACGAAATTTGCCACCAGCAGCACCATGATCGAAACCGCCACCGAGAGCGCCAGAACCGGTTTCAACACCGTCACCGGTCGCACCCCGGCCGCTTCGATGACAACCAGTTCGCTGTCGGAATTCATGCCCGAGAGCACCTGGCCGACGCCGATTAGAAGGGCAAACGGCGCGACGATGGAAATCACCGATGGTATGATCGTGGCAGCCAGCATCATGAACGCACCGAACGCCTGTCCGGTCGTGGTCAACACATCGACGCGGATCAGCACCTGTGTGGTCATCACCAAGAGCGTTGCCGCAGTCAGTGACCAGAAGGTCAAGGACGCCATGCGCCGCAATATGTAACGTTCGATTTGCTTCATTGTGCCTTTCCGGAGCGGTATGAACCGCGCGGACACGGAAATGAACGGATCGGATTAGACGACCTATGCATCAGTCCTATAAAACCGCAAAATGGATAATCTACGGCAAACAAAGACGGTTAACCGTTTCTTGCAGCGCTGTGTCGCAAATGCAATGCTGCGCGCGCACCCGCATCGGACCGATCGCTCTTGCCTTCTGGCATGAAAACGCCAAGATCGCGGCCCAAACCAAATCACTTGAAAATTCATTGGAGTCGTCATGTCGCTGAGTCTCGAAGTCAGTTTTTCCAAATCCGTGAAAGTAGCAGGCGGCCTGGCCGTTGCCGTCGGTTCTGTCGCCGATCCGGTTGCCGCCGCCGCGCGCTCGATGGATCCGGCAGGCCAGCTCGACAAGGCCGTCAAGGTGACGGGTTTTACTGGAAAGACATTTACGACCGTCGACATTCTTGCCCCCGCTGGTTCCGACGCGGACCGGGTCGCGCTGGTGGGCGCGGGCGAGCCAGAAAAGCTGACCGCGCATGACTGGATGCGGGTAGGCGGGAAGATTTTCACACTGATCCGCAAGGTCGACAAGGTGGCCGTTCTGCTGGGCGAGGGGGAAGCCATCTCGGCCGAAGCCGCCGCCGACATGGCGCTCGGCCTCATGATGCGTGCCTACGCCTTCGACACCTACAAGACCAAGAAGCCTGACGAAGAAAACACCCGCGACCGCAAGGTCAAGGTGGTATTCCAGCACGACGATACGGCCGCCTGCAAGAAAGCCTTCGTCAGCCGCCAGGCGGTCGCCGATGGGGTGATGCTGGCGCGCAATCTGGTCAATGAGCCCGCCAATGTGCTGGGCCCGGTCGAGTTTGCGGCCCGCGCGAAGGAGCTCGAAGCGCTCGGTGTGGAAGTCGAGATCCTGACCGAGAAAGAAATGAAAAAGCTCAAGATGGAAGCGCTGCTCGGGGTTTCGCTGGGCTCGCCGCGACCGCCGCGTCTGGCCATCATGCGCTGGCAGGGCGGCAAGGCCAAGGATCAGCCCGTAGCCTTTGTCGGCAAGGGTGTGGTGTTTGATACCGGCGGCATTTCCATCAAGCCGTCCGCCGGCATGGAGGACATGAAGGGTGACATGGGCGGGGCTGCCGCGGTTACCGGACTGATGCACACGCTGGCCGCACGCAAGGCCAAGGTCAACGCCATTGGCATCATCGGACTTGTTGAAAACATGCCCGACGGTGCTGCTCAGCGTCCCGGTGACATCGTCCGTTCGATGTCCGGTCAAACCATCGAGATCATCAATACCGACGCCGAAGGCCGTCTGGTGCTGTGCGACGCGCTGACTTATTGTCAGGAACGTTTCAAGCCGGCAATCATGATCAACCTGGCGACCCTGACTGGCGCCGTCCTGGTGGCTCTGGGGCAGCATCATGCTGGCCTGTTCTCCAATGATGATGATCTCTCTGCGGCATTGACCAAGGCTGGCGAGGTGACCGAGGAGCGGGTCTGGCGGATGCCGCTTGGTGACAAGTATGACAAGATGATCGATTCCAAGTTCGCCGACATGAAGAACACCGGTGGCCGCCACGCCGGGTCGATCACCGCCGCCCAGTTCCTCAAACGCTTTGTCAAGGACACGCCTTGGGCGCATCTCGATATCGCCGGCACGGCGATGGGGTCGCCCGCCACCGACATTAACCAGTCATGGGCCTCGGGCTTTGGTGTGCGGCTGCTCGATGAACTGGTGCGCGCCAACTACGAAAACTGAAGGGACCTGCCAGCGTGGCCGAGGTGCTGTTTTACCATCTGACCGAATCGCGGCTCGAAGATGCGCTGCCGCCACTGCTTGAGAAAAGTCTCGAGCGTGGCTGGCGCGTCTCCGTGCATCTGGGCAGCGAGGAGCGCCGCGCAGCGCTTGACGCCCATTTGTGGACCTTCCGGGAAGACAGTTTTCTGCCCCATGGCGGCGACCAGGCACCGCATGCCGATCGTCAGCCGGTGTTGCTGACACTTGGTGCCGAGGCGGCGAATTCAGCGACCGTGCGGTTTGTCGTTGATGGCGCGGAAATCCCCACGCTCGACGACGTCGAGCGGCTGGTGATGATGTTTGATGGCCATGACCAGAGCCAGCTCGAGGCCGCGCGCGGCCAATGGCGCAGCCTCAAAACAGCCGGTCATACGCTGACCTACTGGCAGCAGACCGAGGATCGGCGCTGGGAGAAAAAGGCGTAACAGAACTCAATCCGCGTGACCTTTGCCGCACGAGGCTGCCGCTATTGATGGCGCAGCGCCTCGATTGGGTCCATTCGCGCGGCCCGGCGGGCGGGGAAATAGCCAAACACAATCCCCACCAACGCTGAAAACACGAAGGCCGCCAGCACAATGCTTGCCGACGGGGCAAAGGGCACCGATAACATGCGCGCCCCCAGCAGCCCCAGGGCCAGTCCCAGCATAATGCCGATCAATCCACCGATCAGCGACAACACCGTGGCTTCGACCAGGAACTGCAGCAGCACCTGCCGCTCGGTCGCGCCGACGGCCAAGCGGATGCCGATTTCCCGGGTGCGCTCGGTGACCGAGACCAGCATGATGTTCATGATACCGATACCGCCGACCAGCAGGCTCACGGCGGCAACAGCGGAGAGCAGGCCGGTCAGCACGCTGGTGATGCCGGTCAGCATCGAGCTGATCTGTTTCATGTCAAAGACATTGAAGTCATCTTCCTCGAAGGGGCCGATCCGCCGGCGCTCGCGCATCAGGCTTTCGATGTCGGCCTTGGCCTTGTCGGTGGATATGCCGTCCCTGATCGAGGCGTAGATCATCGACACATCCTGGTTTCCGGATACACGCCGCTGGAAGGCCCGGATCGGAATCAGCACAATGTCATCCTGATCGGTACCGAAGCTGGAAGCGCCCTTGACCTCAAGCGTGCCAATGACCCGGCAGGAGATCTGCTTGAGCCGGATGTTGGCGCCGAGCGGATCGCCATTTCCGAACAGTTTTTGCCGCACGGTATCGCCCAGGATACAGGCCGAGGAACCGGTTCGCAGTTCGCTCTCGTAAAATGAACGCCCGCTTGCAAGCCCCCAATCGCGGGCTGTGAGAAAGCGGTTGTCGGTGCCGGTCACGGTGGTCGAGTAGTTCACATTGCCAAAAATCGTTGTCATCGACCGCGAATTGCTGGGTGTGGCAACCGCAACACTTGCGATCTGCTGCTCGATGGCCTCGACGTCCTTCAGCGTCAAGCTTGCAGCAGAGCCACCGACGCCCGAACCCGGACCTTGCGATGGCTGCCCGGGACGGATCATCAGCAAATTGGTGCCGAGCGTCGATACATCGGCCTGCACCTGCTCGGTGGAGCCCTGTCCGACAGTAACCATGGCAATGACCGCGGCGACGCCGATGACGATCCCCAAGACCGTCAGGAAGGACCGGAATGCGTTTCTCAAGATGGCCTGCAAGGCCAGCCGCACTGCTTCATAGAGCATCGGTCGTAACCTTCTCGTTGCGCGTGTCCGATTCGATCAGGCCATCGACAAAATGAACCAGCCGGTCGGCATATTCGGCCATGTCGGGCTCATGAGTGACCATCAGGATGGTGATGCCATCGGTTCGGTTGAGGTCGGTCAGCAAATCCATGATTTCGCGGCTGCGGGCGGTATCCAGATTTCCCGTGGGCTCGTCGGCCAGGATCACGTCCGGGTTGGTAACGATGGCGCGAGCGATCGCCACGCGCTGTTGCTGCCCGCCCGAAAGCTGGGAGGGGTCATGGTCCTCGCGGCCCTTCAGTCCGACCTTGGCAAGCGCCTCGCGCGCCAATTGACGCCGCTTGGTTCCGGCCATGCCCTGGTAAATCAGCGGCAGTTCAACATTGTCGAGCGCCGATGTGCGGGCGAGAAGATTGTAGCCCTGGAACACGAAGCCCAGGAAATTGCGGCGCAACAGCGCCAACTGGTCGCGCCCCAGATTGTCAACCTCGGCGCCGCCAAACAGGTATGTGCCGCTCGTCGGCTTGTCTAGAAATCCCATTATGTTCATGGCGGTCGACTTACCCGAACCGCTGGGGCCCATGATGGCGACGAATTCGCCGCCATGAATATCCATGTCGATGCCTCGCAAGGCCCGGACTTCCGCATCCCCGGTTCCGTAGATCTTGGTGATCCCCTGCAGCCGGATCAGCGGCATATCTGCGGATGCTTCGGTTGCTGGGGGCCGGGCGACCGTCATTCGGTAGTCTGATCGGTAATCACCAGATCGCCCTCGTTCAGCTCTCCCTCGCGAACTTCGGTTTTGGACCCGTCCGTTTCACCCGGCAGGATATCGATGGCTGTGGCTTGTTCATCCTTCAGGATCCAGATCTGGCGACGCCCGTCGGTATCCGTTTTCGGTGTTGCGGCAGGCGGGCGGGGTGCATTCTTGAACAGCATGCCCAGCAACCCTGTGCCGCCAGTTTCCGCCGCTTCCACAGGTGGGGCAAACCGCAGCGCCGCGTTGGGGATTGCCAGCGTATCCTTGATTTCGGCAACCGTGATGTCGGCAGTTGCGGTCATACCGGGACGCAGCAGCATGTCGGAATTGTCGATCGACAGGATTGCTTCGTAGGTGACCACGCCATCGACGGTTTTGGGCGCGAATCTCAATTCGGAAATGGCAGCGGGGAAGCTGCGGCCCTGGTAGGCCTCGACCGTAAACATCGCCTTGTCACCAACCTTGACCTTGCCGATGTCCGCCTCGTCGATATCTACCTGCAACTGCATGCTCGTCAGATCGGCCGCCAGCGTGAACAGCACCGGTGCTTGCAGCGACGAGGCAACGATCTGTCCGACCTCGACATTACGGTCGAGCACGACGCCATCAATGGAAGAGCAGATACAGGCCTTCTCGAGATTGGCCTGGTTGATTTTCAGATTGGCCTCGGCCACGCGAATGTCGGCTTCCGCACTCTTCAAAGCGGCTTTGGCACGATCATAGGCGGCTTTCGCTTTCAGCATCCCCTCCAGCGTGGTGACGTTCTTTTGCTCAAGCAGCACCGCGCGGTCATAGTTGTCTTTTGTTTCATTTAGCGTCGCGGTGGCTTCGGCCAGGCGGGCCTGGGTGGCCGTTAACGAGGCCTGGCTGAGTTCGACATTGGCTTCAAGCTTGTCGGTATCGAGACGCGCCAGGATTTGGCCTTTGGTGACCAGATCATTGAAGTCGGCCTCCACCGAGCGAACGGTACCGGACAATTCGCTGGAGATTTCAACTTGGTTGGTGGGTTCCACCGTGCCGGTTGCCGTTACCTGGACGATGATATCGGTCCGGTCGACGGCCTCGGTCACATAGACCGGCAGGCTCTGTTTTGAGGTGGCGTTCCACCAGTACCAGGCCCCGATGGCTGCGATCAGCAGCACTAGACCCCAGATCAGCCTGCGCCGAAGCGGTGATCCCTTGTCCGCGGTTTTGACGATTGCTTCGATTTCGGATTTGGAAGGAGGCATCTGCAAGTCCTATCGTTTGGACCTTGCTAGCACGGCAATGGCGAGTATTGCTTGATGTGCGTCAAGCTACGCCGTGGCGGTAGGGTCTTGTGTGGCGGCAATGGCGAAATCAATCGATGCTTGCACCCATGCGGGCAGGGCAGCTGATGGCTGCCTATCGGAAATCAGGCGTCCGGCGAATATCCGGCCCGGGTACCGGGGCCGCCGTTTTGACGGCAATCAGTCACGAATCCGCGTGGCGGCAGATTTATTCTGCCGCGTCGGGATCATCCACCTGGCTGGTCAGTTCCAGCCAGTCGGCTTCCGCCTTGGTCAGTTCGGCCTGCCGTTCAGCACGCTTCTTGGACAGTTGCGGCACCTTGTAGGCGGCCTTGGTGTGCAGGTCAGGGTCGGCAAGCTCGGTGTCGATCGCCTGAATCTGTTTGCCAAGCCGTTCCACCAAGGCCTCGATATCCTTAATTTTTTTGTGGATCGGGGCACCCGCGGCGGGGCGTTCGGCAGCTTCCCGCCGCTTTTCCGCCTTGGACTGGCCGCCACCGCCGCCGGACTTGGAACTCTGTTTGCCGCTGCCGACCACTTCCTGGCGATAGTCCTCGAGGTCACCGTCAAATGGCGACACCGTGCCGTCCTTGACGATCCACAGCCGGTCGACCGTGGCTTCGATCAGATGCCGGTCATGGGAAATCAGAATGACTGCGCCAGGGAAATCATTGAGCGCGCGGATCAACGCTGCGCGGCTGTCGATATCCAGATGGTTGGTCGGCTCATCGAGGATCATCAGGTTGGGCGCGTGGAATGCCGACAGCCCCATCAGCAGCCGCGCTTTCTCGCCACCCGACAGATCCTTGGCCGGGGTGTTCATCTTGTCCTGTTTCAGCCCCATCTGCGCCACCCGGGCGCGGACGCGGGCTTCCTGCGCATCCGGCATCAAGGCGCGCACATGCGCCACGGCGGATTCTTCCGGGATCAGATCGTCCATCTGGTGTTGGGCAAAAAATCCGGTTTTGAGCTGTGGCGCAGTGCGGATCAGCCCGGCTTCGGCCTGCAGCCGGCCGGCGATAAATTTGGCGAAGGTGGATTTGCCGTTACCGTTCGAGCCCAGCAGCGCGATGCGGTCATCGGCGTCGATCCTGAGGTCGAGCCGGGTCAGGATCGGTGCGCCCGGCGTGTAGCCGACCGACCCGTCTTCGATAGCGATGATCGGCGAGGCAACGCCACGGTCCGGCCTCGGAAACGAGAAGCCGCTGACATTGTTTTCGATCACCGCGTCCACGGTGCCCATTTTTTCCAACGCCTTGATGCGTGACTGTGCCTGGCGGGCCTTCGACGCCTTGGCGCGGAAGCGTTCGACGAACTCTTCCATGTGCTTGCGCGCAGCCAGGCTCTTCTCGCGCGCCTTCATCTGGTGCTCGTCGCGCTCGGCCTTTTGCCGCTCGAACTGGTCGAACCCACCGCGGTAAAATGTCAGTTTCTTCTGGTCGAGATGGACAATGGCGTTGGCTGCTGTGTTCAGCAGGTCGCGGTCATGGCTGATGATCAGCACTGTGTGTGGATAGCGGCGGATATATTCCTCCAGCCACAGCGTGCCTTCAAGGTCGAGATAGTTGGTCGGCTCATCGAGTAGCAGCAGGTCCGGCTCAGAGAACAACACTGACGCCAGTGCCACGCGCATCCGCCAACCACCCGAAAAGCTTGATGCCGGGCGCTGCTGGGCCTGCTGGTCGAAGCCAAGGCCGGCCAGGATCGAGGCAGCGCGGGCTTCGGCCGAGTGTGCATCGATATCCACCAGCCGGGTCTGGATCTCGGCAATACGGTGCGGGTCGGTGGCGGTTTCGGCTTCTTTCATCAGCTTGCTGCGCTCAAGGTCGGCGCGCATCACGATTTCCACCAGCGCGGTATCTTCCGATGGCGCTTCCTGCGCCACCTGGCCGATCCGGGTGTTCTTCGGAATCGAGGTATGGCCGGTCTCTGTCGCCATCTCGCCGGTGATGATCTTGAACAGCGTTGATTTGCCTGCGCCATTGGGACCGACAAGTCCGGCCTTGATGCCCGCAGGCAGCGCCAGCGAGGCATTGTCAATCAAAAGGCGCCCGGCAATGCGTGCGGAAAGGTCTGTAATCGTAAGCATGGCCGCGCTTCTGGCTGCATTTTGGGTAAATGGCAAGGGGCAAGCGGTTTGCAAGCTGAGTTCTGCAGGTGTATAATGCCCAAAAATATACACATCGGAAATTGTCATGCGCACAAATATCGAAATAGACGATGAGTTGGTAGCTGAATTGATGAAACTGACGGGCCGGAAAACCAAGCGCCAAGTAGTTGATGATGCCTTGCGCGATCAGTTGCTGCGCAAGCGTGCCGCCCAGGCTATTTTGAAGCTCGAAGGTGCGATTGAATGGGAAGGTTCAATCGCCACGTTGCGTGGTGAGCAGTGATCCTCGTCGACACTTCCGTCTGGATCGATTTCTTTTCGGGGCGCAAATCGACACATGTTGACCGCCTGAAGGACATTACGGATACCGGCCGGCTGCTGGTCGGTGATCTTATTCTGGTTGAACTGCTACAGGGGCCAAAACATGACGCCGATGTGAGACGCCTGCAACAGGCCTTTTCTGATCTACCGGTTGAAACACTCTGCGGTCCTCTGATCGCGCCGAAGGCTGCAGCCAATTATCGCAAATTGCGGCTATCGGGGATCACGCCGCGCGGGACGGTGGATGTCATTATTGCTACCTGGTGTATCGAAAGCGCAGTGCCGCTTTTGCATAAGGATCGGGATTTTGAAGTGATGGAGCGAAAATTGGGATTGCTTTCGGCAATGAGCGCTGATCAGTTCCCGGATCCATGATTTCTTCCGGATTTCGATAATCTCACCATTCCCAGAGAGTACAATTAATGTCCATTATCTTTCATGATCTCATTGGCGCCGATCCGGCGCGCCCGTTCAGCCCGCATTGCTGGAAGGTGGCGATGGCGCTGGCCCACAAGGGTTTGCCGTTTGAACGCAACAACGTCTGTTTTACAAAGGTTCTCGAGGTCGAGGGCGGTATCTCCAAGATCGTGCCGGTGGTCCGTGATGGCACCAAGGTTGTCGCCGACAGCTTTCTGATCGCCGATTATCTGGAACAAACCTATCCCGACCGTCCGTCTCTGTTTGGCGGAGAGGGCGGACAGGCGATGGCGCGGTTCATCGAGTCCTGGTCCAATTCGACCTTGCACACGGCCCTGGCTGGCATCGTGATGAAGGATATCCATGACGTCCTCGAGCCGGAAGATCAGGCCTATTTCCGCCAGTCGCGAGAAGCCCGTATGGGCAAGAAGCTGGAACAGATCGTCGAAGGCCGCGAGGCCGCAATCGCCGGCTTCTCCACCAAACTCATGCCATTGCGCCTGACGCTCAAGGCGCAGCCGTGGATCGGCGGGTCATCGCCGCTGTTTGCTGATTACATTGTCTTTGGCGCACTGCAATGGGCCCGGGTCATCTCATCGGCCAAGCTGCTGGAGGAGGACGATCCGGTCTTTGACTGGTTCGAACGCTGTCTCGATCTGCATGATGGCCTTGGCCGGTCGGTTCCGGCTTTGAGCTGAGAAGCATCGAGCTGAAGCCCGCAGAGCCCCGGCAGCAGCGGCAACTCCGAATGTGGCCATAGCACCAGCCATGTCACAATTCCACGAGGAATTGACGATTGGTCCGGGGCGTGCCGGATGCTCGGACCGCGCCGCAGGGCAGGGCATGATGCTCTTGACGCCCCTTGCGGATATTCGGGCATGCGGCTATTTAGGCGCCAACTCCGGGCCGGACCAGCTTCAGCCCGGATTTTCGCACCGATTTTCTTGCGCAGGCAAACGCCGGGCTCAAGTCTCGTGACAACAACCAAATGACAGGACAGACCACAATGGCGATTGAACGCACTTTCTCGATGATCAAGCCCGATGCCACCAAGCGCAACCTTACCGGCGCCATCACCAAGATTTTTGAAGACAATGGCCTGCGCGTCGTTGCTTCCAAGCGCGTCTGGATGAGCACCCGCGAAGCCGAAGGCTTCTACGCCGTGCACAAGGAACGCCCGTTCTTTGGCGAGCTGGTTGACGGCATGACTTCCGGCCCGACCGTTGTTCAGGTTCTCGAAGGCGAAAACGCCATTCTCAAGAACCGCGAAATCATGGGCGCCACCAACCCGGCCGATGCTGCCGAAGGCACCATCCGCAAGACCTTTGCGCTGTCGATCGGCGAGAATTCGGTCCACGGCTCGGATGCGCCGGAAACAGCCGCCGAAGAAATCGCCTACTGGTTCGCCGGCACCGAAATCGTCGGCTGAAGCCAACTGACAGCGCAGCCGGTTTGCCGGTGCGCCTGATACAAATGTGAAAAGGCGGCCTCCGGGCCGCCTTTTTCGTGCGCATTCTCGGTATAAGCTTTCACCGCATGCCGAACAGTTCCTGGTGAAACTTCGCGTTGATATCCAGACCTTGAGCGGCGAAGTCGGCGCGAAGCGCATCGCCGAACCCGACCGGACCGCAGAACCAGAAACTGGCGGTGCGCCAGTCCGGGACTTCGGCGCGAATGCGGTCGCCGCTGAGTTTGCCGTCCTTGGCGTCGACCAGGATATGCAGCCGCACATCGGCGTCTACGGCATCGGCTGCAAGCCGCGCCAGCGCCTCCTCGTCGAGATCAGCCGTGGTGTGAAACAGATCGATGATCTGCCGCGCGGCATCTGGTGCCTGTTTGCGTTGATGTGCAAGGTGTTTCATACGCGAAATGAAAGGCGTGATGCCGATGCCGCCACCGATCCAGATCTGTCGCGGGGCGTTGTCATCGAAGGTGAAACAGCCATAGGGACCTTCGACCTTGACCTTCTGGCCAATGCGCAGCGTCTCGGCGAGCCGCTTTGTGTGGTCACCCAGCGCCTTGACGATGAAGGTGATTTCCGGATTTGACGGGTCCCATGCCGAGGCGATGGTGTAAGGGTGGGCACCTTCCTGACCGTCCGAAGTGGCAAAGGCGAACTGGCCGGGCTGGTGACCGGGCCAGCCGGGTTGCAGCTTGATCCGGCTTTCGAGCGCCCGCACGCCGGGAAAGCTGGTGAGTTCGACAATCTCGCCCTCCACCTGACGCTCGTGCGCAACCCGTCTGAACAGCACCACCACCGCCGCATAAATGCCCGACGCCAGCATGAGCGCCAGAGCGATCCCCAGCGGCGTCATCCAGTAGTCAAATGACGTCAGCACCACTGTGTGGAAGGCCAGAACCAGGTAGGCTACGGCCAGCAAGCGGTGGGACTTGTAAAACAGCCGGTAGGGAATGAGCGGCACCAGAGCCACGACGATCAGCAGCACGGTTGCATAAAAGGCCCATTCGCCCAGCCCTTCTGCAGGGCCGCGCAACCCGGCCAGGAATTGTTCGACGGGATTGGCAAGCTCCGCACGTGCGCCACGGGCGGGGCGTGCAAGCAGCCCGAAACCGACAGCCCATTTTGGCGCCTCGGACCAGAGCCAATGGACGACGGCAAAGATCAGCGCGGAAATGCCGAGCCATTTGTGCAGCCGGTACATCTTGTCGAGACCGCCCAGCCTCTGCTCCGGCCAACGCGGCCGCAGTGCCAGCACCATGGCGATGCTCATGACGCCGATCGCCAGCAGGCCGCTGTACTGCATCATGAAATTGCGCAACACAAAAACACTGCGCGCCTCAAACACCGCCGGATCGGCTGCGATCCAGAGCAGGGTGATGAGCGCCAGAATGCCCCAGAACACAAGCTTGATGTTTTTCACTGCCAAGGCCCCTTTGCCAATCTCACATATCCGCAGCCGGGATCATGAGGTCGGACCCATCACCACAACCATTCTGGTCATAGGACGATTGGCAAAAGCATGAATTGTTTCAGATCAAGCGTGATCGGTTTTTCGGGCGGCTGGGGGAATTGACTGCAGTCATGATCGTGGGCAGAGGGCGCGGGCAGGGAGCATCATTGCGCAAGACGGTCGGTCTTACCTATAAGCCCGGTCAGGGGGTCTCCGGCAGTTGCCAGTCAACCGGCTCCATGCCGTTTTTCTCAAGAAAGGCGTTAGCCTGGGAAAAATGCCGGCAGCCCAGGAAACCGGTATGGGCTGACAGCGGTGAGGGGTGCGGCGCCTTGAGCACCAGATGGCGGCTGGCATCGACGAACTGGGCTTTCTTCTGGGCGTAGGAGCCCCAGAGCAGAAACACCACCGGATTCCTGAGTTCGTTGACCCGAGCGATCACCGCGTCGGTAAATCGTTCCCAGCCGCGGCCACGATGCGAGGCGGCGAGGCCCCGTTCCACCGTCAGTACACTGTTGAGCAACAACACACCCTGTTGTGCCCAGTTGACCAGGTTTCCGTGTTTGGCCGGTGCGATACCGAGGTCGGCGGCGAGTTCCTTGTAGATGTTCTTGAGCGACGGCGGGGTGCGGACGCCCGGCTGGACCGAGAAGCACAGGCCGTGCGCCTGACCGTCGCCGTGATAGGGATCCTGACCGAGGATGACGATCTTGACCCGGTCAAGTGGCGTAAGATCGAGAGCGGCAAAAATTTCCGAGCCTTTCGGGAATATCTCTTTGCCGTCCGCCATCTCGGCTTTCAGGAAAGATCGCAGATCAGCCATGTAGGGACTTGCCAGTTCCTCCGATAGAGCCGCCTTCCAGCTATCGTCGAGCTTCACGGCCCCGGTCACTGGTCGCTTTGCCAGCGTGCCTTGGCAGCGTCATCGGCATCCTTGGCCGAGACCCATTCGCCGGTGCCGCCGTCCTTGAGATGTTCTTTCTTCCAGAACGGGGCGTCGGTTTTCAGATAGTCCATCAGGAACGCTGCGCCATCAAACGCCGCCTGCCGGTGGCTGGCGCAGGCCAGCACCAGCACGATGTTGCCACCCGGGGCAATCTTGCCATAGCGATGGATGACGGTAACGCCGTTGAGCGAAAATCGCTCTGCTGCCTGGTTCGCAATGGCGCTAATCGCGCGCTCGGCCATGCCCGGATAATGTTCCAGTTCCAGATTTGTCAGCCGCCCGCCTTCGTCACGGCACAGGCCGATAAAGCTCGCCACCGCGCCGATATCGTGGCGGCCCTTGGTGAGCAGGTCGATTTCCGCCGCGATATCAAAATCCTCGGCCTGGATTCGGACGGTGATCTCGCGCGCCATCTCAACCACCTGTCATCGGCGGAAACAGCGCGATCTCACGCGCCGCCCCGATGGCCTCGTCATGGTCGGCGTGTTCCTCGTCGATCGCCGCGCGGATTACCTTGGGAACGGCGAAAACCTCGGCATATTCCTCGCCCAGCGTCGTCAGATGGGCAATCAAATCACCGACGGTCTTCACACTTGCCGGAAGCTCAAGCTCTTCCGATCCCTTGCCAAGACGTTCACGTACCCAGGCGAAATAGACGATCCTGATGCTCATTCATCCACCATGTGTCTCAGGCCGGCGCGAAAATAGTCGTAGCCGGTATACATCGTGATCAGCGCCGCGATCCACAACATGCCAATGCCGATCTGCGTCGTGTAGGGCAGCACCTTGTCACCGGCAGGGCCTGCCAGCAGGAACCCGAGCGCAATCATCTGCAACGTGGTTTTCCACTTGGCAATCCAGGTGACCGGCACCGACACCTTGAGAGCTGCCAGATATTCGCGCAAGCCCGAGACCAGGATTTCGCGGCACAGGATGATGATGGCCGCCCAGATCGACCAGCCGGCGATGGTACCGTCGGCGGCAACCAGCAACAGGATCGCGGACACCAGCAGTTTGTCGGCGATCGGGTCGAGCATGCGGCCGATATTGGAGGTCTGGTCCCAGATCCGGGCCAGATAACCGTCGAAGAAGTCGGTCACCGAAGCCAGGGTGAAAATGACCAGTGCGCTCCACCGAGCGAAATCCGATCCATGCAGTTCCCCCTCGACAAAAAAGCACAGTACGATCAGCGGGACCGCGAGAATCCGTGCGTAGGTCAGCATATTCGGGATATTCAGTGCAGGCGAAGCCATGGGGCCCCCCATTCGTATGATTTTGAGCAAGATGCGCGGCAGTGGCCGGTCAGGTCAACTGCTGTAAATCGCCATAGCGGCGTAATGTCTCAGTTCGGCGTCAATCATGGCGTTGATTATCGTTTTTCCTCATGAAAATGATTGTAAATCAGCTCCGCCGTCGCCGCCGAAATGCCCTCGACATCAAGCAGATCGTCGATACCTGCGCGCGACACTGCCTTGGCGGTGCCGAAATGGTGCAGCAACGCCCGCTTGCGCGCCGGCCCTATGCCGGCGATCTCGTCGAGGGGGTTGCTGATCAGTTCCTTCTTGCGCCGGGCGCGGTGGGTGCCAATGGCAAAGCGGTGCGCCTCGTCGCGCAGCCGCTGCACGAAATACAGCACCGGATCGCGCGGCGGAAGGGTGAAATCGGGTTTGCCCTGCATGAAGAAGCGTTCGCGTCCGGCTTCCCGATCCATGCCCTTGGCGACGCCGATCGCGGTCACCTTGTCGGCGATCCCTAACTCTTCCAGAATGCCGCGTACGGCGCTCATCTGGCCCTTGCCGCCATCGATCAGCACCAGGTCGGGCCAGGCCGGGATACCGCTTGGTGCGGGTATGTCCGGATCGTCGTCGTGGGCCGGGTCGGGATCGTTCGGGCTTTCGTCTCCATGCTCCTTGATCAGTCGCGAAAACCGCCGCTGCATGACTTCGCGCATCATGCCGAAATCATCGCCCGGGGTGATGTCGGTCGAGCGGATGTTGAACTTGCGATACTGATTTTTCACAAACCCTTCGGGTCCGGCGACGATCATGCCGCCGACCGCGTTGGTACCCATAATGTGGGAATTGTCGTAGACCTCAATGCGGCGCGGCGGACGCGGCAGGCCAAAGGTCTGGGCCAGCCCTTCGAGCAACCGTGTCTGGGAAGCGGTTTCGGCCAGATGCCGGCCATGCGCCTCGCGGGCATTCGACAGGACCTGATCGACCAGCTCGCGCTTTTCGCCGCGTTGCGGCAGGCTGATGGTGATCTTGTGGTCCATGCGCACGCCGAGCGCCTCCTGCAACAGCGTCCGGTCCTCGAAATCATCGGAAACCAGGATCAACCGTGGCGTCGGCTTGTCATCGTAGAACTGACCGATGAAGGCGCCCAGGATCTCGCCCGGCGCCAGCGACGGATCGGCCTTGGGGAAATAGGCGCGGTTGCCCCAATTCTGGCCGGTGCGGAAGAAGAACACCTGGATGCAGGCCATGCCGGCGTCGTGGTGGATCGCGAACACATCGGCTTCCTCCACTGTCTGCGGGTTGATCCCCTGATGGCTCTGGACATGGCTGAGCGCCGAAAGCCGGTCGCGGTAAACCGCCGCGCGTTCGAAATCGAGATCTTCGGAAGCTTGCTGCATGGCCTTTGCCAGCTGCGATTTGACCGCCTGGCTGCGCCCGGAGAGAAAATCCTTGGCCTCGCTCACCAGCTTGGCATAGCCCTCGGCGTCGATCTCGCCGGTGCATGGCGCTGAGCAGCGCTTGATCTGGTAGAGCAGGCAGGGCCGGGTGCGGCTTTCATAGACGCTGTCGGTGCAGGTACGCAGCAAAAATGCCCGCTGCAGCGCATTGATGGTGCGGCCGACGGCACCGGCTGAGGCGAACGGGCCAAAATAAGTGCCCTTTCGCGAACGCGCACCGCGATGCTTGAGAATTGCCGGCGCCACATGGTCGTCGGTGATCAGGATATAGGGAAACGACTTGTCGTCGCGCATCAGCACGTTGAATCGCGGCTTCAGCCGCTTGATCAGATTGGCTTCCAGCAGCAGCGCTTCGGTTTCGGTGCGGGTGGTGACGAACTCCATGTTGGTCGTCTGCGCGATCATCCTGGTGATGCGGTTGGAGTGGCCACGCCCCTGCGCGTAATTGGTCACCCGCTTCTTGAGGCTGCGTGCCTTGCCGACATACAGAACATCGCCGGCGTCGTTCATCATCCGGTAGACGCCGGGTTGATTGGGCAGATGCTTGACGAAGGCCTGGATGACTTCCGCGCCCTTCAGGCCGGAGTCGAGACCGGGGCTTTCGTTCCACTCGATGCCGGCAATATCGACGCGGGCCGAAACCGGGGACGGATCGACGTCGGCGGCATCTTCCTCATCGGTTTCATTTCCGTCATAAATCACGCCGCCGTCGACCAGCGCTGCCGTTGCGGACTTCTTTGGTGACGATGGGCGGGGACGGCGACTCATTCTGCGATATTAGCAACAACCGGTGTCTGCCCGGCAAGATGCTGAACACCGTCGAGCGCGATCACCTGGCCGGTGATCGAGCGCGCCTGATGCAGATAGCGGATGGTTGCGCCAAATTCGGTTAGATCGGAGTCGTGGCCGAGGGGAACCGCGCGTGTCTGATCAGCAAAATCATTTTCGCTCTGGCGCTCATTGGCCAGTGTCGGGCCGGAGTCGATGGCGTTGACACGAATATGCGGCGCCAGATTTTGCGCCAGTAGCTGTGTTGCACTCCAGAGTGCCGATTTCGACAAGGTGTAGTAGAAACGCCGGGGCGCAAGCCGCCAAACCCGCTGGTCGATGATGTTGACGATCAGCCCCTCACGGTCTTTCTGCAGGCTGCCAGCCATGGCCTCGGCCAGGATCAGCGGGGCTTTCAGGTGAATCGCAAAATGCAGATCGAACACCGCATCGTCGAGCGCCCGTATGTCGTCATCTTCGAACACCGAGGCGTTGTTGACGATCAGATCGGGTGAGTCCATCCGCGCCGAGACGTCGGCATGGAGTTGCCGCACGGCGCTGCCGTCGGACAGATCGGCGACAAACACCTCGGCTACGCCGCCATTCGAACGTATTGTGTCCACCACAGCCTCGGCCCGGCCGCTGTTGGCATGAACTGCCACCTGGAAGCCATGGGCGGCCAGGTCCAGAGCTATGGCCTTGCCGATCCTGCGACCGGCGCCGGTGATCAATGCTGTCGGCGTAAACGAAGTCATCAGTTTGTCAGTCCATATCTGCCACCGTAACGCGGTCAGCCATCAAAATACCGATAGGATATAGGCTGTGAAGAGCGCAAGCATGGCCAGCCCACCGTACTTTTTCAACGGTATGTTCCAGTGCGCCAGCGCCACAACCAATAGGCTCGCGGCCAGCATCACCCACATGTCGATGGAGATGATCCGGGCATCGACCTCGAGCGGTAAAATCAGCGAGGTGCCGCCCAGAATCAGACCTATGTTGAAAATGTTGGAGCCCACCACATTGCCGATCGCCACGGCGCCGGATCTGCGCCAGGCGGCCATCACCGATGTCACCAGTTCCGGCAGCGATGTGCCGATGGCGACAATGGTCAGCCCGATCGCCGTCTCCGAAGCGCCCAGCATACGGGCGATATGCGCGGCTCCTTCCACCGTCAGCCAGGCGCCGATCGGCAGGCCGATCAGGCCGCCGAGAATGAAGGCGATGGTCTTCCAGTTTTGCTGCGGCAGGTCGGGTACGTCGTCGTGATAGTCAGACGGCGGCGCCATGCCACATTTCCGCGCGGCCATGATCTGCCAACCCAGATAGGCGCCCATCATCGCCAGCAGAATGGCGCCGTCGAGACGGCCGAGCCCGTCAAAGGCCATCATCACCATCAACGCGACACTCATGCCCACCATCACCGCCAGCGAGATGCCGATGCCATCCTCGCGGCAATTGATGGTCATCAGCAGCGCCGGCGCGCCCAACACCAGAAGCACGTTGGCGATGTTGGAGCCGACCACATTGCCGATGGCGATTCCGGATACCCCGTCGAAGGCGGCCTGCAGCGAGACGAACAATTCCGGCGCCGACGTGCCGAACGCCACAATGGTTAAGCCGATGATCAGCGGGTCGATCGACAATTTCTCGGCCAGCGCCACGGCGCCGCGAACCAGATAGTCGCCGGCAAACACAAGGACGACCAAACCCGCAATCAGGGTCAAAATGCTCAACATGCCGGGGAATCAACGCTCGCGATTAGGAATGGACCTGATCACATATAGGCCTCGCAGCCTTATCCGCAATGGAGCGGGCGAAAACACCACAGTCAAATTGTTGCCTGAAAGCCACAGTTCTGCATGCCCTTTTTCTGCCGCTGTGATTCCACATTCCTGCTTCGCGGCTGCCGCATTCGACCTCCATCTTGGCAGCTGTTGGGGGCGTGAAATCAACCGACCCCGGCCTTAGCGGCCCGCTGTTATGCGTCGGGCCGAACAAACCAAGGAGAATGACATGCGTATTCGTAAACTGGCACTGCTGGCTGCAGCTCTTTCTGTGCCGCTCGCCACCCCCGTGCTGGCCGCGGACGCGATCCTCGAACAAGCCCCTGAGCCGCCGATGGCGGAACTCGCACCGCAGAGCTTTCTCTGGTCGGGCGGCTATCTCGGTGGTTATGGCGAGTACAAGTGGGGCGAGTTTGACGCGTTGGCATCGCAGAACGCCGATGGCTTCGGCGGCGGCGTCTACGGCGGCTACAACTGGCAGACCGACAACATTGTTTATGGTGCGGAAGCCGATATTGGCTATTCCGGCGTTGACTCCAGTGCTGGTGGCCTGACCGCCAAGCAGGGCGTCAATGGTTCACTCCGGGCGCGTATCGGTTATGACATCAACCCGTTCATGGTCTACGCCACCGGCGGTGTCGCCGCGACCCAGGCCAAGCTGACCAACGGTGCAGGCTCCGACAGCAAGACGATGCTCGGCTGGACCGCCGGTGCAGGCGCGGAAGCTTTCGTGACCGACACCATCACCACCCGGGTTGAATACCGTTACTCCGACTACGGTTCGGAAAACTTCAATCTTGGCGGCGGTAACGTCTCGTCCGGCTTTGATGACCATTCCGTTCGTCTCGGCATCGGCATGAAGTTCTGATCCCACAGAACTTCACAAATTAAAAACCCGGGTGCCAAGGTGCCCGGGTTTTTTTATGGTCGTGGGCCAACTGTCTCGCGGTGACTATCTTCCGGCTACAGCACGGTTGCCCTTCAGCCAGGCAATGGCGTCGGGATAGTCGAACGCCAGCGAGACCACATTGGTGGCAAGCAGGATCCAGAGATAGGTGTCATAAGCACCGGTCGCCTCTGGCCGGGCAAACACCAGCAGCAGCACCAGCGCCGTCCAGGGAACGATATGCGGCAACGCCATCAGCTTTGAAAAGCCGCGGTCATGGATCATCACCCAGAGATTGGGCAGCATGGCGATGTTGGCAAGCAGCGCGACCCACAACCCCATCGGCTTGTCTATGAAGAACACACTCGCCACGTTGATTGGCACCAGCAGGAACACGACCCAGATCTGCACCCAGCCGGGCAACGCCCTGAATGAGTGCCAGATGTCGGCTGCCATGTAGCGGGAGCCCTCACGAGAAGATGTCATGGTGGGGTCCTTGTCTGAAGCGGCGACATAGGCGACGGAGCCGTGTCCGCCGGCGTGTCTCAGGCCCGCGTGCTGGCAAGCTGTTTCAGGATTTCGGTGTAATTGGCGACGCCCTGAGCACCGGTGACGAGATGCTTCTTTTCAAATACCATGGCCGGCACGCCACGAATTCCCTGTTGGACCCAGAATTCTTCCTCGGCGCGGACTTCGGCCGCATGACGTTGATCCTCAAGCACCTTGGTGGCCTCGGGGCGGTCGAGACCGGTTTCTGAAGCGATATCGGCGAGCACTGCAACGTCGGACAGGTCGCGCCGGTCAGTGAAATAGGCTGCAAACAGCGCCTGTTTCAAATCATGGCCGCGGCCCTGGGTGTCGGCCCAATGGATCAGCTGGTGGACGTTGAACGTGTTGTACATGCGCATGTCATCGGCAAAGTTGAAGTCAAACCCGACCTCGGCGCCGATCGCGGTGATTCTTTCCCGGTTCTCCTGCGATTGTTCACGGGTGCTGCCATATTTTTCCGCGATGTGTTCGCCAAGGTTCTGGCCCTCGGGCGGCATGTCGGTGTTGAGCTCAAACGGATGCCAGTGAACTTCATAGTCGGTACCGGTCTCTTCAAGCGCGCGAGCCAATTGGCGGTAGCCGACCACACACCAGGGGCAGACGACGTCCGACACGATGTCGATGCGCAGGGGTTGGGATTGGTTGGTCATGATGTTTTCCGTGTTTTTCAAGTTTGGATGTTGATTGATTGGTGTGTTGCTTGGTCGAGCGGTATCGTGCCCGCGGTCAGGTGGATTTCCAGCGCCGGACAATCTGGTCGGCAAGCTCGGTAAGGTCCGGCGCGACAAGGTCGGGGACAGGCACTTCCTCTGCCGGCAACAGGGCGTTGTGCGGGCGGGTGACCAGCGCGCCATGCCAGCCTGCAGCCTGTGCACCTATTGTATCCCACAAATGGCAGGCGACCAGACACAGTTCCGAGGTTTCGGCTTTCAGTGCGTCGGCGACAAGGTGATAGGTTTCGGGCGCCGGCTTGAATTTACCGACTGATTCGACGCTGAAGGAGTGCTCGAAGAAGCCGCCGAGCCCGGCCCGCTCAAGCGGTGTCGGTGACGCCGCACTGGCCGAGTTCGTCAATGTCACAAGCCGGAAACCCGCATCGCGCGGCAGCGTGAGCGCCGGAACCGCGTCTTCATGGGCCGGCATGGTGCCGATCCGCTCGGCCAGTTCGCTGATGTCGTCGTCGGTAATGTCGACATCGTGGATTGAGCCGATCATCTTCAGCGTGCCGCCTGCGAGCTTGCCAAACCGGGTGTAGAGGCCGGAAAGTGTCATCGTCTGGGAGTACAGGATCAGTTGTGCAAACCACTCCCTCAAAACTGCCGGGTCGCCGAACAGGCGGTCAAACAGCGGCTCCAGTGTGGTGATGTCGAGCAGCGTCTCGTTGACATCGAAAACGAGGGTTGAAACGGGCTTGTTCTGGTTCATCAGCTTTCCTTCCGGCATCGTTCAGATCTGTCGCATACACTGGAACAGTCAAACCCGGCAGTTGCTCTGCTGTGGTCACCGAATGCGCCGGCCTGGAAGCTGCCAGGCCGGCGCATTCTGATCGATCAGGCGGCCTTGTGCCACTCGAACTTCTGGAACGGCTGGTCGATCGGGGTTTGCGCTAGGTGGTTGGTGTAGTTCGACATCACCTTTTGGGCGACCCCAAGAACCACTTCGAGAACCTGGCGCTTGGTGAAGCCGGCGTCGAGGAAAGCCTGGACAGCGGCATCATCGACATTACCGCGGTCGCGAACAACGCTGAGGGTAAAGCTGCGCAGCGCTTCAAGATGGGCGTTCGGCAGTGCGGTCTGGTTGCGCAGCGCATCGGAAATCTCGTCGCTGACCTTCATCGCCTTGGCGATGCCGGTATGGGCGGGAACACAGTAATGGCAGGCATGCTCGACATTGACGGTCTGCCAGACCACCGTCAGTTCATCCTTGGAAAAGCTCGAATTGACGAATTGATCGTGAACGAAACGGTAGCTTGCAAGCAGGCCCGGCGCTTCGGCCATGGTGGCGTGCAGGCCGGGGATCATGCCGTTTTGTTTTTTTGATTCGGCAAGCATTGGCTTGCTCTCGTCAGGGGCGGTGGTTTCATCGTGCAGCGGGAAATCGGTCATTGGCGTCTCCTGAAATTGACTTGAGCGTCCGGGAGCGAACGTCCTGCCAATATGGGCGCTTTGAGTGATTGCTCAACAGCAAATTTGAGCATTCACTCAATGGTGATTGTTATCGCCTCCGCAGCATGCGAGACAAAGCGCTCAATCTCGCCTATCTATGAAGGATCATGAAACGTGCTCGCCCCTATAATCGTGAGGTTGCGCTAGACGCAGCCGTGAACCTGTTCTGGACGAAGGGCTATCACGCCACCTCGCTCAAGGATCTCGAAGCAGCCCTGCAAATGAAGCCCGGCAGCATCTACGCGGCGTTTTCAAGCAAGCAGGCGCTCTATCTGGAAGCGCTGGAGCGGTACTTCGAGAAGTCGCGGAACGGGTTCAGACAGGAAATCGAGAGCGTCGCTTCCCCGCTTGACGGCTTGTCGGATTATCTGGTGCAACTTGCCCGCACCCGGTCGCAGGAGCCGCAGGGACAGGCCTGCATGCTGGTCCGCACGCTACTCGATACGACATCGACCGATGCAGTGATTGCCGAGAAGGCCAATGCCTACCTCGAACAGATCCAGACCGAATTTGCTGCCGCCTTCGACCGCGCAAGGGAAATTGGCGAGATTGCGACCGACGCCGATAGCAAACGGCTTGCCCGCCGCTACCAGGCAAGCATCAACGCGCTCAGGATCGAATTGCACCGCGGTGTCGACCAGGCCGAAATCACTGCACTGGCGCAAGACATGGTCGGGGAACTGGAACGGCTGCGGGTGCCGCCTGCCGCTGTGGAGCGCGAAGCGCTCGCCTGATTCCCAAATGGATTAGTCTAATTGCCGACGGGTAGCCACTGCGTTGCCAGCACGAAGAGCAGCCAGATAGCGTTGGCCATCAGCAGGCAGAACACGGCAAACGAGCCGAGATCCTTGGCGTGCCGAGCCATGTCGGAATAATCCGGCGAGACATGGTCGGTAATGTCTTCCACGGCGGTGTTGAGTGCCTCGATCGAGACTGTCAGCAGATAAAGCAGCGCCGCGCCGACATGGCCCCACAGGGGGGCGCCGGAGAATATGAACAGGCCGATGATGACGCAGAAGGCCAGCGTTTCGTGGTGAAATGCGGTCTCTCCCCACAGCCGCCTGACGCCGCCGAGCGAATAGCGCGCGGCGGCGAACACATGGGCCAGCCCGGTCTCTTTGTCCGGACGCGGGCTCACGCCTTGGGACGCAGGGCGTCGAGTTCGGGAAAGCTTGACGCGAATTTGGCGCTCCAGCGCTTCAGCTTCGGCCGCCCGCGCTCCCATTGCTCGTCAAACCGCAGTGCCAGGTAGCCGGTAGCGGCCGCCAGCGCCAGATGACCGCCATTCGGCGTCTTGGTGATGCGTGGCAGATTGTTTTCGAGATGGTCAAGTGTCCGGGTCACCTTTGCCCACTGCATGTCGATCCAGTCCTGGTGAACCTTTTCTTCGGGCCGGTGCCGGCGCTCATAGACGATCACCAGCAGGCAGTCGCAGAGGCCGTCGCACAATGCTTCCAGCACTTCCGCATCGGTGCGCTTGGCGGCGTTGCGTGGATACAGCCGCTTGCCGCCGGTGCGGTCGAGAAACTGCATGATGGCGCGGCTGTCATAAACCGCCTGGCCCTCGTCGGTGACCAGCGTCGGGATCTTGCCGAGCGGATTGTTGTCGACCAGTTCGGCGGGCAGGGCGCCGGTATTGGTCAGCACCGGTTCGAGGTCGATGCCGGCAAAATGCGCGGCCATGCGAACCTTGGAGGAATAGGGGGAGGCGGGGGCGTAAAGGAGTTTCATCGGTTTTTTCTCTGCTTTGTCAAAAAATGGGCGGTTGCGTTCAATTGGGCTCGGGCACCGAGAGATTATCGAGCGTGCAGCCGGAACGATCCACTTTGGCACAGCTGCGGAATTCAAGGGTACTGCTCATGCAGATTCGGATTTCGCGAAGCATGCCACGGTCGCATGTCACGGCAATTCCATCGCGCTCCATGCCGGGATTGGCAGCAATAAAGGATTTTTCAGCGTCGAACGCATCAATCTTGGCCGGTAATTTGTCAAGCGCAAAGGCCGCGGGCACTGCCACGCGTTGCCGCGCCGCCCGCAGTACTTCGAAATAATCCTTCTGGCCAAGCCCGGAGCAAGATCCGTGTTTGCGCCATTGCTGGCCGACCAGGCCCATTGACGGAAGCAAGTCGAGATAGGCCTGGCCAAGCTGTGACGGCACCCGTTCAGGCTCGCGCGAATCGCAGTATTGCGGGTAGCCGTCCTCAAATTGCGGCCACAGCCCATGTACCACGAACCCCAGATCGCGGTCCTCGGCACATTGGTTCCGATTGGCGCGCGCGCCTTCGATCAGGCAATAGGCAGGTGACCAGGACAACGCCAGCACGTAAAAATCAAAACCGGTTCCAAGCGGAAGATCTGCGCTGGGCGAGGAGGAGGCCGCGACCGGCTTCCTTGCCGAAGCGGCTGCGTCGCTATCATCGGAACAGGCAAACAGCAGCGCAGTCAGTGGCAGTGCTACCAGAAGCCGGATTGCTGCTGAAATTGACACGAGTGGGATCAGCGTACCGACCGGCACCAGGCGCCGTAAACCTTGAGCGGATCGAGTCCGGAGATGCAGAATTCGAGATTGTCGCGCAGGCTGGCAAATCCCATGTCGCCTTCGATCAACCACCAGATCGGTCGATCCCGGCCGTCGTTCATACGTGCCGTGCCATGGCAATAAAGCCGGGGAATCGATGAGGAATACCGCGTGTTGCGGCCACGCGTGGCGTGCGGCCGCTCGATGCTGTCGATGGCAAGCCCGCGCTGTAACAGCACCCGGTCGGTCCATTGAAACCGCTTCTGAATATAGGTGAGCACTTGCGGCGCATCGCAAGCGGCGAATGTGCCGCCGGTAAATGCCATGGCTGGCGCAGAGTAGCCCGAAAACGCGATTACGAGGGCAAGTATCAGACTTTTCATGTTCATGACCGGTCCTTTGTCCACGATGATTCCCGGTATACGGGGAGGTCCCGCCCGGAGCAAGGGCATTGAGCTTTCAACCTTCGCCCACCAGCATGCGGATCTCCGTACCGCCACCTGGCCCCTGGGCCAGCAGGCCAGCTAGTTCGGGGAGTACGGCCCTGAGTGAAGCTTCCAGCGTGTAGGGCGGGTTGACGATAACCAGTCCGCTGCCGTTAAGTCCGGGTGCGGTGGTGTTGTTGCGTATCCAGAGCCGCACCGTCAGCGTGCTCGGCCGGCCGAGATTGGTGAGCTTGGCGTCGAATGCCTTGAGCGGGCTGTCGGCCTTGATCGGGTGCCACAACATGTAGGTGCCGCCGGCAAAGCGCCGCGTCGCCCGCGCCAGCCCATCGACCAGCCGGTCGAATTCGCCTTCTTCCTCGAACGGTGGGTCGACCAGCACCAGGCCGCGTTTTTCCTTGGGAGGCAGATGCGCGCCGAGCGCCAGCCAGCCATCGAGTTCGATTACCCTAACCTGATAATCGCCCTCAAACGCCGCTCTGAGCTTTTCCGCGTCGGCCGGATGCAGCTCGATTGCCGAAAGCCGGTCTTTCTTGCGCATCAGAAGCCGCGCAAGTTTGGGCGAGCCGGGGTAGTGGCGCAGCCCGCCTTCGGGATTGAGCGTTGTGACGGTCTCAAGCCATGGCGCCAGAAACGCGCCCAGGTCCGGCGACAGGCTGGCCTTCATCACCCGGCCGACGCCTTCGCGCCATTCGCCGGTCTTTTGCGCCTCGACCGAAGAAAGGTCGTAGACACCGATGCCTGCATGGGTGTCGATCACGCGGAACGCCTGATCCTTGCGCTTGAGATAGGTGATGATCTGGGCCAACACCGCGTGCTTGAGCACATCGGCGAAATTGCCCGCGTGGTAGCTGTGGCGATAATTCATCGTCTGGCCTGATGTATCCTTGGCGTGGGTCAGTTGAAAATTTCGCCCCGAAGTAGCGCGGCGTCGCGGTTTCTCTTATAGAGAAAGCATCAATGATGCGAGTGGAGAAAACATGAACGACGCAAGCCCGCTTAAGTCCGGCCAGGCGCCGGCCATCGGCTATTCTGCCTGCCCGCATGATTGTCCCTCAACCTGCGCGCTCGAAGTAGAAGTGTTGGCCCATAACCGCATCGGCCGGGTGCGCGGTGATGCGGCCAACAGCTACACCGCCGGTGTGATCTGCGCCAAGGTGGCGCGCTACGCCGATCGCATTCATCACCCGGACCGTCTGCTCAAACCGCTGATCCGCGCCGGCGCCAAGGGCGAGGGGAAGTGGAAAGAGGCAAGCTTCGACGCCGCACTCGACCTGATCGCCGAAAAGTTTCTCAAGGCCGAAGCCGAGTTCGGTTCCGAAACTGTCTGGCCGGCCTTCTATGCCGGCACCATGGGGCTGGTGCAGCGCGACGGCATCCACCGCCTGCGCCACGCCAAACGTTATTCCAACCAATTCGATAGCTATTGCACCAATCTGGCCTGGACCGGCTTTTCCATGGGCGCGGGCGCCCTGCGTGGCCCCGATCCACGCGAGATGGCCAAATCCGATTGCGTGGTGATCTGGGGCACCAATGCGGTCTCCACTCAGGTCAATGTCATGACCCACGCAATGCGCGCCCGCAAGGAACGTGGCGCCAAGATCGTGGTCATCGATGTCTATGAAAACCAGACCATGAAACAGGCCGACGTCAAGCTGGTGGTCAAGCCCGGTACCGATGCGGCGCTGGCCTGTGCGGCCATGCATGTGCTGTTTCGTGACGGTTTGGCCGATCGCGAATATCTCAACAAATACAGCGATGACCCGGCGGGACTTGAATCACATTTGCAAAGCCGTACGCCGGAATGGGCGGAGGCGATCTGCGGGGTTCCAGCAGCCGAGATCGAGGCTTTTGCGAAGCTGGTCGGCACCACCAAGCGCTCATTCTTCCGGCTTGGTTACGGCTTCTCGCGTCAGCGCAACGGCGCGATCAACATGCATGCGGCACTGTCGCTCGCCGTCGTTACCGGCGCTTACCAGTATGAAGGCGGTGGCGCGTTTCATTCCAATTCCGGTATTTTCCGGCTCGACAAATCCCTCGTCGAAGGCCGCAAGCAGTATGATCCCGGCCTGCGCTGGCTCGATCAGTCGCAGTTGGGCCGGGTGCTTACCGGCGAACCAGAATCGCTCAATGGCGGACCACCGGTGACCGCCATGCTGATCCAGAACACCAACCCCGCCAATGTCGTGCCCGAGCAGCGCAAGGCATTCAGGGGGCTGATGCGCGAGGACCTGTTCGTAGCCGTCCACGAACAATTCATGACCGACACGGCGCTTCTGGCCGATGTGGTGCTGCCGGCCACCATGTTTCTCGAACATGATGACATCTACCGTGGCGGCGGCAACCAGCACATCATTCTCGGGCCGAAACTGGTCGATCCGCCCGAAGGCCCGAAATCCAACCATTACGTGATCGAGGAACTGGCCAAGCGTCTGGGCGTGGGCGACCACGAGGGGTTCGGGCTCACCGAGCGGCAGCACATCGACTACATGCTGCAAAAGCGGGGCTTGGGAGATTTCGACAGTTTCAAGGCCGACAAATGGGTCGATCTGCAGCCGGATTTCGAAACATCTCATTTCCTCGGTGGATTCGGCCACAAGGATGGCAAGTACCGCTTCCGGCCCGACTGGACCGGAACACCTGCCGCTAACAAACCGCCAAAGCGGATGGGGCCGCAAGGGCCGGTAGATCGGCTTCCAACGTTCCCTGATCATGTCGAACTGATTGAAAGCGCCGACGCGGAGCATCCGTTCCGGCTCGCCACGTCGCCCTCACGTTCGTTCCTCAATTCGACCTTCAGCGAAACGCCGGGATCGAAGGCCAAGGAAATACGCCCGACCCTGCTGATCCACCCGGAAGACGCCGCAGCGCTTGGCCTGGGCGACGGCGACCGGGTGCGGCTTGGTAATATGCGAGGCGATCTCTCCATGCACGCAAAGCTCGACCCCGGTCCGCGCCGCGGCGTCGTCATCCATGAAGGACTGTGGCCCAATTCTGCGTTCGAGGGCGGCGAGGGGATCAACATCCTCACCGGCGCCGATGCCTGCGCCCCCTATGGTGGTGCAGCGTTTCACGACACCAAGGTGTGGGTGCGGAAAGCCTAGACCACGCACCGGGCCGCAGCGTCCCTCCGGCGACAGACGATGTCAGGCCACTTCCGTGTCGGTTTGCAGCGTTTGTCGAACTTTGCCCAGCATTGCATGCAGGGTAGAGAATTCTGCCGTGGTCAGGCCGAAAGCTTCGGCAACGCAAGCCGGCACATGGCTGGCCCGGGCTTCCATCGCCTGTCCGGCCTCGGTTAGGTGCACCCGCACCTTGCGTTCATCGGTGGCATCGCGCGTGCGTGCCACAAGGCCCTGGCTTTCGAGACGCTTGACCAGCGGCGTCAGGGTCGAAGAGGCAAGGTCAAGCCGTTGGCCCAGATCGCCCACTGTCACCCCGTCGCCGTCCCACAGCACCAGCATCACCAGATATTGCGGATAGGTCAGCCCGAGCCCCGATAACAGCGGGTGATACACCTGCCCGACGGCATGGTGGGTGGCGTAGATATCGAAGCAGAGCATCGATTCGGGAATCGGCCTGAACCCTGCCGGCAGTTTGCCCTTGGCCATGGTGTTTTCTCCTGTGGGCTGAGCCTATTTCGTGCGCTTGCGACAATCAATCACTTGAAGGTTGGCATTTGACGCGATATGTATCGCACACGATTAAATCGCACAAAAGGAAAATGATTATGCCAAGCAAGGTTGTTTATCGCGTTTCGGCCACCGCTACCGGCGGTCGCGACGGTCATTCCAAAACCGAAGACGGCGCCGTAGATGTTAATCTGGCCGTCCCCAAGGAAATGGGCGGCCCCGGCGGCGGCGTGAACCCCGAGCAGCTGTTTGCCACCGGTTATGCAGCTTGTTTTCTCGGCGCGGTGAAATTCTACGCCGGCCAGAAAAATGTGCAGGTGCCGGATAATGCGACAGTGACGGTTAGCGTCGGCATCGGTCCGCGCGAAGATTTGGGTTTCGGGCTCGATGTCGGCATCAAGGTCGATCTGCCGGGCGTCGACAATGACGTCGCCGATGACCTGATTGCCGGTGGTCACAAGGTCTGCCCCTATTCGCATGCGATTTCCGGCACGCTCAATGTGACCCCGGTCCGCGCCTGAGTACGTCTGCTCCAGCGACGAGCGTCCGGACCCTTTGGCGGGTCCGGACGCAAGTTCAGCATGGGTTATCGCTAATCTGCCGACGCGGTTCGGTTACCAGGTCGATCGCACTACGAAACGGTTAGTTGCCTTCCAGCGCCTGATGGGCGCTGGCGACGACGCGTTCGAGAAATTCCTTTTCCCGCTCTGCCAGCCGGGCTTCTTCCGCCCCGATATAGTCGCGGCTGATCGGCACCGCGTCGCGGGCACGGCCGAGCTGGATCTGAACAACATTGCTGGTGCCTTGAAGAAAGGCGCATTCGCACATCGACAGATAGATTTCCCACATCCGGCAGAACCGCTCGTCCATGGCCGCGATCGCCGCCTCGCGATTGGCGAGGAAGCGTTCACGCCATTGCCGCAGCGTGTAGCCGTAATGGCACCGCCATACCTCGCAATCGAGCATCCACAGCCCGGTGTGCTCGATCGCCGCGACAGCTTCCGACAGCGATGGCGCATAGCCGCCGGGGAAAATGTGCTTGCGCAGGAATGGCCCGGTAGTGCCCGGCGGCGAGATCCCTGAAATCGAATGGATCAGCGCCACACCGTCTTCCGCCAGGCGATCGCGCACGGTCAGGAAGTAGGGCAGCAGGAAGTGGGCGCCGACATGTTCGAGCATGCCGACCGAGACGATACGGTCGAATTTGCCCTCGACTTCGCGATAATCGATCAGTTCGAACTTAACCCGATCGCTGACCCCGAGGATTTCGGCGCGACGTCGGGCAACCGCCAATTGCCTTTCCGACAAGGTGACGCCCACCACTTCAATGTCCGCCGCATGCGCCAGGTACAGCCCGAGACCGCCCCAGCCGCAGCCGATGTCGAGCAGCCGCTGACCATCTGCAAGCCGGAGCTTGGCGGCCAGATGCCGCTTCTTCATCGTTTGCGCCTGTTCCAGTGTCGCCGGACCATCGGGAAAATAGGCGCAAGAATATTGCATGTCGCGGTCGAGGAACAGCTTGTAGATGTCCTCGCCGATATCGTAATGCGCCTGAACATTAGCGCGGGCGCGTGTCAGCGCGTTGTTTTGCTGGAACCGACGCAGGTTGCGCGACACCCGGCGCCAGAAAATCTGGTTCGGCGACCGGTCAAAAAGCGTCTTGTTGGCGAAGATCAACAGCATCAGGTCGTGGATGGAGCCACTTTCCATCACCAACTCGCCGTCCATGAAGGCTTCGGCCGCATTGAGTTCGGGGTTGACGGCGATCTTGAGCGGTGTTGAGGCCTTTGTGAAGCGGATCGCTGCTTCCGGACCTGGTGCTGTGCCGCCGAATGAATGGGTAACGCCTTTGGCGTCGATCAACGTCAGTCGGCCATTCTTGATGACCTTGTCGAGCATGCTGTAAAGCGAAAGCATGGTGCCTCCGATCTGATCATGAGAGCGCGCTTCAAACAGCAAATCCCGCACAGCGCGCCCTAACGCTTTGAAATATTACGTATCGACCCATAAGAATGGATTTATACGCAACATGCAATAGGCAGGTTTCATGGCAAATTATTACTATTCGTTGCGTCGTATGCAGCCTGATTTTCTTCGGCTCTCAGGGCGGTTATCGCACCGTGCGCGAAGGCTTGCCTAGTCGGCGAACCGGGTCTGGCCACCACGGCCCATGCGGACTTGGCCGCTTGCCAGCATTGCCAACGCTTTGGGGTAGATCCGATGTTCGGCTTCAAGCACACGTGCGGCCAGGGTTTCGGGTGTATCGTTCGCTTCCACCCGCACCGCTTCCTGCTCGATAATCGGGCCTTCATCCATGGCTTCGGTGACGAAATGGACCGTGCAGCCATGCACCCGGCATCCCGTCGCCAGCGCCCGCTCATGGGTTGCAAGCCCCGCAAAGGCGGGAAGCAGTGAGGGGTGAATGTTGATCATCCGCCCCGCATAGGTGTTAACGAAATCTCCCGACAACAATCGCATATAACCTGCCAGCGCCACGAATTTAGCGCCTGAGGCATCGATGGCGGCA
Source organism: Hoeflea algicola (assembly GCF_026619415.1). Classification (NCBI taxonomy): domain Bacteria; kingdom Pseudomonadati; phylum Pseudomonadota; class Alphaproteobacteria; order Hyphomicrobiales; family Rhizobiaceae; genus Hoeflea; species Hoeflea algicola. The sequence goes on from NZ_JAOVZR010000001.1 coordinate 306,428, forward strand.
ATGATCGCGGCTTCATGTGCGGCCTTGCTATCAAAGTCTGCACGGGGAACCGCCACCGCGTTTATGCCGAATTCGCGGGCATGGTCGAGCCCCTTGGCGTCCGGTTTGTCGGATATCACCGTTACGATTCGCGCCGGGTAATCCTTGTCGAGCGACGCGGCAATCAGCGCGCCCATGTTGGAACCGCGCCCCGAGATCAGCACCGCGACCGGCTGTTTGAGCTTTTCGCTCACAGCGCCAGCCTTCCCTGATAACGAACCCCTGCTTCACCGTCACCGCGCGCCGTCAGGCGACCCAGCCGGATCACGCTTTCCCCTTGGGCTTCCAGCGCTTTGATCACCGTGTCACTGTCGCCAGCGCTGACAACGGCCACCATGCCGACACCGCAATTGAAGGTGCGCAGCATCTCTTCCATCGCGACACCGCCGGTTTGCGCCAACCAGGAAAACACCGGCTGCGGGGTGATCGCGCCGAGGTCGATCTCGGCTGCAAGGCCCTCCGGCAACACCCGCGGCAGGTTCTCGGGAAAGCCGCCGCCAGTAATATGCGCCAGCGCCTTGATCGATCCGGTCTCGCGGATTGCCGCAAGCAGTGATTTCACATAGATCCTGGTCGGCTCCATCAACGCTGCGCCTAGACTGGTCGAAGGGTCGAACGGTGCTGGCGCGTCATAGCTAAGCCCGCTGCGTTCGACGATCCGCCGCACCAGCGAAAAACCATTGGAATGGACGCCTGAAGATGCCAATCCGAGCAACAAGTCGCCTGGCGCAATTTCACCCGACGGCAACAGCTGGCCGCGCTCGGCGGCGCCGACGGCAAAGCCCGCCAGATCGTAATCGCCTTCGCGGTACATGCCCGGCATTTCCGCGGTTTCGCCGCCGATCAATGCGCACCCGGCTTGCAGGCAGCCTTGTGCGATACCGCTGACAATGGCCGCGCCCTGGGCAGGATCGAGCTTGCCTGTGGCAAAATAATCTAGAAAAAACAGTGGTTCGGCACCCTGAACCACCAGATCGTTGACGCACATGGCGACGAGATCGATGCCGACGGTGTCGTGCACGCCGGATTCGATCGCCACCATCAGCTTGGTGCCGACGCCGTCATTGGCGGCCACCAGTACCGGATCGGAAAAGCCCGCGGCCTTCAGGTCGAACAGGCCGCCGAAGCCGCCGATCTCGCCGTCTGCACCGGGCCTGCGGGTGGACCGCACCAGGGGTTTGATGCGATTGACCAACTCATTACCGGCGTCGATGTCGACACCTGCGTCGGCATAAGTCAGGCCGTTTTTCGGATCCGCCATCAGGTTTCTCCTCCTTGATTGCAAAGGGAGCTGCGATAAGCGCGGGGGATGACATTTTGCGGGCGTTTCCGCAAGTCACAGCGCGCCGCGGCCCACGACAAACTGATGAAAATCGGGGACAACTGCCAGCGAGCGGCGCGTCATCCCTTGGATTGCGGTGCCGGGATCGCCATATCGGGCCCAGTCAGGAAAATATTGCAAACATGACGCTGCCCAATTTCATCACCATCGCCCGCTTCATCATGGTCCCGGTGATCATTCTCGCCATGATCAATGGCCAGATGGTGACGGCGTTCGTACTTTTTTTGCTGGCCGGCGTGTCGGATGCGGTGGATGGCTTCATCGCCCGGCAGTTCAACCAGAAATCGGAACTGGGAAGCTGGCTTGACCCGGTGGCCGACAAATTCCTGCTGGTGAGCGTGTTTGTCGTGCTGGGCTGGCTCGAGGTGCTGCCCGCCTGGCTGGTCATACTGGCCGTGTCCCGCGACGGACTGATCATTGCCGCCGTAGTCCTGTCGAGTTTGATGGAGAATCCGGTGGCGATGCGACCGCTGCTGATCTCCAAGGCCAACACCACCGCCCAGATCATTCTGGTTGGCCTTGTGTTGGGCGATCTGGCCGGTCTAGCCAAGCTGGACGCGGTTCTTCCCTGGGCGATCTATGCCGTCGCGGGCTTGACCATCGCTTCGGCGAGCGCCTATCTCGTCACCTGGCTCAAGCATATGTCTGCTGAGCAGTAAGCCGGTTAAGTTGCAGCGCCCGGCCCCAATTGGCCGGCAAGCGAGGTGAGCATGACTACCCAAATCGATCGGGCGGCGCTTCGGCTGCAAATCTTCTTCTGGCTGCTGGCGCTGGTGGTGTTCATCGGCTTCCTGATGGTGTTCAGGTCGATCCTGCTGCCTTTCATCGCCGGCATGGCGCTGGCGTATTTTCTCGATCCCGTGGCCGACTGGTTCGAGCGCCGCGGCCTGTCGCGATTGATGGCGACGCTGATGATTCTGATCTGTTTCGTGACGCTGTTTGCGATTGCGTTGGTCGTGCTGATTCCGATTCTTGTGACCCAGGCCGCCGATCTGGGTGGACGCATTCCCGGCTATATCACCGAGTTGCAGGTGCTGCTGTCATCGGATTCGATACTGATCCCGGACTGGATGAGCGGCCAGCTGGCGCAGATCAAGGACAGTTTTGCAGCACTGCTGAAAGAGGGGGCCGGGTTTGTCGGCACCATTTTCCAGCAGATATGGAATTCCGGCATGGCGCTGCTCGATATCGCCGCCCTGTTCGTGGTCACGCCCGTGGTGGCGTTCTATCTGCTGCTCGACTGGGACCGGATGGTCGAAAAGGTCGACAGCTGGATACCGCGTGATCAGGTTGACACGGTGCGCGATCTGGCGCGGCAGATAGACCGAGCGATTGCCGGTTTCGTGCGCGGGCAGGGCAGTGTCTGCCTGATCCTGGGCGTGATCTATGCCGTTGGCCTTTCTCTTGTCGGGCTCAATTTCGGCCTGCTGATCGGCCTGTTCGCCGGCGTGATTAGTTTCATCCCCTATGTCGGCTCGATGGTCGGACTGGTTCTGGCGCTGGTGGTGGCGATCGTTCAGTTCTGGCCGGATTTCTTCATGATCGGCGCAGTGATTGCGGTTTTCGCCGTCGGACAGTTTTTCGAGGGCAACATTTTGCAGCCGCGTCTGGTCGGCTCGTCTGTCGGCCTGCACCCCGTCTGGCTGATGTTTGCGCTGTTTGCCTTTGGCGCGCTGTTCGGCTTCGTCGGCATGATGATCGCTGTGCCGGCGGCGGCGTCGGTCGGCGTGCTGGTACGTTTCGGCATCTCGCGCTATCTTGATAGCGATCTCTATCACGGACGCCAGCGACCGTTACGCGGGCAACCCGACGCGACTGACATTGAAGCATCCGAATGATGGCCAAGCCGCCACCCACACGGCAATTGCCGCTCCAGTTTGACCATGACCCGGCTTCCAGCCGCGATGATTTGATCGTGTCCGACCGGTTGAGCGCCGCCGTGGCGATCGTTGACCGTTGGCCCGACTGGCCGTCCCCGGTCGTTATTGTCGCTGGTCCCACCGGATCGGGAAAATCGCATCTGGCGGGAATCTGGGCCGAACGGGTCGGCGCGCGCACCGTCGATGTTCGCAGCGCCGATGCCGGGGTGATCGAAATTGCGTCCAACGGCCCGGTGTTGATCGAGGACATCGACCGTAACGGGTTTGATGAGACCACGCTGTTTCACTTGATCAACGCGGTGCGCGAGCATGGCACCGCCGCGCTGATAACCACGCGGCTGTGGCCGGCCGGTTGGAACGTCTCCTTGCCGGATCTCGCCTCGCGGCTGAAGGCGGCAACGGTGGTGGAGATCGGCGAACCCGACGAGGAACTGCTGGCCCAGGTGCTGGTCAAGTTGTTCGCCGACCGTCAGGTCAAGGTTGATGACAAGCTGATCTTCTGGCTGGTTGCCCGCATGGAGCGTTCGTTGGCCGCCGCGCAGCGGATTGTCACCCGCCTCGATCAGTTGGCGCTGGCGCGTGGTAGCAGGATCACTCGCGTGCTGGCTGCCGAAGTGCTTGCCGAAATGGATGCAGGCGCGGTCGACACTGAACTGTCATAGATCCTTCTTTGTTGTGCTATACAGGGGGCCTTCGGATTGAAGGTTGTGGAGCACGGAATGGATAATGTCGAAAGCACTGGCACGAGCGAATTGCGGGTTGATCCTGTTGCCGACCTGCCGCCGGGAACCGATTTGCTCACCAGCCCAGAACGCTTCGTCAACCGCGAGTTTTCCTGGCTGCAATTCAATCGCCGTGTGCTTGAAGAAACTCTCAACGTAAGCCATCCGCTGCTTGAACGGGTTCGCTTCCTGTCGATATCGGCGGCCAATCTCGACGAGTTCTTCATGGTCCGTGTGGCCGGGCTGGAAGGCCAGGTTCGCCAAGGCATCTCCAATCGCTCGCCCGACGGCCTGTCGCCAAACGAACAGCTTGAGCGGATCCTCGAGGAAATCGACGGGTTACAGCTTGAGCAGCAGGCCTCGCTGGCCATCCTGCAACAGCATCTGGCTGCCGAGAAAATCCTTTTCATACGGCCATCAGGCCTGTCGCAAGGCGATATGGACTGGCTGGAGAACGAGTTCCTGCAATCGATCTTTCCTGTGCTCACGCCGCTGTCGATCGATCCGGCGCATCCGTTCCCGTTCATTCCAAATCTCGGCTTTTCGATCTGTCTGCAACTGGCCTCGAAAGCAGCCAACGAGCCAATGACGGCGCTGATCCGCCTGCCGGTGGCGCTGGACCGGTTCCTGCGTTTGCCTGATCTCGATGGCGCGATTCGCTACATTACGCTCGAAGACGTGGTCAGCCTGTTCATATCCTCGCTTTATCCGGGCTACGAGGTTCGCGGATCGGGCACATTCCGGATCATCCGCGATTCCGATATCGAGGTCGAGGAAGAGGCCGAGGATCTGGTGCGGTTGTTCGAAAGCGCGCTCAAGCGTCGCCGCCGTGGTTCGGTGATCCGCATCGAATTCGATTCCGAATTGCCGCAAAGCCTGCGCGATTTCGTGGCCCACGAGACCAATGTGCCCGAGGACCGGATCGCGGTGTTGCCGGGTCTGCTGGCGCTCAACACGCTCTCGGAAATCACCAAGGCGCCACGCGATGATCTGAAGTTCGAGCCTTACAATGCGCGATTTCCTGAACGCATCCGCGAACATGCGGGCGACACCTTTGCGGCGATCCACGAAAAGGATCTGATCGTTCATCACCCATATGAATCGTTCGACGCGGTCGTCCAGTTCCTGTTCCAGGCAGCGCGCGATCCCGATGTACTGGCCATCAAGCAGACGCTCTACCGCACCTCCAACGACAGCCCGATTGTCCGCGCCCTGATCGATGCGGCCGATGCCGGCAAGTCGGTCACAGCGCTGGTGGAATTGAAGGCCCGGTTTGATGAGGAAGCCAACATCCGCTGGGCGCGCGATCTCGAACGCGCAGGCGTGCAGGTGGTATTCGGATTTATCGAACTCAAGACCCACGCCAAGATGTCGCTGATCGTCAGGCGGGAGGAGGGGCGGCTGGTCTCCTACTGCCATCTCGGTACTGGTAACTACCACCCGGTCACGGCCAAGATTTACACCGACCTGTCCTATTTTACATGCGATCCGGAGATTGCCCGCGACATCGCCCATGTGTTCAATTTCATTACCGGCTACGGCGAACCCGAACACCTCAGCAAGCTTGCCGTCTCGCCGCTGAACCTACGCACCCGCATCGTCGACAATATCGAGGCGGAGATCCTGCATGCCAGGGCCGGACGACCGGCGGCAGTCTGGATGAAAATGAATTCTCTGGTCGATCCCGACGTGATCGATGCGCTTTATCGTGCCAGCCAGGCCGGAGTGGAAGTCGACCTGGTGGTGCGCGGCATCTGTTGCCTGCGGCCTCAGGTTCCGGGGCTTTCCGATCATATTCATGTCAAATCGATCGTCGGCAGGTTTCTTGAACACAGCCGGATCTATTGCTTCGGCAATGGAAACGGGCTGCCGTCGGCCGAGGCGCTGGTCTATATCGGGTCAGCAGACATCATGCCGCGCAATCTTGACCGTCGGGTCGAGACGCTGGTGCCGCTGACCAACAAGACCGTGCATGAACAGGTACTGTCGCAGATCATGCTCGGCAACATGATCGATAATCAGCAGAGCTACGAAATCTTGCCGGATGGAACCTCGCGCCGGATCGAGCCGGGCGTCGATGAGGAACCGTTTAACTCACAGCTTTATTTCATGACCAATCCGAGCTTGTCGGGCCGCGGCGAAGCCTTGAAGTCCAACGCCCCCAAGCTGATTGCCGATCGGCTGGCGCGGACAGCCCGCCCCAAATGCGCGCCCGCCTAGGCGGGGTTTGCAAGGGGGTGGGGGAGATGCTGCCGGCGCTAGCCACGGGTCGCCACGTCGCCTTTCGGGGGGCGGCGGTCGGTGTTTTTTGACGTTGGGTCATTTCGGTTGCCTCTCAATTGATCGACAAAAGCGGGTTTCGGCCTGATCCATTCTCTAGTATGAGGCTTCCAGATACGCCGCACTCTGATCCGTTTCGCGCCTGCGGAGCGGGCTCACTCCAACTGTGAAACGCCACTTATATGGTTGAATCAGAAGCGCAGGGCCGGTTGCCCGGTATTCATCCGGTATCGGTGATCGATATCGGCTCAAACTCTGTGCGCCTGGTGATCTATGAGGGGCTGAGTCGCGCGCCTTCGGTGCTTTTCAATGAAAAGGTGCTGTGCGGACTGGGCAAGGGACTTGCCGCCAGTGGTCGCATGGATGAAACCGCGATTTCCCGCGCGTTGGCATCGCTGAAACGGTTTCGCGCGCTTTCCGAACAGGCCCGTGCCTCGGAAATGCACGTTCTGGCGACCGCGGCGGCCCGTGAAGCGGAAAACGGCGCCAGCTTTATCGAACAGGCTGAGGCCATTCTCGGTTGCCGCATCAGGGTCTTGACCGGGGTCGAGGAAGCCGGCTTTTCCGCGCTCGGAATCATTTCCGGATATTACGATCCAGATGGCGTCGCCGGAGACCTCGGTGGCGGATCACTGGAATTGGTGGATGTCGATGACGGCCGCCATTCCGGTGGGCAGACGCTGCCGCTGGGCGGTTTGCGGCTTTCCGAGCTGTCCGGTAACTCGGTCTCCAAGGCACGGTCGATTGTCCGCCCCTATCTGAAGAAGTCGAGCGTGCTCAAGGGCGGCGCCGGACGTACCTTTTATGCGGTCGGCGGCACCTGGCGTAACATTGCCAAACTGCACATGGAGATAGGCAAGTATCCGCTGCACATGATGCAGGCCTATGAAATCGATGCTGCGTCAGCAATCGAGTTTCTGGGCGAGGTTGCCTCGATGAAACCTTCGCGGTTCGACGAGTTCAAGGGGATTTCCAAGAATCGACGGGCGCTGCTGCCCTATGGCGCGGTGGTGTTGCAGGAAACGCTGACGATCATGAAGGCGTCGCGAGTGAGCTTTTCCGCGCTTGGCGTGCGCGAGGGCTATCTGCATTCATTGCTTTCCAGTGCAGAAGCCGCGCGTGACCCGTTGCTGACGGCAGCTGGCGAACTGGCAATTCTGCGCGCCCGTTCTCCCGAACATGCTCGTGAACTGGCGGCCTGGACCGGGCGCATGTTTCCGGTCTTCGGCGTTGAGGAGAGCGACGAGGAATCCCGGTATCGACAGGCGGCGTGCCTGCTGGCCGACATCTCCTGGCGCGCACACCCCGACTATCGCGGTCTGCAGGCGCTCAACATTATTGCCCATGGCACATTCACCGGCATTTCCCACGGCGGCCGCGTTTATATCGCGCTCGCCAATTACTTCCGTTTCGAAGGTCTCAACGACGACGGAGTTTCCTCGCGGCTGGCGGCAATCGCCGGGCCTAAATACCTAAAATACGCCAAGCTGCTCGGCGGCATGCTGCGCGTGGTCTACCTGTTCTCGGCCTCGATGCCAGGGGTAGTGCCACATCTCAAATTCGAGGCCGCAGCACCAGACGATGGCGATGTCGATATCGTGCTTCTGGTGCCACGTGCGTTCGAGGCAATGATCGGTGAACGGCTCGAAGGGCGTCTGCAGCAACTGGCCAAGTTGACTGGCAAGAAGCTCGGTTTCCGCCTGGTGTGACGAAACCCGCTTTCTAGCGGCAATTGGGTGTGATGCCGGGCAAGACGGGTAATCCGGATTGCTCTGGTCTGTCTTGATATAGGCCGCGACCGGTCATGGCTTCACACTGGCAGAGATGCAATAGTTCGCCCGAAAAGAGCGGCAGCGTGGAGAGTGCAGTGCGGCTGGAAGCTGCAGTCCTGCTGAATTCTTGGTTATTTGGAGTAGTATCGATGAGTGCACAAAGCCGGCTCAAGAGTGTCCGCAAACTGCTGGATCATGCCCGCAAGATTCTGGAACTCGACATTGGCTTCCGGCTCTGGGATGGCACGACGGTTCCCGCCGATCTCGCCCCGGATGCTTTCACAATCGCGTTTGCCGATGAAGGCGTATTTGCGTCCTTGCTGCGTTCGCCCAATCCCGAAACCCTGCTTAATCTCTGGGTGTCCAAACGCATTGATCTGGTCAATGGTGACATGTTCGATCTGGTAGCGCGCCGTCCGAAGGTACGTACCCGGCTGATCCGCAAGCAACTGAGCAAATACCTGGCGCTCAATACGGCGCGCAAATTCCTGTTCGTAGGCAAGGGCGGGCCTTGGCCGCTGGCCGATCAACCGGATGAAAAACCCTCAGATGGCAACCGCGAGGAAAACCAGAAAAACATTCAGTATCACTACGACGTCTCCAACGCATTTTACGAGCTCTTCCTCGATGAGCAGATGGTCTACACCTGCGGCTACTGCACCAAGTGGGATAACGGCATAGACCAGCTTCAGCGCGACAAACTCGAGATGATCTGTCGCAAGCTGCGGCTCAAGCCGGGTGACAAGATGCTCGACATCGGCTTCGGCTGGGGCTCATTGGCACTTTATGCCGCGGCCAATTACGGTGTTCACGTCACCGGCGTGACACTGTCGCAGCGTCAGCTCGAATTTGCCCAGGCCAAGGCCAAACAGCTCGCTCTGGAAGACAGTGTGACCTTTCTGCTCACCGATTATGCTGATGTCACGGGCCAGTTCGACAAGATCTCATCGATCGGCATGCACGAAGCCATCGGCATCGACAATTATCCGACCTATTACAACACCGTGGCCCGGGTGCTCAAACCGGGCGGGATCTATCTCCACCACGCGATCACTCGGCCGGCCAAGAAGGACGCCAAGACGTTCCGCCGGAAGAACAAGGAGTTCGCGCTACTGACCAAATACATCTTTCCTGGCGGCGAGCTCGACCACATTGGCAACACCATCACCATGCTGGAGCAGCACGGCTTCGAGGTGCATGACGTGGAAAACTGGCGCGAGCATTATCAGCGCACCTGCAGGCTCTGGCACGACCGGCTGCTGGCCAATTATGATGCTGCAGTCGCCGAAGTCGGCGAGGTCAAGACGAGGCTGTGGCTGGTCTATCTCGGCGGTTGTTCGATTGCCTTCGAACGCAACACCGTGCGGCTCTATCAGACAGTGGCGACCCCGACCAAGCGCGGGCCGGCGGGCTTGCCGCCGACGCGTGCCGATCTTTACAGCTGAAGCCGAGATCCGGCTTTGCCGTCGCTCACAATTCCAGCGCGTCGACTTTCTTGCCGGAAAACCGCAGCGCCAGCTCGCCGCGGATCAGCTTGAGCGCCTGTTCGCCGAACAATTCGCGCCGCCAGCCTTTCAGCGCCGCGACATCGGCGTCGTCGCCTGATGTTGCGATTGCCTCGAGATCATCGGCGGTGGCGATGATCTTGGCGGCCACATTTTCCTTCTCGACCGTCAGTTTGAGCAGCACCCGCAACAGTTCGACCGCAGCCTGCGCGCCTTCCGGCGCCTGCTTCTGGCGGGGCAGGCGTGGCATGTCTTCCTTGGGCGTTTGCAGCGCTTCATTGACAATTTCGAGCAGCTTGCCGCCCTGCGCCGAGCGCTCCCAGCCACGCGGGATGGTTCTCAGCCGCGACAACGCCTCGGCGTCCAGCGGCTGCTGCTGGGCGATCTCGTAGAGAGCATCATCCTTCAATACCCGACCGCGCGGCACATTGCGGGCTTTTGCCTCGCGCTCGCGCCAGGCCGCCAGATGCTGCAGCACGCACAGTTCCACCGGCTTCTTGACCCGCATTTTCAGTCGCTTCCAGGCATCAGCCGGGTCCAGCTCATAGGTCGCGCGCGATTCCAGCACCGCCATCTCGTCGGCCACCCAATGGCCACGGCCTTCCGCCGCGAGCCGCCGCACCAGCTCGTTATAGACGTCGCGCAAATGGGTGACATCGGCCAGCGCGTAGTCGAGTTGCTTGTCGGAAAGCGGCCGGCGGCTCCAGTCGGTAAAGCGTGACGACTTGTCTATATGCGCGCCGCTGATTCGCGACACCAACTGGTCATAGGAGATTGATTCGCCAAATCCGCAGACCATGGCGGCCACCTGGGTGTCGAAAATCGGATGCGGTACGAGATCGCCGAGCTTGACCACGATCTCGATGTCCTGCCGGGCGGCGTGGAATACCTTGACCACCGAGGCATCCGCCATCAGTTCAAAAAATGGTTTGAGATCAATACCCTTAGCCATAGGGTCGACGATCCCTTCGTCTTCGGGACCAGCCATCTGGATCAGGCACAGTTCGGGCCAATAGGTGGTCTCGCGCAGGAATTCCGTGTCGACGGTGACAAAGTCGTGGCTGGCGAGCCGGGCGCAAAAGGCGGCAAGCGCCTCGGTCGTAGTAATCATGTCCATATGTGGCGTTTATCCGGATTTTTCGGGTTTGTCTTGCCCTGACGGTTGATCGGGGCTGTCAGGTTTGAAATCGCTGTTGGCGGATTGTTCCGCCATGCGGGCGAACACCGGCGAGGTGCGCAGCAGCGCAGCGAAGCGGCTGCGGCTCGGTTCATCAGGCGCGCCGCGGAGTATCCGCACGATGGTGTAGATGAGGAAGGCGCCATGCATCGCGCCAACGAAGCTGAAAAACGCCACCGGTCCGAACCAGTCCACCATGACCGCCGCCAGCAGCGGCCCGACCGATGCGCCGATGGCCCAGAAGAACAATAGGCCGGAGGCGATCTGCACATACTCGCCTGCTTCGGCGCGATCATTGGCGTGGGCGCAGGACAGCGAAAACAGCGGCATTGTGAACGCGCCCCACAGAAAGATGCCGACAAGCGTCAACGTCACGTTGTCGCCGGCAAACCAGACCATGAACAATCCCGCCAGCACCGATCCGGTGGTGGCCATCATCAACACCGAGCGGCGGCTGATGATGTCGGAGAGGTAGCCAAGCGGGTATTGAAGCACGATCCCGCCGACAATGCCGGCACTCATGAACGAGGCGATGTCGCCGACATCAAGCCCAAGACCTTCGGCATAGAGCGGCCCGACCGAGCGGAACGAGGCGTTGGTCAGGCCAACCGTGATGGCTCCGGCAGAGGCCAGCGGCGAGATCGCCCAGATCCGTTTCGGACTGAAGGAAAAGGGCGCAGGCGGCGCCGGATTGGAGCGGTCAGCCAGCGAGACCGGGACGATCGACAGGATCATCAGCATGGTCATCACTGCGAAGATCTCGAACCCACCAATGCCGAAAACCGGCAGCATGTATTGCGACAGCGTCACAGCACCGAGATCGACAAAGCGGTAGATCGACAATGTGCGGGCGCGGTTGGTGTTGGTGACCTGCGAGTTGATCCAGCTTTCGACATTGGCAAACAGCGACGAAAAGCAGATGCCGGTGATCAGCCGCAGCACGAACCAGACATAGGGGTCGATAATCAACACCATTGCCAGCGAGGCGCAGGCCGCAATTGCCGCCAGCGCCGCAAAGGCGCGGATGTGGCCCGCGGACCTCAAGAGCCACGGCGTCATCCAGCAGCCGATGATGAAGCCGAGATAGTAACCGGCTCCGGCCAGACCGATCACCGTCGGTGAAAACCCTTCCTCCAAACCGCGCAAGGAAATCAGCGTGCCTTGCAGGCCATTACCTGCCAGCAGCACGCCGGCGGTGGTCAAAAGCGGTATCAAGGGGCGGAGCGAGTGCATGGATGGCCGGGCTGGAAAAACGAATGGTTCAACCCCTATAGTGAAATTGGTTGAGCGTCGCCCGTTAAACCGGGCTTTGCACAACCCCTTTGCCGCCTTCAGCCTTGACAAAATCGGTCGGTCATGCGCTTTTCCGCGCGATTTTGACCGTGCGCGAACCGCACCGGACCCGAGCCATCGCTTCCGCTGATCCGCCGGACCCAGCCATCGAGGATATGCCATGCACCGCTACCGTTCCCACACCTGCGCAGCACTCCGCAAGGACGATACCGGTGCCAATGTCCGCCTTTCGGGCTGGGTACACCGTGTGCGCGACCACGGTGGCTTGCTGTTTATCGACCTGCGCGATCATTACGGAATCACCCAAGTGGTCGCTGATCCGGATTCGCCCGCGTTCAAGACCGCCGAAACGGTTCGCAGCGAATGGGTGATCCGTGTCGATGGTGTCGTCAAGGAACGTACATCCGACACCATCAATTCCAATCTCGATACCGGTGAAGTCGAGGTTTTCGCCCAGGAGATCGAAGTGTTGTCGGCGGCCAAGGAACTGCCGTTGCCGGTGTTCGGCGAGCCTGATTATCCCGAGGATGTGCGGCTCAAATACCGTTTTCTCGACCTGCGCCGCGAAACCCTGCACAAGAACATCGTCAGCCGCACCAAGATCATATCGGACATGCGCCGCCGCATGGAAGGGGTGGGGTTCACCGAATTCTCGACTCCGATCCTGACCGCCTCGTCGCCTGAAGGCGCACGCGACTTCCTGGTGCCTTCGCGCATTCATCCGGGCAAGTTCTACGCCCTGCCGCAGGCGCCGCAGCAATACAAGCAGCTGATCATGGCCTCCGGCTTTGACCGCTATTTCCAGATCGCGCCATGTTTCCGCGACGAAGACCCGCGCGCCGACCGGCTACCGGGCGAGTTCTACCAGCTTGACCTGGAAATGAGCTTTGTTGAGCAGGATGAAGTGCTTTCGACCATGGAGCCGGTGCTGCGCGACATTTTCGAGACCTTTGCCGAGGGCAAGCCGGTCAGCCAGACATTCCCGCGGATTGCTCACGCCGAAGCACTGCGCAAATATGGTTCCGACAAGCCGGATCTGAGAAACCCGATCGAAATGCAGGCCGTCACCGAGCATTTCGCCGGTTCCGGATTCAAGGTGTTTGCCGGCATGATTGCCAACGACCCAAAGGTCGAAATCTGGGCCATCCCGGCCAAGACCGGTGGTTCCCGCGCATTCTGTGACCGGATGAATTCCTGGGCGCAGGGCCAGGGTCAGCCGGGCCTGGGCTACATCTTCTGGCGCACCGAAGCCGAAGCGCTGGCCGGCGCCGGCCCGCTCGCCAAGAACATCGGTCCGGAACGCACCGAGGCAATCCGCACCCAGATGGGCCTGGAAGACGGCGATGCCTGCTTCTTTGTCGCGGGCGATCCCACGAAATTCTACCGCTTCGCAGGCGATGCCCGCACCCGGGTTGGCGAAGAACTGGAACTGGTCGATCACGCCCGTTTCGACCTGTGCTGGATCGTTGATTTCCCGTTCTATGAATGGGACGAGGAAGCCAAGAAGGTCGAATTCGCTCACAACCCGTTCTCGATGCCGCAGGGTGGCATGGAAGCGCTAGAGAACCAGGATCCGCTGACGATCAAGGCCTATCAGTACGATCTGGTGTGCAACGGCTTCGAAATTGCCTCGGGCTCGATCCGCAACCAGTCGCCGGAACTGATGGTCAAGGCCTTCGAAATGGTTGGCCTCAGCCAAGCCGATGTCGAGGAACGCTTTGGCGGGCTCTACCGGGCATTTCAGTATGGCGTGCCGCCGCATGGCGGCATGGCTGCCGGCGTTGACCGGATCGTGATGCTGCTGGTGGGCGCCAAGAACCTGCGCGAAGTCACGCTGTTCCCGATGAACCAGCAGGCAGCCGATTTGTTGATGGGCGCGCCGAGCCAGGCCTCTCCGGCCCAGTTGCGCGACCTCTCGATCCGCGCCATCCCGCCCAAGGCCGAGTAGGCCACAGGTCGGCCATAGCCGGAATCAAGAGACGAAAAAGCCCGGGTAAACTATTGTTTGCCCGGGCTTTTCTATGCGCATTCAGAAAACGAAGCCTATCAGTCTTCCGACGCCGGTTGATCCGGAGTCAGGTCGAGAAGATCCTTGTCCTCTGTGGTTTTGGCCTTGGCCTTGGCTTTCTCCACAGGTTTGGCTTTCGCCGCGGATTTGGCAGGTGGCGTCGGCTTTTCGTCGGTCTTGGCCTTGAAGCGGATCATGCGATGGGTCCAGTGCGGGCAGGAGAACAAGGTCCCGGGCGGGAATCGGTGCCCGTCGAACCCTGGAGTGGTAACGCCCATCTTGCGCCGGGCGCACGCCAAGGGCAACACAATCCGGTGCGCGCGCTGATCTTTCGCACCGCGCATTATCTTCGCAGACGTCGCAAGGCTGGTCGGTCAGGCAAAAGGCCCGGCTCTCTCGCAAGCCGGGCCTTCTGAAGTTGGCTGCATTATAGCAGCAGTCAGTCGTTCGCCGTCACTTGTACATTGAGCAGGTCGACCAGCGCACGCGGATCGCCCATGCCGGCGCCCATGATCGCCGGAACCGCCACAGGCGCTGCCGGTTTGGCCGAAACCGTGAGGTTGCCGGGATTGTCGAGATAGATGTTGGCGGCAGCGGAAATCTGCTGCTGCAGGGAAGGGATTCCCAATTGACCGAGCATCAGCGGCATCATTCCCTTGACCGCCTGACGCATCTGCTCGCCAGAGATGCCCTGTTGCTTGCCCGCATAAGCCAGCGCCTTTTCGGTCACCGACGCATCGTCAAAGCGGATTGAAGCCGATTTGAAGGTCAATTGCTGCAGCATCCCCAACATAGCAAAACCCATTGCCTGTTGTGCTGCTTCTGGATCAGGATTGGCGGCGGCGGCAGCCTGAGCCTGCTGCATAGCCTGTATGAATTCCATGGTGTAGCCGGAAATTTCCAGCTGCACGGCGAGCTTCCCGACATCATTGAGTGTGAGCCCGTATTCGTTCAGTTTCACCGTACCGCTTTCCACATCCCAGTTGACGTCGAGTGCAAGATCGCCGGTCAGGGTCTCGTAGCCGAGGTCATTCAGCATCTGCCTGGGCTTGGGATCGTCGATATGCTTGATGTCGGCACGAAGTCCGGTGCCGTTCAGTGTCAAGCCGACTGTTGAATCATCGTCTGCCCGGTTCACCTCAAGTTCGATGCCTGACATCGAGAACACCTCTTCACCCTTGTGGGTAATCTTGAGCGGACCTGTCGACATGCTTTCGTAGAACAGGATGTTGTCGAGCGTGTCGTAAGTCATGGTTTCGGGAACATACAGCCCGCCGATTTCGATATCGACAATCGACAGATGGTCGCCTTCGTTGGTGACATCGACATCGGGAAACTTTACCAGTTCGACCGAATAGGCGCCGTCATCCTCTTCTTCGACGCCTTCAAAGCTGACATCGCCGAGCTCGACCGGCGGTTCGCCGCCCGGTGCTAAACGCACGGATTTGAGCACGATGGTGTCGCCATTCGTTTCGATGGCACCAAAGGTCATTTTGGTGCCGCCCTGGCTGCCGATGGCGGCAACCTTGGTGGCGAAATCGTCAGTGTCGAGCGCAAATGCAACGGAGGAAAACGTGCCCAGCGAGACGACCATCGCCGTTGCGGCGGCGGTGCGCGCCATATGTGAGTAGATCCTCATCGATAATTCCTTCCGGTATCCCTGCGGGCGGCGCCCTGATTGTGAAATCGGTCAATTGTTATATTAGCGTTGGCTGTGCTTCTCCGTCCACAGTTGAGCAGGGTCTAAGCGGCAGAAAAATGGCGGCCCGCGAAACCGCCGCGGATCTATACAGGCACGGTCCGATCTGCCTCTTGCCCCGAATCACCCCTTCCGGTAACCCGGCGCTATGGGAAAAAGCCTGCTTCCGCCCGGTGGTGGCGATGATATTCAACCTGTTGATCTGAAGAAAGCGCTGGAAGAGCGCTATCTGGCTTATGCATTGTCGACGATCATGCACCGGGCGTTGCCCGATGTGCGCGACGGCATGAAGCCGGTCCATCGCCGCATTGTTTATGCGATGAGCGAGATGGGGCTCAAATCAGCCGGATCGTTCAAGAAATGCGCCAAGGTGGTTGGTGAGGTGATGGGTAATTTCCATCCCCACGGCGACCAGTCGATCTATGACGCGCTGGTGCGATTGGCGCAGGGGTTCGCCGTACGTTACCCGTTGGTCAACGGGCAGGGCAATTTCGGCAATATCGACGGCGATAACGCCGCCGCCATGCGCTACACCGAATCGAAGATGACAGCGGTGGCCGAATTGCTGATCGAGGGCATCGGCGAGGATGCGGTCGATTTCCGCACCACCTATGACGAGGAAAACAGCGAACCGGTGGTCTTGCCCGGTGCGTTCCCGAATCTTCTCGCCAACGGCGCCACCGGCATTGCCGTTGGCATGGCAACCTCGATCCCGCCGCATAACGCAGCCGAACTCTGCGACGCTGCGCTGGCGCTGATCCGCAAACCCGACGCCACGGTCGAGGATCTTCTTCAATATATCGAAGGTCCGGATTTCCCAACCGGCGGGATTGTCATCGACAGTCGTGAATCGATTCTCGAGGCCTACAAGACCGGTCGCGGCGGATTTCGCGTGCGCGCCAAATGGGAGAACGAGGACACCGGCCGCGGCGGCTATCAGATCATCGTCACCGAGATGCCCTACCAGGTGCAGAAGTCACGGCTGATCGAAAAGATCGCCGAACTGCTGATCGCCCGTCGGCTGCCACTGCTCGACGATGTGCGTGACGAATCCGCCGAAGATGTCCGCCTGGTGTTGATCCCCAAGAGCCGTGCGGTTGATCCCACCCTGCTGATGGAATCGCTGTTTCGCCTGACCGAACTCGAAAACCGTATTCCGCTCAATCTCAATGTGCTGTCGATGGGCAAGGTGCCCCGGGTGATGGGGTTGGCGGAAGTGCTCAGCGAATGGCTGGCGCATCGCCGCGAAGTGCTGCAGCGCCGCTCGCGCCACCGACTGGCGGCGATCGAACGCCGGCTGGAGCTGCTCTCTGGCTTCCTGATTGCCTATCTCAATCTCGACGAGGTGATCCGCATCATCCGCGAGGAGGATGAGCCGAAGCTCGAATTGATGAAGACCTTTGAACTCAGCGATGTTCAGGCCGAGGCGATCCTCAACATGCGGCTGCGGTCGTTGCGCAAGCTTGAAGAGCTGGAAATCCGCAAAGAATTCGATGGCCTGACGGGTGAGAAGGCCGAAATCGAATCCTTGCTCGCCTCCGACGCGAAGCAATGGCAGACGGTTGCCTGGGAAGTCGGAAATGTTCGCAAGACCTTTTCCAAGGAAACCGAACTTGGCGCCCGCCGCACCAAGTTTGCCCAGGCGCCGGTGGCCGATCTTGCGGCTATCGAGCAGGCGATGATCGAAAAAGAGCCGATCACTGTGGTGATTTCGGATAAAGGCTGGATCCGCGGCATGAAGGGCCATCTGGCCGATTACAGCACGCTGCAGTTCAAGGACGGAGACGCCCTGAAAATTGCCTTTCCGGCGCACACCACCGACAAGATTGTTGTCGTCACTACCGGCGGCAAGGCTTATACGCTGGGCGCCGACAAGTTGCCGGGCGGCCGCGGCCACGGCGAGCCGCTCAGGATCATGGTCGACATGGACAATGATCAGGCGGTGTTGACCGCTTTCATTCACGACCCGTCATGCAAGCTGCTGTTGGCCTCGACCGCCGGCAACGGTTTCATTGTTGCCGAGAAGGACATGGTCGCCAATACCCGCAAGGGCAAGCAGATCATGAATGTCAGCCTGCCGGTTGAAACCCGGTTGTGTGTCCCGGTGACGGGTGATCATGTTGCCATTATCGGCGAAAACCGCAAGATGCTGATCTTCCCGATTTCGCAATTGCCGGAAATGAGCCGCGGCAAGGGTGTGCGGCTGCAGCGCTACAAGGACGGTGGCGTTGCCGATATCCGCTGTTTTGCCATGGCTGACGGACTGACCTGGGAAGACAGCGCCGGTCGTGCCCATAATCGCCAGCAGGCTGAACTCACCGAGTGGATTGCAGACCGCGCGACCGCCGGCCGGGTGGTCCCCAAGGGCTTCCCGAGATCCGGCAAGTTCAGCTGATCGATTGCCGGCCGCATCACACCCCGATGCGGCCGAAGCCCGGCAGCTTGAGCGCCGGCCGGGCGATGTCGATGCCGAACACCAGCCCTCCCAGTCGCACTTCAAGCCCGTACAGTTCGCCCAATGCCACCCCGGCATAGCCGCCCAGCGACAGTTCCAGATTGCGCCAATCTTCCGACAAGGTGACAAAATCGCCGAAAGGCCGGTAGTCGCGGCCAATCGCTTCGGGAGGCAGTGTCGTGTGAAGCTCCGGCACTGAACGAAGCACGTAGGCGATAAAGGAATTGGAGTTCGGCCCGGGCCAGATGCTGTAATCGCCGCGCTCGGCATGCGGATAGCCTGCAACTGCTGCCTCGATCTTCGGGATCAGCTTCTCGGCTGTCGCACCATGCCGGGCCAACAGGATCTCCGGTTCGTTCGAATACCAGCGGCCATCGGCGGGATAGTGGTTGATCCGGATCGGGCTTCCCCACCCGACCTTGTCATAGCGGGTGTAGTGAGCCTCTTCAGGGGCCTTGGTGACGATCCAGCTGTGAACCGCCAGCCCACCTTTAAGGCCACCGGTCCGGGCAGCCATTACGTAGAGAGCGGCGGGCGCATCGCTTTCGGCTGAAGGCAGCACCCCCGATGATGACCAGTCTGCGGTGCGCCAGGACCCTGGCTGTGAACCGGCAGCGCGAACCCCGAGCGAGGCCAGCGCCGGCAGGATGAAACAGAGAAAAATGAAGGCGACGAGTTTTTTCATGATGGACGACGGTGATCCTGTGCGGTCAGTACGCCATCCAAGCAGGGCCATGCGACGATAATGCGGCCACACGCTCTTGCAGGTCACCTTGCGTCGACCGCATCACACAGGATGCCGCGGCGCCAGCGTGCGCACAGTGCGGCGGTGCGACAACAACCGCCACAGCGAATGTCCGACCAGCGCGGTGATAATGATTGCCCCGCCAATCAGCCCGATCAGGGTCGGCGCCTCGGCAAAGATCATCCACACCCAGATCGGCGCCAGAATTGTTTCAAGCAGATAGAACATCGCCACTTCCGGACCGGATATGTAGCGCGGCCCGGTGGCCAGGCACCAGAATGAAATCGGAATCACGATCAGCCCGTTGAGCACGAGCCAGGCCGGTTCGGCGACCGCCAGGCCGGAAACGCCGCCGACCATGGTCAATCCGACAATCGCCGGCACCAGCGCCCCGAATAGCGGCGCAAATCCCATGTCGGTGCGCGCCTTGCGGCTGAAGGTTATGGCAGTCGCCAGAATCAGGCTGGAAACGAGCGCGAACAGATCACCGGTCAGATTGCCGGCCTTGATGCCATCAGAAACAATCAGCAGCACACCAAACAGCATTACCAGCATGGCAACAAATGTCTGGGGCTTGGGTTTTTCGCCTACCAGCCACCAGGCCAGCAAAGCCGAGAACATCGGGTTGAACGCCAGTATGAAAACCAGGTTCGCCGTGGTGGTGTTGAACACCGCCATCAGGAAGGTGATCGAGGCGAGGCTGTAGAGCGACACCACCAGCAGCCCGGCCTTTCCCGGGATCAACGGCATCTGCCGCTTGAAGACAAACCGGATCACGCTCCAGGCAATCAGCGCCGCGATAAAGGTCAAAGTGCTTCTCACCGCGAGCGCCGACCAGGCATCGCTTTGCGAAAGCCTGAGCAGCGGAATGTCGATGGTCAGCATCATCCCGCCAAATGCAGTGATCAGAAGGCCCTTGCGGTGCTCGGCCGCTGCGGGAAGTTGGTCTTGCATGAACGATTGGCCTCCAGCAGATTCATTTGGATCGCCTCTTGCCATAGGCGCAGGACTGGCCGGAGACAAGCCGTCAGCCTGGCTGGAGCACTTGCTTTGAAACCTGCGCAATCGGGTGGATAACGGGCGAAGCCGGAGCGGGCGAGGGGCTGATCAGCCCTGGTAGCGTCGCCAGCCCTGCGCCATCAGATGTTCCTGGGGCAAGAAGCGGGTCTTGTATTCCATCTTGCGCGAGCCCTCGACCCAATAGCCCAGATAGACATGTGGCAGACCCAGCGCCTTGGCGCGCTCGATATGGTCGAGGATCATGTAGGTGCCCAGCGACCGCGCGGTCGCGTTCGGGTCATAGAAGGAATAGACCATCGACAGCCCGTCGCTCATCCGGTCGGTCAGAGCGGCACCGACCAGCGGCCCGGCCGGAAACTCCTGCAGGCCATCACCCTCGACCTTGACGCGGTATTCGATGATGCGGGTGTCGACATGCGAATCCTCGACCATCATCGCGTAGTCGCTGATGCTCATGTCGGCCATGCCGCCGCGCTTGTGGCGGCTGTCGAGATAGCGCCGGAACAGCTTGAACTGCTCGTTTGAAGGTTCGGCGTGATATTCGGTGGCAACCAGATCGGCGTTGGTCGCCATGTTCTTGCGCATCGACCGGGTCGAATTGAACTCGGAAGCCAGGATCCGCACCGAGATACAGGCGCGGCAGGTTTCGCAGGCCGGCCGGTAGGCAATATTCTGCGACCGGCGAAATCCGCCCTGGGTCAACAGGTCGTTTAGCGCCGGTGCCTTGTCGCCGACCAGGTGGGTAAACACCTTCCGCTCGCTCTCGCCTTCAAGATAGGGGCAGGGCGAGGGCGCGGTCAGAAAGAACTGCGGTGAATTGACGGTGTGGTTTGTCATGCCATGGGTTCTAAGCGGATCATAATCCGTAATACCATGGCGCAAGTAACGAAAAGGTCAACCAGATGATTATCACAAGCGGGGTTCCGGCGCGCAGAAAATCACTGAACCGGTAGTGACCGGGACCCATCACCAGCAGATTCGTCTGATAGCCGATTGGCGTGGCAAACGACGCATTGGAGGCAAAGATTACCGCGGCGATGAAAGGGGCGGGGGGGACGTTCATGCCGGCGGCAATGCCCAGCGCAATGGGTGTGAACAACACCGCAGTGGCGTTGTTGGACAGCACATTGGTGAGTGCCGCCATGACCAGAAACAGCGCCGAAAGAATCATCCCCGGCGACGCGCCGTCCATCACCGACAGCGTGGTCGTGGCAATCAGTCTGGCCCCGCCGGTGGCCTCCAGTGCTGTTGCCAGCGCTACCGACGATCCCACCAGCAGGAAGATTTGCCGGTCGAAGGCACGCGCCGCCTGAAGGATCGACAGGCAGCGTGTGACCAACATCAGCACCGCGCCGCAGATGGCCGCCACCACGATCGGCACGATAGACATCGCCGAGGTAATCACGATGGCGGCGAAGATTGCCACCGCTATGCGTGCCTTGCGTGATTGCGGCACCGCCACCGCCGAATGCTCCAAAAGCAACAGATCGTGGTTGCCGCGGAGCCGTGTGATTTCCTCCATCGGCCCGCCGATCAGCAACGTGTCGCCGGGTTCGAGCCGAATCGCCGACAAAGCAGATCGCGCCATCCGGCTCTTGCGCTGCACGCCCAGCACCGACAGCCCGAATTGCGCCCGCAGGCCCGAGAGCTGAATGGTTCGCCCGGCATAGCGCGAACCCGGCGAAATCACGGCTTCCGCCAGGTGGTAGTCGGGCCCCGGCGGTGGCTCGTGGGCGCTGTCATCGGACTCGGCAACATCGGACTCCAGTCCGGCGCGTCCGCGCGCCAGCGCCTTGGAAAAGGCACGCCGGGTTCCGGTGACCACTAGCGTATCGCCGGCTGACAGGGTGAGATCCTCGAATGGCGGAAGGAACGGTGCGTCGCGGCGTTGCAACAGTCTGAGCGTCAGATCGCCAAGCCCGGGAAACATGCCGGCCTTGGCCGAGATTCCGACAAAGGGGTGATCACGCGTCAGCGTGATCTCGCCTATGAACTGGGCGCCAGATTTGGCGCCGGCAGACAATTCCGCCTCGCGTTCAGGCAACAGCCGCGGCAATACCAGCAGCACATAGACGCCGCCGACCAGCGCCAGGATTATGCCCATGCCGGTGATATCGAAAAAGCCGATTTCATAGCCATAATCGCGGGCAACACCGGCAACCAGCAGGTTGGTTGATGAGCCGATCAGCGTTGTCATGCCGCCCAGAATGGTGATGAACGAGAGTGGAATGAACACCCGGCTCGGTGAAATCGAGCGTTGCGCTGCCAGCACCACCAGAATCGGAATGAAGATCACCACCACCGGTGTGTTGTTGAGAAACGCTGAAATCGCCCCGGCACCGATCAGGATGAACAGGATCGGCCGGAAGGTTTTGGCGCCACCCATGCGCCCAAGTCGGCGCGCTGGTGCCTCCATCGCATCGGTGGCAAACAGGCCCTGGCCGACGATCAGAAGTGCGATCACCGTGGCAAGCGCCGGGTTGGAAAAACCCGACAATAGCCGCTCGATCTGCAGAGTCTGGCCATCCGGGCCGGTATAGGGAACCGCGCCGAATATCACCAGCACCGCCGCCAGCGATACCAGCGAGACGGTCTCCATCGCCCAGCGCTCGGAGGCATAGGCGGCGATCGTCGCTGCGATGATGACGAAGATGGCGACAAGGTGAAAATCCGGCATTAATGCGTAGCGACCCCCGAGGCGCAGGTTACCCTTCACATTACCGTGCCGCCCTGCCATACGCCTAGGGCGAATATTCTCAGCTTACCGTTTACCGCGAAACATCCGGCGCGAGAATTATCAACCGCGCGAAACCAAAAACCCGTGCTCAACCAAGGCTTCTGACCCGGATATGACGGCTTGCCGTTACCCAAGCTGGGCAAACAGTGCTTCGACCCTGGATTTGGTCTTGACCACGGCCTCCTGCTTAACCGGGCCATAGCCGCGAATTTCCATCGGTGCTGTGAGGATATGTGTCCACAGGACGACGGTTTCGGTCCGGATCTCGCGAGCGCAGTGGGCTATCAGTGCCTCGAACCAGCCGATCAATTCGCGCTCCATCTTTCGCTCCGCAGTATGGCCGAATGGGTCGAAAATGCTGCCACGCAACCACTTGCAGCGTGCCAGCAATGACAGCACCGGCCGGATTGCCGGACCGAACCGGCGTTTGAGCGGGCGGCCGCGCGCATCCTTCTCGCGGCTGATCATCGGCGGCGCCAAATGATGGACGATGCGAAAATCACCTTCGAAGCGGCCGGAGAGACTCCTAACGAAACTCTTGTCGCTATGCAGCCGCGCCACTTCGTATTCATCCTTGTAGGCCATCAGCTTGAACAGCGATTTTGCCGCCGCCACGGCCAATTCCTCATGGGTTTCCGGCGGCAGTTGCTTAGAAAAATCCGTGATTTGACGGCGGTAGCGTTCTGCCCAAGCCTTGTCCTGGTAGGCGTGCAGAAAGGTCGCCCTGCGCTCGATGACGTCGTCGAGGGCAATGGCGAAATCCGGCGGCGGGGCAAGATGCCGTTCCAGTGCCCCCGGATTTGCCTCCATCAGCCGTCCACACAAAAATGCCCGCTTGTTGTCCTCGACGGCGACATTGTTGAGCTCAACGGCCCGCATCAGCGCCTCCAGCGCCTCCAGCCCCACCGGCACCAGCCCGCGCTGCCAGGCAAAACCCAGCATCATAACATTGGCAAACACGGCGTCGCCAAAAAGCGCTTCGGACGCCCGGTTGGCATCAAATGCGGCGACGTTGCCGGTGCCAACGGCGGTTTCGACGGCGGCCTGGCGTCCATCGATGTTGAGATCCGCGTCGCGTCTGAGCACCAGATCACCGGTTGGCATCGAGGCTAGATTCAGCGCTACCTTCGTACCGGCTCGATAGCTTGCCGATGCCTTGGGCGAGGACGAGACCACCACATCGCAGCCGATCACTGCATCCGCCGACCCCTGGTCGATGCGCACCTGGTTGATGTCATCCGGCGCGTTGCCGATCCGCACGAAACTCAGCACTGCACCGAATTTCTGGGCAAAGCCGGTGAAATCGAGAATGCTGGCACCCTTGCCCTCCAGGTGCGCCGCCATCGAAATCAGCGCCCCGACCGTGACCACGCCGGTGCCGCCAACGCCAGTCACCAACAGGTTGAACGGCGCATCGAGCGCCGGCAGGGCGGGCAGGGGGATCTCGCCGGCAAGCCGGGACAGATCGATTTTCGCAGGCTTCGGCTTGCGCCTTGTGCCGCCCTCGATGGTAATAAAGCTTGGGCAAAAACCATTGAGGCAAGAAAAATCCTTGTTGCAATTGGACTGGTTGATCTGCCGCTTGCGGCCGAACTCGGTTTCCCTCGGTTCGACGCTGAGGCAGTTGGATTCGGTAGAGCAGTCGCCGCAGCCCTCGCAGACCAGTTCGTTGATGACCACGAATTTCTTCGGATCCGGCAATTGCCCGCGCTTGCGGCGGCGGCGTTTTTCGGTGGCGCAGGCCTGTTCATAGATCAGGATCGATACGCCGGGAATTTGACGCAATTCGCGCTGCACGGCGTCCATCTCGGCTCGTCCATGGATCGACGACCCGCGCGGCAGATCGGCGGTCGAAAATTTCGCCGGGTCGTCCGACACCAGCGCGATCCGATCGACGCCCTCGGCGCGGCAGATATCGGCGATAGCCGAAACGCTGACCGGCCCATCCACCGGCTGGCCACCGGTCATGGCGACTGCGTCATTATAGAGGATCTTGTAGGTGATGTTGGCGCCTGCGGCGATTGCCTGTCGGATCGCCATCGAACCTGAATGATACCAGGTGCCTTCGCCCAGATTCTGGAAGATGTGATCCTTGCCGGTAAATCGCGAGGAGGCCGCCCAGTTGACGCCTTCGCCACCCATCTGGATCAGCGACGAGGTTTCCCGATCCATCCAACTGGCCATGAAATGACAACCGATGCCGGCCAGTGCCTTGGAGCCTTCGGGCACCTTGGTCGAAGTGTTGTGCGGACAGCCCGAACAGAAATAGGGGGTGCGGGTCGCGCCGGGATTGTTGAGCAGGATCGGCGGGGCGCCGGTGATCGCGGCGGCGCGAGCTGTAAAATTCTCATTGCCAAATATGCCGTCGAGCCGTCTGGCGATCAGCGGCAGTAACTGTCGGGGCGAGAGTTCGCCGGTCCAAGGGATCAGTCTGTGCCCGGTCTCGTCATTCTTACCGACCATGCGCTGCGGCTTGTGGCCGGGCCAGTCATAGAAATATTCCTTGAACTGGCTTTCAATGATGCCGCGTTTTTCCTCGATTACCACCACTTCGCGCTTTTCACGCACGAAATCGAGCGCCGCCCGCCGTGCCAGCGGCCAGACCATGCCGACCTTGTAGATGTCGATGCCGAGCGCCCGGCAGCGCGCCTCATCGAGTCCGAGCAGCCTGAGCGCTTCCATCAGATCGAGATGCGCCTTGCCGGTGGTCACGAACCCGAACTGCGCGTCGCTGACGCCATAGATCGCCCGGTCGATCGGGTTGGCCTCGGCAAAGGCCAGCACCGCGTGCTTCTTGGCCTCCATTCTTTCCTCGATCTGCGGGCCGGGCAGGTCGGGCCAACGGTAATGCAACCCGGAAGCGGGGATCTGGAAATCCGGCGTGGAAAACACACGGTCGGGCTTGAGCATGAACGAGCTTGCTGCCTCGACCGTCTCCGATATCGCCTTGAAGCCGACCCACATGCCCGAATAGCGCGACAGTGCGTAGCCATATTCGCCAAATTCGAGATATTCCGAAACGCTCGCCGGATTGAGCGTCGGCATGAACCAGGCCATGAAGGCAACGTCGGACTGGTGCGGCATCGACGATGAGACACAGCCATGGTCGTCGCCCGCCACCACCAGCACCCCGCCATGCGGTGAGGAGCCATAGGCGTTGCCGTGCTTGAGCGCGTCACCGGCCCGGTCGACGCCCGGACCCTTGCCATACCAGAAGCCGAACACGCCCTCGACCTGGCGCCCGGGATTGGTTTCCACCTGCTGCGAGCCGAGCACGGCGGTGGCAGCCAGATCCTCGTTTACGGCGGGCAGAAATTCGATCCCGGCTTCAGCCAGAAGCGGCTTCTGCCGCCATAATTCCATGTCGAGCCCGCCCAGCGGCGAGCCGCGATAGCCTGACACGAATCCGCCGGTGTTCAATCCGTCCTCGCGGTCGCGCCGCGCCTGGTCAAACAGAACCCGCGCCAGCGCCTGGGTGCCGGTCATGAACACCCGGCCAGAGGCAAGCGTGTAGCGGTCGGACAGTTGGTAGGCCTGGGCAGGTGCGGGCTGGAATGTCATCGGCGGTCTCCTCCGCCATCGATTTTAGCACCAGCCAACAGACAGGACTTGCCAAAGAGACCGCCGTGACGCAGAAAAATGGCAAGGCCTCTCAGTGAGCACGCAGATATTGGAAGGATTACCCGGAATGGCAGGGAAAATAGAAATAGAACCGGGAGATCGGCAGATTCTCGATGCGCTTCAGCACAACGGCCGCATCTCCAACCAGGAACTTGCCGAAAGTGTTGCCATGTCGGCTTCGGCCTGCTGGCGCCGGGTCAGGGCGCTGGAGCAGGCAGGCGTGATCGAGCGTTATACGGCGGTCATCAACCCGGATGCCTGCGGGCTCGGCTTCCACGCCATGGTGCATGTGGTGCTTTCACGCCATCAGGCCGATCATGTCGAAAGTTTCATTGGTGCGGTGATGACCCGGCCCGAAGTACTCGATTGTTTCGCCACCACCGGCGACGCCGATTATCATCTGCGCGTACGCTGCCGCGATCTTGGCGCCTACAACGAATTTCTCGAAAAATTCCTGTTCGCGCTCAAGGGCGTCTCCACCGTCAAGACCAACCTGATCCTCAGGCAATTAAAGCACGAGACTCGGCTGCCGGTTTAAACTGTTCCCCGCACCACCACGGTGCCCAGTAGCCAGTCGTGGACGGTGCGCTTGCGGTCGAGCACCAGGGTTGCGAGCAGGATCAGCGGTGTCAGCACCGCGTTGAGCGCCCAGAACAGCACACTGTGAACCACGGCGAGCATGAAATCCACCGGGCGGCCGTCAAGCCGGACAAGCCGGATGTCCATCATCCGCATGCCGGGTGTGGCCTGGTTTGGTCCGCCCATGGTCATGCCGACATAGGGAATGACCACCAGCAGGAAAAGGATCGGGTAGAGGAAAAATCCCAGACCCAGCGTGAAGATGCCGATGAAGAATACCAGCACCGCCACCGGGACGCACAATAGCAGCACAAACGCGTAATCGATGAAAAACGCCATTATCCGCCGCGAGCGTACCCCGTCGTAAAGCGCAATGTCGTCATACCGGTCGATTGTCGGCTCGGCTGCGCTGTCTGGGTACTGTTGGCTCACGGCTCTCTCCTGTTATCGGTGCGGGCAAATGGCTCGCCTTGAACCAGATGTAGGAAGTCAAACGCCTCAGTTAAAGGCTTTGTTACCGGTTTTGGCCCGCAAACGCTGTCGGTTCAGCCAAGCCCCTTGGCGATCAGCCGCGCGGCCTCGGGCGCGAAATAGGTCAGGATTCCGTCGCAGCCCGCACGTTTGAAGGCCAGCAGGGTTTCCAACATGATCCGCTCGCCGTCGATATAGCCGGCAGCGTCTGCTGCCTTGACCATCGAATATTCGCCCGACACCTGGTAGGCGAACGTCGGCAGGCCGAAATTGTCCTTGAGCGCCCGGCAGATGTCGAGATAGGGCAGGCCGGGCTTGACCATCAGCATGTCGGCGCCTTCCTCGACATCGAGCGCCGCATCGCGCACCGCTTCCATGGCGTTGGACGGATCGAGATAATAGCTGCGCTTGTCGCCCTTCAAAAGCCCCGAGGTGTTGATCGCCTCGCGGTAGGGGCCATAGCAGGCGGAGGCAAATTTGGTGGCATAGGACATGATCGCCACATTCTGGTGACCGGCGGCGTCGAGCGCCTGCCGGATGGCGCCGATGCGGCCGTCCATCATGTCTGACGGCGCAATGATGTCGGAGCCCGCGTCGGCCTGGTGCACCGCGGCGGCTGCAATCGCGCGCACGGTCTCGTCGTTGACGATCTCGCCATCGCGCAGGATGCCGTCATGGCCGTGATCGGTGAACGGATCGAGCGCCACGTCGGTAATCACGCCGATGTCGGGCACTGCCTGCTTGATGGCGCGGGTGGCCTGGTTGATCAGGTTGTCCGCTTCAAGTGCCAGCGAACCGGTCTGGTCGCGGCGTTCAAGTTCGACATTGGGGAAGGTGGCGAGTGCCGGAATGCCGAGATCGGCCGCCATCCGCGCCGCCTCCACCGCCCGGTCCACCGACAGCCGGTTGACGCCGGGCATGGCTGAAATCGGCTCTGAGATATTGGTGCCGGGGACAATGAAGATCGGCCAGATCAGATCATCCACCGTCAGCCGGGTTTCCCGCACCAGCCGCCGCGACCAGTCGGCGCCACGGCTGCGGCGCATGCGCCGGCGAGCGGTGATCTCGTCGACATTGACCGCTGCCGCAGCTGCCAGTCCAGCTTCTGTATTCTTCGTGCTCTCGCCCATCTTCTTTCATCCTCAGTCAGTCAGGCGGACTCGATCAGCGGGTGCGCCGTTTTCCGGGCTATAGACCGCACCGGGGGTGGGCTGGTCAAGCTCCTCCGCGCGCTTCCCACGCCCGGGCTTGCCCTTCACGGCTTGCCCTGTTGCAGGCTTTGATATTGACTGCGGTCGATTCCGGCGGTTGATCCCGTTGGCACAAAGGATCAGGAGACGCCGTTGATGGCGATATTGCAAGTTGGCGCGGTGCCGGCGCCCGGCGCCAGCACCCTCGAAGCGAGTTTCCGGCTGTTTCTCCGGCTGGTAGCCGTGAGCAGCCTTTTTGCCGGGCTGCAATATTGGGGCAAGCTGATCGGCTTTACCGATGGCGGCATGGCGCGCTTTGATCTGCTTCCGTCCTATTGGCAACTCGCCGCTACCTCGTTGGCTGTGCTTTTGCCGGTGGCCGCCGTCGGCTTGTGGATGCAGGTGTCCTGGGGACCGGTGATCTGGGTTGCAGGCGCCGGCGCGGAAGTGGCCATGCACCAGGGTCTGCCGCTCTGGTTCGGCGAACGCCCGTTGCTTGTCATCGGCCATGGCGTGGTGCTGGCGGTGTATCTGTGCTTCCGCATCCTGTTGTTCCTGAAATGGCGCAGGGACGCCACGCAGGTAAGACCTGATTCACTTTGATTGCTGGTTGCTTGCAGGTAAGACGTTGTTAAGCTTGCAGTTTAAGTAGAATTTTATGCGTATTCGATAGGGTCTGTCTCAAGGCGGGAACAAAAACCGCCAACATCAACAGTGAGGCAGTCATCATGTCATTTTCCAATTCGGCACTCGCCACCGCGCCCAAACCAGCAGCTGCCAACGATCAGGCAGAAGCGCTTCGCGACCTTTATCTCGAATCCTTGCAACTGGTCGAACGGCTACACCGCCGTCTGCTCGATGTCATCAAGGACGAGTTCGACCGTGCCAACCGTACCGACATCAACGCGATCCAGGCATTGCTGCTGTTTAACATCGGCAATTCCGAACTGACCGCTGGCGAACTTCGCTCGCGCGGTTACTATCTTGGCTCCAATGTTTCCTACAATCTCAAGAAACTGGTCGATCTGGGCTACATTAACCACCAGCGCTCGCGGGTTGACCGTCGCGCGGTCCGCATCAGCCTGACCGAACACGGTGTTGAAATCGCCGAAATTGTTGCCGGGCTTTATGATCGCCACATCAATTCGATCGCCCAGGTTGGCGGCATCGGCGCCAGCGAATTCGAGGAACTCAACAAGCTGATGCAGCGGCTCGACCGGTTCTGGAACGACCAGATTCTCTACCGTCTGTAAGACTTGTTCGCAGGCATTCATCAAAAGCGGTGGGCGGCAAGCCCGCCGCTTTTGCGTTTGCCGCCATTGATCTGCAACTGTCGTGCTGAACCTGGTTGCGGGGCAGGGGGCGTCCTGATGTGAGCGATCAAATCCGGCACCGGATCATCGTTTGGCCCTATTTTCATGAAACCGCTAATTGAGTGTGTGGGGCCAGGTGCAGACAGGATCATTCGGGTCTTTGTCCTGTCCGCGTTTCACGTTAATGTGTCGCAGGCGTTTGATCGATCCGGTTTTGGTCCGGAAATTTTAACGTTAACAATGCTACGCGATAAAGTCAGCCTTAACGTCAGACCCGATTGCATGGTGGATTGAGAATGAAGACAATGACCGGATTAGACAAACCGACCCGCCGCCGCTTTATCGCCCGCGCCGCCGCTCTGGCCGCGGCAACTGTGACAGCCGGCCCGGCCTTGGCCCAGTCGACCATCCAGGACATCATCTCGGCCCCGCAACGCGGTTCCTGGGATGACCAGTTCGATGCCGAAAGCTCCCGTTCGGTGGCAAAGACCGCGACTCGTTTTCCGATCACCAGCGCCGGTACGATCGGTTTTGTCGAGCGCTCGATTTTTGATTACCAGAACATCGTTGCAAGCGGCGGCTGGCCAATCGTGCCGGCCACCAAGAAGCTGCGCATGGGCGATTCCGAACCCGAAGTGCGGCTGTTGCGTCAGCGCCTGATTGCCTCGGGCGATCTCGACCGCAATGCCGGTCTTTCCAATGCGTTCGATTCTTATGTCGATGGCGCCGTCAAGCAATTCCAGGCCCGCCACGGTCTGCCGCCGGATGGCGTTTTGGGCAGCTATACCTACCAGGCGCTGAATGTGTCGGCGGCCGTGCGTCTCGGCCAGCTTGAGACCAACCTCGTGCGGCTGCGTTCGATGTCGGGTTTTCTCGGCGATCGTTACGTCATGGTCAACATTCCCGCAGCCCAGATCGAGGCAGTGGAGAACGACCGCGTGGTGCTGCGCCATACCGCCATTGTTGGCAAGATCGACCGGCAGACGCCGATTCTCAATTCCAAGATCCACCAGATCATTCTCAATCCCTACTGGACCTCGCCGCGCTCGATCATCCAGAAGGACATAGTGCCGTTGATGCGTAAGGACCCAACCTACCTTGCGCGCAATTCGATCCGTCTGTTTGACGGGCAGGGCAACGAGGTGGCGCCTGAATCAATCGACTGGAATGCGGAAAAAGCGCCCAACCTGATGTTCCGTCAGGACCCGGGCAAGGGCAACGCGATGGCGTCGACCAAGATTAATTTCAACAATCCGCATGCCGTCTACATGCACGACACCCCGCAACAGGGCGTGTTCAACAAGCTTTTGCGGTTTGAATCGTCGGGCTGCGTGCGGGTTCAGAACGTGCGTGATCTTAACACCTGGTTGCTGCGCGATACGCCGGGATGGGACCGCCAGACCATGGAAGCAGTGATTGCCTCGGGCGAAAACACCGAGATCGATCTGAGCGACCCGGTGCCGGTCTATTTCACCTATTTCACCGCCTGGGCGTCGGAGGACGGCGTTGTCCAGTTCCGCGACGACGTCTACCAGCGCGATGGCGTCGACGAACTGGCGCTGCGCTGAAGCTTCCGGGATACGCAACAACAAGCTGACAGAGCCGCCCTTAACCGGGCGGCTTTTTCATTCCACGAACTGTCATGACGCAATCAGGCCCGCAGATGTTGCCCTTGCCATGCGACGGGGGTAAACAGCGCCATCCGGTCGGGAGAATTCCGGGCTGGATTCGAGCCGTATCTCACGACGCCGCGGTTTCGCGGCAGAGCCGAGCCACACCCTGAGTCACAAGGAACCCGGATCATGTCCAACGCGACACCAGCAGCCCGCTTCTCCGATGCATTCTTCAATCGCACTTTGGCCGAGGCCGATCCCGCGCTGTATGGGTCGATTAAGGACGAGTTGGGTCGTCAGCGCCATGAAATCGAGTTGATCGCGTCGGAGAATATCGTCTCGCGCGCCGTGCTCGAGGCACAGGGCTCGGTGATGACCAACAAATATGCCGAGGGCTATCCGGGCCGACGCTATTATGGCGGCTGTCACTTCGTCGATGTCGCCGAAAATCTTGCCATCGACCGGGTCAAGCAACTGTTCGGCTGCGGTTTCGCCAATGTTCAGCCCAATTCCGGCTCGCAAGCCAACCAGGCGGTTCTGCTTGCCCTGGCCAAGCCGGGCGATACGCTGCTCGGCATGAGCCTTGACGCCGGCGGCCATCTGACCCACGGCGCCCGCCCCAATCTTTCCGGCAAATGGTTCAATGCCGTGCAATACGGTCTCGATCTTGCCACCGGCGTGATCGATTATGATCAGGTCGAGGCGCTGGCCCGCGAACACAAGCCGCGCATCATCATCGCTGGCGGTTCGGCCTATTCCCGCCATATCGATTTCGCCCGCTTCCGTGCCATCGCTGATGCCGTCGATGCCATTCTCTGGGTCGATATGGCCCATTTTGCCGGTCTGGTGGCAGGCGGGGTGCACCCAAATCCGTTCCCGCACGCCCATGTTGCCACCTCGACCACCCACAAGACTCTGCGCGGCCCGCGCGGTGGCCTGGTGCTGACCAATGACGAGGATATCGCCAAGAAGATCAATTCTGCCGTCTTTCCCGGCTTGCAGGGCGGGCCGCTGATGCATGTGATCGCCGCCAAGGCGGTAGCCTTCGGCGAAGCGCTGACGCCGGAATTCAAGAATTATGTCGGCCAGGTCGTTCGCAACGCCGAAGTGCTTGCTGAAACCCTGGTCGCAGGCGGCCTCGAGATCGTCTCCGGCGGCACCGACACGCATCTGATGCTGGTTGATCTCAGGCCCAAGAGCCTCACTGGCAAGGCCTCCGAGGCAGCGCTCGGCCGGGCCTTCATCACCTGCAACAAGAATGGCGTTCCCAACGATCCGGAAAAGCCGACCATCACCTCGGGCGTTCGTCTCGGCACCTCCGCAGGCACCACCCGCGGCTTTGGCGAAGCCGAGTTCCGCGAGATCGGTGCGCTGATTCTGGAAGTGCTCGACGGCCTCAAGCAAGCCAATTCGGAAGACGGCAACGCCAAGGTCGAAGCCGCCGTGAAGCAGAAGGTGATTGCGCTCACCGATCGCTTTCCGATCTACCCGCATCTCGGGTAGGCGCTGATGCGGTGTCCCTATTGCGGCTCTGAAGACAGCCAGGTGAAGGATTCGCGGCCCGCCGAAGACGGCGCCGCGATTCGCCGTCGGCGCGTCTGCCCCGATTGCGGCGGGCGTTTCACCACCTTCGAACGGGTGCAATTGCGCGATCTGCAGGTGCTCAAGAAAACCGGACGTCGGGTGCCGTTTGACCGCGACAAGCTGGCCAAATCATTCCAGATCGCGCTGCGCAAGCGGCCGGTGGACCCTGAACGCATAGATCGCGCGGTGTCGGGCATCGTTCGCCGGCTGGAAAGCTCGGGCGAGACCGAAATTGCCACTGACGGGATCGGCTTGCTGGTGCTCGAGGCGCTCAAGGCGCTCGATGATGTCGGCTTCGTGCGCTACGCCTCGGTCTACCGGGATTTCACCGGACCGCAGGATTTTGAACGCACGATCGCCGAACTGACAGCGAGGATCGCCGGCGATACCATCGCTGGCGACGATTGATCCGATGGCGGTCAGCCCGCTCGACCGCCGCTTCATGGCCGCCGCCATTCGCCTGGCGCGCTGGCACGAGGGGCGCACTGGCTCCAATCCGTCGGTCGCCACCCTGATTGTGCGCGAGATCGAAGGCGATTCGGTGATTGTCGGCCGTGGTGTTACCGCGATCGGCGGACGGCCGCACGCCGAACCCCAGGCGCTGGCTGAAGCGGGCAAACTTGCCCGCGGCGCCACCGCTTATGTAACGCTTGAACCCTGCGCCCATCACGGCCGCACTCCGCCTTGCGCGGAAGCGCTGGTCAACGCCGGGGTGACCCGCGTGGTGGCGGCCGCCACTGATCCCGATGACCGGGTTTCGGGCCGCGGCTATGCAATTTTGCGCGACGCCGGTATCGAGGTGGAGCAGGGGGTACTCGCCGAGACGGCAGCCCGCGATCTTGGCGGATACCTCACCCGGCGCATCAGCAACCGGGCGCATGTGACTCTCAAACTTGCAGTTTCCCGCAATGGCATGATCGGCCGCCGGGACGGCGCCCAGGTCTCGATTACCGGTGAAATCAGCCGCGGTCAGGTTCACGCCATACGTGCGCAGAGCGATGTGATCCTGGTTGGCATCGGCACCGTGCTCAACGACGACCCGGACCTGACATGCCGCCTGCCGAGACTGGAGGCGCGCTCCCCGATCCGGCTGGTGCTTGATGCGGGACTGAGACTGCCCTTGGGGTCGCGGCTTGCAGCCTCGGCGCGGCAGACCCCGGTCTGGGTCGCCACCGCTGCTGCTCAGGATATTGAGGCGCGGACGCGCCTGACAGCTGCCGGGGTCGATTTCATCGCCAGTGAAACCCATGATGGCCGCATCGCACTGCCGGAGCTGCTCGAGGATCTGGCCGCCCGGGGGCTGTCGACGGTGCTGGTCGAAGGCGGCGCGGAAGTGGCTCAGTCATTTCTTGCCGAGGATCTGGTCGACCGCATCATACTGTTGACCGGGCCAGACGACATTGACGGCGACTCGGTAGCCGCGCCGCTGACGTCACAGACCGTTCCATCCGGATTCCGTGCGGTTGCCACAAGCACCTATGGTGCGGACCGGATGGATGAGTACGAAAGGGCCTAGCACCATGTTTACCGGCATCATCACCGATATCGGCCGGGTTGCCGACGTTACCGAGCGCGATCAGGGCGTTGCCCTGCGCATCGAAACCGCGTTTGATCCCGCCGGAATTGATATCGGCGCTTCGATCGCCTGTTCCGGCGTCTGCCTGACGGTGACCGCGTTGCCACAACACGGCGACAATGGCCGCTGGTTTGAGGTGGAGGCCTGGGAAGAGGCGCTGCGCCTGACCACCATTGCCAATTGGCAGCAGGGCACCCGGATCAATCTTGAGCGGTCGCTGAAGATCGGTGACGAGCTGGGCGGCCATATGGTCTCCGGTCATGTCGACGGGCTTGCCGAGCTTGTGGCGATCAAGGACGAGGGCGAGGCGCGCCGGTTTACGCTGCGCGCGCCAGACGCGCTGGCACGTTTTATCGCCCCCAAGGGCTCGGTGGCGCTCGATGGCACATCGCTCACGGTCAATGGCGTCAACGGTACCGAATTCGACGTGCTGCTGATCCGCCATTCGCTTGAGGTGACCACCTGGGGCGAGCACGCAGTCGGCGACAGCATCAATCTCGAAGTCGACCAGATGGCGCGCTACGCAGCAAGGCTTGCCGAGGCTGCAGCCAATTCCTGACAGGGCCGTAATCTGACCCCCGTCAATGGTCGGGCAGTGACCGGCCAATGTCGAATCGGGCCAGCAAATGCAGCCCGAACACCGCAAAAATGTGCATCAGCCACAGCGGCACATTTCGCGCGAGAAAGAATGTCTCGATGAACGACAGCAGGCAGGCAAACACGATAATCATGAAAAACATGTCGGCGAGCTTGCGGTTGCCGGGCAGGCGTCGGGCTCGGGCATAGTTGAACATCGGCCCGATAAACAGCACCCAATACACGAGAGCGCCGCCGATAAAGCCGAAATTCAGCAGGATATCGAGATAGTTGTTATGTCCGTGAACGATGTGGCGGTAGTCCCATGCTGCCTCGAACGGCTTGTCTAGGCCGAGCACATTGTCCGTCATCCAGAAGTTATACATGCCGAAACCGAACCATGGGTGTTCGGGGATCTTTGACAGGCTGACTTCCCACAGGGTGGTACGGCCTGTGTAGGTCTGATCGCCCAGAAAATCGCCCACCAGTTGGCTGATCTCGGTGCTGTAGAGCGATCCCAGCGTAAAGATTGCCACCGTCGCCATCGTCACCAGCGTTGCGAATATGGCGACACTGCTACGGTGGAAGAGCGGGGCCAGCAACACGATCATGATGGCGATCGGGAAAAATCCGGTGGTTGTCTTGGAGCCGGTGTGTAGCACGAAAATTGTTGCTGCACTGAACATTATGAGCCCGGCGAGCCGCTGCCCCGAACGCATGATGTAGAGGCCGAAAAAAGCGATGATCGACATGACCGGTCCGGCAATATTCTTGTGGCTGAAATGCCCACGCCAAAGCCCCGCATGTTGCGGCTCGTAAACATCGAAGCCGTGCAGCGCGAGGTTGGGAAACAGCAATACGCCTATATAGGAAAGGCCCAGCGCGGCGCCGGCGCCGATCAGCAGCGCGAACCGGAAATCACCTTCGCCGCGTGGCAGCACAATCACCGAAAACGCCAGCAGCATGCCGATTATCGTGAAGATGGCACTGCGCAAGGTCGATTCAGGGTCGGGGGCCTGGGCAACATTGACGGCAATCAGCAGGCCAAGGGCTACGAAGCTGGGCGTAAACAGGCTCGCCAGCGCCTTCTTGTTGGCCAGGCTGATCAGTGCCAGCAGGCAGATTGCACCTGCTGCCAAAAATCCCATCTGGTTGAGCGCATCACCATCGGCGCTGGAACTCTCGAAAATACTGGCAGCGGCAAAAGGCCGGAGCGAAATCAGCATCAACGCAATGCCCAGCGTGGAAACCGCGATCGCCAGGATCCGTGCTGTTCCCGCCGGAAGCAGGCCGGGATGGGCAAGCCTCAGCTGCGCCTGCAGCGCGGGGTTGCTGCGGCGCTGCGGATAGACGGCGGCGCCGTTTGCCGATGAAGCTCGCATGCCAACAACCCCGAAGCGACCTGTTAAAGCGCCACCATCGTCGATTTATGGTTAACCAGTGGTAAAGAGCGCGCCGTTGCCGAGGGCGTTTATCGTTGCGGCACACCGGCCAGGAGATGGCTCTCGGGTCCGGGAAAGGCGCGTCAGTCTTCGGCTGGCACCGTGCGCGGGGTGCCAGCATCGGGGTCGCCATGTTGCTCGAGCGCTTGGGCGCCTTTTGGGCAAACCGCGTAAATGCCGGTGGCGACGCGCTCGAACCAGCCGTAATGATTGTCGGCCATCAACGCCCGGGCTTTCTCAACGCCGGAAGTCTTGGCCACCAGCGCGGCCTTTGTCGGGCCGAGCTCCAGCAGCACACGAGCGCAGCGCAGGGCATCCTGCCTGTAGGCGGTCATCAGCCCCTGCCGGGTTGCGCCGCCGGAATTGGGATCGCCGGTACGCTTGGCAAATTCGCGCAGCAGGCGGGTTTTCTTGACGGCCGATTTCCGCGGCTTGTAGGGCGAGGGGTCTGCGTGCACCTCCACCAGCCCGTCTTTCAGGCGCACGGTCATCAATCCCAGGCCGAGCCGGCGGCACAGCGAAGTGTTGACCTTCAGCGATTTCAGGGCGGCGCGACCACTGCCACGCGGCACCGCTATATAGACGACATCGGTTATCGCCTGACGCTCGATTGCCTGGTGAAACAGCGACAGCGAAAAACTGGTCTTCAATTCGACCACCAACGGCTCGCCGCCGTCGCGAACCGCAACCACGTCGGCGGCCCCGATTTCCCCCTTGACCTCGTAGCCCTGGCTTTCAAGCAGGGCCTTGACCGGGGGATAGAGATCGGTTTCGCGGGGTCTGGTGGCGCTCATGGTCGCCATCTCTAGCGGAGTCGCTGTGGCGCGCAAAGCCAAACGATGTGGTCTTAATGATGCGTATAGGCGCATTTGCGCGGTTCGCGGAACACCAATCATGGGGTGCCGGCGGTCGCCAACGGCTGACGGCCAGACCGACAATTCGCCGCTGAGCCGGGTCAGCGGGCCATTTCTACTTGCCAAGCGTCGGACAAAGTGATTTGACCCGCGCTCTGATCCGACCTTATCTCCGGTTCCACTCCGGAACCCTGTGACGCGTGGCATGACCCGCCCGCAAGAAGGAAAGCCGTCATGGCAAAAGCCTCCCCTCCGCATCTGTTGATTGTCGAAGCTCGCTTTTACGACGACATGTCCGACGCCCTGCTCGATGGCGCCAAATCCGCGCTCGACGCGGCCGGCGCAACCTATGACGTTGTCACGGTGCCGGGTGCACTGGAAATTCCGCCGGCAATCGCCATTGCTCTTGATGCAATGGATGAAGGCGATGTCGAGTATCACGGCTTTGTCGCTCTCGGGGTCGTCATTCGCGGCGATACCCACCATTTCGACATCGTCGCCAATGAATCAGCCCGCGGCCTGATGACGCTTTCGGTCTCCGAATCGCTGGCGCTCGGCAATGGCATCATGACCACCGAGAACGCCGAACAGGCCTGGGAGCGGGTCAAGAAGGACCGGCTCGACAAGGGCGGTTTTGCGGCGCGTGCGGCGCTGACCATGATTGCGTTGAAAGAAAAGCTGGCGGGTTGATCGTGACACCAAACCAATCACAGACCCCGGAAATCAAACCCGCCAACCAGCGCGGCGCCGCCCGACTGGCTGCGGTTCAGGCGCTCTACCAGATGGATATCGGCGGTGCCGGTGTGCTCGAAATCGTCGCTGAATACGAAGACCATCGCCTGGGTGGTGAAATCGACGGGGATCAATACCGTCCTGCCGACCCGGCCTGGTTCCGCGCGGTGGTCTCAGGCGTGGTCGAAAACCAGCGTGCGCTCGATCCGGTGATCCGCGCCAGTCTCAACGAAGACTGGCCCCTATCCCGTCTCGACGCCACCTTGCGCGCCATCCTCAGGGCAGGGGCTTGGGAACTCTCGGCCAAGAAGGATGTGCCCTTTGCCGTCATCGTCACCGAATATGTCGATGTTGCGCGCGCCTTCTTCGATGGCGAAGAGCCGAAGATCGTCAATGCGGTGCTGGACCGGCTGGCACGAACCTACCGTGAAGATTCCCTCCCCGCGAAGAGCTGAGCACCATGGCGTTTCTTGACAGGGTCAGACTGGCCGGCACCAACGATGCCGAAAATCTGGCCCGCCGCAACGCGCTTTTGTTGTCGGGCGCTCAGGCATTTGGCGGCGCTGCCGCTCCGATCGCCATTTCGATGGGTGGTCTTGCCGGTTTTTATCTGCTCGGCGCCGACAAGGCGCTCGCCACCGCACCGGTCACCGGGTTCAACCTCGGTGTTGCCGTTGGCGCCTTGCCGGCCGCTTGGCTGATGCGCCAGATCGGTCGCCGCTACGGTTTCATATCGGGCATGGCGATGACCGCGCTGGGCGGCCTGCTGTCGGCAATCGCGCTGTTTCGCCACGAGTTCTGGCTGTTCGCCTTCGCCATGGCGTTCATCGGCATGGGCGGGGCGTTCGTTCAGCAATACCGGTTTGCCGCCGCCGACGGATCACCGACAAATTTCAAGGCCCAGGCGATTTCCTGGGTCCTTGCCGGCGGCGTGTTTGCCGCCATCATCGGCCCGCAGACGGTAATTTTCACCCGCGAATTGTTGGCGCCGGTGATGTTTGCCGGTTCTTTCGTGGCGATATTGCCGCTGGCGCTGATCACCATTTCGATCCTGTGGTTCCTGCGCATTCCCAACGACACCAAGCCCGGTGAGGCTGGTCATGACGAGACCCCGCCGCGACCGCTGATCGAGATCATCAAGCAGTCGCGCTTCATCACCGCCATGATCTGCGGCGTCGGCTCCTATGGGCTGATGACCTTCATGATGACCGGTGCGCCGCTGGCCATGGTCGGCTGCGGCTTTTCGCCGGAACTGGCGACGTTGGGCATCCAGTGGCATGTGATGGCGATGTTTGCGCCGAGCTTCTTTACCGGCAAGCTGATTGCCCGGTTTGGCCGTGATACGATCACCGCCACCGGCCTGTTCATTCTGCTTGGCTGCGCCATCGTCGCGCATATGGGCATTGAGCTGTGGAATTTCTGGCTTGCCCTGGTGCTGCTCGGAATCGGCTGGAATTTCTCCTTCATCGGCGCGACCACCATGGTGACGATGACCTACCGGGCTTCGGAGAAGAACAAGGTTCAGGGCTTTCATGATGTCACCCTGTTCGGCATCGTCGCGTTCTCCTCGCTGATGTCGGGTCAGGTGCTCAATACCTGGGGCTGGGATGCGCTCAACTCGGTGTTCTGGCCGGTCGCGCTGTTCTGTCTGCTGGCGCTTGGCGTGCAGGTCGCGAGAGACCGTCGCAGGTCGTTTTAAGCGCTATGGCTGTGCCCGGTCGGGGCCAGCAGGCTGCAAACCGGCATCATAGACCAATTACCCAATGCTTATTGAGGGCTGCACGGCAATAACACCGCCTGCGGACTTGACGTCGTAGCCCCTCTACAGCAAACATCCGCCGCGATGCGGCTGGGGGCCCGAGCATGTGGTTCGTGCTCCTTTCGCCGCGGCATATTGTGGTCGGGGGAAGTCATCTGATTCCGGCCAAATTGGAGGGACATCAGCATGACAATTCTTTTTGCTGTGATCGCCTGTGGATTGCTTTCCATTGTTTACGCCATCTGGGCGACCAAATCGGTTATGGCAGCCGACCAGGGCAATGCACGCATGCAGGAAATCGCAGGCTACATTCGTGAAGGCGCTCAGGCCTACCTGAACCGTCAGTACACGGCCATCGCCATCGTTGGCGCAGTGGTTGTCGTCGTAACCTATTTGCTTCTTGGCGCCACCGCCGCAATTGGCTTTCTGATTGGTGCGATTCTGTCGGGTGCGGCCGGTTATATCGGCATGCACGTCTCGGTACGCGCCAACGTGCGCACGGCACAGGCATCGTCCGTCAATCTTGCAAGCGGCCTCGACATCGCTTTCAAGGCGGGCGCCATCACCGGCATGCTGGTGGCTGGCCTCGCGCTCTTGGGCGTTGCGGTCTACTACTACCTCCTCACTGGCCCGATGGGGCTGGCGTCTGACAGCCGTCAGGTGATTGACGCGCTGGTGGCGCTCGGTTTCGGCGCTTCGCTGATTTCGATCTTTGCCCGTCTGGGCGGCGGCATCTTTACAAAGGGTGCCGACGTTGGCGGCGATCTCGTCGGCAAGGTTGAAGCCGGTATCCCGGAAGACGATCCTCGCAACCCGGCCACCATCGCTGACAACGTTGGCGACAACGTCGGCGACTGCGCCGGCATGGCGGCCGACCTGTTTGAAACCTACGCGGTGACCGTTGTCGCCACCATGGTTCTGGCAGCGATCTTCTTTGGCGGTTCGGACATCCTCGGCTCGGCCATGCTCTATCCGCTGGCCATCTGCGGTGCCTCGATCATCACCTCGATCGCCGGAACCTTCTTCGTCAAGCTCGGCCAGAACGGTTCGATCATGGGCGCTCTTTACAAGGGCCTGATCGTTACCGGTCTGCTGTCGATTGTCGGCCTCGCCGGCGCAACTCAGATGACCATCGGTTGGGGCGAAATCGCCACCATCGACGGCAAGGCAATCACCGGTTCAGGCCTGTTTGCCTGCGGCGTAGTTGGCCTCATCGTCACTGCGCTCATCGTGGTGATCACCGAGTACTACACCGGCACCAACAAGCGTCCGGTCAACTCGATCAGCCAGGCTTCGGTCACCGGTCACGGCACCAACGTGATCCAGGGTCTTGCCATCTCGCTGGAATCGACGGCTCTGCCGGCGATCGTCATCGTTGGCGGCATCATCTCGACCTACCAGCTCGCCGGCCTGTTCGGCACCGGTATCGCGGTTACCGCCATGCTCGGCATCGCCGGCATGATCGTGGCTCTCGACGCCTTCGGTCCGGTCACCGACAATGCCGGCGGCATCGCCGAAATGTCGGGTCTTCCGCCGGAAGTTCGTCAGGCAACTGACGCTCTCGACGCGGTCGGCAACACCACCAAGGCTGTGACCAAGGGCTATGCCATCGGTTCGGCTGGTCTTGGCGCACTGGTGCTGTTTGCAGCCTACTCGAACGATCTGAAGTTCTTTGCCACGAAGGCAAATGCGGAAGGCTCGACGCTCTATCCCTACTTCAAGGACATGGGCGAGATCTCGTTCGATCTGTCCAACCCTTACGTGGTTGCGGGCCTGATCTTCGGCGGTCTCATCCCTTATCTGTTCGGCGGTATCGCCATGACAGCTGTGGGACGTGCTGCAGGTTCGATCGTGGAAGAAGTCCGCGCCCAGTTCAAGGCGAAGCCGGGCATCATGGCAGGCACCGAAAAGCCCGACTATGGCCGCGCTGTGGACATCCTGACCAAGGCGGCGATCAAGGAAATGATCGTGCCGTCGTTGCTGCCGGTTCTGGCTCCGCTGTTCGTCTATTTTGGCGTGCTGCTGATCTCCGGCTCCAAGGCCTCCGCCTTTGCCGCACTTGGCGCTTCGCTTCTGGGCGTGATCGTCAACGGTCTGTTCGTCGCCATCTCGATGACCTCGGGTGGTGGTGCATGGGACAACGCCAAGAAGTCCTTTGAAGACGGTTTCGTCGACAAGGATGGTGTCAAGCACGAGAAGGGCTCTGATGCTCACAAGGCATCGGTGACCGGTGATACCGTCGGCGATCCTTACAAGGATACCGCTGGTCCGGCCGTCAACCCGGCCATCAAGATTACCAACATCGTCGCCCTTCTGCTGCTGGCAGTGCTCGCGCACTGACAGCATCTGGCGATGGCCTGAAAATAAAAATCCCGCGGAGAGCAATCTCCGCGGGATTTTTCGTTGGCTCTGTGTGTGCCCGTTGTGCCCGGTTGCTTGCGACAGCACTTACCGAACGGGAAGGGCGCCTTAGTTGGCGCCGCCCCCCAGGATCGAGCGAGCAACTGCGTTGCGGGTGCTTTCAGCGCTGCCGGCACCGCTGAGCACCTGGGCCAGGAATGACTTATCGATCCCGCCGGTAGGCGTGGTGCGCGAAATCATGTCGAACACCTTGCCGTCCTGCAGCGTGTAGTTGGCGATCTGCTTGACCGTGCCGTCTTCGTCAAAATAGACCGCCAGCACTGTCTGTTCGACCAGCTGTGGCTTGAGGAACATCGCCGCGCGGGTGCGTTTTTGCGACACGTAGTAAAATACTTCATTGTCGAAGGTCGCTGTCGTCGACGGCGTTCCCAGCGACAACAGAACCTGTTCACGGCTGGACCCGACCGGGGTAAGGTCGAGCGCGGTCTGGTCGACCACATAGCCCTGATTGAATACTTCACTTGTCGTGCAGCCGGCCAACGCGGCCGTGGAGATGACTGCGATTGCAGCCCCGAGACGCAAACTCCGTCCGGTTGCCTTGAAAACTCTCATCTTGAACGACATCTCCCTTTGGCGCGCATGTAAGCTAGAGCCATTGCGTTTTGCGTTCCATTCGGTAAACCAGCTTCCACATGGATGCAACACGCCTGTCCCTCGCGAGTGCAATGATATCCAACCGCCATTGAAGGCAATTTAATG
This sequence comes from Hoeflea algicola, assembly GCF_026619415.1. Taxonomy (NCBI): domain Bacteria; kingdom Pseudomonadati; phylum Pseudomonadota; class Alphaproteobacteria; order Hyphomicrobiales; family Rhizobiaceae; genus Hoeflea; species Hoeflea algicola. The sequence continues at coordinate 349,532 of NZ_JAOVZR010000001.1, forward strand.
ATCTGGTCCCTGTTTAAGAGAAAAAAGCCAACCAGGCTCTGGTGGCTCAGCAATATGCGCTGATCACCCAGGCGGCCCGGTCGCCGGCGTTCTATCAACACATGGGCGTGCCTGATACGGTGATGGGGCGGTTTGAGATGATTGCTGTTCACCTGATCCTCTATTTGCGTCGCACCGGTACGGCCGGAGTCGCCGCTCAGGGGATCGCTCAGGAAATTGTTGACGCATTCTTCGAGGATATAGATCATTCCATCCGCGAACTTGGTATTGGCGACATGGGTGTGCCAAAACGGATGAAGAAACTGGCGCGGATGTTTTATGGACGCGTCAAATCCTATGGGCAGTCGATCGAAGCGGGCGATGAGGCGGTTCTGGCTGATGCGCTCGGGCGCAATATCCATCCTGATGACGCGGAGGCCGCAAAGTCCATGCAGCAATTGTCGCACTGGGTGATGCAAGCGGCGCGTGCGCTTGAGCAAACCGGCGAGGAAACGCTCGCATCTGGACGTCTGACTTACCCGCCGGCCACGGCAGAATGAGGCTTCAATGACTGAACCGGAAAATTCCGCATTCTCCTTCATGGTCAAGGTCGGCCACGTATCGGCCAATCCGCTGACCGTGAAAATTTCGGCTGACGACAACGACCGCAAGTTGTTGCAAAAACAGTGGGACGTGATGGAAGTCCTTTCGTTCGATGCCGATATTTCGCTCGGCCGCTGGAAACGTGACGGCGTGCGTGCAAAAGGCCATATTCGGGCCGTCATCGTCCAGCAATGCGTGGTGACGCTTGATCCGGTGGAGCAGCAGATTGACGAGGACATCGACACCGTCTTCCTGCCGGAAAATTCGCGGTTGCTGAGCCGGATGACCGATGGCAAGGGCGAAATGTTCCTCGACCCCGAAGGACCGGATCTGCCCGATACCTATAGCGGCGATCTCGATTGACATGGGCGCGGTCGTTGCCGAATTTGCTGCATTGGCGATTGACCCCTATCCACGCAAACCGGGGCAGGATTATGTGGATCGGATTGAAAGCGATGCGAGCACCGACAAAAAACCGTCACCTTTTGCTGTCTTGCAGGGTCTGAAGCGGGATGATTGAGCCAGATAGCCATGTGTGCGGCGACAAAGCAGTTGTGCCCGGTGTGAAAACGAGTATTTTCTGCGCACATATCCGGTCGGCAGAGCCGGGGAAAAAGGACGGGGCGTGATCAGGATTTCGGTCGATTTGATGGGGGGCGACCATGGCCCCGAAATGGTCGTGCCCGGTGTTGCCAAGGCGCTGGAGCGGCATCCCGATATTCGCTTTACCCTGTTCGGTCTGGAACCTGAATGTGCGCCGATCCTGGCGAAATATCCCGCGCTTGCCCAGGCTTCGACGTTTGTGGCCTGTGAAGTTGCTGTCGGGATGGACGACAAACCCAGCCAGGCACTGCGGCGCGGCCGTTACCGCTCGACCATGTGGCGGGCGATCGAGGCGGTCAAGACCGACGACGCCGATGTATGTGTGTCGGCTGGCAACACCGGCGCGCTGATGGCGATGTCGAAATTCTGCCTGCGCACCATGGCCAACATCGAACGCCCCGCCATTGCCGCCATTTGGCCAACCCTGCGGGGCGAAAGCATTGTGCTTGATGTCGGCGCCACCATAGGTGCCGATGCCCAGCAACTCATCGATTATGCAATGATGGGCGCGGCCATGGCCCGGGCGCTGTTCGAAATCGAAAAGCCCACCGTCGGACTGCTCAATATCGGCGTCGAGGAAATCAAGGGGCAGGATGAGGTCAAGGAAGCCGGGCGGATGATCCGTGAGGCGCAGATGCCGAGCCTTGATTATTACGGCTTTGTCGAAGGCAACGATCTCGGCAAGGGGACGGTCGATGTGGTGGTGACCGAAGGTTTCGTTGGCAACATCGCGCTCAAGACCGCCGAAGGCACCGCCCGCCAGATTGCAGAATACCTCCGCGCCGCAATGTCGCGCACCTTGATGGCCCGCATCGGCTATGTTTTCGCCAAGAGCGCGTTTAACTTGCTGCGCGAGAAAATGGACCCGGGCAAGGTCAATGGCGGTGTGTTCCTGGGGCTCAACGGCATCGTCATCAAAAGCCATGGCGGCGCCGACGCGGAGGGCTTTGCTGCTGCTGTCGATGTCGGCTACGACATGGCCCGCAATGGTTTGAAATCGAAAATCGAGCACGATCTCAACCTGTTTCATAACCATCGCTCGACCCTGGTTGTTCCGGCCACGGACAGTTCTTCAAATTAGGATGCCAGCATGATCCGTTCAGTCGTACGTGGTTTCGGGGCGCACATGCCCGAGCGCATAATGAAAAACAGCGACCTGGAAGGCATCGTTGAAACCAGTGACGAATGGATCGTCCAGCGTACAGGTATTCGCCAGCGTCATATTGCCGGTGAGCACGAAACCACCGCATCTCTGGGCGAAATGGCGGCCCGCGCCGCACTCGACCGCGCCGGCATGACCGCCGCCGATCTCGATCTGATCATCTGCGCTACCTCGACACCCGACAACACCTTTCCCGCTACCGCCGTCAACATCCAGAACCGCCTGGGCATGCATCATGGCGCCGCGTTCGACCTGCAGGCAGTCTGCTCGGGTTTTGTATTCGCCGTGACCACTGCCGACAGTTATATCAAGTCCGGCCTCGCGCGCCGCGTTCTGGTAATCGGCGCGGAAACCTTCTCGCGGATACTCGACTGGAATGACAGGAGCACCTGTGTGCTGTTCGGCGATGGCGCTGGCGCCATTATACTGGAAGCCGAGGAGGGCGAGGGCACAATCGCCGACCGCGGCGTGCTGACGGCCCACCTGCGCTCCGATGGCGCCCATCGTGAAAAGCTCTATGTCGATGGCGGCCCCTCGACCACCGGCACCGTTGGCCATCTCAGAATGCAGGGACGGGAAGTGTTCAAGCATGCCGTTGGCATGATCACCGACGTTATCGAAGCGGCCTATGAGGCAACCGGACTTGGCTCTGAAGACATCGACTGGTTTGTGCCCCATCAGGCCAACCGACGGATCATTGACGCCTCGGCCAGGAAACTCGGGATTGCCGACAGCAAGGTGGTCGTTACAGTCGACAAGCACGGCAATACCTCGGCGGCGTCGATTCCGCTGGCGCTGAACGAGGCCGCATCCGATGGTCGTATCAAGAAGGGCGATCTGGTGTTGCTGGAAGCCATGGGCGGAGGGTTTACCTGGGGATCCGTGCTTCTGCGCTGGTGACAGCCGCCTTTTCTGCGTGTCACGGTGGGTGGGACAAGACTTAGGGAATGATAGGCGAGTTGAGGTCTTTGAGGGGAATATGCTGGCAACAGCGGGAGTTGCTTGACCTTGCCCGGTATGATCCATAAACTCACAAAACTGCATTTACGGGCGGCGGGGATGCTGACCAGGCTGGTTGGAAAATATGAGTGGCAAGACGATCACCAGAGCTGACCTCGCAGAAGCGGTATTCCGCAAAGTGGGGCTTTCACGGACCGAATCCGCAGAACTTGTCGAAATGGTGCTTGAAGAAGTCTGTGGCGCCATTGTGCGCGGCGACAGTGTGAAACTATCCTCGTTTGCGACCTTTCAGGTCCGCGAGAAAAAGGAACGCATTGGCCGAAATCCCAAGACCGGCGAGGAAGTGCCGATCAGCCCGCGCCGGGTGATGACCTTCAAAGCGTCGAATGTGCTCAAGAGCCGCGTGTTGAAGGGTCATCTGGCCCGTAAGGTAAAGCCCAAACCGTAAACCGGTTTTTTGCCCGAACCGTCGGTGTGACCGACGGCCCGCTTGATATTTTCGTCACAAACCGTTGAAATGGTGTTGGCTTCGAGCTTTGGTGCTGCGATCTCGCGGGTGCCATGGCCGCAAGCAGATTGTCAGGTCGCTTTGGCCTGGCTGAAAGCGGCCCGCACCTGGGGCCCGGGGGCCAGCGCCCCACAGAACGGAGTGGCACAATGGACAAGAGCCCAGACGCGTTCCGGACCATTTCCGAGGTGGCCGACGACCTCGACTTGCCTCAGCATGTGCTCCGGTTCTGGGAGACCCGCTTCACACAGATCAAGCCGATGAAGCGCGGCGGCGGCCGCCGCTACTACCGGCCTGACGATGTCGATCTGCTCAAGGGAATCCGTACCCTGCTGTATGATCAGGGCTACACCATCAAGGGTGTGCAGAAGCTGCTCAAGCAGAACGGCAACAAGTTCGTCATCGCCATAGGCGTGGGGGACATGGACGCTGTCGAGGCTTTGTCTGCGAGCATGGCCGAGGATGCCAAGCCAGCTGCGCGCGCGCCTGCACCGGAAGATGACCAGTTGGTGGGCAAGGCGCGACTACCGTCAACCCGCCGCTTCTTCGGGCTCGGGGGCGATGCCGGAAAGGCCGAGGGCGAGGCGGGAGAAGCCGTTACCGGGACCGGGATATCGCGGGACGACCGTGCCTTGCTGCAGGAAGCGCTCTACGATCTGCTGGAATGCAAGCGATTGCTCGATCAGGTCCGCTAAAGCCGCCCGTGTCGGATTGAGCAGCGCTCAGCGGCTCGGTTCGAAGGAAGTTCCGGCGGGAACCTCGGATCCGCTTTAATGGAGTGCGGCATCGCGGACGATTCTGGCCTCTGCCAACGCCTCTTCGAGATAGGCTTCGACATCATGCAGGTTTTTCTCCCGAGCCAGCGCTAGCGCCATGTCGAGCTGCATGATCACCATGGCAAGCCGGTCGTGCTCGTCCTGGGTGGCCAAGCTGACGGTCTCGACAATGAAGGGGAGGTTCTGCGCGGACTCATGTACGTGCGGTGAACCCCTCGAAATAAGACCGCAGGTCTTCGCGGGAAAACTGTTGCTCGATCTCTTCGGGCGTCATCGTGTCGGGCCCGAACCAGGGGTATGTGCGCTCATCGAAACTTTCGGTCAGGAAATCGATGAATTCGCTGTGGCGTGCGCTCTTGGCAATCTCGGGGTGGGTCGCCAACCAAATTTCTACACGGAAATCGAATCCGAGATTGACATGCTCGACATCGCCACCGATGGCGCGCGCGTAGTTCGGCATCAGTCCGATGCCCGCGCCCTTGGCGACGGCCCAGTAATGAGCGGACGAGAAATTGGTTTTCATCCGCACCATGCGGTCGGCGATCTGGGGTCCGAAGATTTTGTCGAGCTCATAGCCACGCAGCTGATCGGTCTGTTGTTCGACGACACGGTGATTGACCATGTCGGCGACATTCTTGGGCCGACCGAATTTTTCCAGATAGCTGCTGCTGGCAAACGGCTTGAGGTGAAGGTACCCCAGTTGCCTGACCTCCAGTTCGGGGCGATTTGGCTTCTCGAGCTGAACCGAAATATCGGCCTCCATGCGCAACACATCGACCGACCGCATCGCACATTGCAGTTCGATCCGGTTTTTTGCACCGGTGGCGTTCATGTGTTCGACGATGCGCGGCGTCAGCCAGAAGCTGCCGAGCCCCTCGGTGATGGCCAGCCGGATCGGTCCGTTGGCTTCGCGCTCGGCCACCTCGGCAACGCGCCACATGTCGGAAACCGAGTTCTCGACATCGCGGGCAGCCATGACCACCCGTCGGCCCGCATCCGTCAGCCTGACGCCATCGGCGTCGCGCAGCAACAAGGGATAGGTGAGTTGGTCTTCAAGCCGCGTAATGGTTCGCCGCGCCGTGTTGACAGACATGCCGAGTTCGTCCGCAGCCTTGCGGAAACTGCGCAATCTGGCGACCGCCAGAAAAACCCGGATGCTGTTCCAATCGGCGTTGCGCCATTGGTGTTCCATGGGTGGAACTCTCTGTAACAATATTTGCCAAAGTCAAAACTCTACGGTCCGGCTACCTTCCCCTGAAGACAAGGGATTCAAGACCATGCCTGCCACACCACAAAATAGATTTTTGCCTGCAAATGCAAGCAATTTGACGTCCGAAGCGGCGCTGGAGGCTGTACGCATGAACCGCGTTGCTGCCTTGGTGACCGTGACCAACCGGCTTGATCGGGCGGATGTGCCGCGGCTTCTTGAATCTGCTGGTAAGGTAATTGGTCGACTGGCCACGCCGGAGACGGTGATCCGCGTCGGCGAGAGAAATCCGGACGCCATCTGGCTGTTTGCGCGCCGTGGTCGGCCCCGGCCCGAGGGTTTCATGTCGGCGCTTTTGCTCAACGAGGCGGGGCGTACAGCCCTTTTCAATGGCGAATTGAACCTGCTTGACCCGGAAGATGAATTTCTCGTCAGCCAGCATCAGCGGCCGGCGGCAATCTATGTCTGGGCCAGTTTTACACCGGGTGTTCTGGCCGCCGGGATCAACCGCGTCATGGACCGGTTCGATTCTCCCCATTATGCCGGCGCCGATGTCATCTCGACCTCGTTTACCCTCAGCGGTCACCGCGCCATGATGCGCCGTGGTTTTGAGCGTGGGGTCTGGCATGAGGGCCGTTTCCTCGACGGATTTTACATGATCCCGCGACGCCCCGAGACGCTGGCCCAGCGGTTGCCGCGCTACGCCACCCATGATCCGATGCTGCGTCCCACCGGTATCCGCGTGGTCGGCGGTTTTGATGACATGATGCGGGTCGCTGCGATCCGCTCGGCGGTCTATATCGGCGAACAGGCATGTCCGTTTGACGAGGAGTTCGATGGCAACGATCTTGCCGCGACCCATCTGTTGGCGCTGATCGACAATGAACCGGTGGGCTGCATGCGGCTGAGATTTTTCGGCGATTTCGCGAAGCTGGAGCGGCTGGCCGTGCGCAAGGAATATCGGCGCTCGCGCACCGCGTTCGAACTCGTCCGCGCCAGCGTTGCCCTGTGCAAGGAAAAGGGCTATCGCCGCATCTATGGCCATGCCCGAGAGGATTACCTCGATTTCTGGCAGCACTTCGGGTTCAAACTCAAGGAAATGGCGCCCCGTTTGCCTTTTCCGGTCAGGTGTTTGTCGAGATGGTCGACGAGATCGAGCCCTCCGAAACTGCACTGTCACTTTCGGATGATCCCTATCGGCTGATCCGTCCCGAAGGCGCATGGCACAAGCGCGGCCCACTTGAAGCGTCGGCGGTGCCGCAGTCGGCGCACCACGTTTCAATGCTGTAAGGACATCTGACATGGAAACAGACGATGCCGGCTCCTATGCCTGGATCATCCGCACCCTGGTGACGTGCCGGGAGGAGGCCGAGCGTCTCAAACTGGGCGAGCTGAGCCATCTGATCAACATGGCGGTGCTGCAAACCGCCCTCAATTGGGAGGGCGAGGAACCCTCAAACTGCAGCGAGACAAATCTCGATTCGCTGTTGCGTTTGAAAATGAAACTCGCGTTTTCGGAACGGAGCGACAATGTCGTCCTTCTGAACTCCAAAACCGCCGGGGAAGCCTAACGACCAGCGGTTTACCGGGTGGGTGCTTGGGTTGACGCCACCGTTCGCGGCGTACCCACCCGGTTTTCTTTACAGGCGCACCGACCAACCAACGCGGCGCTGCCGCGTCAGGCTTGGTTCCCGGTCTCGGGCGGCGGAACGATCGGCTGGGTGGAAATAGGGATATCGGCCTTGAAGACGCTGAGCTTGCCGCTGGTCTCGAGGTAGGCTTCGCTGACCTGCCCGAGATCGGATATACCCGACATTCTCAACTGCTCATAGATCTCCGCCTCTCCGATGCCGCGGTTGCGGGCATTGTGGTCAAGTAGCCTGCCATCCTTGACGACCAGTACGGGAACACCGTCAATCTTCCGCTGTACAGACGATGATCTCAGGATCAGGAAATCAAGCCCCTTGTTGATCAGCACCACCACGGTGATGGCAGTAAGCGCGTGCAGGATCGGCACGTCGGGATAGAAGAACGGATCACCGACCGCTGAACCCAGAGCGATCACCAGAATGAATTCAACCACAGAAAGCTGTGCGATGCTGCGTCCGCCGACCCATCTGACCAGCAGAAACGTGTAGCCGTAAATCAACACCGTTCGGACCAAAATTTCCAGAAAGAACAGCGGCGGCTGATCGCCGACAAACATGCGCGTCAGATCGAACGGGGTAATTGGTGGTTCCATGGCTGCCTCGGTACAGAAAGGGTGCAGGCATCATTGCGATGGCAAAACCTGCTGACTGCCGGTAACGCGCGAGACTTGTGTTTTGTTGCAATCCGCGCCCGATGAAACAGGGCGTACAAGGAAAGCATATAGAGCACACGAACCTGAGAGAGAGCCGGGCAGGGGGGCGTCTGAGCGTGGCCGAACCTGACCGAGAGGCGTCATGTGGAATGTTATCGGTGCACTGATCTTGGTTTTTATCCGGCACGGGCCATTTTGGCCTTGCCCGCATATCCGTGATGATCTAATCCCTGTCTCCAGTCGGAGCGTAGCGCAGCCCGGTAGCGCACTTGTCTGGGGGACAAGGGGTCGTGGGTTCGAATCCCGCCGCTCCGACCATTATTTCCTTATAATAATCAAGAGTTTTTGTTTTGGATCTCCGTCAGTGGAGACCCAGGCGCGCCATTCCTGCCGTTTTACAAGAGTTTGATATTGCCGAAAAGTTAGTGGGGAGACACCGAAACGGCGCCGATCGCTTACCGGACCCCAAATTCGGTTGGCGGCGGATGCGTTGGTTTTTACAGTCGACAGCGTGATGACCCGCCATTGCCATTGGATTTGCTGATCAACCTTTGCTGTCGGTGTCATTGAGCCATGCGGCACAGTCTGCCTCGACCATTGCGCCGGATTTCGGTTTCGTTTTTTTAGCATCGCGTGTGCGTCTTCGCGCAAAAAATCCGGCGCGGTATGTGGGGCATGCGGAACGCCCTGCCTGAAAACGAAAAGGCCGGTCATAGACCGGCCTAGTTGCCTCACCCTGCGCGTACATCCGGCGTCAAGGGAAGCGTTATCAACAATATAGGCCTTCTTTTGGATAATACAAGATGGTCCCCGACAATGGCCAAAGGCGTGCCGCTGGCGTAGCCTTTGTCGGACGCGGTTGGTGTGCGCCGGCGATGCGGTTGACTCGTCAGGCGGGCAGGGCACGGCGGCGACGCTGTTTGCGCAGATTTGCCTGCCAGCGCATCTCCAGCGCGATGCAGCCCCAGACAATTCCCATCAGCAGGTAGAAATGACGCCAGTGATCGGTATCGATCACGCTGCCGATCAGGGTGTGGCCGAACAGGACGATCAGCGCCAACATCAGATAGGACTGCCAGGGCCGGTCGCGCAGCAGGTGGCGGAAGCCCAGCACGAATGTCCAGCACATCAGCATCAGATAACTGATGAAGCCGAGCCAGCCATAATCCATCAGCGCCTTGAGCCAGATATTGTGGGTGTCTTCGCCCCACATCAGCCCGAACTCCAGCGGACCGATGCCAAGCGGATGCTCCATCGCCATGCGGAAACCGATGGCGTGGCGTTCGAACCGGCCCAGTCGCGCGCCATCATAGGCCTGCACCAGCTTGGCGCGATCGGTAAACAGGTCAGCGACCTGGTCAAATTGCAGCGCGACGATAATCGCGCCGACCAGCAACACAAAACCCAGCAGCGACATCATCAGGATTTTCAACCGGAATGCGCCGGTGCGCTCCTTGATCAGCATGGTCAGCACCAACAGCGCCATCGAGATCGCCAGCAGCCCCCAGGCCGCGCGCGAGAATGACAGAAACACCCCGAGCGCCAGGATCATCAGCCCGATGACGCGCAGTGGCGCTGCTCTCAGGGTGCCGGTCAGCAGCCCGTGCATCAGATAGAGCGTCGGCAGCACCAGATAGGGGCCGAACACGTTGGGGTCCTGGAACGCGCCCATTGCACGGCTGTAGCGGGTAAACACCTCGCCACCGGGGATGGCTCCGAAATAGCCCAGGATACCCAGCAGTGCGGTAATGATCGCCGCCGCCACATAAGCGCGGAAAATCAGCCTGAGCCGTCGGTGGTCGGCCTCGATGATGGCTGCAAAGAAGATCGCCGAAAGCGCCAGGAACAGCGAAACTGCCATGTACATCGGCGTATCCTTGACCGCTTCCATGGTCAGGATCGAAAACATGCCGCCGATGTTGAAGAGAATATAGAGCGCAATCAGCGGCGCGATATGACGCGACAGTTTCAGCCCGAACAAGGCCCAGATGCTGATCAGTGCCGCCAGAAACAGCTCATAGGGCGCCGGTTCGCGAATGACGAACCCCGACAAGAACACACCGAACGCCACGCACAGCGAGGCCAGCATCGACATCGCCGCGCGCTGCGGCTGAAACATCGCGGGTGCGGGGAGAGTGGCACTGGTCAATAGGCGTTTTCCGTGTTGAGCAGCCGCAACGGTGTCAGGAACAGGATCTTGAGATCGAACAGCAGCGACCAGTTTTCGATGTAATAGAGGTCGCAGGCGGTGCGCTGCTTGATTTTCTCGTCATTGTCGATCTCGCCGCGCCAGCCGTTGATCTGAGCCCAGCCGGTGACGCCGGGCTTGACCCGGTGACGGGCGAAATAGCCGTCCACCACCTCGGCGAACAGGCGGTCATGGGCGGCGGCGACGACGGCATGCGGCCGCGGTCCCACCAGCGACAGGTCGCCGCGCAGCACGTTGAAGAACTGCGGCAGTTCGTCGATCGAGGTTTTGCGGATGAAGCGGCCGACGCTGGTGACGCGCGGGTCGCCCTTGGTCACGGCGGCGCGCGCCGTGGGATCGCATTGGTCGGTGTACATCGAGCGGAATTTGAACACGTCGATGACTTCATTGTTGAAGCCGTGCCGTTTTTGCATGAAAAGCACTGGGCCCTTGGAGTTGAGCTTTATGGCGATCGCAGTGCCGATCATCACCGGCCACAAAAGCAGGATCGCAAGCACCGAGAAGAAGATATCGAAAATCCGCTTGGCCACCGAATCCCAGTCCGTGATGGGCCGGTCGAAGATGTCGAGCATCGGCACAGCGCCGACATAGGAGTAGGCGCGTGGCCGGAACCTGAGCTTGTTGGCGTGTGCGGCAAGCCGGATGTCGAGCGGCAGGATCCACAGCTTCTTGAGCAGTTCCAGCACCCGCGATTCCGCGTTCAGCGGCATGGCGATGATCAACATGTCGATCCGCGCCATGCGTGCGAAATCCACCAGCATGTCGATATTGCCGAGTTTCGGATAGCCTGCCACCATCGGCGGTGATCGGCGGTCATCGCGATCATCGAAAATTCCGCAGATGCGGATGTCATTGTCGGGATCCTGCTCGATCGAACGGATCAGCGCCTTGGCCATGTTGCCGCCGCCGACGATCACCGCACGGCGCTCCATGATGCCGTTGCGGGCCCAGCGGCGAATGCTGTAGGCGACGATGTTGCGACCGATGATCAGGGCGATCGCGCCGGTAATGAACCAGGCGGCGAACCAGACACGCGAAAACGCCAGGCCGCTTTGCAGGAAAAAGGCACCCAGCGCGATCAGCGCGAAGGCCGCGGCCCAGGCCGAGAGGATCCGTGGCAGGGTTTTCAGCGCGCTGCGCAGCGCCGGCACCTGATAGCCATCTGCGGTCTGGATCAGGAGCACGGCAAGCGCCGACCCGACAAAGATCGCCGGACCATAGTACAGCAGCAGGACCTCCTGGCTGAAGCCGACATAAAGCGCGTAGATGACGAAACCGGTGAGCGCCAGCAGGGCGAATTCGGCCAGCCTCAAGGTGCCGATAATCATTGTCGGGGAGTAGTTTTCCTGGGACAACCGGTGAGCGGTCTGGACGGCCAAACGGCTCATTTCTGGTTTGGGGGCACCGGCTTCGGACTTGGCAGCGGGCGTGGCTTCGATTTCGGCCATCGCCTTGCGAATGTTGTCCGAATTGAATGCATCGTCTCGGTCTATCTTGTTCACGACCAAACTCTCCCGGGAAACTGTTCTTCCCGAGATAGCACGGTGGCCCTAAGAAAGACTTGACGCGGTCCGGTTGGCCTTGAGGTTCACCTTGCTGACCAGGCATTCCTGGTAGGTTTTGGTCATCCTCTCGGCCATCGTCTGGGCCGAGAACTGGTGACGGAACCGGTTGAGCTCGGGCATCGCAGCGGTGAGCCACTCGGGCTCTGAAACCGCTTGTGCCATCGCCTGAGCCATCGCCTCGGCATCGCCTGGCGGCACGAAGGCTGCACAATTCTCGCCCAGAATTTCGGGAATGCCACCAACCCTGGTGGAAATTACCGGTTTGCCCGCAGCCACCGCTTCGAGAACGATATAGGGCATTGATTCAGCCCGCGATGGGATGACGACCGTGCGTGCCAGCGCAAAGGCTTCGCGCGCAGGCATTGCGTCGTGCATGGTTAGCCGTGCTCCCATGCCCAGCGCGTCGATGCGTGCCTGGTAGCGCGGTTTGTCGTCGCCATCGCCGACCATGACCCCGCGCAACGGTCTTCCGGCAAGTTGTTCGGCGCGCCGTATGGCTTCGATGAAAACATCCGGCCCCTTGAGGTCGCGCATCATGCCGATATAGAGAAAATCCACAGCGTCGGGCACGGGCTCCACTGGCTCGAACTCATCGGCGCGCAAGCCGTTGTGGATCAACCGACAAGGTGCGCGCGGTTTGCCGATTTTTTCCGTATAGGTTTGTCGCTCGTACTCGGACACAAACACCAGACTGTCGGTCCAGCGTTCGAGCAGGCGCTCGATGCAAAAATAGGCCTGCCCCCGCGCCGTGTGGCTGTTGTAGTGCAGGCTGCCGCCATGGGGCGAATATAAACGGGCAACGCGAGACTGGGATACCCGTAACCGTGAGCCGGCAAGTCGTACGAAAGCGCCACCTTTGGCGCCGTGTCCGTGCAACACGTCCAGCTTCAAATCTTTGACCTTGTTGAATGTCTTGTATGCAGCCGAAAGGTCTGAGAGACCAAGCGAACGGCGAATCGGCATCCGCATCAGCCCGAGCGAGAGATGCGGCATGATGGCGTCGAACAACGCCTCTTCATAGGCTCCGCCGGTCGAGGAATCACACAGGATCCCTACCTCGTGGCCAGCTTTGGCATGTTCTTCGGCGAGATCGCGGACATGGCGGAATATTCCGCCTACCGGCGACCGGAAACAATGCAGGATCCGCAGGGGTTTATGGCCTGTCATCAGATCAGAACAGCCGCTCGCGTACATAAATCGTATCGCCGGCAAGGATCGGATCGGAAATCGAGACCCGTCCGGTCATGACCTTTCCGTTGATCTTGCGGGTGATGTCGACCATGCGTTGATTGGCGCGTGGCGAAAATCCGCCGGCGATGGCGATGGCGTTTTGAACGTTCATGCCTGCGACATAGGAGTATTGGCCGGCTTGTCCGACTTCACCCATGATGAAGAACGAGCGGTAACGGTCGATCTCGATGGAAACGTCCGGGTCGCGCAGGTAGCCCTGACGCAGGCTCGCGGCGATACCAGCTTCAAGCTCCTGCAGCGTCCGTCCGCGCGCCGGCACGGCGCCGATCAGCGGAAAGGCGATATAGCCCGCCTGATCCACTGCATAGGTTCCTGTCAGGCCGGTCTGTTCAAACACGGTGATCCGCAGCCGGTCGCCGGCGTCGAGCCGATAGGGTTGGATGACGGCTTCGTGAAACGCCTTGGGGGCAGGTTGGTAGCCCGAGCATCCCGCCAGCATGACCGAGGTCATGGCGGCCGCCAGCAGGGCTGTCACTTTGGACTTGGCGGGTTTCATGCTTGTGCTTGCTCCACGCGAGACGTGTGAATGTCGAAGCCCGTTATCGATCCATTAGGGTTAACGGTCGGTAAAAGAGACGAGCATTATTTGCGGCGGTTGCTGGTGGAAGCAGGGCCCGAGCGTGAAGCCGACAAATCACAGTCGCGGGCAGGGCGCGATAAGTAAAGGAAGCGTCACCGGCGCCTTAACCGTTGCGTTACCATGTTCCTTTACCCTCCCGGACTTGTGTTAGTAGGAGTATCCCGATTATGTCTGTGGGACCAGTCAATCAGCCGGATGTCGATATTGATCTGGGGCGTCTTTTCAAGGCGGTCTGGGAGCGCAAGTTGCTTGTTGCGGGGCTCACAGCCGCGGCTGCGGGATTGGCTTTCATCATCACCGGGATGATCAATCCGCTCTACAAGTCGGAAGCCCGGCTGCTGATTGAAACCCGAGAGCCTGTTTACAGCAGTGACCAGAACCGGACCGGCAGTGATGCGGCGATGCTCGACGAGCGCGCGGTCACCAGTCAGGTGGAGATCCTCAGATCGACCGACCTGGTCAAGCAGGTAGCGCGCGAGCTCGACCTTTCCTCGCGGGAAGAATTCGATTCCGCTGCCAATACCTCTGCAATCGGCAATCTGCTGGTGCTGGTCGGGATGAAGAAGGATCCGCTTCTGGTACCTGCCGATGAGCGGGTTCTCAAGGAATTCTACAAGAAGCTCGAGGTCTACGCTGTCCCCGGATCACGGGTCATTGCCATCGAGTTTTCCTCCGAAGATCCGGACATTGCCGCCCAGGTTCCCAATGCGTTGATTGATGCCTATCTCACTTCGCAATCCGGCGCCAAGCTTGAAAACAACACCGACGCCAGTGCCTGGCTGGAGCCGGAAATCACCAAGCTGCGGCAGAAAGTGCGTGAATCCGAGGAAAAGATCGCGCAATACCGGTCTGAAACGGGACTTCTGCTGGTCAACCAGCAGGACACCATCGCCGCCAAGCAACTGTCCGACATCTCCACCGAATTGAGCCGGGTTCGCGCCGAGCGCGCAGATTCCGAAGCACGCGCCCAGTCGGTTCGCAATGCCTTGAAATCCGGTCAATCTGTGGATGCCATTTCTGATGTGCTGGGTTCGGCGTTGGTCCAGCGCCTGCGCGAGAGCGAAGGCTCGGTCCGCGCACAATTGGCTGACCTTTCGACAACCCTGCTTGAAGCGCACCCGCGCATGAAGGGCTTGCGCGCGCAACTGGCTGATATCGAACGGCAGATCCTGGCTGAAATCCGCAAGGTGCTGTCGAGCCTCGAAAGCAATGCCAGGGTGGCCAAGATCCGCGAAGAGGAATTGACCGCACAGCTCAACGAACTCAAGGCCGGATCGGCGCGGGAGGGCGAGGAAGCTGTTGAATTGCGTTCGCTCGAGCGCGAAGCTGCTGCCCAGCGCGACCTGCTGGAAACCTACCTCGGTCGCTACCGGGAGGCTGCTTCGCGGACCGAGCCCAAGGCCCTGCCGGCCGACGCACGGGTGATTTCGCGCGCCGTCCCGGCTTCTGAATCTCATTACCCGAAGAAGGGACCGATTATCATTGTCGCCGCTTTTGCGACATTGCTGCTGTCGACCGTCGGCATCATGCTGGGCGAGCTGTTTTCCGGGCGAGCGCTGCGTCCGTCAACGCCCATGCTGCGCGATGAAGCCTACCAGGCCGAAGCCGAACCGGTGGTCGCGGCTGCGGTACCTGTGTCCCCGAATGCAGACATCGAAGCCGGTACTGCGGCCTTGCCGATCATCGCCAATGAGGCCGATGACTTCACCGTCGAAGCCGTTGCCGAGCAGCTTGTCACGGATCAGGTTTCCGTCGCCGTCTGCGTCTCGCCGGAAGGCGACGAAGGCTCGGCGACTTCGGTGATGCTGGCGCGCACGATTGCCGGTGAAGGCCTGCAGACCCTGCTGATTGACTTGACGGGATCTGCATGTCCGACCGAACTTATGGCCGAATCGTTACGGCTGCCGGGGCTCACCGACCTCATGTGTGGCGAGATCGCGATTGCCGATTCGATCCACCCGGACCGGTTGTCGTCTGCCCATATCATTCCGCGCGGCAACGCCAATGCGCGCCGCGCCATGCGGGCGATCGACCGCTTGCCAATGGTCATCGATGCGCTGACCGAGGCCTATGACATCGTTATTGTCGAATGCGGTGCAGCCGATGCGGCTGCCATCGCAAGGATTGCGCGCGCCGACACCGGCGAGATCGTGTTGTCGATCCTGCATGCGGATGAGGCGGCGGTGAAGACGCTGCTGGCCGACTTCCACGAACATGGCTTTGAGGATGTGTTGTTGATGACGCCGGGCGAACCGCTCAGCCCGTTGGGAAATCGCAGTTCGGCGGCCTGATCAGATGTCGACCGGCGCGCTCTGGCGGCGGACGACAAGGCCACGCAACCAGGCAGCAAACCGGTGTAACATCGGCGAAGTCTTGATCTTGCGTTTCAGGCGGATCATGCCGGTGATAGCCGGCGCCGCCAATCGCCCCTTGACGGTCAGCGGCACATGGCAATCCACCAGATCGGTCCGCACAGGACACCAGGAACGCTTGTAGAGCTGATCTCCGACACCGAAATCGAACACCTGCTCGCCGGCCACCGAAGCACGCTCGATCATGTGGTAGAACAGCAATTCGCCGACACTGGCATCGGGGGCAATTTCGTCGTTGATGGATCCGAACTGGCAGGTGACGTGCCGGTCCTTGATCGTCAGTCCGGCGACAGCGATGATCTCGCCCTTGTTGTCTCCGCCGGTCAGCTCGATGCCGTGCAGTTCCAGCGCCGGCCGGCCTCGCTGGTCTCGGGTCATGGCCAGTCGCGCCATGAAAGCGCGAACGCCAGGATCGGCAAACACGTTGGGCAGGCCTTGCGCGGCCAGGCGCACCGGCTTTTGCTTCAAAAACACTTCGAGCAACCTGAGCGCTTGCTCATCATCCTCGCCGATGATGTGGCGATAGCCGCCCAAGGCTTCCAGCCGTCGTTGCGACACCCGGAATTTCTTGCGCCGGCGCTTGCCATTGATTTGCGCCAGTACCGCGTTGAAATCGGTAAGCAAGGGAAGCTGGAAACTTGGATTTTGATGGAATACCCGCGGCAATTCGCTGAAAGGGGATTGGCTGGCTGCGTCAGGCGGCATCTTGTCAAACAGGACGATATCGGCGTCAAGCCCGGCGCGCGACAGCGCTGCGGCCAGTTCGCCCGGTGCAATATCGGCGCGTGCGCCGGTCAAGCTCTCGGGTAGCAAACCGGTATTGGCGTTGGAAAAAGCAGTTCCGGCAAACCGCGCCACTTTCAATCCGCGGCGGTGGACAATTTCCAGCGGCAGAATAGCCAGCGGTTGGCCTTCCAGTTCCAGTGTGACGATCGAAAGCGTTGTTCCGGTCCCACCGACCCAGGCTTCCACCCATGCGCGGCTTTGATGAAATGTCGCCGCGGGGTTGGCCTCAAGCTGTTGCCATAGCCGGCCAGCGCCGGTCACGTCATGGCAGACAAAGGCGGAAAGTCGCGGACGCCGGGAGACGACCGCGGCTCTGGCGATCGGTGTTGCGGTGATGTCGTGCGCATTTGCCATTGTTTGAACGCTCGCGGGGTTTGTTCTTCCTTGCGCGCAAGCATGGTCCTCAGGCCTCAAAATTCCGGTAAACACGCAAGCACGGCACCGGAAACTAAGCCTCAGGGCTAACAATGGGTTAACGGCGCTCTGTCCGGGGCGGCTTGCGCACTGCTGCGGTTGTCACGATTGCCGGTGCTTGGGCGGCCGTTCCATCCAGCGGATCACGAACATGGCCGGTACGATCCACAGGATGCCGGTGAACAGGAAATAGAGCATGTGCACATACCAGGCCGATTCGGCCAGCCGGTAGCTGGCGATGGTGGTGGCGATCAGCGCGTACAGCACCACCAGCGCCACAATGATGACGGTTCCTATGAGTTTCTTCAGGCGAACAGGCATGATCTGGTCTTCCATGGTGTCGGCTGCAGGGTGCGACCTGCTGCTGGCGTCTACCCCGGACATAGCGGCTTTGACGCTGAACGCAAGGGTGGTCGGATGCCTGCGGCTCGCCGCGACCGCATGCCGCAAAGGCTTCGGCCTTGCCTTGCAGGGCCCGGTGGGGCACATGTCCGGTAGATCCAAGGAAAGACACCGCCGATGACCACGAGCTCCGTTTCCATGCCATCATCTCAGCCACCATTTGACGCTTCAACGGCGCCAAACGTGATCGCGGCGGAGCAGCGTATCGAGCGCAACCGGACCGCACAAAAGATCTGGCTCTGGACTGTGCTGGTGGCAATTTTCGCACTGATTCTGGTCGGTGGTGCCACCCGGTTGACCGATTCCGGCCTGTCGATCACCCAGTGGAAGCCGATCCATGGCGTCATTCCTCCCTTGAGCGAGGCCGATTGGCAGCAGGAACTTGAACTTTACCGTCAGATTCCCGAGTATCAGCTGATCAACAAGGGCATGAGCCTGGGCGAATTCAAGCAGATCTACTGGTGGGAGTGGGCGCACCGGTTTCTGGCGCGCGGCGTCGGCGTGCTGTTTGCCATTCCATTCGTGTTCTTTCTGGCCACCGGACGTGTCGAAAAGCGCCTGCGCTGGCCGCTGTTCGGCCTGCTGCTGCTGGGTGGGCTGCAAGGGGCTGTCGGCTGGTGGATGGTGGCTTCAGGCCTGGTCGACCGCGTCGACGTCAGTCAGTACCGGCTCGCCACCCATCTCACGCTCGCCTGCCTGATCTTCGCCGCCATTGTCTGGGTGATGCGCGGACTGGTGCCGCATTCGGATGATCCTGTGCCAAGCGTTGGGGTGAGGCGCGGGGCAGGGGTGATCAGTGTTCTGGTTCTGGTGCAGATCTATCTTGGCGGTCTGGTGGCCGGCCTTGATGCCGGTCTGGCATCCAGCACTTGGCCGTTGATGAACGGCGCCTTCGTGCCTGAAGGTCTGCTGGAATTGTCGCCCGCCTGGCACAATTTCTTCGAAAACCAGCTTACCGTGCAATTCGTTCACCGCTTGGGCGGCTACACGCTGTTTGCGTTGACGTTCTGGCACATGCTGGCCGCCATCGGCCGCGGGCGCGGCAGTACCCATGGCCGTCGCACCGTCATGCTGTTCGGCCTTGTCACCATTCAGGCGGTGCTCGGGATTGTCGTTATCCTCGGGCAGGTGCCGATTGGCTGGGCGCTGGTCCATCAGGGCTGGGCCATCGTCGTGCTTGGCTTCTCGGTCGCTCATTGGCGCGGCTTTTACGGCGCTTATCCGATGGAATCAGGGATTCGCATCGGCAACTGAGTGCGGTCCACCGGAGTTTGATGCAAATCGCGTTCAGTCGAATTTAACGTACATGCATTAATTCAATCTGTTACCGCTTGTTTTGCGCATTTCGTTGGATGCGTGGTGCTGTCGGTCGACCTCTCCGGAAGGAAGAATGACATGACGCTTTTCAAACTCTCTAGGCATCGCAAATACGTTTCCGATGAACAGACCTATGCCTGGTTCGAACTGGCCTACACGGCAGTGGACGTCTCCGCCGCCGGCCTGTTCGTGATTGGCTCGATCATGTTTTTCTCGGAAGCCTGGCTGACGGCAGGCACCTGGTGCTTTCTGATTGGTTCGATCTGCTTTGCGCTCAAGCCGGTGCTACGGATCGTTCGCGAACTGCGCTACATGAAGAACGACGATTACGAAGATCTGGCCAAACGGTTCGAGAAAGAGCAGTAAACCGGTTTCGTGAGCCGTACCTCGCGAGGTTGGCTGGTCGTTTCCGGTATTTTGCCCGATCATAGCTGCAAACCGAAGCGAAAACGCCAACGCGCATAATAATGACGCGTCGGCCATTCCGAAATTAGCCGCCGATCATCAATCCCAGATTCTGGACTGCCGCACCCGATGCGCCCTTGCCGAGATTGTCGAGCGAGGCAACCAGATTGACCTGTCCGGCCTCTTCATTGCCGCAGACATAGAGCTTCATCTGATCGGTGCCCTTCATCTCTTCGGGATCGAGGCGGGCGAGGGCGGAAGTCGCAGCGAGCGAGACAACCTCGACCACGCTGCCGCCGGAATAATGGTCAGCGAGCACTGCGTGCAGCGTCGCAATCGACGCGTCTTTACCCAGCAGGTCGAGATGCAGCGGCACATTGACCAACATGCCCTGGGCAAAGCGGCCGACTGCGGGCGTGAAGATCGGCAGCCGGGATAGCCCGGCACGGGTGACGATCTCCGGCACATGCTTGTGGGCAAGCGTCAGTGCATAGGAGAAATAAGTCGCACTGATCGCGTCGTCGCGCGAACCATCCTCGATCTGTGCGATCAACTGTTTGCCGCCGCCGGTGTAACCCGAAACGGCATTGATGGTCACCGGGTAATCGGTGGGCAGCAAGCCGGCATTGACCAGCGGCGCCAGCAGCGCGATGGCGCCAGTGGAATAGCAGCCCGGGTTGGAGACAAACTGCGCCGAGGCGATGCGGGCGCCCTGTTCCGACGACAGCTCGGCAAAGCCGAAGGCCCAGTCGGGGTGGGTGCGGTGCGCGGTAGAGGCGTCGATGAACCGGGTTCCGGCGTCTGCCGCCAGCGTCACGGCTTCCCGCGCTGCGTCATCGGGCAGGCACAGGATAGCGATGTCGGCATCGCGCAGGAAGCTTTTCCGTACCTCCTGATCGCGCCGTTGTTCGGCCGGCATCGACATTAGTTCGATGTCGTCCCGACCTTGTAGCCGCGAGACGATCTGCAGGCCAGTTGTGCCATGTTCGCCGTCAATAAAAATCTTGGGAGCCATAGGGCTTCTCCGTTCATGCATGAAAATCAAGTGCTTGTGCAGGGTTCCGGACTCAGTTTGCCAACCTCGCAAACCAGATCCGGAAACAGGTTTGCGCGTGTTATCGTCGAGCGCGACGTTCCGCGAGAAGTCCCAGATAGTGCATGGCGACGGAGGCTCCGGCAATCGCGGTGATGTCCGCGTGATCATAGGCTGGAGCGACTTCTACAATATCGGCACCCTTGATATCAAGCGCGCCGAGCTTCTGTAGTACCGACAGCATTCTGGCGCTTGATGGTCCGCCGGCCACCGGCGTTCCGGTCCCGGGTGCAAACGCCGGATCGAGGCAATCGATATCGAAGGTGATGTAGCATGGCGCATCGCCCACGTGCTCAACAATGGAGGCGGCAATCTCGGCGGCCTTCATGTCCTCGATTTCGTGGCCATAGAGAATGCGGATGCCGCAATCTTCCGGTGCATGGGTGCGGATTCCAACCTGGATTGAGTGTGTGGTGTCGATCACCCCGTCACGCGCTGCGCGTCCGACGAACGAGCCGTGATCGATCCGCTTGCCATCATCAAACCAGGTGTCCTGATGAGCGTCGAACTGCACCAGCGCCAGCGGTCCGTATTTGGCTGCATGGGCCTTGAGCAGCGGCCAGGTGACAAAATGGTCGCCGCCCATGCTCATCAGGAACGCGCCGGATTTGAGGATCTTGGCCGCTTCTCGTTCGATCGTTGCCGGCGTCTTCTGGTGGTTGCCGTAATCGAGCAGGCAATCGCCGTAATCTATCACCGCCAACTGCTCGAACAGGTCGCGGTCAAACGGGTATTGTGGGTCATTGTCGAAAATTGCCGAGGCGCGGCGGATTGCCTGCGGGCCAAAGCGCGCGCCGGGTCGGTTTGACACTGCCGCATCGAACGGAATGCCCCAGACCACGGCATCAGCGCCCTTGAGCGTCTTGGTGTATTTACGCCGCATGAACGACAGCGCTCCGGCATAGGTCGGGTCGGTAGCCGCCGTGTTGAGCGAACGGGCGGTAAAGGCGTGGTCGATGGATTTGGCGGCCATGGCGGTGCTCCGGCTTGAACTTGTTCTTGCCTAGCGTATTCCCGCCAGCGGATAAAGTCCGCAGACCGTTGGGCGCTGGGCTGCGACGTTAAGGTTAAGGGCGGTTTGTCCGGTGCGCCGGTTTGGGCGGTGATATGGTCCACGCCTTAATGAACGGAAAACCAATTGATCGCCACGCCCCCGCTAACAAAATCGTCCGACACCCTGTTTGCCGTCCAATACCTGCGCGCAGCCGCCGCTCTGGCGGTGGTTTTTTATCATGTGTCCGCATTGTCACAGGAAACCTGGGGACTTGATCCGGAACGGGTCGATCATGTTGGCGCGGCCGGCGTCGATCTGTTTTTCGTCATTTCCGGGTTCATCATGGCGATGATCGTCGGTCGACCGGGCCGGTTTGACGTCCGTGATTTCTGGATCCGGCGGGTTGCCCGCGTGGTTCCAGCCTATTGGGTGATTACACTGCTGGTGTTCGTGCTGGCCTGGACTTTGCCGAGCCTGTTCAATTCCACGGTCGCCAGCCTCCACAATCTGTTTGTGTCACTGTCTTTTGTTGCGCTCGAGCAGAGCGATGGCAACACCGGGCCGCTGCTGGTGGTCGGCTGGACGCTGAATTACGAGATGGCCTTCTACGTGCTCGTTGCGGTGACGGCGGGGTTGTTTTCCGACCGCAGACTACTTGCTGCATCGGCGGTCATCATCGCTGTGGTCGTGACTGGCATTGTGGCCCATCCGGCCAACCTGACGCTGGAATTTTATACCAACCCGATACTTCTCGAATTCGTCTTCGGCATCCTGGTGTATCACGCTTGGAAATGGGGCGGCGGGCGCGAACTTGGTGGCCGACGTCTTGCCTCGATTGCCATTTTTGCGCTTGGCATCATTCTGCTGGTGGGGCAATGGGAGCGGCCGCTGCAGGATTGGCGTCCGTTTTTCTGGGGCGTGCCGGCGATGGCGGTGTTGTATGGCGGATTGGGTGTACTCACCTTCACCAGCCCATTTCTGGCTCGCCTGGGATACTGGTCATATGCACTTTATATCACCCACGTCTTCGTGGTGACGCTCTATATCAAGCATATTATGTCAGCGATCGCTCCCATCAGCCTGCCATGGCAAGCGCATTATCTGATCATGACCGGTGCTGCCTTGGCCGTCGCCGCTGGTTTTTACACGCTCGTCGAACGGCCATTGTCGCGCTTGACCCTTGCCTGGCTTCGCCGACCCCGAGCGCTTTCGGTCGCCGAGCCGAGCCACGGCGCCTGAGCGCGTTTGCAAACTAGCCGCTTGTCATCTGTACATGCGTGATCGGGCCGCTGATGAATACGGGTTCCAGCGTCGCGGGCGATGCGCAGCAATCAAGGGCTTGCTGAGGCCGCAAGCGTAGATTGCCATTGTTTGCCCGACACAGAAGAGGAACTGCTGCCGCCAGGCACAAAAAAGACGGGGCCGAAGCCCCGTCCAAAAATGCATTCCAATGTCGACCAGGCGACTTAACGCTTGGAGAACTGGAACGAACGGCGGGCCTTGGCCTTACCGTACTTCTTACGCTCAACCACGCGGCTGTCGCGGGTCAGGAAGCCACCCTTCTTGAGAACCGCGCGCAGGGCGGGTTCATAGTAGGTCAGCGCTTTGGAGATGCCGTGGCGTACCGCACCGGCCTGGCCGGAGAGGCCGCCGCCGGTGACGGTGCAGACGACATCGAACTGGCCCTGGCGGTCAGCGGCGACAACCGGCTGCTGAACAACCATCTGCAGCACGGGACGTGCGAAGTAGGTCACGAAATCACGGCCGTTGACGGTGATCTTGCCGGTACCCGGCTTGATCCAGACGCGGGCAATGGCGTTCTTGCGCTTACCGGTCGCGTAGGAACGGCCCAGATCGTCGACCTTGCGGACGTGAACCGGTGCCGCAGGTTCAGCTTCGGTCGCGTTGACAGATGCGCCGAGCTCCTCAAGCGAATTGAGTTCAGCCATTATCAGGCGCTCCTTTTGTTCTTGGAATTTAGCGCGGCGACGTCGAGGACGTCCGGCTGCTGGGCTTCATGCGGATGTTCCGCACCGGCGTAAACGCGCAGGTTCTTCATCTGGCGACGGCCAAGCGGGCCGCGCGGAACCATGCGCTCGACAGCCTTTTCGACGATCCGCTCGGGAAAGCGACCTTCGAAAATCTGGCGCGCGGTGCGCTCCTTGATGCCGCCGGGATAACCGGTGTGCCAGTAGTACTTCTTGTCGGTGTATTTGTTGCCGGTCAGCACAGCCTTTGCCGCATTGATGACGATGACGTTGTCGCCATCATCAACATGGGGGGTGTAGGTGACTTTGTGCTTGCCGCGCAGGCGGGTGGCGATGACAGTGGCGAGACGACCGACGACGAGATCTGTCGCGTCGATAATCACCCACTTCTTTTCCACCTCAGCAGGCTTCTGCGAAAAGGTTTTCATGGATTTTCTCTCATTCAGGATCCGGGCTGATCAAGCCAGCGGCCGGACGTTTCTTGTTGCTTGTGTTGCCGCGACCCTTGCCAGAGGCATTTGATCGGTGACAACCGTGCGCCAGATCCAACGAGATCCGGACGCTGCGTGCTTATAGGCGAGCCCGATTTTTCCGTCAAGACGATGATTTGCGGCGCATCGGAAAATATCAAAGCAAAAACAATGACTTAGTAATGCGGTATTATAATACCGCTCAATTCTGCGGCGGAATCGAATAGGTGGCGGTCGCGTGCGCCACCAATTCACCGTTTGCGTCGCGGATCGCGATGTCGGTGACCACCAGTCGTTTGCCCAGTTTGAGGATGCTGGCGGTGGCTTCCAGCGCCCCGGGGGCGGGCTTCATCAGGAAGTTGATATTGAGATTGGTGGTGACCGCCAGCGCCAGCCGGCCGATATGCGCCAGGATCACTGCGTAAGCAGCAAGGTCGGCCAGCATGAACAGGGTTGGCCCGCTGACTGTGCCGCCGGGGCGAAGGTGCTGCTCGTCGGCATGGAGGCAGACGCGCGCATTCCCCGGTGATACCTCAATCACTTCTATGTTGTCTCCATTCGCTCTGATCTGTGGGAACACTTCGTCGAGATAGGCCGAGACTTCCGGGGCGGTCATCACGGGCAAAGCCGGTGCGGGCATGGGAATATTCCTGTAACATGGTCCTGCAGGCAGGATACAATTGCAAATGGCCGGGTAAGCGCTCAGCCTGCCCGTCGCAGCCCGGCAAGATGTTGGCCATCTGCGCCAACTGACCCGACTGTTTCAGGCCCACCGTTGCGGAAATTGATCGTCCGGTCAACGTTGCCAGAGGGTTTCCGCGCCGCCTTTGAAACGCTAAGCTGGAGTGCGAACAAACAAGGGTCACGTGAGATGAATGTGGTTGAGCTGAAACCGGATACACCATCCGATGTGGTGATTGAGGAACTGCGCGAGGGTGGGCTGCGCCTGGAAATGAACAATCCGCCGGCCAACGCGCTGTCGATCGCGCTGATGCAGGCGCTGCGCGACCGGATTGCCGCCGCCGGTGACGACAAGGCGGTGCGGGTCGTGGTGATCGCCTCGGCCAAACCCGGCAAGCTGTTTTCCGCCGGTCACGACCTCAAGGAACTGACCGCCCACCGCGCCGATGCCGACAAGGGCAGGGCGTTTTTCAGCCAGACCATGGAACTTTGCGCCGAGTTGATGCAGACCATTGTCCGTCTGCCCAAGCCGGTGATCGCCGAAGTCGACGGACTGGCCACCGCCGCCGGTTGCCAGCTGGTGGCCTCGTGCGATCTGGCGGTCTGCACCGACACCTCCACCTTCTGCACCCCAGGTGTCAATATCGGCCTGTTCTGCTCCACCCCGATGGTGGCGCTGACCCGCAACGTGCACCGCAAGCAAGCCATGGAAATGCTGCTCACCGGCGAGACCATAGACGCTTCGACGGCGCGTGAATTCGGCCTGATCAACCGTATCGTGCCGCGCGAATACCTGAATCAGATCGTCAGGAAATACGCCGAAGTCATTGCTTCCAAATCATCTTTGACGCTGAAGATTGGCAAGGAGGCGTTCTACAAACAGGCGGAGATGACGCTTGAGGATGCCTATGACTACACAGCCCAGGTGATGGTCGAAAACATGATGGCACGGGACGCGGAGGAAGGCATCGGCGCCTTCATCGACAAGCGCAAGGCCGAGTGGACCGGGGAATAGGGGCTGCGTTGTCGCCCAGATTACCCGGCGACATGCCGATCTTGACCAGGCTTCAATGCAGCATTCTGTTCGCGTTATGTTCTGATTGAAAGCGCTGTCGCAAATTGCGCTGCGCCGGAGGAGAGGTGGTAGTGACATTTGAACCCCGCATCACCATGATCACGCTGGGCGTCGCCGATGTGGCCGCGTCAACGGCGTTTTATCAGCGTCTGGGCTTTAAGCGTTCCTCGGCGTCAAATGACGAAGTCACCTTCTTCCACATGAATGGAACCGTACTGGGCCTGTTCGGCCGCGACGCACTCGCCGCCGACGCTGGTCGTGAGCCGACCGCGCGGCAAAACTTCGAAGGCTTTTCTGTAGCGCAAAATCTCGGCTCGCCCGACGAAGTGGATGCGGCCTGGCAATTTGCTGTCGAGTGCGGCGCTGGGCCGGTGAAGAAGCCGCACAAGGTATTCTGGGGCGGCTACTCGGGGTATTTTGCCGATCCTGACGGGCATCTGTGGGAACTGGCGCACAATCCGTTCATGCCGCTGGGCGAGGATGGTCACATGCGTCTGCCGGAGTGATCAGGCCTTTTATTAAGGAATCCGCTATCGTGTGATCTGCAGCAGTGGCCGGAAACGGGTCATGTCGTCATTGTCATTCGGGTCGGCCTGGCAGGCGATCACCCGGCAGGCGTTGGTGTCGCGAGCCGGCAGGCTGACCCAGACGCCAACTTCGTAGTTTTGACACATCCGTGAGTTGCTGACGTAACGATCATAGATCGGTAGTCCTTTTTTCGAGGTATAGCGCAGAATGGCCGCACCCTCGTCAATCAGGGTGGCGCGGATGTCGGCGCAATCGGTCTGGGTGGTCTCGATCCGGTTGATGGCGTTTGCCGGCGTCACCGCCATCGCCACAAAAACTGCCAGCAAGCCGGTGAGCGGGATCAATTGCCGCATGGGCATGTGCATACAGGTCATGAGTGTCTCCCAATTGGCTTTCGACAAGATGGTCTCGCTCACATGTGGCGCGGATTAGAAGGTTGGACAAGGGCCTAGCCTTCAAATGGCGGAAACATCAAAATACGTAGACTTGACGTGATCGGCGCGCATTGCCAAACCGGAAGCCTCGCCGAGGAAAAACCGCTCATGAACCACGATCACTATGACAACGCCTATATTTCCGGAATTCTGCAATCGGTAAAGACCATCGCCGTGGTGGGCGCATCGGCCAACGACGTGCGGCCAAGTTATTTCGTGATGAAATACCTGCTTGGCAAAGGCTACCGCATCATTCCCGTCAATCCCGGGCAGGCGGGCAAGGAAATCTTGGGGCAGATGACCTATGCGCGGCTTGCCGAGATCCCTGAGCCGATCGACATGGTGGACGTGTTTCGCGCCTCTGACGCAGTGCCTGGCATTGTCGAGGAGGCACTCAAGCTTGAGTCACTGCCCAAGGTGATCTGGATGCAGCTGACCGTCCGCCATGACGAGGCGGCAGCGCTTGCTGAAGCGGCTGGCCTCAAGGTGGTAATGAACCGCTGCCCGAAGATTGAATATGCCCGGCTGTCGGGTGAAATCGGCTGGAGCGGTGTCAACAGCGGCGTAATTTCGTCGCGCAAGCCGGTACGCCGCGAGGGCTACCAGAGTTTTGGCCTTCGGGTGCCGCCACGGGATGGCGATTGATGGAATAATATTTCTTGCAACCGGCCTTGTTTGCGCGTGCATGCTAGGCAATGGCAGATTTCCCGCAAAAATCTTCTTTGACCGGGGCGCAGACATGCGGGATAAACACCTCGACAGCCAACAGGGCACATAGGGGAGACGATCATGTCGAACAGCCAACCGGGATTTGATACACTAGCCATTCATGCGGGGGCCCAGCCGGACCCGACCACGGGCGCGCGCACCACGCCGATCTACCAGACCACCAGCTTCGTCTTTGACGATGCTGATCATGCAGCCTCGCTGTTTGGCCTGAAGGCATTCGGCAACATCTATACGCGCATCATGAACCCGACCCAGGCGGTGCTTGAAGAGCGTCTGGCAGCGCTTGAAGGCGGCACCGCTGCGCTGGCGGTGGCTTCCGGCCATGCCGCGCAGCTGCTGGTGTTCCACACCATCATGAACCCCGGCGACAATTTCATTGCCGCCAATCAGCTTTACGGCGGTTCGATCAACCAGTTCGGCCATTCCTTCAAGTCGTTCGACTGGCATGTCCGTTGGGCCGATCCGGCTGATCTTTCCAGTGTCGAGAGCCAGATCGATGAGCGCACCAAGGCGATCTTTGTCGAAAGCCTCGCCAATCCCGGCGGCACCTTTGTCGATATCAATGCGCTGGCTGAGCTTGCCCACAAGCATGGCATTCCGCTGATCGTCGACAACACCATGGCCTCGCCTTATCTGGTTCGTCCGATCGAGCATGGCGCGGACATCGTGGTCCATTCGCTGACCAAGTTCATTGGCGGCCATGGCAACTCGATGGGCGGCGTGATTGTCGATGGCGGTTCGTTTGACTGGTCGAAATCCGGCAAGTATCCGATGCTGTCGGAGCCGCGGTCGGAATACGGCGGCATGGTGCTGCATGAAACCTTTGGCAATTTTGCATTCGCCATTGCCTGCCGGGTGCTGGGTCTGCGCGATTTCGGTCCTTCGATCTCGCCGTTCAACGCCTTCATGATCCTGACCGGCGTAGAGACCCTGCCACTACGCATGCAGCGCCATTGCGACAACGCACTGGCTGTCGCCGAATGGCTCTCCAAGCACGACAAGGTGGCATGGGTGCATTATGCCGGCCTGCCGGATCACGCAAACCACGCGTTGCAGCAGCGTTACGCCCCCAAGGGCGGCGGCTCGGTGTTCACCTTCGGCCTCAAGGGCGGTTACGATTCCGGCGTCAAGTTCGTCGAAGGCCTGGAGATGTTCTCCCACCTCGCCAACATCGGCGACACCCGTTCGCTGGTCATTCACCCGGCATCAACCACTCACCGTCAGCTGAGCGCCGAGCAACTGGTTGCCGCAGGCGCTGGTCCGGACGTGGTGCGGCTGTCGGTCGGCATCGAGGATGTCAACGATATCATCGCCGATATCGAACAGGCGCTGGCCAAGGCATAAGCCTTGATTGCCTGATGAATATCTTCGGCGGCCCGGCATTTGATGCCGGGCCGTTTGATCTGCAACAAGTCCGCAGACGCCAAATGGCGCTAGGCTTCCACCAAAGTTAATCCGTGGAGGCCCCCATGCCGCAATTCAATGTGCTGACTTTCACAACTGTCGCGATCCTGGTGCTGGCGCCACTGGCCTACGCCCAATCCGCCAATCCGGCCTGGCTTGATAATCTGTCCGACCAGCTCGCCGTCGAGAAACAGTGCGCCGTCAGCTATTTTTTCAACATCACGGAAGGCGAGTTGGCCGGGAGGCTGACCTTTGAAGCCCGCGCCCAGTGTGATGACGGCCGCCGGTTCGACGGCACCCTGACCGAGCCCGCGGATAAATTCGTCATTAGCGAATGCGGCGTTCAGATTTGCTGACTTCGGCCAGTGTCTTGTCGAAGGAATTTGTTGCGCAACCAAGCGGAGAAGGTCCCCGGAAAATGGAAGCTCCGAAACGCATTGCCATGATCGCCGATACCGAACAGGCGCTGGTCAAGGGGTAGGCCTCAACCAATCACCGTCAATGATGACGGCCCGGTGTTCGCATCGGGTCGTTTTTCGTTTGGCAGCATGGGCTTGCAGGATCGGCGTGCCAAAGCGATGATGACGGCGAGGGGGAAGCGCACCATGGCGAGACTTTTACTGTTTTTGGGGTTTTGCATGCTCGCCGGACTGGGGCCGGTCCGGTCGCAGGTGTTGACCTCGATCCCGGCTTCGACTGTTGACGATGCCAAAAGCTTCTGGGGCGCGGTCATGGAGGAATTTTACGGCCCCTACAGCAAGCGCTCCAAATGCTGGATCGGCAAAGCTGGCGCCGAGCGGCTGTGCATGCGCCCGCACCTGTTATCTTCCGTCATGGTTGGGGGCGAAGTGACCCAGTTTGCCGCCATGTCGGGCCATGCGATCCAGCCTGATGGAAGCCACGCCGAGTGTCACGGCTGCGCCGGTAAGCTCGGGCTTGTTGTCTTGCGCGCCGCGGGCAACCGCCTGGCTCTGGTGGCGCGCAACAGCCTTTCTGAGGACATCGGGTCATGGGGGATGGCTCCTCCGGAGGAGGCGTTCCGCGTGGTACGTCTTGGCAAAGACAATTACGGTTGGCTGATCGAGAGCGGCTTTACCGGGCAAGGATACACCCAGGGTGGCGTAAGCGTGTTTGGTGTGCTCGGCGACAAGGTCGTCGATCTCGGCTTTATCGACACCTATTCCGACAATGAGGGCACCTGCGGCGATGGGCTCGGCACCTGCTATCGCCACAGCTATGAAATCGTCAGCGACGCGGACAGCGGGTCAGCGCGCTTTGCCGATCTTGTCGCCCGCAAGCTGGAGAGCTCCGATCCTGACGCCACGGCAAGTTTCACAATTCCATTTTCCAACGATGAACTGAAATATCTGCCGCCGGAGGCGTTGTCAGCACAGCTCGGCGGCTGATCCGGACAGGCACGCATGGCTGGCGCGATGGCTGTGTATCAGGGTAATCTCGGCTCACCAACATTGGAGCGGTTCATGGCTACTGCGCATATAATCCCCGTGACCCCGTCTGCCGAGCCTGAGGTTTCTCGTCCCGAGGCCGCCAAGATTCTCTCCGGCGATCCGGTGCACACCACCTGGAGCCTGGAGGAGCGGGACGGGCTTTATTGCGGCATCTGGCAATCGACGCCGGGCAAATGGCGCATCTCCTACGACGAATGGGAATATTGCCGCATTCTTGAAGGCGTGTCGGTAATTTCCGAAGATGGCGGCGAGGCAGTTACGGTCAAGGCCGGCGATAGCTTCGTCCTCAGGCCCGGCTTCAAGGGAAGCTGGGAAGTCATTGAAACGACTCGCAAGGACTATGTGATCAGGCTGTAGCGCCGGCGTCCCGGCTGGAAAGCTTAAGTTGCTCGAGCCCGTGAAAATGAAAGCTGTCTCGGTAGCGCGGCACACCGTCCATCTGCAGCGTCGGCAGTCGCTCAAACAGCACCGACAGCGATTCCTGCAGTTCCAGCCGTGCCAGCGGCGCGCCGATGCAAAAATGCAGGCCCGCGCCGAAGGTGACGTTTTTCTGGTCAGCGCGTCCGGGTCGGAATTCGTCCGGTGCCTCGAAGGCTGACGGATCGCGGTTGGCCGCGCCAAGCAGCAGCGCCACCTGTTTGCCCGGTTTCAATGTGACCGGGCCGAGGTCGACAGGCTCATAGGCGTAGCGGGTAAACATGTGCAGCGGCGCACCAAACCTCAGTGCTTCCTCGATGCTTGCAGTCGTTGCTTCGGGCGTTGCCACGAACCGCCGTGGGTCGCCGTCTTGTTCGAGCAGGGTTTTTACCGCGTTACCGGTCTGATGCACGGTGGCCTCGTGCCCGGCATTAAGCAGCAGCACACAGGTCGAGATCAACTCCTCATCGCTGAGTTTCTCGCCGGTATCGCGTACGGCGATCAACGCCGAAAGCAGATCATCGGCCTTGGTGTGCCGGTGTTCGTCGATATGGGCGGTGAGGAACGCCCCGAAGGCGCTTGCGGCCAGATTGGCGCGCTCTTCGGTCTCGCGTGAGCGCTGTGGCACGTACATTTCGCACATTGCATGCGACCAGCCCAGCAGGTCATCGCCGCGCTCGACCGGCACGCCGAGCAACTCGCAGATCACGGTGACCGGAATGGGTGTGGCAAATTCCGACAGCAGATCGAACGGCTGGCCAGCGGGCAGGGCGTCGACCAGATCGTGGGCGAGCGCATGGATACGCGGTCGCAGCCGCTCGACCGAGCGCGAGACGAACGCCCGGTTGACCAGAGTTCTGAGCCGCGTGTGCGCCGGCGGTTCGCGTTCGAGCAGCGATCCGCTTTCAATTCGGTCGAAATCGCCAAGATGGCCGCGGCCTTCGACCGGATTGAGCGGTGCGCCCCAACGGTTCTCGCGGCCCAGCCGCCGGTCGCGCAAGAGCGCATTGACCTGATCGTAGCCTGCCACCGCCCACATGCCGTATTCGCGCCAGTAAAATACAGGCGAAAGCCGGTGCATCTCGGCATAAAAATCATAGGGGTCCTGAACGAATTCGGGATCTCTCGGGTCTTGCGAAACGGTATGAGAAAGCTTTGACATTCAAGAGCCATATCGTGGATCTGGCCGCGCGTGTATCCGGGGATGCACTGATCCCCGCAATTATTCAAAGATACCCTTTCCGCCGGACTGCCAGCGCATCACGGCTTTGCACGGCAGCCGATTCAGCTTGATGGCAAGTGTCGCTTGTCAGAAATCTGCAGCCAGCCGGAGACTATAGGGAGGATCTCCACCGTGCGCGCTTCGGTCTTCATTGTGAGAACATCCGCCATGCGGTGGTCCATACCGGTCGGATTGCCGCGATGTGGGGGCTGGTTTTACTCAGAACCTGATCCGTGATTGACCACGGCGTTACTGATTCGCCGCGGCGGAGGGCACAAACAAACCCTCGCAACCATCCGGAATCGCACTGGAATGCAGAAGCTTTGAAAACCGTAACCTCAATTTAACACCGTACGTGAACAAGAGACGCACGCCGTTTCGCCGTCTTGCGTCTTGAAGCGGCGGGGGGCACACTCTATGTAGTGGGTTCAACAAGATTGATTCCCCGCGGGCCGAGGCGTCTGCCGGGCCGTTTGACAAGGGAAGCGTAATGACAAATCCAGTCGATACCGCCATGGCACTTGTGCCGATGGTCGTTGAGCAGACTAACCGCGGTGAACGGTCATACGACATTTTCTCGCGGCTCCTCAAGGAGCGCATCATTTTCATCACCGGTCCGATCGAGGACCACACGGCAACGCTGGTGTGCGCGCAATTGCTGTTCCTGGAAGCCGAGAATCCGAAGAAGGAAATCGCGCTCTACATCAATTCGCCCGGCGGCGTGGTCACCTCCGGCATGGCAATCTACGATACCATGCAGTTCATCAAACCGGCGATTTCGACGCTGTGCATCGGCCAGGCGGCATCGATGGGTTCGCTGCTGTTGTGCGCCGGGCACAAGGACATGCGCTTTGCCACGCCCAACGCCCGCATCATGGTGCACCAGCCTTCCGGCGGCTTCCAGGGCCAGGCGTCCGACATCGAGCGGCATGCCCAGGACATCATCAAGATGAAGCGCCGGCTCAACGAAATTTACGTCGAACATACGGGTCAGGATTACGCGACAGTTGAAAAGACGCTTGATCGTGACCACTTCATGACTGCGAACGAAGCGCTCGAGTTCGGGTTGATCGACCGGGTCTTCGACAAGCGCGAGAACATCGAGGCTCCGGCTTCAACCTAGAAAGACGTCCATGACACTGCGTTTTTCATGTCATTGCGCCCCCTTTGCAACACGTTTTCGTGTCTGCGGGGTGGCGCTATGGCTGGATCGCGTTAGTATTGAACGTTAAGTCTATGTTCAAATTCTCGGGCGTAACATCGCCGGATTGACGGGGATTCGTTGCCACCGGTCTCGGGAATGTTTTACCTGAGACCGGGTTTGTACCCCGAAATTGCCTGTATGCCCCACCGTTTCGGCGTTGGGAGCGGTCAGGCGCTATACATCCAGGTCTGTTGCCTGGATCGCGGGAAGGAAAGTGAAATGAGCAAGGTCAGCGGCAGCAACGGCGGCGATTCCAAGAATACCCTTTATTGCTCTTTCTGCGGCAAGAGCCAGCATGAAGTGCGCAAACTGATTGCCGGTCCCACTGTGTTCATCTGCGATGAATGCGTGGAATTGTGCATGGACATCATTCGCGAGGAAAACAAATCCTCGATGGTGAAGTCGAGCGACGGCGTGCCTACTCCTCAGGAAATCATCGCAACGCTCGACGAGTATGTGATTGGCCAGCATCAGGCCAAGAAGATCCTCTCGGTCGCCGTACACAACCACTACAAGCGGCTCAACCATTCGTCCAAGTCGGGTGAAGTGGAATTGGCCAAGTCCAACATCCTGCTCGTCGGACCGACCGGTTGCGGCAAGACCTATCTGGCCCAGACATTGGCCCGCATCATCGACGTGCCATTCACCATGGCCGATGCGACCACGCTGACCGAGGCCGGTTATGTCGGTGAGGATGTCGAAAACATCATCCTCAAGCTGCTGCAGTCAGCCGATTACAACGTCGAACGCGCCCAGCGCGGCATCGTTTATATCGACGAGGTCGACAAGATCTCGCGCAAGTCGGACAATCCGTCGATTACCCGTGATGTCTCGGGCGAGGGCGTCCAGCAGGCGCTTCTGAAGATCATGGAAGGAACTGTCGCTTCGGTGCCGCCCCAGGGCGGTCGCAAGCACCCGCAGCAGGAATTCCTGCAGGTGGACACCACCAACATCCTGTTTGTCTGTGGCGGAGCGTTTGCCGGCCTCGACAAGATCATCTCGGCACGTGGCGAAAAGACCTCGATTGGCTTTTCCGCTACGGTTCGCGCCCAGGACGAACGCCGGGTCGGCGAAGTGTTGCGCGAACTCGAGCCCGAGGATCTGGTGAAATTCGGCCTGATTCCGGAATTCATCGGCCGGCTGCCGGTGCTGGCAACGCTTGAAGACCTTGATGAATCGGCGTTGATCCAGATTCTGACCGAACCCAAGAACGCGCTGGTCAAGCAGTATCAGCGGCTGTTCGAGATGGAAGATGTCGAACTGACCTTCCACGAGAGCGCGCTTACGGAAATTGCCAAGCGTGGCATCATCCGCAAGACCGGCGCCCGCGGGTTGCGTTCGATCATGGAGAAGATCCTGCTCGACACCATGTTCGAACTGCCCGAGCTTGAAGGTGTGCGCGAAGTGGTGATCTCCGATGAGGTGGTCAACGGCAACGCCCGACCGCTCTACATCTACGCCGAGCGTGACGATGACGCCAAGGGATCGGCTTCGGCCTGATCGGGCTTCTTCTGAAAGCCTCTGAAAATCAAGCCCTCCGGAGCCATCCGGAGGGCTTTTTGCTATAGGAATGGTTTGTGACCGCAATCATATGACTGAAACGAGAGCGTCGATCATAGGGGCGGCTTTTTCTGTCACTCCAGCTTCCCGCCACTTTCATTGTCTAATATCGTCACGAATCGGTGAGGAAGCGTTCGCCGGCCATTAATCCGACTTGAAACAGGGCCTCTGGTTCTCCAATTAGATATCAGGAGGGATTGAACCCTCGATAAGGACGCTAACAGCGGTTGCTGGTTCACCCGGGGCCGCGTCCTGCGTTGCCAATCGGCCCTGACAAAAGGGTCATGAAAGGAAATGACATGCCGGACAAAATCGTGAGCCCCTCACAGACGCCGGAAGATGCCGGGGTCTATCCCGTTCTTCCGCTGCGCGACATCGTTGTATTTCCGCATATGATCGTACCATTGTTCGTCGGTCGCGAGAAATCGATCCTGGCGCTTGAGGAAGTGATGGGATCGGACAAGCAGATCATGCTGGCCACCCAGATCAATGCCGGTGATGATGATCCGGATCCCGCAGGGATCTATCAGATCGGCACCATCGCCAATGTGCTGCAGTTGCTCAAATTGCCCGACGGGACTGTAAAGGTTCTGGTCGAAGGCCGCGCCCGCGCCGAGATCGTCAATTACACTGATCGGGTCGACTATTACGAGGCCCATGCCGTCGAGCTTGCCGAGCCCGATGAAGACCCGGTGGAAATCG
Organism: Hoeflea algicola; assembly: GCF_026619415.1. Classification (NCBI taxonomy): domain Bacteria; kingdom Pseudomonadati; phylum Pseudomonadota; class Alphaproteobacteria; order Hyphomicrobiales; family Rhizobiaceae; genus Hoeflea; species Hoeflea algicola. The sequence goes on from NZ_JAOVZR010000001.1 coordinate 384,903, forward strand.
AGGCACTGTCGCGCTCCGTGGTCTCCGAGTTCGAAAATTACGTCAAGCTGAACAAGAAGATCTCGCCCGAAGTTGTGGGCGCAGCAAGCCAGATTGACGATTACTCCAAGCTCGCTGACACGGTGGCTTCGCATCTGTCGATCAAGATCACCGAAAAGCAGGACATGCTCTCGACGGTTTCGGTCAAGGGCCGGCTGGAAAAGGCGCTCGGCTTCATGGAAGGCGAGATTTCTGTTCTGCAGGTGGAAAAGCGCATCCGCTCCCGCGTCAAGCGGCAGATGGAGAAGACCCAGCGCGAGTATTATCTCAACGAACAGATGAAGGCGATCCAGAAGGAACTCGGCGACGGCGAGGACGGCCGCGACGAGATGACCGAGATCGAACAGCGGATCGCCAAGACCAAGCTGTCCAAGGAAGCCCGCGAAAAGGCCGATGCCGAGTTCAAGAAACTCAAGCAGATGAGCCCGATGTCGGCAGAAGCCACGGTGGTGCGGAACTATCTCGATTGGTTGCTGGGTTTGCCCTGGGGCAAAAAATCTCGGGTCAAGATCGATCTTGCTGCCGCCGAAAAGGCGCTCGAGGAGGATCACTATGGCCTTGAGAAGGTCAAGGAGCGGATCATCGAGTATCTCGCCGTGCAGGCGCGCTCATCCAAGCTCAAGGGGCCGATCCTCTGCCTCGTCGGACCTCCCGGCGTCGGCAAAACCTCCCTCGCCAAGTCGATCGCCAAGGCAACCGGCCGCGAATACGTCCGCATGGCGCTTGGCGGTGTGCGTGACGAGGCCGAAATTCGCGGTCACCGCCGCACTTATATCGGTTCGATGCCCGGCAAGGTCGTCCAGTCGATGAAGAAGGCGAAGAAAACCAACCCGTTGTTCCTGCTCGACGAGATCGACAAGATGGGTCAGGATTTCCGTGGCGACCCGTCTTCTGCGCTGCTTGAGGTGCTTGATCCGGAACAGAACTCGACCTTCATGGATCACTATCTCGAAGTTGAGTACGATTTGTCCAACGTGATGTTCATCACCACGGCCAATACGCTCAACATCCCGGCACCGTTGATGGACCGGATGGAGATCATCCGCATCGCCGGGTACACCGAGGATGAGAAGCAGCAGATCGCCCGCCGGCATCTTCTGTCCAAGGCAGTGCGCGATCACGCGCTGCGTCCGGAAGAATTCGAAATCACCGACGGCGCGCTGCTGCAGATTGTCCGCACCTATACGCGGGAAGCAGGCGTACGTAATTTCGAACGCGAATTGATGAAGCTGTCGCGCAAGGCGGTCACAGAGATTCTGAGAACCGGCGTCAAGTCGGTCAAGATCACCGAGGACAATCTTGCCGACTATCTCGGGGTGCCGCGGTTCCGCTATGGCGAAGCCGAGACCGACGATCAGGTTGGCGTGGTTACCGGGCTGGCCTGGACCGAAGTGGGCGGCGAGTTGTTGACCATCGAAGGCGTGATGATGCCGGGCAAAGGCAAGATGACCGTCACCGGCAATCTGCGCGACGTGATGAAGGAATCGATTTCGGCGGCGGCCTCCTATGTCCGCTCGCGTGCGGTTGATTTCGGCATTGAGCCGCCATTGTTCGACAAGCGCGATATCCACGTCCACGTACCCGAAGGGGCTACCCCGAAGGACGGTCCCTCGGCCGGTGTGGGAATGGCAACTGCTATTGTGTCGATCATGACCAAGATTCCGGTACGCCGTGATGTCGCCATGACCGGCGAAATCACACTGCGTGGACGAATTCTGCCGATTGGCGGCCTCAAGGAAAAACTGCTGGCAGCCCTGCGGGGCGGCATCAAGACGGTGATGATTCCCGAGGACAATGCCAAGGATCTGCCCGAGATCCCGGACAATGTGAAAAACGGCCTGGAGATCATCCCGGTCGCCAAGATGGGTGACGTGCTGCGCCACGCGCTTGTGCGCATGCCCGAGGCGATCACCTGGGATCCTGACGCCAAGCCTGAAGCGCCGATTGTCGCTGAGACCGTTGATGAGAGCGGCACTGCAATCGCCCATTGATGGTGGTGGCGCCCGGATCGGTTGATTCAAGCGTCATCCTGCTTGCCTCATCTTGAACCATGAAAGCGCCGCGCGTTGGCTTCAATGCGCGGCGCTTTTGCGTTTGCCGCTGCCTGACCGGCGAGAGCCGTCCGGCGGTAATTGTCTGCTGGTAATGGCCCCGGAGGATTGCAATGCAATTTGGGTAGGCTCCCACCGCCGGTAGCGAACACTGGAGTCGTTGCAATACAGCCAAACCGGGCAACTGGGCGGTCAGGCACGGGGCGTTCAGTCAGTTTTCTGTGTGAAGCCCTGTGAAAACCGCTGAAAACCGTTCGTTTGCAAGGAGTTTTGTTGCGCGATACCGCGAGATGCGTAGGATCACGCCATCGAACACATTGAGTCGACATTACGCCAGAAAGGGACGGAAAATGAACAAGAACGAACTCGTGGCCTCAGTTGCCGAGAAGTCGGGCATCAGCAAGGGTGACGCAACATCGGCAGTCGAGGCGGTTTTCGAAACCATCACCGGTGAGCTCAAGAATGGCGGCGACGTCCGCCTGATCGGCTTTGGCAACTTCACCGTGTCGCGCCGCGAAGCCTCCAAGGGCCGCAACCCGCAGACCGGCAAGGAAGTCGATATTCCGGCTCGCAACGTGCCGAAATTCTCGGCCGGCAAGGGCCTCAAGGACGCGTGCAACTAAGCCGCATCCATTCGATTGATTGAATGAAAAGCCCGGGGGAGAAATCCTCCGGGCTTTTTCGTGCAGACCCGGTCCGCGGGCGGCTTTCCGCTGCGGGCTCTTCGCGGTGACGGCATTCGTGCGGTGCTTGACAGCGGAACAGATATAGAACAAGATAGAAACATAAAGCGAATACACAGGAGTTGATCATGACTGCATTTGCCCGCGATCTCGCCGCCTTCGTTTCCATGTCTCTGTTTGTTGCAAGTTTTGCCGTCGTTGTAATGGCGTTTTAGGCCGCCATTGTTGGTGCCAACCCGGTCACTCAAGCTGGCGCCTGCGGGCGTACTTGAGGTGATCCGGGTCCCGCATGGCCAATTATCCCACGCGGGTTCTCTGTTTCCGTTTTGAGGTACGCGTGCCCGTGCCTGTGTGAAGCGCCGGTTTTGCTTGCTCCTGCTCTGGACTTTCGAGTCCGGGTCCTCACAATTGCTGCTTGAGTCTGTGGTGCGCCCAAAAAGGTGCAGATGCCGCGGCCGTTCAGCAGGGGATATCCATGGCACGGGAAAACAAGGCGGCGAAAATGCTCGCCAATCTGGCCGCGGGGGCCAAATCGACGCGCCATGGGGCCGATGATGTTGAGCTCGGCGAGACCGGCACTTGGCCGGGCTTCGTGCATTTGCGGGTGCACTCGGCCTATTCGCTGCTTGAAGGCGCATTGCCGATCAAGACGCTGATCAAACGCGCCGTTGCCGATCAGCAGCCGGCACTGGCAATTACCGACACCAACAATTTGTTTGGCGCGCTTGAATTTTCGGTTAAGGCCATGGAAGCCGGAATCCAGCCGCTGATCGGGTGTCAACTCGACATCGATATGGAGGACGGCCAGCAGGGTGATCGCCGGTCTCACCGCGACCACCTGCAAAAATCACCTGCGATTGTCCTCTACGCCGCCACCGCTGCCGGCTACGACCGTCTGGTGGCGCTGGTCAGCCGCGCCTATCTCGAAGGCGACAGCGTTGAGCGCCCGCATATCACCATTTCCTGGCTGGAAGAGGGCGCCGAAGGCCTGATCGCGCTCACCGGCGCCGATGGCGGGCCGGTCAACCAGGCGATGCGCGAGGGGCATCCCGACAAGGCCAGGGACAGGCTTGAACGCCTCAAGGCGCTTTTTGGCGATCGGCTTTACCTCGAATTGCAGCGCCAGAAAGGCTATGATCGCGGACTTGAGGCGACGATGATCGCGCTTGCGTATCAATGCGAGGTGCCGCTGGTTGCCACCAACGAGGCATTTTTTCCCGGACCGGACGATTTTGAGGCCCATGACGCGCTGATGGCGGTCGCCCACAACGCCGTCATGTCGGACGACCGTCGGCCGCGCCTGAGTGTCGACCACTGCCTGAAATCCCGCGCTGAAATGATGGCGATCTTTTCCGATGCCCCCGAAGCGCTGGCCAACACGGTGGAAATCGCCCGCCGCTGTGCGGCGATTGTCGAGACCCGTGCGCCGATTCTACCGCATTTCACCGGTGCCGATCATGGGAACCCCGAAGCTGCGCTTGCCGCAGAAGCAGCAGAACTGCGGCGGCAGTCGATCGAGGGGCTGGAACGGCGTCTGACGCGGGTCGGGATGGCCGATGGCTACACCATCGAGGATTATCGCGAACGGTTGCAGATCGAGCTCGACATCATCGAGAACATGAAGTTTCCCGGCTACTTCCTGATCGTGGCCGACTTCATCAAATGGGCCAAGGATCAGGGCATTCCGGTGGGACCCGGTCGTGGTTCCGGTGCGGGCTCATTGGTCGCCTACGCGCTGACTATCACCGATGTCGATCCACTGCGTTTTTCGCTGCTGTTCGAACGTTTTCTCAACCCCGCCCGTGTGTCGATGCCCGACTTTGACATCGACTTCTGCCAGGATCGCCGCGAAGAGGTGATCCGCTATGTGCAGAAGAAATATGGCCGAGAGCAGGTTGGGCAGATCATCACGTTCGGAAGCCTTCAGGCGCGCGCGGCGTTGCGCGATGTCGGCCGGGTGCTGGAAATGCCCTATGGTCTGGTCGACCGGATCTGCAAGCTGGTGCCCAACAATCCCGCCAACCCGACGCCGTTGGGCAAGGCAATAGAGGAAGAGCCGCGGTTCGCCGAGGAAGTCGACAAGGAACCCGCCGTCGGGCGCCTGCTCGATATCGCCCAGAAGCTCGAGGGGTTGTACCGCCACGCCTCCACCCACGCCGCCGGCATCGTCATTGGCGACCGGCCGCTGTCGCAATTGGTGCCGATGTACCGCGATCCGCGTTCCGACATGCCGGTCACCCAGTTCAACATGAAATGGGTCGAGCAGGCCGGCCTGGTCAAGTTCGACTTTCTCGGCCTCAAGACCCTGACTGTGCTGAAGACGGCAGTCGGGTTTATCGCCAAGCGCAACATCACCATCGATCTCGAAGCCTTGCCGCTTGATGACAAGCCGACCTACGAGATGCTGTCACGCGGCGAGACGGTCGGCGTGTTCCAGGTGGAATCGGCGGGCATGCGCAAGGCGCTGATTGGCATGCGCCCCGACAGGATCGAGGACATCATTGCGCTGGTCGCGCTCTATCGTCCCGGCCCGATGGAAAACATCCCGGTCTACAATGCGCGCAAGCATGGCGAGGAGGAACTGGCCTCGATCCATCCCAAGATCGACGGGCTGCTGGCCGAAACCCAGGGCGTGATCGTCTATCAGGAACAGGTGATGCAGATCGCCCAGGTGTTGGCAGGCTACTCGCTTGGAGAAGCCGACCTTCTGCGCCGTGCCATGGGCAAGAAGATCCAGGCGGAAATGGACAAGCAGCGCGCCCGCTTCGTCGATGGTGCCGTCGAACGCGATGTGTCCAAGCCGCAGGCCAATCTGATCTTCGATCTTCTCGCGAAATTCGCCAATTACGGCTTCAACAAGTCTCACGCCGCAGCCTACGGCATTGTTTCCTATCAGACGGCCTACCTGAAAGCCCATTACCCGGTCGAATTTCTGGCTGCCTCGATGACGCTGGATATGTCGAACACTGACAAGATCAACGATTTCCGCCAGGACGCCAAACGGCTTGGCATCGAGGTGGTGCCGCCATCGGTGCAGACCAGCTTCCGGCATTTCGAGACCGGCGAAAACCGGATCTATTATGCGTTGGCGGCAATCAAGGGTGTGGGCGATGCCGCCGTTGAACACATCGTCGAAGTCCGCGGCGACGCGCCGTTTGCCACGCTGGAGGATTTCTGCCTGCGGATCGATCCGCGCCAGGTCAACCGGCGGGTGCTTGAAAGCCTGATTACCGCCGGCGCGCTCGATTGTTTCGGCCATGACCGGGCCATCCTCGTCGCCGGCCTTGACCGCATTCTCGGCTTCGCCCAGCGCGCGCAGGAAAACCGTATCAGCGGGCAGAGCGATATGTTCGGCTCAGGCGCTGCCGAAAACATTGAAACCATCCACCTGCCGGCAACGATGCCCTGGCTGGCGGCAGAGAAACTGCACCGCGAATATCAGTCGCTGGGCTTCTATCTGTCAGCCCATCCACTTGATTCCTATAATGATCTGTTGGCCAAGATGCGGGTGCAGACCTGGGCCGACTTTTCGGTCTCGGTCAAGGCCGGCGCCACCGCGGGGCGGCTGGCGGGCACTGTCACCAGCAAGCAGGAACGCAAGACCCGCACCGGCAACAAGATGGGCATTGTGGCGTTCTCCGACAGTTCCGGCCAGTACGAGGCAGTGCTGTTTTCCGAAGGCTTGGCGCTTTACCGCGAGTTGCTCGAACCGGGTAAGTCGATCGTCATCACCGTCACTGCCGAGGAGCGTCCCGAAGGCATCGGTCTGCGCATCCAGACGGCCGACTCGCTCGAAGATCGGGCCGCGCGCGGCCAGTCCGCACTCAGGGTTTACATGCGTGATGCAAAGCCGCTCAATTCGGTCTCGACCCAGTTGAAATCGCGCGGTGAAGGGCAGGTGTCTTTCGTCATGATCAAGGATGACGGTCGTCGAGAAATCGAAGTTACGTTGCCGGACCGCTACAAGCTCACACCGCAATTGGCTTCCGCGCTGAAGGCGGCGCCCGGTGTGCTTGACGTCGAGCTGGTTTAATGTCGGCGGCTTTCGCTGCTTGGAGCCGCTCTCTGAGCTAATCCTCTTCGGCCTGCTTGGTCTTGCGCGAGGTTCCGAAGGTATAACCGGTCTCCAAAATGTCGCGGCCGAATTTTTGCCGGACCTTGTCGATGGCGCTTTCCGCCACCGCCCGGCGCGCGGCGGCGGGGTCCACCAGATCCGGCGGGTCGGCGCGCGCCGCGTCGGTCAGGTCTGAAACGCCGATGCCGATCAGCCGGAAACGCTCGCCGCCGAGTTCTTTTTCCAGAAGATGCAGTCCGGTGCGGAAAACCCGGTCGGCAAGCACGGTCGGATCTTCAAGCTTGATATTGCGGGTGCGGCTTTTGAAATCGCCGGTCTTGAGCTTGAGCACCACTGTCTGCCCGGCAATGCCCGAGGCCTTGAGCCGGGCCGAGACCTTTTCCGACAGCCGCCGGAGCACCGGCACCAGATCCTTGGCCTCCGAAAGATCGTGGTTGAAGGTGGTTTCCGCCGAGACGCTCTTGGCGCCCTCATTGGGGTGCACGGTGCGATCGCCTTCGCCACGGGCCAGATGATAGAGGCGCTTGCCCATCACCCCGTAGCTGCGCATCAGCGCCGTCAGCTCCATGGTCTGCAACTGGCCAATGGTGCGGATGCCGTCGCGCTCCAACGTTGCCCCGAATGCCTTGCCAACGCCCCAGATCATCGTCACCGGACGCGGCTTGAGAAAATCCAGCGCCTCCTGCTTGCCGATCACCGAAAATCCGCGCGGCTTGTCGAGATCGGAGGCGACCTTGGCCAGGAACTTGCAATAGGACAGCCCCACCGACAGCGAGATGCCGATCTCGGCCTCCACCCGTGCGGCAAACCTGGCCAGCGTGCGGGCAGGGGTGTCCTTGTGCAGCCGTTCGGTGCCGGCAAGGTCCAGGAACGCCTCGTCGATCGAAATCGGCTGTACCAGCGGTGTGAGCTCTTCCATCATCCGCCGGACTTCGCGGCCGACGCGCGCGTATTTTTCCATGTCGGGCTTGATCACCACTGCATCCGGGCAGGCATCGAGCGCCTTGAACATCGGCATGGCCGAACGCACGCCATTGATCCGGGCGATGTAACAGCAGGTGGAAACCACGCCGCGCTTGCCACCGCCGATGATAACAGGCTTGTCGGCCAGTTCAGGATTGTCGCGTTTTTCCACCGTGGCGTAAAACGCATCGCAGTCAACATGGGCAAGCGTCAGCTCCCCGATTTCGCGGTGGCGGATAAGGCGCGGGCTGCCGCACATCGCACAGCGTCGCCCGGCGCCTGCCGGCGTCAGGCAATCACGGCAAAAACCGGGAAGTGGATCGGAATGCTGCGGCGCTTGGGGCATCGGCTCGATAGCAAAAGAGAACAAACGTTGAACATCGCCAGATTACGCAATAGTCTGGCGACTCACAAGTCCACCATTATGTGATGGGAGCCGGTTTTGATGTCGATGTCGATCTCGCCTTCTGGCCGAGGCGCTATGGCCACAGCCGGGAACGCCGTTCGGGCCCAAAAGCGCTATCTGTTCAGCCGGGAAGGGACGTCAGATGGGTCCTTATGAGCGCTTCCGCCTCGTTCCAGTCGCCCGCCATCGCAACGCCGTCACCTGGATGCGGCGCCAACGCCCGGAAAGCGTCGTTGGCCATCAGGTTGACCAGCAGCGTTTCGGGCATGTGCGCCCTTACCGACTGAAGATTGGTGAAAATGTCGTCGATGAACACCAGCGGGTGATCTCGGCCGGCATGCAGCGCCTTGACCGCCGGTCCTTTGGGCGCCTCGGTGGCAATCATCGGATAATCGAAGCCGTGCTGGTCGAGCAAGATGCGGCGCACCGATCGGTGGCGCGGCGGCATCGCCGTCAGAAACACGATATCGGCGTCTTCCGACAGCCGGGCCAGACTGTCGGCTGCCGCCTTGATCGGCGTCTGCCAGCCATCCTGGGCCGTGAAAAAGCTCTCCAACAGTTGCTCGACCTCGTCGTGTCCGGTTTCGGAACTGTCAGCAAGATTGAATATGTTGCCGGTGAGCCGGAACGAGCGCGGTCGCAACTCGTGGCCGTTATCGATCAGGAATGCCTGGAACGGGGTGATGAACTCCAGCACCACCTCGTCGATATCGCAAACGATCAAGGCTCTTTCGCCGAGATTGAGATCGTCATGTTCGGCGTCGGGAATGCGTATCATCATCCGGCCTCGCTGGCGCCGCCCAGCGCCTGGAAGGCGCGCGTCACCGCTTCCGGCCGGGTGCCGGTCGAGGCGCAAAAATCCATCAATGTCGGCTCGTGGTTCATCAGGAAACCGAGCACGCCGGCGAGAAACCCCGGTTCCTTTGCCGCTTCGCGCAGATTGGAAGCCTCAAGCCCGGTCAAGGCCAGAAAACGGCCCATCAGTTCGGGCTCTCCGGCCAGCCATCCAAGCACCGCAATCGCCGTTTCTTCTGCATCCGCCATCGCCCGGGTTTCCTTGTTTGGATCATGTACCGCATTCGCACGATCCGATTACCACTTTTTCAACCTAATGAAACTAAGGTGGTTGTGTTGACTGGCATCAGGACGCGGTTTGTTTGCAATCGGGTCTGGTGTGAGACTGGCAATTCTTGGCGGTGGCGGTTGGCATCGGGAGGATCTGGCAGGTTGGAAGAACCGCCGATTCGAGGATGGGAATGGATATGACAAAGCAGGTGATGATTGTTGAGGACAATGAACTCAACATGAAGCTGTTCCGGGACCTGATCGAAGCGTCAGGCTACAAGACCATCCAGACCCGCAATGGCATGGAAGCGATGGATCTTGCCCGCAAGCATCGCCCCGACCTTATCCTGATGGATATTCAGTTGCCCGAAGTCTCGGGTCTGGAAGTCACCAAATGGCTCAAGCAGGATGACGACCTGCATATGATTCCGGTTATCGCGGTTACCGCCTTTGCGATGAAGGGTGATGAGGAGCGCATCCGGCAGGGGGGCTGCGAGGCCTATATTTCCAAACCCATATCGGTGCCCAAATTCATCGAAACCCTCAAGACCTATCTCGGCGATGCATAGGGGCGGAGACTCAAGATGACCGCGCGGATCCTGGTGGTTGACGACATTCCGGCCAATGTGAAGCTTCTCGAGGCTCGGCTGCTGGCTGAATATTTCGAGGTGCTGACGGCCGAAGACGGCATGACCGCGCTGTCGATCTGCGACCAGACCCAGGTTGATCTCATCCTGCTCGACATCATGATGCCGGGCATCGACGGATTTGAAGTCTGCGAGCGGCTCAAGCAGAACCCGCGCACAGCCCATATCCCGGTGGTCATGGTCACCGCACTCGACCAACCGGCTGACCGGGTCCGCGGCCTCAAGGCCGGCGCCGACGATTTCCTGACCAAACCGGTCAATGACCTGCAACTGATGACCCGAGTGAAGAGCCTGGTTCGCTTCAAGGCGCTCTCTGACGAGCTTCGGCTGCGTGCCGAGACTGCGCGCGACCTTGGCCTCGAGGGGCTGCTGGCGCCGCACCAGGGGCATCTGGAAGAGCCCGGACTTGTGTTACTGGTCGAAGGCCGCGCCAACACCCAGGACCGCATGACCCGGGCGCTGAAGGGCATCGCAGATGTCACCGCCATCGGCGATCCGCAGGCGGCGCTGTTCGAGGCGGCCGAAAAACCTTATGAGCTGGTAATCGTTTCCTCGGCGCTCGAAGATTACGATCCGCTGAGGCTGTGCTCGCAACTGCGTTCGCTCGATCGCACGCGCTTCATCCCGATGCTGATGGTCGCCGAGCAGGGCGAAGAGGACCTGATGATCCGGGCGCTCGATCTCGGCGTCAATGATTATCTGCTGCGGCCGCTCGATCCCAACGAACTAGTTGCCCGCAGCGTCACCCAGATCCGCCGCATGCGCTACACCGGCCAACTGCGTTCGAGCCTGACGCAATCGGTCGAGTTTGCCGTCACCGATCTCGCTGACCGGGCTCAACAATCGCCGTTATCTCGATACCCATCTGGCGGCGCTGGTCGAGCGCTCCAACCGACGTGGCCGTCCGTTGTCAGTGCTGATTACCGATATCGATCATTTCAAGGCTATCAACGATGTTCATGGCCATGAAGGCGGCGATGACGTGCTGCGCGAATTTTCCCGCCGGTTGCGCGGCGCGGTGCGCGGTGCCGATCTTGCCTGCCGTTATGGCGGCGAGGAATTTGTCGTGGTGATGCCCGACACGACGCCTGATGTCGCCTCACAGGTTGCCGAACGGCTGCGCAATGCCATCGCTTCGGCGCCATTCAAGGTTTCAGCCACCGGTGCCATGGCGGCGGTGACCACCTCGGTCGGCATCGCCACCTTGGAGAACGCCGGCGAGGGTGTCGATGCGCTGCTTCGCCGCGCCGACCAGGCACTGTACCGGGCCAAGAACGCCGGCCGCAACCGCGTCGTCTGTGAAGCCGCCTGATTCTGCGTTGCGGGTGGAGCGGGTTGATGCTCGTGTTGTCGGCGAAACCCCTTAAATCCTAGGCATTTCATGATTAAACCACATCAAAGCGGACCTATCGGCATAAACAGCTGATCGGCGCGTCGCGTAGTGCCGTTTTCGCACAGTCACTATTTCGTGCAGCATCAGCAGTTTTACGCGCTGTAATTAACCACAACCGTGGACAGAGCTGGTCGTTGGTTAAGAAACTATTGATTTTTGGGCGATTTTGTACAAAAGTTCATAGTGAAGACGGTGTCCAAGTGTTGTCACATCAAACTGATACAGTCTTACTGAATACGAAAACCCCATGATGTTCAGGTCCGCCGCATCTCCTGGGTCGTGGGGCGGCCGATCGAAATTAAGTGCATAGTGGCATCCTCGTTCCACGCCTTTGTTTTGGTCGGCCCTTGATACAAAAAACCCGCCTCTGGAAAGAGGCGGGTTTTTTGCTTTGATCGATACTGTTCCGGTGAGTCGCCGGGGCAGGGAGCCTGTTACTTGATCTTGGCTTCCTTGAATTCGACGTGCTTCTTGGCAATCGGGTCGTACTTGGTCTTCACCATCTTGTCGGTAAAGGTACGGCTGTTCTTCTTTGTTACGTAGAAAAAGCCCGTGTCGGCGGTCGACTGGAGCTTGATCTTGATGGTGGTCGCCTTGGCCATGGTGTTTTGCCTTCTTCAAAAATGAAGCCGCGGGCAGCACACAAGGCTCCACGGCGAAACTTGCGCGGAAACTACAAAAGCCCGGCGGAAAGTCAAGTCCGTTTTGGGCTAAGCAGCAGCCGAAACAGCGTTAGCACCACATACAGGCCGAAAAAGAACGCCAACGCCCAGGCAAAACCGTGAGTCCCGCTCAGATCCATGGCCACGCCGATGGTCTGCGGTCCCAGCAACATGCCCATTGCATAGCAGAACACGAAGGCGGCATTGGCCGAGGCCAGATCGGCGCCATGCAGCTTGTCGCCCAGATGCGCCAGCCCGACGGTGTAGAGCCCGGCAACGCTGCCACCCCAGAACAACAGGATGACGGCTGTCAGCAGCCAGTTGTGGATCAGGAAGGGCAGCGCCAGCGAGCCGACCAGCCCGATCACAGCAAATAACGAAAGCAGCCGACGGCGATCGCCAATCCGGTCGGCGACCAGTCCCACCGGGATCTGGAACAAGACGTTGCCCAGGCCGATCATGGTCAACAGCAGTGCGCCTTGCGATTCGGTGAAGCCGGTGCGGTTGGCGTAGACCGGAAACAGCGAAAGACCGCCTGATTCGACCGCGCCGAACACGAACACTGCAGCCGTTGCCGTGGGAACCAGGAAAATATAGCGCATGAACGGAATGTCGGTTGAGGGGCCGATTACCGGGTTTTCCTTGCGCGCCATCAGGATTGGGATCGCAGCCATCAGGATGATGCCGGCGCCGATTGCAAACGGCATCACGCCTTCAGAGCCGACCACCGAAAAGATCAGCGGTCCCGCGGCAAATCCCAGGGAAAGAACCGTGGCGTAAATTCCCAGCACCAGGCCGCGTCGCGATGGTGGGGCAGCCGTGTTGATCCAGAATTCCGAGAGTACGAACAGCACCGTGATCGCGCCGTGAAAGATGATTCGTAGCGGAAACCACATCCACAGCGCTTCTGCATAAAAGAAGCCCAGTGCACTGGCCGCCGCCGCGATGATGGCCAGCACCATGGTGTTGACCACGGTCAGTCGCTGGGCAATCCAGGTGGTTACCGGCGCCGCCGCCATCGCCGCCACACCAGCCATGGCCGAATTGAGCCCGATCATTGTCGAGGAGACGCCGCGTTTTTCCAGAATGACTGAAAGCAGCGGTAGCCCAAGACCTATAGCAATGCCGACAGCGGTAATGGCTGCAACGGCAGCTATCAGCGCTGGCCAGTGGATCTCCTCGCGGATCGCCGGTGTGCCTGAGGAAGAATGATCCATCTGCAAAAACCTGGTGGGTTAAATCAACTCGCGAACGAATCGTCCATTGCGGAAATAGTAGAAAGAAACTGCCCTGCCAAATGGTAAAGACGGATCTTCCTTCATCGCCTGGCAAAGATCGGTCAGAATTACCTTGGTAATACGGGGCAGTGGGTACTCCTCGTGGTGGTCGATCGCCACCCAACTCAGATCATGCAATTCGTCGCTGTCGCTGAGCGCAGACAGATCCGCACTTGTCTCGTCAGTAAAACAGGCAAAAAATCGAGTATCGTAGCGGCGTGGCATGCCCGGCGGCGTGATCGCCCGGGCGAGAAACCGGAATTTCGAGACATCGGGACGCAGCAACCCGGCATATTCGGCCGGCGTCAGCGACAGATGCGCTTCCTCGAGCATTTCCCGGGCGGCGGCAACGGCCAGGCCGCGGGCCGCCGTCGGCCTGAAGCGGGAATTGGTCCGCTCCATCAGCTTGCCCTCCACCTCCTCGTGCAGCGGCCAGGCAAACGGGGTCCTGTTGTCGCCCGGATCCCGGCGCCCGCCGGGAAACACATAGAGATCGGGCATGAAGGCATGCTTCTTGCCGCGTTTTCCCACCAGCACGCGCGGGGTTGATTGGCTGCGGTCAATCAGCAGCAACGATGCAGCATCGCGCGGCGTGCGCGGTGCATGCCGTATTTCGTTTCGGTGTTTAAGGTCTTCCGTCAGCAGGTCGGCCTTGTGCGCACCTTTGTCGCTCACCGTGCATCCTCGTGGGCCACCGGCGCCAACAGCACCTCATCGTCCTCGCCGCCAAAGCCATGCATGCGCAAAGCCCATTGCAGGCCGATGACCCCGCCCTTGAGCGGGGGCAGCAGCGACAGCGACAGGATTATCGTGATCGGGATCCAGATCATCAGGTGCTGCCAGCTTTCGAGCACCAGCCAACTATCGGTTGCCATGAAACCGGCGACAACGATGTGACCGACAATGAAGATCGCGAGATAGGGCGGAAAATCATCGGCGCGGTGGTGAAACATCTCTTCGCCGCAGACCGCACATGCATCCACCGGCTTGAGATAGGCCCTGAACAACTTGCCTTCGCCGCAATGCGGGCAACGCCCGAGCAGGCCGCGCTTGATGGAAAGCCAGGTGTTACGCGGCTCATCTTCGGAAACACTCTCGGTGGTGGGGGCGCCAAATTCGAGCAATGTTCATCTCCTTTTTAAAGCGGACGCGTCTTCACGCCGCCAATCGTGGCAATTCCGTCAACGGCGACCACGTGGCGGTCTCGTGCCGGGTTTTTTGGGTCCACCGCGCCGGGCACGTCCGGATTTGTGAAACGAGCGCGTGCCGGTCGGCATCTTCTGGCCTTCGCTGAGCATCTCGAATCGCAGCGAGCCGGCAAGTGGTATCACTTCAACCACCTTGATCTCGACACTGTCGCCAAGGCGGTAACCCAGACCGGTCTTCTCGCCGGTCAACGCCTGATGAGCCTCGTCATAGTGGTAATAGTCAAGCCGCAAGGTCGAAACCGGGACGAAACCATCTGCGCCAAATTGAGGCAGGCTGATAAACAGACCTGATTTTGTCACGCCGGAGATGCGCCCGTCAAAAGCTTCGCCGATCCGGCTGGCCAGATGGTGTGCGACAAGGCGGTCGACCGTGTCGCGTTCGGCCTTCATGGCCCGGCGTTCGGTGGTGGAGATCTCGGCGGCGATGGTTTCCAGCGCCGCTTCCTCGTCCGCAGTGATGCCGCCCTCGCCAAGCCCCAGCGCCCCCACCAGAGCGCGGTGGACGATCAGGTCGGCATAACGCCGTATCGGTGAGGTGAAATGCGTGTATTTCATCAGGTTGAGGCCGAAATGGCCGATGTTCTCCGGCGAGTAGATTGCCTGGCTCTGGCTCCTGAGAACCATCTCGTTGACCATGATCTGATAGGGTTCGCCCGAGGCGCGGGCGAGAATGCCGTTGAACGAACTGGCCCTCACCGCTGCCCCACGTGCCAGCGATAGCCCAAGGGTGGTCAGGAATTCGCGCAAGACTTCCTGCTTGGCCAGCGAAGGCTGGTCGTGCACCCGAAAGATCAGCGGCTGGCGTCGTTGCTCCAGCGTTTCGGCAGCCGCCACATTGGCCTGGATCATGCACTCTTCGATCAGCTTGTGCGCATCCAGACGTTCGGGCACCACAACCTTGTCGACCTTGCCTTCCGGTGCCAGCAGGATCTTGCGTTCCGGCATGTCGAGTTCAAGCGGCTGGCGCCGTTCGCGTCCGCGCTTGAGCACCGCGTAGGCATCCCACAGCGGCTTCAGTACAGGCTCGAGCAACGGGCCGCTGGCATCGTCCGGTTTACCGTTGATCGCTGCCTGGGCCTGCTGGTAGGAGAGTTTGGCGGCACTTTTGATCATCACCCGGTGGAATTTGTGACCGATCTTGCGGCCTTCACTGGAAAACCGCATCCGCACCGCAAGCGCCGGCCGGTCCTCCTTTTCGCGCAGCGAACAAAGGTCGTTGGAGATCCGTTCGGGCAGCATCGGCACCACCCGGTCGGGGAAATAGGCCGAATTACCGCGTTTGAGCGCTTCTCGGTCGAGCGCCGAGCCGGCGCGCACATACCAGGAGACATCGGCAATCGCCACGGTAACGATGACGCCGCCGGGATTGTCGGGCGAGGGGTCCTGCTCGGCATAGACCGCGTCGTCATGATCCTTGGCGTCGCTGGGGTCGATGGTGATCAGCGGGATGTGCCGCCAGTCTTCGCGGCCCGACAGCGGCGCCGGCTTGGCCTCATCCGCAGCCTTTAACACCTCTGCGGGAAAAACATGCGGAATGCCGTGGGCGTGAATGGCGATCATCGAGATCGCCTTTTCGCTTTCGACCGAGCCCAGCACTGTCAGCACTTTCGCGCGCGGCAGCCCGACGCGGCCGGCGCGAAGGGTTTCGACCTCGACGAGATCGCCATCCTTGGCCTCGCCGGCGGCATCCTGATCGATCAGATATTCCTCGCCGCGCCGCTCGATCGGCATCAGCCGTCCGCCACCGCCCGGTGTTTCCTTGAAAACGCCCAGAACAGCGCCGCCGCGGCGCTCGAGAATTTTCATGATGCGTGCGGTATAAGCCGTGGACTTGCCATGCGGGGCCGCAAATATCCGTGCCAGCACAAGATCGCCAATCGCAGCGGCTGTCGACGGCGAGCGGGATTTGCCGCGACCGCTATCACGTCCGGCATTGCTCTGGCGCACGGTGACAACCGGCGCAGCACCGTGCTCTTCCAGCCATTCGGCCGGACGGGCGATCAGGTCTCCGCCGCTACCGCGCATGGTGATTTCCAGCACGGTGACGGCGGGAAGCGTACCCGGACGCCTGAGCATCTTGCGGTCGCGTTCAAGCAGCCCTTCATCTTCAAGTTCGCGCAGCACATCCTTGAGCTCGGTTCTGGTCTCACCCTTGAGCCCGAACGCCTTGGCGATGTCGCGCTTGGTGGCGCGGTCTGGGTTCTCGCTCAAAAACCGCAGGATCGTCTCGCGGTCGGGCATGTCGCCACGTCGAAACGCCACCGGCTTTTGGGCCGTTGTGTCGTCTTCGCCGCCTGGCTTGCCGGATTCGGTGGTGCGCGGAGGGGTGGTCAAACTCAGTCCTTCTTCGCCGTCGCGGTTTTTGCCTTAGCCGGTTTTGCCTTGGTGGTTTTGGCCTTGGCTTTGGGCTTTGCCGCCTTCTTGGCCGGGGCCTTGGTCTTCTTGCCCGAAGTCGCAGCCTTGGCGGCGATCATTTCCAGCGCTTCTTCGACCGTGACATCAGCCGGGACCTTATCCTTGGGCAGAGTTGCGTTGATCTTGCCCCAATTGACATAAGGACCGTACTTGCCATCGCGTACGGTGATCGGGCCGCCGTCTGGATGGTCGCCCAGCGCCTTCAATGCGGTCGGTGTGCCACGGCCGCGACCGGGACCCTTGGCGAGCTTTTCGGCAATCACTGTGACCGCCCGGTTAAGCCCGATACTGAACACTTCTTCCACCGTCTCGAGATTGGCGTAAGTGCCGTCATGCAACACGAACGGGCCATAGCGGCCGATGCCGGCCGAAATCATCTTGCCGGATTCGGGGTGCTGGCCGATATCGCGCGGCAGGTTGATCAGCGCCATGGCCTTTTCATGGTCGATGCTTGCCACATCCCACCCCTTGGGAATGCTGGAGCGCTTGGCTTCCTTGCCCTCGCCACGCTGGACATAGGGACCGAACCGTCCGGTGCGCAGCGTGATCGGCTCGCTGGTATGCGGATCGATGCCCAGATCCTTTGGCTCGTTGGAGAGTGCCGCATCAGTATCCGAGCCTTCCGAAGACAGTTGCCGGGTGAAGCTGCAGTCGGGATAGTTCGAGCAGCCGACAAAGGCGCCGTACTTGCCGAGCTTGAGCGACAGGTTGCCGGTGCCGCAAGTCGGGCAGATCCGCGGGTTCGAGCCATCTTCGCGCACAGGGAAGACCAGCGGTGCAAGCGCCTCGTTGAGTGCATCGAGCACCTGGGTGACGCGAAGTTCTTTGGTGTCGTCAATATGCTGGTGGAATTCCGTCCAGAATTCGCGCAACACGTCCTTCCAGGCCAGTTCGCCCGCCGAGATCCGGTCCAGCTTTTCTTCAAGATCGGCGGTAAAGCCGAATTCGACATAGCGGTTGAAGAAGTTCTCCAGGAACGCGATGACCAGGCGACCCTTGGGTTCCGGGGTCAGCCTGCGGTTCTCGATCGCCACATATTCCCGATCGCGCAGCGTTGACAGTGTCGAGGCATAAGTCGAAGGGCGGCCAATGCCGAGTTCTTCCATCTTCTTGATCAGCGAGGCTTCGGAAAAGCGCGGTGGAGGTTCGGTGAAATGCTGGGTGGCGTTGATCTTGTCCTTGGCCAGCGCTTCCTGCGCATTGATCTCCGGCAGCCGGGCATCATCATCGTCGCCGTCGGATTGTTCGCCATCTTCCTTGGCGTCGGTATAGGCGGCGATAAAGCCGTCAAACCTTACAACCGAGCCGGTGGCGCGCAAGCCCGCGGTCTTGCCGTCCTTGGAAGCGGTGATATCGACCGTGGTCCGTTCGATCTCTGCTGACGCCATCTGGCTGGCGGTCGCCCGCTTCCAGATCAGATCGTAGAGTTTGAGCTGATCTGCATCGAGATAGCGTTTGACTTCGTCGGGCGCGCGCTCAAAGCCGGTCGGGCGGATTGCCTCATGAGCTTCCTGGGCATTCTTTGCCTTGGTCGTGTAAATCCGGGCCTTTTCAGGAACGTAACGGTCACCAAAGCGCGCGGCGATCGCCAACCGGGCCTCGTCGATGGCTTCCGGCGCCATCTGCACGCCGTCAGTACGCATATAGGTGATCAGACCGACCGTCTCGCCGCCGATGTCGATGCCTTCATAGAGTTTCTGCGCCACTTGCATGGTGCGTGATGCGTTGAATCCCAGCTTGGAGGAGGCGGCCTGTTGCAATGTCGAGGTGGTGAATGGCGGTGATGGGTTGCGACGGGTCGGCTTGGCCTCAACGCTGTCGGCGATAAAGGATGCGCCGTCGAGCATGTCGCGGATGCTGCCGGCCAGATCGCCATTGGTCACCGACATCTTGTTGATTTTTTCGCCGTTAAGCGTGGTCAGCCGTGCGGTGAAGCCATCGCCGCGCGGGGTCTTCAGATCGGCGGAGATCTGCCAGTATTCCTCGGAGATGAACCGTTCGATCTCGCTTTCCCGGTCGCAGACGAGTCGCAGCGCCACCGATTGCACCCGTCCTGCCGAACGCGCGCCGGGCAACTTGCGCCACAGCACCGGCGACAGGTTGAAGCCCACCAGATAGTCAAGTGCGCGGCGCGCCAGATAGGCATCGACCAGCGGCGTGTCGATCTCACGTGGATTTTCCATTGCGTCGAGCACGGATTTCTTGGTGATGGCGTTAAACACCACGCGGGAGACCTTCTTGTCCTTGAGCGCCTTTTTCTTGGTCAGTACCTCAAGCACATGCCAGGAAATGGCCTCACCCTCGCGGTCGGGGTCAGTCGCCAGAATCAGCGAGTCGGCACCCTTGAGCGCCTCGGTGATGTCCTTGAGGCGCTTGTTGGAGGCGGTGTCGACCTCCCATTTCATGGCAAAATCTTCGTCGGGCAGCACCGAGCCATCCTTGGCCGGCAGATCCCGTACATGGCCGAAGGAGGCCAGCACCTTGAAGCCGCTGCCCAGGTATTTGTTGATCGTTTTTGCCTTCGCAGGCGATTCCACTACCACTACATTCATAAGTTTCTCGCACTCGGGCGTTGAATTTCACGGTACCGCGCAATTTGCGCCGTATCGGTTGGGTCCACGAAATGTACAGGGAAAGCGGCGCGGTCAAGTCCATCTTCTGAAAAGGGGACATTTCACACCTTAATACAACCTTTGCGCGATAGTAATCGTATTGCAATTAAAGATATTTAGATTATCTTGTGTTTCAGCACCGTCTGGCGGCTTTCAGAAGATATATTCGCGGCTCAGGAAGAGGGAACGAGCATGGCAGTCCGCCCCACAGCAGGTTCACTGCAGAGCGCCCGGACGGAGCAGAGCATCACCTATATAATGCAGATGCTATCGGAGTTGCGCACCGTGGCCGACAGTGAAAATGCCGATATGCTGTGCTATTTGATCGAGATGGCCTACATTGAGGCTGGCGACGTGCTGGCTGGGCAGCGACCTTTACGGGCCGTCGAACGCTAGCGATACCATGCCGCCGGGGTGGCGATGCAGCCGGCCGGCAAGATCCAGTTCCAGCAATACCAGATAGACTGTCGCCGGATCGACGCCGGTATGGGCGATGATGTCGTCGATTTCCGCGGGCGAGGGGCCCAGCGCCTCGATGATCCGCGCCCGGTCGTTTTCCGCAGGTTCTGAGAACGGCAGGGCGCCGTCATCACCCGGTTCTTCCAGGTTCGGGTCATCGCGTGAAAACAGCTGACTCGACGGTGCCAGCGCATCAATCACGTCGCGGCTTTCGGTGGTCACGATTGCCCCGTCCTTGAGCAGACCGTTGGTGCCCGCCGCGCGTGGGTCCAGCGGAGAGCCGGGAACGGCAAACACCAGTCGGCCAAAATCCGCCGCCCGCCGTGCCGTGATCAACGAGCCGGAGCGCTGCGCCGCTTCGATCACCACCAGCCCCAGGCCGATGCCGGCAATCAGCCGGTTGCGGCGCGGGAAATCCCGCGCCCGTGGCTCCCAGCCCATCGGCATCTCGCTCAGAGCCAGCCCCTTGCCCGAACAGATCTCGTTATACAGGTCCAAGTTTTCGGGCGGGTAGGGCTGGTCCAGCCCACCGGCCATGGCGGCGATTGTGCCCTGATCCAGGCTGGCACGATGGGCGGCAGCGTCGATGCCGCGGGCCATTCCTGAGACGATCACGTAGCCCGCAACTCCCAGTTCGCGCGCCATTCGAGCCGCCATCTTCGCGCCCGACACCGAGGCATTGCGGGCGCCGACGATGCCGACGCTTGTCTGCGTTGCTAACGTCAAATCGCCGATGGCCGAAATCAGCGGTGGTGCGCCGTCGATGCGCCTGAGTGCGGGTGGGTAGTCGGGCTCGCCGATGCCGATGAATTGCGCGCCGAAGCGCTGTATCGCCGCCAGTTCGCGCTCGGCAGAACCGAAATGATTGATCAGGTCACGAAAGGTCGCCGGGCCGACATTGTCGGAGCGGATCAGCCGCAGCCAGGAGAGCCGTTGGCGGTCGGAGAGGACGACACCGCGTCGTCCTTCGCCGCCCGCAGGCATCAGCCCTTGTCCCCGATCCGGCTTTCGGTTCCTGCCAGCAGCCGGCGGATGTTTGCGTGGTGCTTCAGGATGGTGATGAGCGACATCACCACGAACAGAGAGCCGATGTCCGGCCTCCCATAAAGATAAAGTGCAATCGGCACCGCCACCGCCGCTGCAAGCGCGGCCAGCGAGGAATAGCGAAACAGCTTTGCCATGCCGAGCCAGATAACTGCGAACACAATTACCACCATCGGTGCCAGCCCGAGCAGCACGCCGATATAGGTGGCCACGCCCTTGCCGCCCTTGAATTTCAGCCAGACCGGATAGAGGTGCCCCAAGAACGCGCCGAGGCCGGCAATCAGCGCCGCCTCCAGCCCGATTGCCTCGCGGGCGACGACAACCGCCACCGTGCCCTTGAGCATATCGGCAATCAGGGTCGCGGCTGCCAGCTTCTTGTTGCCGGTGCGCAGAACATTGGTGGCGCCGATATTGCCCGAGCCGATCTTGCGCACGTCGCCAAGTCCGGCCATGCGGGTCAATATCAGGCCAAACGGGATCGAGCCGCAGAGATAGCCAAACAGCAACGAGCCGAGCATCACCGAAGCGGGAAGGGACCAACTGACCAGTTCAGGCACGGTGCGATGTCTCCTGCGTTGCTGCGCAATCTGCCGCCGTACGGGCGTGGATCAGGCACTGTGAACTGTGGCACCTGCAACCAGTGTTTGCAACACCTTGCCGGTGAACCGGGCATCCTCAAAGGCACTGTTCTTGGACCTGGAAACGATCTCGTCCTTGCTCAGCACCCATGGGTATTCAGGGTCGATCAGGGCGATGTCGGCGCGCGCGCCCACCTTCAGCGTCCCGGCGTCGAGACCGAGGATCTGCGCCGGACGGGTCGACAGCGCATCAATCAGCCGCATCAGCGAAACGTCGCCGGAATGGTAAAGCCTGAGCGCTGCCGCCAGCAGTGTTTCCAGCCCGATCGCGCCGTTCTCTGCATCGGCAAATGGCAGCCGCTTGGTGTCGACATCCTGCGGGTCATGCGCCGAGACGATGATGTCGATGGTCTCGTCGGCAATCGCGGTTACCATGGCGCGGCGGTCGTCTTCGGTCCTGAGCGGCGGCGATAGCCGGAAGAAGGTGCGGTATTCGCCGATATCGGTCTCGTTGAGGGTCAGGTGGTTGATGGAAATTCCTGCGGTGACCGGCATCCCGCGCGCCTTGGCGGCGCGGATCACGTCTGCGGATTCAGGTACCGAGATGCTCATCGCGTGGTAACGCGCCTTCGTCAGCGCTGCCAGCCGCAGATCGCGCTCGAGCGGAATGATCTCGGCTTCGCGCGGAATTCCCGGCAGGCCCAGCCAATTGGCAAACAGGCCCTCGTTCATAACCCCGGTGGCGATCAGTTGCCGGTCCTGGGTGGCGACGGCCACCACGGCGCCGAAATCGCGCGCATAGGTCATCGCCCGGCGCATCACTGCTGGATTGTCGACAGTGTGCCGGCCATTGCTGAGCATCACAGCGCCGGCTTCCAGCAACAGGCCGAATTCGGTCATCTCCTCGCCCCTGAGCCCCTTGGTCAGGGCCGCGGCCGGATAGACCCGGATAACGGCTTCGTCGCGCGCCAGTCTTTGCACGTAATCCACCAGCGCCACATCGTCGATTACCGGATCGGTATCCGGCATCATGACGATAGATGTGACGCCGCCGCAGGCTGCCGCGCGGCTTGCCGAGGCAATGGTCTCGCGGTGCTCGGCACCGGGTTCGCCGATATGCACGCAGGCGTCGACCAGGCCGGGAACCGCAATCAGCCCGGAACAATCCTCGATCTCGGTGCCGGCTGGCACCGCAAAACCTGTCGCCGCAGCGCCAATGGCGGCAATCCTGCCGTCGATGATGACGATATCGCCGGTTTCGTCCATCTGCGTTGACGGATCGATGATCCGCACATTGGCGAGTACCCGCGGCTTCATCGCGCCAACTCCCCTTCGAGCATCAGTGTTTCCATCACTGCCATGCGCACCGCCACGCCCATCTCGACCTGTTGCTCGATCACGCTTTGCGGCCCGTCGGCAATGTCGGAGGCGATCTCGACACCGCGATTCATCGGGCCGGGATGCATCACCAGCGCGTCTTCTCTGGCCAGTTTCAGTTTTTCGGCATCAAGCCCGAAATAGCGGAAATACTCGCGCACCGATGGCACGAAGGAACCGGCCATGCGCTCGCGCTGCAGCCGCAGCATCATCACCACATCGGCGTCCTTGAGCCCGTCTTCCATCCGGTGGAATACTTCGACGCCCATGTCGGCGATACCGGCGGGCAGCAGCGTCGAAGGGGCGATCACCCGCACCCGCGCGCCCATTGCATTGAGTAACAGGATGTTGGAGCGGGCAACGCGCGAATGCAGCACGTCGCCGCAGATGGCAACGATCAACCGCCCGACCTTGCCCTTGGCGCGGCGAATGGTCAGCGCGTCCAGAAGCGCCTGGGTCGGGTGCTCATGGGCGCCGTCACCGGCATTGATCACCGGGCAGCCGACCTTTTGCGCAAGCAGCGCCACGGCGCCGGCCGAGGAATGACGCACCACCAGCACGTCGGGCCGCATGGCGTTGAGCGTCATCGCCGTATCGACCAGTGTTTCGCCCTTCTTGACACTGGAATTGGCCACCGACATGTTCATCACGTCCGCACCCAGCCGTTTGCCGGCGAGTTCGAACGAAGCCTGGGTCCGCGTCGAGTTTTCGAAAAACAGGTTGATCTGGGTCAGCCCGCGCAGGGTCGAGGTCTTTTTTCGCGTTGTCGCGAAAGTTTGACGGCCTCGTCCGAGCGGTCGAGCAAATAATGGATGTCCTGCTCCGAGAGCTGCATGATACCCAGCAGGTGACGGTGCGGAAATGACATCGGGTGTCCTGTGATCTAGAATTTGCAGTGTTCATAGAAAGGTTCTCGCACGGGGGCAAGGATGCGCTGGCGGAAAACGCTGATGTCCCCATGCAATACGTAACGAATCCCTGTAAGCGAGGTGCGATGAGCCCGACCCAACCTTCAGGCCACCAGGCCGACAATCAGAGCCCGCTGTTTTCGGGGCACAACGCGTTTCGTTCCGATCCCTTGCTCAAGGATATCGCCAGCGACATGCCGCGTGCGCTGCGCGACGATTTCGAGACCACCGGCAAGTTCGTGGCCTCTGCTGAAGCCCAGGATCTCGCCCGCATCGCCAATCGCGCGGTGCCGGAATTGAGAACCCATGACGGATTCGGCAACCGCATCGACCAGGTGGATTTCCATCCCAGCTGGCATGCGCTGATGCGCCGTGGCGTCTCGATCGGACTGCAGGGCTCGGTCTGGGAGGGAAAGCGCGAGGAAGCAGGCTTTGCCCACCAGGCCCGCGCCATCCGCTTCTATCTTACCGCCGGGATGGAATGCGGCCACCTCTGCCCGCTGACCATGACCAACGCCTCCATCGCCGCCATCATGGCCTCGCCGCGCATTGAAAAAAGCTGGGCGCCGCTGGTGGTCTCGCGCCGTTATGATTCCAGCAACCGCCCGGCGATGCAGAAATCCGGGGTCACCATCGGCATGGGCATGACCGAAAAGCAGGGCGGCACCGATGTCCGCGCCAATGAAAGTGTAGCCGTACGCGCCGGCGAGGGCGTCTATCGGCTCGAAGGCCACAAATGGTTCATGTCAGCGCCGATGTCGGACGCATTCGTGATGCTGGCCAAGACCGGCGATGCGCTGAGCTGTTTTCTGGTGCCGCGCATTCTCGAAGACGGCAACCTCAACGGCCTGCGGCTGCAACGGCTCAAGGACAAGCTCGGTAACCGCTCGAACGCCTCTTCGGAAGTCGAGTTTTCTGACACCTACGGGTTCCTGCTCGGCGGCGAAGGCGACGGCATCCGCACCATTCTCGACATGGTCACCCTGACCAGGCTCGATTGCGCGCTTGCTTCCGCCGGCATGATGCGCGCGAGCCTCGCCGAGGCGGTGCATCACTGCCGCCACCGCCGGGTGTTTGGCGAGTTGCTGATCGATCAGCCGCTGATGATCCGGGTTCTGGCAGATCTGGCGCTCGATGTCGCCGCCGCCACGGCGCTGTCGCTGCGGCTTGCCCGCTCCTTTGATAACGCCCGCGACAAGCCAGCCGAAGCCGCCATTGCCCGGTTGATGACGCCGGTGATCAAGTACTGGGTCTGCAAGATCGCGCCATCTATCATCTATGAGGTGATGGAGTGCATGGGCGGCAACGGCTATGTCGAGGAGCGTGCCGCTGCGCGTCATTACCGCGAAGCGCCGGTCAACGCGATCTGGGAAGGCTCGGGCAATGTCATGGCGCTCGATGTGCTCAGGGTTCTGACTCGCGGCCGCGAACTTTGCGATGTGGCGCTGCAAAGCATCAACGACGATCTTGGCGCAGCCGGCCCCCGCACGGTCGACGTGCTCAGGGCCTGCATGGCGGTTGCCGAACGCGACGAGGGCGCAAGCCGGATGCTGACCGAGCAACTTGCGTTGGCTGCTGCTGCCGCCGAGCTCACCCGTCTTGGCGCCGGCCATGTTGCCGAAGCCTTTGTCGAAACCCGGTTGGGCGGCGCCTGGCGCTCGACCTATGGCATGCTTGACGCCCGATTTGATGCGCGCCAGATCGTCGACATGCTGTATCCGCCGGCGAGCTGAATTTATCCGGCCAACTGGCCGGCGGCCCATAGAACGGCAGGAATCGTCAGGAACGAGGCGATGGTCTGCAGCATTGCGACCGCCGCGTAGAGCGATGCGTCACCCCCCATCTGTCGCGCCAGTACAAAGCCGTTCATCGCCGTTGGAACCGCTGCGCACAGCGCCAGGATGATCAGCGTCTCGCCGCCGAGCCCGAAACCGAGCGCCAGCCCGATCATGATCACTGGAAATACCAGCAACTTGAGAACCACCGGCATTATCAGTGCCGGGGTCGGGCGCAACGCGTCGGTGACCGTCAATCCGGCGCCGATCATGACCAGGCCAAGCCCCAGCGCCGACCGGGCGACAAGGTCGATGGCCTGTTCCATCGGCGGGTAGATTCCAAAAGGTAGCGCGCCAAACAGGATCCCCCCGAGACAGCCGAGAATCAGCGGATTGCCGATGATCCGCCGGGCCAGCGAACCGAAGCTGCGGGCGCCGGTCCCGAACCACACCAGCATCGCCACGTTGATCAGGTTGAGCGGGATGACGATCACCGCCATGACCAGCGCGACCAGCGCCAGTCCTTCGACGCCCGCCAGCTTCTCGGCAATCGCCAGCGCGATGAACCCGTTCCAGCGTGACGAGGTCTGGAACACCGAACTGTAGCTGGCATCCGAGATGCCGTGGGCCCGGGCGAGGGGATAGATCGCCAGCAACAACGCAATCATCACCATGACCGCGATGAGCGAGACCATCGCCATCGTGCCCAATTCGAAGCTGCTGTAATCGGCCTGCGCCAGCGTCAGGAACAAAAGCGCCGGAAACAGCACGTAATAGCCGAGTGTTTCCAGACCCGGCCAGACGCTTTGATCGATGAAGGGCGTGCGTTTGAGCGCCACGCCGAGCAGCACGATCAGGAATATCGGCAGGATGCTTTCGAATATCGGAATCATGATCTGTGCCATTTGAAGAAGGGGCACGTCATAAGCGGGCTGTCTCCACAGGGCAATGCCGTCCGTTAACCTTAACAAATGGTTTACATTGCGCCCGGGGAACCCGGCGTTCATGGTTGGAGTTGAATGATATGTCTCCAGTGAGAGGTGACGGACCTGCTATGACACCGAGCCGCCTGTTTTATGCCGCCATGATGATTTTCTGGGTCTGCTTCCTGTCGTTGCTGGCGCTGGTGGTCACCTATGCGCCGCAGGGCGGGGTGCATCTGGCAGGGCTGAAACTGTTTGCCAACACCGGATTGATCGATTCTCTGCTGCTGGCGATGAAAGCCATTGGCTTCCATCAGACCACCCAAAGCGTGGTGTTCGGCCTTCTCGGTGGCCTCAATCTTGCCGCTGCCGGCCTGGTCCTGTTTGCCGCGATGTTCCGCGTACTCGGCGAAGAAGCCGAGCAACGCGACGCCCGGCCGCTGGCCGAAGGGGCGGCGATGTGCGCGGCGGCGGCGGCCGCGGTTACCGTGATCGTCGGTTTTGCCGGCGGTCAGGCAGGTGCCTTGTTGCTGCTTGAAACCGCGGCACTTGGCGGGCTGCTGCTGATCGTGCTGTCACTTACCTCAGTGCCTGTCGTCAGCGCCCCCGAATGTGACGAGACTGCCGTTCTGGATGACGTTATCGCCGATCATGCCGCCAGCCATGCTGCCTTCAGCGCCCAGCTGGCCCAGCTTTCACGCCGGGAGCAGATGACATGAAGGTGTTCCTCATCCTCTGGGCCGCCCCCATCGTGCTGCTCGGCGGCTGGTACGGGCTATCCTATTACGATCTCAATTTCGGGTTTCGGATTCTCACCCGTGATCTGCACGACCTGGTGTTCGTGATCTACGGCAATCTTCTCGGTATCCCGCCCGAATCGATCCCGCCGCTGGTGCTCAAGGCGATTGTCTTCGATACTTTCCTGGTGCTCGGATTCATCGTGATCAAGCGCCGGCGCAAGCAGATCTGGTCGGCTGTTCAGCGCTTTTTCGGGTGGGATCAAGGTGAGCAGAAAGCGCGCGAGAGTGAGACCGTTCCCGAGGCCAATTTCTCAAACATCCCCTGACTGGGCCCGAGCCGCAGCGCGCAAGCCGGTCAACCGGTCGAGTGCGCCCTGCAGGATGAAGCTGGCGGCGGCCGAATCAATCCGCTCCTTGCGCTTCTTGCGCGACACATCCATCTCGATCAGCGCCCGTTCGGCAGCCACCGTCGACAATCGCTCGTCCCAGAACACGAAGGGCAGGTCGGATTTTTCCGCCATGCTGCGCACGAATGCACGGGTGGCCTGCGCCCGCGGACCTTCGCTGCCGTCCATATTGACCGGCAGGCCGATCACGGCAGCACCAACCCGGTCGCGTTCAAACGACGCCAGCATCACCACGGCATCAAGCGTGAATTTCTTGCGCTTGATCATTGGTCGCGGCGACGCCAACCTGAGCGACAGATCCGAGACCGCCAGTCCGATGGTCACCGTCCCCAGATCGATCCCGGCAATGGTCTGACCTGGCAGAATGCGACCGGCCAGCTCCTCTATTTCGATTGCTGCCATTTCCTGCACTCTGCCTTTGCGCCAGCGGCGATGCCGCGTTAGGTATGGAAAAATCCGGTTTAACGGACAAAACCGACAAATACGAGGAGATATCCAATGAAGATCACCTGGCTCGGCCATTCGGCATTCCGGCTTGAAACCGCCAAGGCGACGATCCTGATCGATCCGTTTTTGACTGGCAATCCGGGCTTTGAAGGCAATGACAGGAAAGACGCGCTCAAGGGTGTAACCCACATCCTGCTTACCCATGGCCATGGCGATCACGTAGGCGACGCCGCCGAGATTGCCAAGCAGACCGGTGCCACCATTCTCGCAAACGCCGATCTGGCGGCATGGATTGGCCATCATCACGGGCTTGAGAAGATCGAAGCGGGCAATACCGGTGGCACCGTTCCGCTCGGCAGTTTCTCCGCCACCTTCGTCAATGCGCTGCATTCCTCCGCCCAGATCACCTCCGATGGCGTGTCGCACTCGCTCGGCAACGCCAACGGCTTGATGTTGCATTTTGATGATGAACCGTCGCTGCTGCATATGGGCGACACCGACATTTTTTCCGACATGGCGCTGATCAACGAACTGCATCGTCCGGAAATCGGCATCGTGCCGATCGGCGACCGTTTCACCATGGGCGGCGCGGTGGCGGCACTGGCCTGCCGCCGGTTTTTCTCCTTTGCCAAGGTCTTGCCATGCCATTACGGCTCGTTTCCGATTCTCGACCAGTCAGCCGACGCGTTTTTGCAAGCAATGGAAGACGACGCCGCCAGCGTGGCCGTGCCGAAATCCGGCGGCAGCATCGAGGTCTGACCGTGAGACCGGAGCACACTGGGCGAAAATACACGGGCATCAGTCCCAATGCCCGTTCGCTGACAAACTGGAAATGAGAATAAAAAGTGGCCCAGGACGACAGGACACTCAAGTTTTATGGCCAGGAAGCGATCGCCTATACATCACGGTGTTTGAAGCCGAATCTGACATATATCGAGGCATTCCTGTCTGCGCTGCCAGTTGGGTCCGTCATTCTCGAACTGGGATGCGGCGCCGGGCAGGACAGTGAATTCATGATCTCCAGAGGGTTCGACGTGCGCCCCACGGACGGTACCTTTGAAATCGCGCGGGCGGCCGAAAAGCGTCTTGGAATTCCGGTTGCCAACCTGCTTTTTGCCGATATGAACGAGGAGGGGGCCTATGATGGAATATGGGCACATGCCTGTCTTTTGCATGTCCCCAGAGCAGATCTGCCCGGCGTTCTTGCGAAAATTCGAACTGCCTTGAAGGACGGCGGGCTATTTTACGCAAGCTTCAAAGCGGGTGAAACCGAAGGCCGCGACCGATTTGACCGGTACTACAATTACCCGTCAGAGCGTTCGTTGCGCGAATGGTACATGGCTGCAGGTTGGGCGGAAGTGGAAATCTCCGCCGAAATCGGTGGAGGCTATGACCAGATGCCAACGGATTGGCTCCATGTTACCGCGACCAAGTGAGCTTGGCTCGCGCGCGGCCATGACCGGGTTTGCTGCGACAAAACCCCGGCCCGCAGTTGCGCGTCCCGCCGCCCCCCGCTATAGCGGGGCCAACAGTTCACACCACCCGATGAGGACCCGATGTCCGTAGATCTAGCCACCGTCAAACGTGTCGCGCACCTGGCCCGTATCGCCGTGACAGACGAGGAAGCCAGCCGCATGGAAGGCGAACTCAATGTCATCCTCGGCTTTGTCGAGCAGCTTTCGGAAGTTGACGTCGATGGCGTCGAGCCGATGACCTCGGTGATGCCGATGGCGATGAAGAAGCGCGAGGATGTCGTCACCGATGGCTCCAAGGCCGATGATATCGTCGCCAACGCGCCCGAAACCACCGACAATTTCTTCATGGTGCCGAAGGTGGTCGAGTAACATCATGGCTGCATCAATCGCACTCTGCAGCAGCGCCGCCGTCCGGCTGTTTGAAAATCATGGCTTCGCCGAGCGTGGTGCCGTGTTCGATAATTCTGATTCCGGCTATTCCCGGTTCTTTGAAAAGAAGTTGTCCGCATGACCGACCTGACCCGTCTGACCATCGCCGAAGCCCGTGACGAAATGGGCAAGGGCGGTTTTTCCAGCCTCGAGTTGACCGATGCCTATCTGGCCGCCATCGAGGCCGCCAATCCGGCAATCAATGCCTATGTGAAGGTCACCGCCGACAAGGCCCGTGACATGGCCAAGGCCTCCGATGTCCGCCGCGCCAGCGGCGCCACTGGCGCGCTTGAAGGCATTCCGCTCGGCATCAAGGATCTTTATGCTACCGAAGGCGTGCACACCCAGGCCTGCAGCCACGTGCTCGACGGATTTGAGCCGCGCTATGAATCCACCGTTACCGCCAATCTGTGGGCCGACGGCGCGGTCATGCTCGGCAAGCTCAACATGGATGAGTTCGCGATGGGCTCGTCCAATGAAAGCTCCTATTACGGCCCGGTGATTAACCCCTGGCGCGCGGAGGGCTCGAACGCCAATCTGGTGCCGGGCGGCTCGTCGGGCGGCTCAGCCGCAGCGGTTGCAGCGCTGCTGTGCGCCGGTGCTACCGCCACCGACACCGGTGGCTCGATCCGCCAGCCCGCGGCGTTTACCGGCACCGTCGGCATCAAGCCCACCTATGGTCGCTGCTCGCGCTGGGGCATCGCTGCCTTTGCCTCCTCGCTCGATCAGGCCGGTCCGATTGCCCGCGATGTCCGTGATGCGGCGATCATGCTTAAATCGATGGCCTCGGCGGACGCAAAGGACACCACCTCGGTCGACCTGCCTGTGCCCGATTACGAAGCAGCACTCGGCGGCTCGGTCAAGGGTTTGAAGATCGGCATCCCGCGCGAATACCGCATGGATGGCATGCCCGAAGAGATCGACGCCGTTTGGCAGCAGGGCATCGCATGGCTCAAGGACGCCGGCGCCGAGATCGTCGACATCGAACTACCGCACACCAAATACGCGCTGCCCGCCTATTACATCGTCGCACCTGCCGAAGCCTCGTCGAATCTCGCCCGCTACGACGGTGTCCGCTACGGCCTGCGCGTGCCCGGCAAGGACATTGCCGAGATGTATGAAAAGACCCGCGCCGCCGGTTTCGGCCAGGAGGTCAAGCGCCGCATCATGATCGGCACCTACGTGCTTTCGGCCGGCTACTACGACGCCTATTACCTGCGCGCGCAGAAGGTCCGTACGCTGATCAAGCGCGATTTCGAACTGGCCTTTGACGCCGGTGTCGACGCCATTCTGACGCCCGCCACTCCGTCCTCGGCTTTTGCCGTGGGGGATGAGAACCTCGCCAGTGATCCGGTCAAGATGTATCTCAACGACATCTTCACCGTTACCGTCAACATGGCGGGCCTTCCCGGTATCGCCGTGCCCGCCGGCCTCGATCCCAAGGGGCTGCCGCTCGGCCTGCAGTTGATTGGTCGCCCGTTCGACGAGGAAACCCTGTTCAGGACCGCTCACGTGATCGAGCAGGCCGCCGGCCGCTTCGAGCCCAAGCGCTGGTGGTAGCAGGCCGGTAAATGCGGTTGTAACAAGACAGCAAAACGCCCGCCGCAAGCGAGTATGTGCGGCGGGCTTGTCGCCCATTTGTCGTGGCGGGAAACCGGGGCGACATTGCGCGGGGATCATTCGATGATGATTTCCCCGACCATCTTGCGATGGAATTTGCAGTAGTAGGTCTGCGTGCCTGCGTCCGCGAAGGTGATGCTGCCGCTCTTGTTCTTGCGCAGCGTCTTCGTGTCCCAGCTCTTGTCATCGGCCGTCGCGGTATGCGGGGCGATGTCGTGATTGACCCATTCCACCGTGTCTCCGGCCTTGATCACCAGCCTTTCGGGCTTGAAGTGAAAGCTCTTGATCTCGATCTGGTGGGTGGTGGCGGCGCGACCTTCACGGGCGCCCAAGAGCAGCCCGGCGCATCCGGCGGCGAGTACGCCACCGAATTGCCGACGGGTTATGCTGCTCATGAGGCGCAGCCCAGTTGCGCAACCATGTGCTCGGCATGGCCTTCATGCTGGGTAAAGGTGGCCAGCGCATCCTCGAGCAGGTCCTTCAGCGGTGCCACCGTGACGGCGGGCAGGAAGCTCTCGGCAATCGTCTTGTTGACGACCTGGTGGTAGGCCAGCTCGTTGGTTGCATAGGCGCAATCGAAAGCTTCGCCTTCAAGCGACATCAGTTCGGCCCGCTTGTCGGCGGCACCCTTGACCAGCGCCTGGCTCAGCGCATTGTCTTCGGGCGTGACCTTGAGCTCGGTAACCAGCGCGATGGCGGCGTCGTTGACGGCTGCGTGGTCGCGCACCATGGTAGTGGCAAAATCGCGCACGTCAGCATTATCCGACAGTGCCAGCGCCAGATGGGCATAACGGATATCGATGTCACCGGCGGTGTAGGCGGTGTGGGCGATCTGCAGGTCATTCATGGCGTCGGCGGCGATGGCAGGGGCCGTAAACAGCATCGGTACGAGCGCAAGGGAAAGAATCGAGTGTCTCATCGGGGGTACTCCGGTTGGTTTCGAGACCCCATTGATCGCAAGAGAATCAGTACGGGTGAATGCCGGATACGCCGATAATTCTGTCCGATCGTTCCGCAGTGTGGACATTTCCGAGGTTTGGCGCATTATGTCAGCATGCTTGACCTGCTCAGTGATATCCTCACCCGGCTTTCCCTCAAGGGGACGCTCTATTTCCGCTCGAGTTTTTCCGAACCCTGGGGGGTGCGGGTGCCGGCCTTTAACAACGTAGCCCGGTTTCACTACGCCCACCGCGGCGATTGCCTGATCTATTTGCCATCGACCGGTGACACCTTGATGCTGGCCCAGGGTGACCTGGCGATCATCCCGCATGGCGCCCAGCATGTGCTGCATTGCCCGATCACAGTGCCGCCCGATGCGATCGAGCTGGAACAGGTGATCGAGCGCTCGGGATTCAACGGTGACGGAGTGCTGGTCTGGGGCGGCGATGGCGGCAAGCGCGACATTCAGTTGATTTGCGGGCATTTTTCCCTGGCGCCCGGTGTCCGCCACATGATCTATGATCGTTTGCCGCCGATCCTGCATATCCCTAATTACGGCGAGGCGGCAGGCGCCTGGCTTGACGCCACGCTCAGGGTGATCGGTGCCGAGGCCGGTGGCTCGCGGCTCGGTGGCGACTTGATCGCGCTGAAAATGTCGGAGGCGATTTTCGCCCAGGCGATCCGGGCCTATATCGAACGCAGCGAGGGCGACGCCCATTCGCTTTCGGGATTCGCCGACCGCAGGCTGGCCCGCGCGCTGCAAGCGTTCCACCGCAATCCCCAGCGCAACTGGAGCATTGACGCGCTGGCACGCGAAGCAGGCATGTCGCGCACCACATTTGCCGTTGCTTTCACCGGTAAGTTCGGGGTGACGCCGCTGCACTACATGACGTCCTGGCGAATGCAGATTGCCCGTCAAGCGCTGGTCGAGCATCAGGCAAGCGTCGCCGATGCCGCGGCGCTCGCGGGTTACGCCTCCGAATCGGCGTTCTCGCGGGTGTTCAAGCGCGAGACCGGTTTTTCTCCCGCCGCCAGCCGCAACCAGGGTCATTCCGAACGAATCTGACCCGGCTCGCCGTCGCGACACATTCGCCGACACCTGAGAATCCGGATTGATATTCCATCATGCGCTGCCATGGCAGTGGCAGACCTGAAGCGTTGTATGGCGCCTTAGGGGGCTTGATGACGGATCCGTTACCGGCGACAGTGGCAATCAGGGCCGGTTGAGAGGTAACGGCCTGCAACTCAGGGAGCAGAGACCGCATGCTTGCTATAAGGCCGGCCAATTCCGCCGACGCCCAGCATCTCGCCCGCATCGGTCTGGCGGCATGGGAGGCCGCGGTCGGCGCCTGGGGCGAGGACGCCGACAGGCTGCGCGACAACGCCGAGGCCGCCTATTACGATTTCTGCACGCGCTTCTGGCCCGACATCCTTGTCGCCGAATGGAACGGCGATCTCGCCGGGTGGGGCTCTTGCGAAAAGGCCGATGACTTCATTACCGATCTCTGGGTGGATCCGGCATTTCAGGGAAGAGGCCTCGGCACCGGCCTGCTTGAGGTCATCGAGGGGCAAATCAAACAGCGCGGCTATCCCGCAGCCCGACTTGAAACCCATGCTCGCAACGCCGGTGCAATCCGGCTCTACAAGCGGCTCGGCTACCGCGTGAAGGCCTATCTTGTCACCTATTCGGACGTACTCGACGAGGATGTCGACAAGGTCGAGATGATCAAGGATTTCGATCTTGGCGCCACCTCCGAAGACCTGGACGAAGACGGGCTCTACGGCATCTGAAACTGCCCGATCGTGCGCAAAAAAAGACCCGGAAGCAAGAGTGCGTTCCGGGTTTCCGAGTTGGGCAAAGATCACTTCGCCTAGAGGGTACGTGAATTCATGCGGTTGGCGCCGTTTCGACGGCCATCTGATCCAGGACCCGGTCAAACAGGTCATGATTTTTACAGAATCCCGGCGCTTCGTCGGGGTTGGTTTCATGGCCCAGCCATTCCTGGCAACTGTCGGGTCGATCACAGGTCAGGCAACGATTGGCCGCCCGGCGCAAAACTGCGGCATGATCGGGCATGCTGCGCATCTCGTCAGCGACGCCGAGCTTGTCCATCATTGCGTCCATCAGGTCGGCTTGCTGGGTCAGTCGGCTGAAAATATCGAGAACGCTCATCGGCTATTCCTCCGTTAATTCAAAGTAAGTTTTGCACCCAATCCCGCTGTCTGCCTTGATCCTGGTCAAACAATTTGCAGATAGCTGTGCGGGGCAAGAAGCGTCGTAATGTGCCGAAAGCCTTGCAGTCTGGCCTGCTTTGCTCTACCGGACAGGACGCTGAACGTTCCCAAAAAATGAGCATGCCATGAGCCTCGTCGATACCCGCACTCCCGATCCGAAACGACTGATTCCCGGCGCGACCGGCGACTGGGAGATCATCATCGGTCTCGAGGTCCACGCCCAGGTGACCAGCAACTCGAAATTGTTCTCGGGCGCTTCGACCCATTTCGGCAATGCCGCCAATTCCAATGTCAGCCTGGTCGACGCGGCCATGCCCGGCATGCTGCCGGTGATCAACCAGGAATGCGTGGCCCAGGCCGTGCGCACCGGGCTGGGGCTCAAGGCCCAGATCAACAACCGCTCGGTATTCGACCGCAAGAATTATTTCTATCCCGACCTGCCGCAGGGCTACCAGATTTCGCAGTTCAAGGACCCGATCGTCGGCGAGGGCACTATCATCATTTCCGTGGGTCCCGATCGTAAGGGCAATTTCGAGGATATCGAGATTGGCATCGAACGGCTGCACCTGGAGCAGGATGCAGGCAAGTCGATGCACGACCAGCATCCGACCATGTCTTATGTCGATCTCAACCGCTCCGGCGTGGCGCTGATGGAAATCGTCTCCAAGCCCGACATGCGTTCGGCCGACGAGGCCAAAGCCTATGTCACCAAGCTGCGCTCGATCCTGCGCTATCTCGGGACCTGCGACGGCAACATGGATGAAGGCTCGATGCGCGCCGACGTCAACGTATCCGTCCGCAAGCCCGGTGGCGAGTTCGGCACCCGCTGCGAGATCAAGAACGTCAACTCGATCTCGCTTTGTTGGCCAGTCGATCGACTATGAGGCCCGTCGCCAGATCGCCATCATCGAGGATGGCGGCACCATTGATCAGGAAACGCGTCTGTTTGATCCGGCCAAGGGCGAAACCCGCTCGATGCGCTCGAAGGAAGACGCGCATGATTACCGCTATTTCCCCGATCCCGACCTGCTGCCGCTTGAGTTCGATGATGCTTTTGTCGAAGCGCTGAAGGCCGATCTGCCGGAACTGCCCGATGACAAGAAGGCCCGGCTTGTCGCCGACATGGGGCTGAGCGTCTATGACGCCTCGATCCTGGTTTCGGAAAAGGCGATTGCCGATTATTACGAATTGCTGGCTTCGGGTCGTGACGGCAAGACCGCCGCCAACTGGGTCATCAATGACTTGCTGGGCGCCTTGAACAAAGCCGGCAAAAGCATTGAAGAGACTCCGGTTTCTCCCGATCAGCTCGGAACTATTCTCGACCTGATCAAGGACGGCACCATCTCCGGCAAGATCGCCAAGGATCTGTTCGAGATCGTCTTCACTGAAGGCGGCAACCCGGCCGACATCGTCGAAGCCCGGGGCATGAAGCAGGTCACCGATACCGGCGCCATCGAAAAGGCGGTCGACGAAATCATCGCCGCCAACCCCGATCAGGTGGCCAAGGTCGCGGCCAAGCCGGCACTGGCCGGCTGGTTCGTCGGCCAGGTGATGAAGCTGACCGGCGGCAAGGCCAACCCCAAAGCGGTGCAGGATCTGGTCAAGGCCAAGCTCGGCATCGAAGACTGACTGATAGCTAATGGCCATCAGCGACGTCCTGGTGATGCAGAAAGCCCGGATTCTCTGGGACTACCACGACACCGGGACGCCGCTTGCGGCTGCTGATGCGATCATTGGTCTGGGCAGTTACGACCTGCGGGTGGCGGATCGCTGCGCTGAGCTTTTCTTAAGCGGTCTGGCGCCACGCGTTGTCTTTGCCGGTGCAATGGGCAACTGGACGCGCGGCATGTTTGCGAGTTCCGAAGCGCACGCATTTGCTGATCGCGCCATCGCCCTCGGTGTCCCCGCCGGCGTGATCAGCCTCGAGCCAAAATCCACCAATATTGCCGAGAACATCAGCTTTGTCCGCGCCCTGTTGCCAGATGCGCAACAAGTGATCTGGGTGACCAAGCCGCAAACAAGACGTCGGGTGAGCGCAACGCTGCTTGTCAATTGGCCTGAGGTGACCTCGATGATCGCCGCTCCCGCGCATGATCTGGCGGCGCAGCCGAGCGCGCATCATCCGCTCGAGGCATTGATTTCCGAAATGGTCGGCGACGTTTGGCGGATGGCGGCCTATACCAAAAAGGGCTTTCAAGCCAGCCAACCGCTACCGCCCGCGGTACGAATCGCGTTTGACACCCTTGTCACGGCGGGGTTTACCCACCATTTGCCGCCGGGTGTACGCTCACTTGAGCAATGATTGATTTCCAGATGCACCGGCGCCGTTCGTTGGTCACCGACCGCTGACAGTCTGGCCAGCCACGGCGCCAAGCCGAGACAAACTGAGGAAACTGCCCATGTTTTTTGTCCGCTCCGCGTCGCCCCGGGATGTGACCGCCATCCGTGAAGTCCTGGCCGAAACCTGGCGGGCGACCTATGCGCTGTTCTATGGCGCTGCCAAGGTTGAGGAAATCATAGCCGATTGGCATTCCGAAGCCGCCGTCAAGGCCGCGCTTTCGCGACCGGATGGCGAGTATCTGGTAGCCGATGATGGCAAGATGATTGGCGGCGTCGCCTTTGCCAGCAAGTCTGCCGACGGCAATACCATCACGTTGCACCAACTCTATGTCCGCCCCAAATGTCAGGGATTTGGCATTGGCCGCGATCTTTTTGCCGAGATCGAAAGCTGTTTTCCCGGCGCGCAAAAACTTACGCTGGAGGTTGATCCGGGCAACGAGCCGGCGATTGGCTTCTACCGGGCCCACGGCATGGTCGAAGCTGGCCGCACCGACAATTGCGGCAAGGATCAGTCCGGCATTCCGGCGTTGATTCTCGAAAAACCACTCGCCGGATAGGGGGCCGCGCGTCGAAGGCGCGGTTTCCCGGCTTTCGGTGTAGTTTGCCGGATCAGTTTGGTGTGAGTTCCCGGCCCTTGTCATCCCACAATTGCACTGCCGAACATTCGATAAGGAAATTACGGCGCTCTCGGTCACAGGCGACGGTGACCGCCGCCATCACTGCCTCCTTCGAATTCCAGCCGCACAGATATTCATGCCAGTGAATGCCTTCCCGATGCTGCACGAACAGGTCGGCCGACCAGCCTGCCGGATAGCACCATTTGACCCGCAGGCAGTCACTGGCCATGGCGCCACCCTCGACGCATTTGGCGCGCGCGGAATTGAGGGTCGCCTCGGTGTTCTGGCCTGTGCATACGCCTGACGATCGTTTCGGTGCTTCGGAAAAAGCAATGCCGATCGGGCCGTCCTGGGCGATGGCCGCCGGGGCAGCCAGCAAGAGGCAATACAAGGCGGCAAGTGTGGGGCTGGCGGTGATGAACGTCTGCTCCTGACGGTTCCTGCAAGATTTCGCAGTATGATGGCAAAACTGCTTGCCCGGCAACGACAACCAAGAAACTATGGGATTCGGCGGTAGGCCGGGTATTGTCGCCGTGCGCGAAACCGCCTGCGTGGAAACAGGTATTGGCGGGCAGTCAAGCAAGGTAAAATCGGCAAGGTAGATAGAAGGAAGTGCGCATGAACAGGTTTCTCCAGATCGCTATTCCGGTGTTTGTCATTGGCTTCATTGCCGGCGGCGCGTTCTGGTATCTGTTTTCGCCGTTGCTCATCGACCGGGTGGTCAATGAGCAATTGCCGTCAGGCATTACGCTTAACCATGCGCGGGCCGGGGAGTTCCGCGACGTTGACGGTGCCCACCGCGGATCGGGCAAGGCGCAGGTGCTGATTTCCGACGCTGGTGGCGCGGTGTTGCGCTTTACCGAATTCGAAGTCACCAATGGCCCCGATCTGGAAGTCTGGCTGGTCAAACACCCGGATCCGAAGAAATCCGCAGATGTCACCGCCAGTGAATGGATTTCGCTTGGCCCGCTCAAGGGCAACAAGGGCGACCAGACCTATGTCATTGCCGACGGCACCGATATTGACCAGTGGGGCTCGGCTGTAGTCTGGTGCGAACAGTTCGGCGTGCTGTTTTCGGTGGCGACGCTGAACCCGACCGAAGGCTGACGCTATTGGCCCAACCTGTCGAGATCCGCCTCGCCGAAAAGGCTGATGTGGCAGCGATTGCCGCCATGTTTGCCGCGGATTCGCTTGGCGGCCATGGCGACAGCGCCGGTCCCGAAAACCTGCCATTCTACCATGCGGCCTTTGAACGCATCGCCGCGAGCGCCAATGACACATTGTTTGTCGCCGTAAGGGATGGCGAGGTGGTGGGCACGTTTCAGACAACGTTGATTGTCTCGATGACCGGCAGGGGTTCGTCGAGCCTGATCATCGAGGCGGTTCACACCCGTTCGGATTGCCGCGG
The DNA here is from genome assembly GCF_026619415.1 of Hoeflea algicola. Lineage (NCBI taxonomy): Bacteria > Pseudomonadati > Pseudomonadota > Alphaproteobacteria > Hyphomicrobiales > Rhizobiaceae > Hoeflea > Hoeflea algicola. The sequence continues at coordinate 424,120 of NZ_JAOVZR010000001.1, forward strand.
AATGGGGATTGGTGCGGCGATGATACGCCACGCGATCGAACTGGGAAGGGTGCAGGGCGTGCGACTGGTGCAATTGATGTCGAATGCCACACGGGTTGACGCGCATCGCTTCTACAGCGGTCTCGGCTTCGTCCAGAGTCATCTCGGTTTCAAGATGAAATTGCGCTGAGCATCGGCACGTGCGCCACTGGACATCAGCGCCGGGCCGGGTCATAAGGCAGGCACGGCCCAAGGGGGAATGCCCCCACGCGGCTCCCCGGACGAGAGGCTTACATGAAGACGCTACTTCTTCAGATTTTCACCTGGTGGAACGGTCAGACAATGGGAACGCGTTTCCATACCTGGCGGCATGGCACACGCGTCGGCGATGATGAGCTCGGCAATATCTATTACGAGGGCGGGTCCGATTCGGAAGGCCGCACCCGGCGCTGGGTAATCTACAATGGCCCGGCCGAAGCCTCGGCGATTCCGGCCGGCTGGCATGGCTGGATGCATCACCGCACCGATGTTGCGCCGTCAGCGGAAACCTATGTGGCCAAGCCGTGGGAACTGGCGCACCGGAAAAATTACACCGGCACCGCGCAGGCCTACCGGCCGAAGGGATCGATCCTCAATCAGGGCGCCCGTCCGCATGTGACCGGCGACTACGATGCCTGGACCCCGAAATCCTGAATTCCTGCCTCTGGTTTGGCGCAGCCATGACACAATTGCATGGTTAACGCTTCATTGACGGCGTTGAATTAGGGTCTCGATTCGAGACGCGCCGGATCACGTCCCGGCCTGGCATCCCGCCGACGGGACATCGTTGTGACGAGTGAAGCAGATGAATTTCCAAACTAACAATTTTGCCGGGCGCGGGATGGCGCTGATTCTCGGTGCGATCGCGGTCTTCGGTGCCCAGACGCCAGCAGTCGCCGCGCGCATTGAAAACCCGGTGGCCGTTTTTTCCGGCATCGACAAGATCACCGGACGGATCACGACCTTCGATGTCTATGTCAACGAGACCGTGCAGTTCGGTGCACTGCAGGTGACGCCGCGTGTGTGTTACAGCCGCGACGATACCGAAGCGCCCAAGACCACCACCTTTGTCGAGGTTGATGAGATCACCCTCGACCGCAAGATCCGGCGGTTGTTTACCGGCTGGATGTTTGCCGATTCTCCCGGCCTCAATGCCGTGGACCACGCCGTCTATGACGTTTGGCTCAAGGCCTGCAAGCAGGAATCAGACATTCCAGCGCCTGCAGTTGACGACTGAACTGAGCGGCAACTCCCTGGTCAGTCACTTCCTGCTGGCAGATTTATCTGTTGCCACGAGGCCTGGGCAATCGCATCGTCGAGTGCCAAGGAGACTGCCGTGACACTCGTCCTGTCTGTCCACACTCCACACATTCATTGATAAAGTTGATCATGCCAGCCAGATGAACCTGCTGTAACGAGCGGCGCCACTGGGTCACCAACTCATTCTTCAAATGTAAAGCGGCCCGTTGTGTAGGCGACGACAAGACACGGGTGGGAGGTTGTCTTGGTGCCGGGCAGCTTGCTCCATTGCCTCGAGATTAAGTAATTGCACGACCTTTGCGGACGGCTCTTTACCAGGCAGCGTCGCGCATTGGCAAGAATGCGCGACGCCTCAGGTTCAAAGTTGCCGGGCCTCAGGTCAGCGTGAGGCGACCGGGGTGACCAGTGGCGTGATCCGGCGGATGGTCACGCGGCGATTAAGCCGTTCTGGTGCTTCCGTACGCACCTTCAGGTATCGCTCGCCATAGCCCTGGGTGACAAGGTTTTCCGGTGGGATCCCGAACACATCCGTGAGCGCGATGGCCACGGTTTCGGCACGCTTGTCCGACAGCACCAGATTGGCTTCATCGCGCCCTACCGCATCGGTGTGACCCTCGATCAGGAAAGTCTCCGCTGGGTTGGCTTCGAGAATCTTCTCCATCGCATCGGCAACGTCGGAAAGATGCTGGATCTGGTCCTCGGCGATTGCCGCCTTGCCAAACTCGAATGTCAGCGAATCAAGGTCGATACGCCGGACCTTGTCGCGGATTCGGGCCGAATATCGAACTTCTTCTACCGAATACAGCCGTTCGACCTGTTCAACCGGCGGCTCCATCAGGAAGTCGAGGTAGGCCGATGGCTCGGCGACCGTGGCCTCGAGAATGTACTCGTCAATCGGGATCGACAGCCGCAATGGCGGCAGTTCGCGGCCCGGGTCGACAAAGGCTTCGCGTGAGCCATCGCTGCGGGCTTCGGCGAAAAACAGCACATATTCCTGACCATCAGGCATGATCCGGCTGCGCTGGATCACATCGCCCCAGCGATTGGTGATGGTGACCAGTTGTACGCCGTTGGGCCTGACGATTACTTCACGCACGCGGCCGCCACGCAGCTGCTCGTAATAGACTTCCTCGCTGCCCGCGCGCAGCCGCTGATCGTCGTCATGTTCGATGATGGTGCGGTTGTCCACCTCGATGATCGTGCGGTTGTCGATCTGGTTGATGATCGTCACTTCGGTCTGGCGCTCTCGTGCCGGGCGCTCCTTGACCCGTTCACCCTGTTCGGACATGGCCCGTTCGGGGGTCGCCTGATCGGCTGCTGCAGGACCTTGGGCTTCGGCGTCCGATTTGGGCGCGGCTGCAGGTGGTGCGGATGGCTTTTTGGTGCGGGCAGGGGCGGGAGTAGCACCCGCTTCCGCCGGTTCAACGTCTTCCTTGGCGCTGTCGAGCACCGGCGCGCCACCCTCAACCGGCAGCGTCAGCACTTCTTCTGCTGGCTGGTCGGCGGGAGCTGACTGCTCGGCCCCAGCAGCGTCTGCGGCCGGTTCTGTTGCTGTTTCCGGCTTGGTTTGCGGAGCGGGCGTGTTTTCAGGCGTCGTGTCTGGTTTGGCTTCTGGTGTCGGGGCAGCTTTGGCCGCAGGGGCGGCGTCGGGCTTTGGCTCAGGTTTGACGTCGGTTTCCGCGGCAGGCTCGGCCGGGGGCTCAGCAGCAGGCTCCGTTGCGGGCTCAGCTTCAGCAGCCGGTACTGCTGTCGGTTCAGCTGCGGGCGCCGCCTCGGCTGCTGGCTCTGTTGGCGCGGATTCTGCTGCCGGGTCAGTGGCTGCTTCAGGAGCTGGCTCTGCTTGTGCATCTGCTGCGGGCTCAGGTGCTTTTTCGACCGTTGCCGCTGGCTCGGGTGCGGCATCCGCAGGTGCTGCCGGTTCAGCTGCTGCTTCGGGTGCCGGAGCAGATTCTGCCGTCGGTGCAGCCTCTTCCGCTGGCTCGGGCTCAGCCTGCACTTCTGCCTTCGGCTCGGGTGCTGCTTCGGCCGCCGGAACAGGTTCCGCAGCTGGTGCTGCCTCTTCTACAGGTTTCGGAGCCGGTTCCGGTGCTGCTTCTGGTGCCGGCGGCGCTTCTGCTGCGGGTGCAGGTTCCGGAGTTTTGGCTGCCGGTTCAGGCGCGGGTTCCGGCTCGGGAGCCGGCGAAGCCTGTGCGGCAGCAAGCGCTGCCTGCGCAGCCTGCACGTCTGCCTGGGCGGCGGCAACGTCGCCGCCGGAAGCTCCCGCTTCTGCCAGCCGCGCCTGGGCCGCAGCAAGGGCTGCCTGTGCGTCGTCAGCGCTGACCTGCACCTTGATGAGATATTGTGTAACCGCAGGCGGGGCAACGTTCAGCAACCCGGCTTGCGGAAATGGGGCGGCATGCGAGAGGCCCAAGGTGCCGAAGCTGAAAACAGCAGTCGAGGCGAGTAAGAGGCGGGTTGAGATCACGGGTGACTCCTATAGGTGGATGTTCCTTCACCCTGACAACGCATTGTGGCTTTGCTTGGTTCCCTTCAGGCAATCTGCACGCAGAGTTCGACAAGCGCTGGGCTGCTCAGCGACGCGTAGCGGCGGTCGGTGGGGCATCAGCCATCGTGTAAATAAGGGAGTATTTTATGCAGGGTCGGAAAAGGCGATGTTGTCGCCCTCAAGCGCTGCGGCAAGCAGATCGGCATATTCTTGGCGCGGGATATCGATCGCGCCGAACCGCTTGAGGTGCTCTGTGGTGAACTGGGTATCAAGCAGGATGAAACCGCGCGCACGCAGCCTCTCGACCAGATGCACGAGACAGATCTTCGAGGCGTCGGTGGCGCGGGTGAACATGCTTTCGCCGAAGAAGGCGCGCCTGAGCGAGACACCATAGAGCCCGCCAACTAATTTTCCATTCAGCCAGGCTTCCACCGAATGGGCATGACCGAGCCGGTGCAGGCTGCTGTAAAGTTCTGAGATGGTGGAATTTATCCAGGTCGATGGCCGATTGTCGGCGTAAGCCGCGCACGCTGCCAGCACGCCGTCGAAATCCGTGTCAAATCGGATCTGATAGGGGGCCTGACGTACCGTCCGGGCCAACCGCCGCGGCACATGAAACTTGTCCAGGGGCAGCACGCCGCGGATTTCCGGCTCGACCCAGAAAAGTTCAGGATCATCTGCCGAATCGGCCATCGGGAACAGCCCCGAGGCATAGGCCTGCAACAGCAGGTCGGGCGTGATCGGCGGATACGAACTGCGTGCCATACCTCAGGTGCCCCGCGCCGCGGACCTGCCCGCGATCCTATTTACCGGCTTTGGCCGCAGCCTTGGCGGCAAGAAACTTTTCCAGCCAGTGAATGTCGTAGTCACCATTGGCGATGTCCGGATTGGCAAGAAGATCGCGAAACAGCGGCAGCGTGGTGTTGATGCCGTCGACCACAAATTCATCCAGCGCGCGCCTCAGCCGCATCATGCATTCGACCCGGGTGCGCCCGTGCACGATCAGCTTGCCGATCAGGCTGTCGTAATAGGGTGGGATCTTGTAACCCTGATAGACGCCTGAATCGACCCGTACGCCCAGGCCGCCGGGTGTGTGGTAATGGGTGATCGTTCCCGGCGACGGCACGAACGTGTCCGGATCCTCGGCGTTGATGCGGCATTCGATGGCATGGCCGTGGAAGCGAATGTCGCTCTGGGTGACGGACATGCCTGCGCCGGAAGCGACCCGGATCTGCTCGTTGACCAGGTCGATGCCGGTGATCGCCTCGGTCACCGGGTGTTCGACCTGCAGCCGCGTGTTCATTTCGATGAAATAGAATTCCCCGTTTTCATAGAGAAACTCGATGGTGCCTGCGCCACGATATTTCAGCTTGCGCATCGCAGCGGCACAGATCTCGCCGATTTCCATGCGCTGGTCTTCGTTCAGCGAAGGCGAATTTGCTTCTTCCCAGACCTTCTGGTGGCGCCGCTGCAGCGAACAATCGCGTTCGCCCAGATGAATCGCGTTGCCTTCGCCATCGCCAAGAACCTGAATTTCGATATGACGCGGCTTGCCCAGGTATTTTTCCATGTACACGGCGTCATTGCCGAAGTTTGCCAGCGCTTCCGATCGGGCCGTCGACAGGGCTTCCGACAGCTCCTCGGCATTATGGGCCACTTTCATGCCCTTGCCGCCGCCGCCAGCTGTTGCCTTGATCAGCACCGGGTAACCGGTTTCCTCGGCAACCTTTATCGCCTGTTCTACGTCGAACACCTCGCCATCAGAGCCCGGCACGCAAGGGATGCCAAGCGACACAGCCGTTTTCTTGGCCGTGATCTTGTCTCCCATGAGGCGGATATGATCCGCAGTCGGGCCAATGAAGGTGATGCCGTGCGCATCGAGAATATCGGCGAATTTGGCGTTCTCCGACAAAAAGCCGTAGCCCGGGTGCACCGCATCGGCACCGGTGATCTCGCAGGCCGCGACAATCTGGTGGATATTGAGATAGCTGTCGCGCGAAGGCGGCGGCCCGATGCACACGCTTTCATCGGCCAGCCGTACATGCATGGCGTCCTGATCGGCCGTCGAATGCACAGCCACGGTCTGGATGCCCAGCTCCTTACATGCGCGCAGCACCCGCAGAGCGATTTCGCCACGGTTTGCGATGAGAACCTTGGAGAACATGGGCTGACTCACTTATTCGATCACGATCATCGGTTCGGCGAATTCCACCGGATCGCCATCGGCAACCAGAATCTGGATGACCTTGCCGGCGCGCGGTGAGGGAATCTGGTTCATGGTCTTCATCGCTTCGATGATCAGGATGGTCTGGCCTTCCTTGACCATCTGGCCAACCTCGACGAACGGCTTGGAGCCGGGCGCCGGCGACAGGTAGACCGAGCCGACCATCGGCGCCGTGATGGCGTTGGCTGATGGAGTCGCCGCAACCGGCGCCGCTTCAACAGGGGCCTGCTGAGGGGCGGTAACCTGCGGCTGGGCAATTGGAGCATGAATCGTCTGAGCCGTCCCGGCGCGGCTGACGCGCACCCGCAAGTCGTCCTGCTCGATTTCGATTTCGGTCAGATCGGTCTCGTTGAGAATATTGGCCAGATCCCGGATCAGATCCTGGTCGATCGACGGTTTTCTTGTTGCCATCGGACATTGCCTCTATTGTTGGTGCCGTGGACGGCGGCTTCAGCCGTCTCGTTGTTTGTTCGTCCCTTTACAGCCCCGTGCCGTCTGCTGACAAGCCCGCCAAGGGATCTGCGGCCGCGAAAATGGTTCCGATCCTGCAGCCAGCGTCGAGCCGCGCGGCCCCAGTCATACACCTTGACTCCAAGCCGGGGGAAGGCTTTTGACCCGCCCTCCGGATTGTCCACAAGCGATTGCGGGGCATTGCCTTGTGCAGGATAGGTTTCTGATCAGCAGACGGTGCTTTTGCAGGACCGCAGATTGGCGATCTTGTCAAGCAACGGCTCTGCGCCCACGGCGCCGAAAACCGCTTCGTCGCCAAGGATGAAGGACGGTGTGCCGGAAATGCCCAGCGCATCGGCGAGCTGGTACGATTGCCGGATCGACTGCTCGATTTCCGGGTCGTCCATGCCGGCCCGCAGCGTTGCCTCGTCGACCCCGAGACCCGCCGCCACATCAATCGCTTGGGCTTCAGTTGCCCGCACGTCGCCGCCTAGCAGTTTCAGGTGAAACGCCTCGTATTGCTCAGGCGCAATCTTGCGAAACGCCATGCTGACCCGGTGCGCTGCCACTGAATCCGGTCCCAGGATCGGGAATTCCTTGAGCACGAAGCGGACATTGTCATCCTGTTCGATGATGGTGACCATGTCTTGCATGGCGCGCTTGCAGAAACCGCAATTGTAATCGAAGAATTCGACCACGGTCACGTCGCCATTCGGGTTGCCAAGCGAGATGTCCTCGGCTGCGTTGAAGATCGCGTCGGTGTTGCCGGTGATCGCCGCCTGCGCAATATTGCGGCTTTCGGCTTCCTTTTTCAGGGCCAGAGCCTGCTGCACCTCTTCGAAGATTTCCGGATTGGCCAGCAGATAGTCGCGTACGATTTCGCCGATTTCCTGTTTTTCGGCATCGTCGAACGCAGCAGCCGGAAACGGAACGGCAGAAACGGTGCCAATCAGCAGCGCTGCCATCAGGGGGATGCGTTTGCGAAATGCCATGTCGGGTTTCCTCTTGTCAGTTCTAGCGGAGCGCTTTCTTGGAAAGCAGTTCTATTTTCCGATGGTTAAGATGTCATTGGCGCGAACCGCGCCCGGCGATCCTTTGGCAAGCTTTTGCAGTGCGCGGGCGGCAAACACCTTTGCGTCACGGGTGTTGCCGGCGCGAAAATTACCTTCGGCCAGCACCAGTTCGGCGTTGCCGACATCTCCGGACTGGCCATAGGCTTGCGACAGGTTCCTGTAGGCGGTGAAATTGTCCGGCTCGCTCTGGATTGATGCCCTCAGTTCCTCGATGGCGCGTTTGACGTTACCGGCCTTGCCCGACGCGACCAGTGCAAAACCGAGCCGCGCCCGGATCAGCGCGGAACCGCTTCGATCCAGCTTGGTCGCTGTGCTCAGTGCCTTGACCGCTTCGTCATTCCTGCGCAGTTTGATCAGCACTTCGCCTCGGAATTCGTGAAAATACGGGTTTTTCGGCTGTTCCTTGATCAATCCATCCAGCTTTTTCAACGCTGCGGTCGAATTGCCAGCCAGGTCGGTGGCAATCGCATCGCCATAGCGTGCGGGCAGGGAACCACGATCCTTGGCAAACAACCGCGCAACCGCTTGCGCGCCGCCACTATAGGCGGCGATCTTGGCGCGCATCAGATTGTGCCTGGCGACCAGTCCGGCCGGATCCTTAGCGTCGAAATATTTGCTCTTGCGCGCCAGTTCCTCCAGCAACGCGATACGGTCGCGTGGCAGCGGGTGGCTGATCTGGTACTGGTCGACCTGCACGCCCGACAATGAAAGACTCTGCGAGAAGCGTTCGAACGTCGTCAGCATCCCGCGCATCGATTGCCCGGTGGCGTTGAGGTAACGGCCAGCGGCCTGATCGGCGTTCATTTCCTCAGAACGCCGATAGCTGAGCAGGCTGCGTTGGGCCAAACCCGGCGCCGCGGTAATCAGCGCGCCACCTGCCTGTGCACCACCCGAGTTGCCCGAGATGCTGCCCGCGGCAATAGCGCCGGCGCCAAGCAGGCTGCCAACGATGGCCATCGTCCGCGCCGCGGCGATCTGTTCACGCAGGCGCTGCTGGTGACCACCGGCCAAATGTCCGGCCTCGTGGGCGATCACGCCGATGATTTCGTTGGGGACGGAGGCTGCGGCCAGCGCGCCTGTATTGACGAAAATCCGTTGGCCATCAACGAAGGCGTTGAAGCTTGGATCATTGACCAGCACGATCTGCACCCGGCTCGATTTTAACCCTGCGGCCTTGAGCACCGGTTGGGCGTATTCCTTGAGAAGTGTTTCGATTTCAGCATCGCGCACCACCGCCACCCGTCCCTGGGCCAGCGCCGGCAATGCGAACGAACAGGCCAGAGCTGCTGTGATGACGCAGCGCGAGAGCCGTGCGGCGTATCCTTTTCCGAACCGTATGGTCGCGGCCGGTCGCTCGCTATTCAACGCTGTGTTGGTCTTCATGGATGCTGATGTCCTCGTCCTTCAGATGAAAGGTAGCGGCAAAGCCCGGAAAAGCAATTGCTCAAAACGGTTGGACTGGCTTGCTCTCGCACTTGTGATGGCCACGACAATCGGGCAATTGTGCGGCCAATCGTGATCGACGAAACGAACATCCCGGAGTTGATAAAGTGAATTTGCAGCGCAAATCATCGGTAGAGCCGTTCCATGCCATGGATATACTCGCCGAAGCCACCCGTTTGAAGGCACTCGGCAACGATGTGATCTCGATGGCGGTGGGCCAGCCGGCGCATCCGGCTCCGACCGCGGCGCGCGCGGCAGCGGCCAGAGCGCTCGAGGCTGGGCGTTTGGGTTATACTGACGCACTTGGGCTGAAAAGCCTGCGCAAGGCTATCGCCAGCCACTACCAAACCCGATACGGCATCGACCTTGATCCGCAACGGGTTGCAGTTACCACAGGCTCTTCTGCCGGGTTCAATCTGGCTTTCCTGCAATTGTTTAGCCCTGGCGATCGGGTGGCGATCACCCGACCGGGCTATCCCGCCTATCGCAACATCCTTGCAGCGCTCGGCCTCCAGGTAGTGGAAATCGCGGTCGGTGCCGAGACCGGGCACGCCTTGACGCCTGCGGCCATAGAGGCTGCGGAACGCGAGGCCGGCGGCCGCGTTGCCGGCGTGCTGATCGCCAGTCCGGCCAATCCAACCGGCGCAGTCCACGGGCGTGATGCCATCGCCACACTCGATGCCTGGTGCGCCGAGCGTGGCGTTGCCTTCATATCCGACGAGATCTATCACGGCCTGACCTGGAGCGGTGAAGAGGCCACAGCGCTGTCGGTCTCGGACCGGGCGGTCGTCATCAATTCATTCTCGAAATATTTCTGCATGACCGGCTGGCGGATCGGCTGGATGGTTCTGCCCGAAGATCTGGTGCGGCCGGTGGAATGTCTGGCCCAGAGCCTTTACATCAGCCCGCCGGAGCTCTCCCAGATTGCCGCGGAAGCGGCGCTGACGGGAACTGCCGAGATGGACGCGGTGTGTGCCGGTTACCGGCAGAACCGGACGCTGCTGGCCGAACGCTTGCCGGCACTCGGATTGCCGTTCGCAGCCCCCATGGACGGCGCGTTCTATGCATGGGTCGATGCTTCTGGTCACACCAATGATCTCGATGGCATTCGCGCATCAGATGCTGGCCGACATCCATGTCGCTGCGACCCCGGGACGTGACTTCGACCCGGTCGATGGCGCACGCTACATGCGATTTTCCTATGCCGGCAGCCAGGACGAGATGAAGACCGCGCTCGATCGCCTGGAAGGTTGGCTGGGACGGCGTTGACGCGCGCCAAAACCGAGCCCGTTAGTCAAACCCTTGACCGGCATCTGTGTGTTGAAGCCAACATCTTGAACTGACAAACAAAAACGGCCGCTCGAAAGCGGCCGTTTTCTGTATTGATTTGAGCGAATTCTAGAAGAAACCGCGCTTCTGCCACCAGCCGGCCTTCTTGGGCTTCGTGCCCTTGTCCGGTGTGCTTGATGACGTCACCACCGGCGCCGTGGCGCTGGCAGCAAGATCGGTGCGGGCGCGGCGACTGTCTTCTTCGGCAGCAGCCGTTTCGCTCTCAACTGGCGTTTCCGCTGCCACTTCCGCCGGAGCAGGAGCTTCTTCTGCCGCCGGCTCCTCGATCACCACGCCGGAGACGTCCGGGGTTTCGGTGGCGGCTGCCTCATCGCTTTCGGTCGCGGCTTCCTCTGCTGCCTTGGCAGCTTCGTCGGCAGCGATCTGGGCCTTGGTGCGGCGACGGCGACGCGCCGGTTTGGCAGGCGCCTCGGCTTCAGCCTCCGGCTGCGCTTCAGTCTTGGCCGCAGGTTCCGTCTTTTCGGGTACGGTTTCTGCAGCAGGCTCGGTGACGTCGGCTTCTTTCGTTACCGGAGCAGCGTCTGCTGTGGCGTCGGTCTCAGTCGAAGCTTCGGACTGCTCTGCGGCTACCGCTTCATCGCCGTTTTCACCTGTCGTTGCCTCGTCTTCGCGATTGCGGCGTCCGCCACGCTTGCCACGCCGGCGGCGCTTGCCCCGGCGGTGCTCATCGCTCTCGGCTGCATCAGCCGAAGCGTCATCATCGCCCGAAGCATCGTCGTTGTCGTTATCTTCATCCTTGTCACCGGCGTCGCCCGCAGTATCCGCGGACGAGGCTGCGTTTTCGTCGCCATTGCCGTTTTCACCCTCGGACTTGCGTCCACCGCGCCGCCGGCGCCGACGACGCTTGCGGCCCGAGCCGTCTTCGCGCTCGCTGTGATCATCGCCCTGTGCCTCGGCCTTCGGCTCTTCTGCCTCGGTGCTCTCATCGACCTCGGCTTCATCTTCGACGATTTCGGGATCATCATCATCTTCGGGATAGGCCGGCGAGTTGACAGTGATGTGCTCGATATTGACCGGCGTTTCCACGGCCGCGCCGCGGTCGATGGCGAAGTGGTTGGTGCCCACTGCGTCGTCGGCGGAGAAGCTGATCGATACGCCGAACCGGTTCTCCAGATCGACAATCGTGTCACGCTTGTGGTTGAGCATGTAAAGCGCGGTTTCTGCGGTGGTGCGCACGATGATGTCGTGCGTGGTGTTCTTGAGCAGATACTCTTCAACGCCGCGCAGCACATGCAGCGCCACCGACGACTGCGACCGGATAAGCCCGTTGCCGCCACACGTCGGGCAGATCTGCATGGTGCTTTCCAGCACCGATGCGCGGATCCGCTGGCGCGACATTTCCAGAAGGCCGAAATGCGAGATCCGACCGACCTGGATGCGGGCGCGGTCGTTTTTCAGGCAATCCTTCATCCGCTTTTCAACCGACCGATTGTTGCGGTTTTCTTCCATGTCGATGAAGTCGATGACGATCAGGCCGGCCAGATCGCGCAGCCTGAGCTGGCGGGCGACTTCTTCTGCTGCTTCCAGATTGGTCTGCAGCGCCGTGTCTTCAATCGAGTGCTCGCGGGTCGAACGACCCGAGTTGACGTCAATCGCGACCAGCGCTTCGGTCTGGTTGATGATGATGTAACCGCCGGACTTCAGCGTCACCTGCGGCTGCAGCATCCGGTCGAGCTGGGCTTCGATGCCTGAACGCGCAAAAATCGGATGCAGGTCGCTATAGGGCTGAACCACCTTGGCGTGGCTCGGCATCAGCATTTTCATGAAGTCTTTGGCTTCGCGGTAGCCTTCCTCGCCGGAGACGACGATCTCCGAGATGTCCTTGTTGTAAAGGTCACGGATCGACCGCTTGATCAGGCTGCCTTCCTCATAGACGAGGCTCGGCGCCGTTGATTTAAGCGTCAGGTTGCGAACGTTCTCCCACAGCCGCATCAGGTATTCGAAGTCGCGCTTGACCTCGACCTTGGTGCGGTTGGCCCCGGCGGTGCGCAGGATCACGCCCATGCCCTTCGGTACTTCGAGCTCGCGGGCGATCTCCTTGAGACGCTTGCGGTCGGGCAGGTTGGTGATCTTGCGGGAAATGCCGCCGCCACGGGCGGTATTTGGCATCAGCACCGAATAGCGACCGGCGAGCGACAGATAGGTCGTCAGCGCTGCGCCCTTGTTGCCGCGTTCTTCCTTGACCACCTGAACCAGCAGGATCTGCCGGCGCTTGATGACTTCCTGGATACGGTACTGCTTGCGCGGCTTGCGCTGCGAGCGCGTCGGAACTTCTTCCATCGCGTCTTCGGAGCCTACCGATTCGACGGCATCATCTTCGCTGGCGCCATTATTGTCGTCGTCTTCGCTGCCCTTCTTGCGCCTGCGGCGCGACACCGGTTCGGAAATTTCATCGGCTTCCACTTCAGCTGCCATTTCGGTCGGCTTGTCGTCGCCGTCGTCCTGGGCTTTCGCTGCGTCCGCGTCCGCTTCCACGTTGGTAGCGGGCTGCTCTGCCGGCTCAGCTGCTTCCGCTGTTGTGTCGTCAGCCGCGTCTGTCGTTGCCTCGTCGCCTGTCTTCTTGCCGCGACGGCTGCGGCGCGGGCGCGATTTCGCGGTCTTTGCCGTCTCGTCGCCTTCTTCGGCATCGCTCGACGTGGCGTCGCTTGTGTCAGCATCATCTGACTTGGCGTCGCTGGATTTCGACCGCGAGCGTGAGCGTGACTTTGCTTTGGCCTTGGGTTTGCTGGTTTCGCTCTCCGCCTCGTCAGCGCTGTCGAAATCTGGATCGGATGCAGCGTCTTCGGCTTCTGCCTGAAGCAGCGCTTGCCGGTCGGCGAGGGGGATCTGATAGTAGTCCGGGTGGATTTCGGAGAAGGCCAGGAAGCCGTGGCGATTGCCGCCGTAATCGACAAACGCAGCCTGCAGCGACGGCTCAACGCGGGTCACCTTGGCCAGGTAGATATTGCCTCGCAGCTGTTTCTTGTGCTGCGATTCGAAGTCGAATTCCTCTATGCGGCTTCCACGGACGACAACAACGCGGGTCTCCTCGGGATGGGACGCGTCGATAAGCATTTTTTCTGCCATTGAGTATGAGCTCCTCGGCACGCCCAGATGCGTTTGATCCGCCGGCCTGATGACAGGTACAGCGGAGGAACGGGGGGCGGGTGCCGGATGAAAGATTTTCCGATGCTCGGTCAAGGGCGGCATGCAAAGAGGCAGAAGCCGGAGCGATTAACGCCCGGGGCCTGTTTACACTAGGGGAGATCCGCTGTTGCACCATGATAGCCGGCCGGAAATTCATTTGCGTATAGTCCTTGCGGACCGATGAAGAACCCCTGTCGGGGTGTGCGGCAAGTTCGCCGCGAAGGTTGTGGCAGGCTACTTTGCCTGCCGGGTTGAATATGTGTCCTGGCCGCAGGCGGATAAAAGTTGAAGCACTTCGCCGCATTTTGGGCCATATTGCCTTGCACGAGCACCCCGGATGGGTTCTCGACATGAGAACAAAATTACCGGTTGCCCTGGGGAAGAATTCTTCTAGACGACGGACGATCCGCACTCCTGGCGCCGTAAGCCCGATTCGGGCGGCGGCCGGAAGGGTGACAGTTCTATCCCGTCAGAACACTTTCCCACTTCATGCTTCTATGGGGTGAGGTGCGATCTGGCAAGCTGAAATGCTTGCACCCCTTGGTAGTGGTGTGCTCGGTCCCGGCTAAGTGTACCGCAGCGTAAGAAAGCGGGCCGAGGTGAACATGGTAAACGGCTGGTTAACCAGATTGCGGGAAGATAACCAGGGTCAATACGGTGAGTCGATCCACGTTTGGTCGGTCGACGACGAGATGCGGCAAGAGGCGTGGCTGCGTGGCCAGAGATCAGGGCGGGTGAATGCGATCGATCGCGCATGACAGGCAGAATCATATGACGGGTGCAGATGTTCAGGGATGGCGGCGTTGTCTGTGGACTTGCTGTCTGCTGGTTACCGTTGCATGTGTCCCGGCCCTTGCCCGAGACGACCCTCAATCCGCCGACAGGCAGCCGCTGGTTGCGATCGACGCGCGCATTGCTGGCGATGAGAACCGTGTCCGTCTGGTGATGGATTTTGAAGGCGAGTCAGACTTCAAGTTGCGCTATCTCGCTGAACCAAATCGGGTTGTGATCGATCTTCCCGAGACGGTTTTTGCTTTTGAAAACAAATCTCTGGTCGCGCGTGGGTTGATCTCGGCAGTTCGCTACGGCAAATCCGGCGAGGGCAGGGCGCGAATGGTGTTCGGTCTCGCCGCGCCAGCCAGGTTTGAACTCGCCGATACCAGCGAGGAGGCCGGTGGCAGCATTCATCGGCTGGTGTTCGACGCCGTTACTGTGGACGCGCAAACCTTCGCTGCACAGGTTGACGATTCTGATTGGCTGGAGCCGGATCTCAAGGGGCCCGCAGACCGCAATGCGAGCGCTGCCAGCGACACGCTGACTATCGTCATCGATCCTGGTCACGGTGGTATCGATGGCGGCGCCGAAGGCGCGGACGGTTCGATGGAAAAAAACATCAGCCTGGCATTTGCCGAGGCGCTCAAGCGGGCGCTCGAGCAGGAAGACGGCATCCGCGTCGCCATGACCCGCACCGATGATACGTTCCTGTCGCTTTCGGCGCGTGTGCGCAAGGCGCGTGAGGAAAAGGCCGATCTGCTGATTTCACTGCACGCTGATTCGATCCGGGTCCGGTCCTTGCGCGGGGCAACCGTCTACACCCTGTCCGACAAGGCCTCCGACGTGCTGGCCCAGTCGCTCGCCGACCAGGAGAACCGGGATGACGTCCTTGCTGGTGGTGCAAGTCTTGATGAAGCGCCCGAGGCGGTGGCAGCCATTCTGGTGGATCTGGCGCGAACCGAGACGCGGGTGTTCTCCTCGGATCTTGCGCAGGAGGTGATCCATTCCTTCGAAGGTCAGGTCAAGCTGATCAATAATCCGCACCGCCAGGCCGGTTTCAAGGTGTTGCAGGCCCCCGATGTCCCCTCGGTGCTGGTTGAATTGGGCTATCTCTCAAACTCGGAAGACGAGAAGCTTCTCACCGACGAAACCTGGCGGAAAAACACCGCGCGGCTGCTGGCTCAATCGGTCCACAAGTACCGGCAAACCATCTTGGCGGGACGACATTGACGGGGTTCGCCATATGGTTCTCGGCGGTGCGCACGCGGTGTGATAGATTGGCAACGACGGTCGCGGCAAATGGCATGGTCTCGCCGAATACGAATTTAGGCCCTATTTTCCGCACATTGTCCGGGCTAACCGGTCGGCGGAAAGATGGTCTTTGCCGGCGCCTGTCCGGCGGCTCAACAAGAATAGAAAACGGTAGCTGACTGATGATACGACTGATTGGATATTTCTTTGGGATCGGGGCAGTGATGTTCCTGATCGTGGCTGCCGGCGTGGCTTGGTACATCGGTGATGTCTCCAAGGATTTGCCAGACTACGAAGTGCTCAACAGCTACGAACCGCCGGTGACCACCCGGGTTCATGCCGCTTCCGGTGAGTTGATGGCCGAATATGCCCGTGAGCGGCGGCTGTTCCTGCCGATCCAGGCCATTCCCGACCGCGTCAAGGCTGCCTTCCTGTCTGCCGAAGACAAGAATTTCTATTCTCATCCCGGCGTAGACCCGATTGGTCTTGCGCGTGCAATCGTCGTCAACATCCAGAACCTCGGCTCAGGCCGCAGGCCGGTCGGCGCCTCGACCATCACCCAGCAGGTTGCCAAGAACTTCCTGCTGTCGGCCGACCAGACCATCGACCGCAAGGTCAAGGAAGCGATTCTATCGTTCCGTATCGAGCAGGCCTATTCCAAGGACCGGATTCTCGAACTCTATCTCAACGAAATTTTCTTTGGCCAGAACGCCTACGGGATCGCCGGCGCGGCGCTGACCTATTTCAACAAGTCGGTCAACGAACTGACCATTGCCGAGACCGCTTACCTCGCCGCCTTGCCCAAGGCGCCGTCCAACTATCATCCATTCCGCCATCCCGACCGCGCGATCGAGCGCCGCAATTGGGTAATCGACCGGATGGTCGAAAATGGCTATGTCACCGCCGCCGACGGAAGCTCTGCCAAGAACCAGCCGCTCGGGGTCTCGGTGCGTAAAACCGGTTCATATTTGTTCGCCTCGGAATTCTTCGCCGAGGAAGTGCGCCGCGAGATGATTGACCGTTACGGCAAGGATGCGCTTTACGAAGGCGGGTTGTCGGTCCGTACCACACTCGATCCGAAGCTTCAGGCGCTGGCACGCAAGGCGCTTCAGCATGGCCTTGTCACCTATGACGAGCGCCGTGGTTTTCGCGGACCGGTCGAGCGCGTTGATGTGTCGGGCGATTGGGGCGCGCTTCTCGCTGACATTGATCCGCTGCGCGATGTGCCCGAATGGACGCTGGCAGTGGTTTTGTCGGCAGCCGACAAAACGGTCGATGTCGGGCTGCGTCCGGGCCGCGATGAATCCGGCGCAGTCGAGACCGACCGGCACACCGGTACGATCCTCGCCGAAGACATGAAATGGGCCTATCGGCTCAACATCACCGGCGACAAGCGCCGCAACGTCAAGTCCGCTGCCGAGGTGCTCAACCCCGGCGACGTGGTCTATGTCGAGGCCTATGACAAGGAAGGCGAGAGCCGGCTGCGGTTGCGCCAGCCGCCGAAGATCCAGGGTGCGCTTGTCGCCATGGACCCCCATACCGGCCGCGTGCTGGCGATGGTCGGTGGCTTTTCCTATGCCCAGTCCGAGTTCAACCGCGCCACTCAGGCTGAACGCCAGCCCGGCTCCGCTTTCAAGCCATTCATCTATGCGGCAGCGCTCGACAATGGTTATACGCCGGCATCCGTGGTGCTCGACGCGCCGATCGAAATCGTCTCCGGCGGCGAAATCTGGAAGCCTAAAAACTATGGCGGCGGTTCCGCCGGTCCGTCGACGTTGCGTCTGGGTATCGAGAAGTCGCGCAACCTGATGACGGTGCGGCTTGCCAAGGACATGGGCATGAGCCTGGTCGCCGAATATGCAGAGCGTTTTGGCCTCTATGACAAGATGCTTCCGGTGCTGGCGATGTCGCTGGGCTCGGGCGAAACCACGGTGATGCGCATGGTGTCGGCCTATTCGGTACTGGCCAATGGCGGCAAGCAGATAAAACCCTCGCTGATCGACCGTATCCAGGACCGCTACGGCAAGACTATCTTCAAGCACGAAGAGCGCAGCTGCGATGCCTGTGTCGCCACCGCCTGGCTGTCGCAGGACGAGCCCGAGGTGGTTGATACCCGCGAGCAGGTGCTCGATCCGATGACATCCTATCAGATCACCTCGATGATGGAGGGTGTGGTTACCCGCGGGACTGCCGCCAGCAAGGTCAATCTCGGCCGTCCGACGGCCGGCAAGACCGGCACCACCAATGACGAAAAGGACGCCTGGTTTGTTGGCTACACACCAGACCTGGTCACCGGCGTGTTTATCGGTTTCGACAACCCGACGCCGATGGGCCGCGGTTCAACTGGCGGCGCCCTTGCGGCACCCGTGTTCAATGAATTCATGCTCGCGGCGCTGGAAGGCACACGGCCGGTCGATTTCCGCATTCCCGATGGCATGAAGCTGATTGCCATTAACCGCAAGACCGGCATGCAGGCCAATCCGGGAGAGCCCGGCGTGATCATGGAAGCATTCAAGCCCGGCACAGGCCCGTCTGATGTCTATTCGGTGATCGGGCTTGAGGATTACGCCACCGGGGAAGCCATAACCAACATCTCACCGCAGGCCAACCAGGCTGTTGTTACCGGTTCCGGCGGGCTCTACTGAGGCCGTCAGATAAACGGGCACGAGGCTTCGTCTGACGGCTTTACATCGCCAGGCGTGGACCTTATGTTCCGCCCGCTTTGGCATGTTCGCCACACTGTATCACCTGACGGAATTATTGATCCATGCGCTCAGAAACCCAGACTGTTGTCGATGAAATCAAGCAGGCCGTAAGCCTGCTGAGGAGGCATCTTTGACTGGGATCCTGCTCAAAAACGTCTGGAATGGCTGAACGCCAAGGCTGAAGACCCGACGATCTGGGATGATCCCCAGGAGGCGCAAAATCTGATGCGCGAGCGTCAGCAGCTTGATGATTCCATCAACGGCCTGAAGCGGCTTGAAACCCAGCTTGCCGATAATCTCGAATTGATCGAGATGGGCGAGGAGGAGGGCGACAGCGACATCGTCACCGAGGCCGAATCAGCGCTCAAGGAACTGCGCACCGAAGTCACCAAGCAGCAGATCGAGTCGCTGCTGTCGGGTGAGGCGGACGGCAACGACACCTACCTGGAAGTCCACTCGGGCGCCGGCGGCACCGAAAGCCAGGATTGGGCCAACATGCTTTTGCGCATGTACACCCGATGGGCCGAGCGCCGTGGCATGAAGGTGGAACTGATGGAAATCCACGATGGCGAAGAAGCCGGCATCAAATCGGCGACGCTGCTGGTCAAGGGCCACAATGCCTATGGCTGGCTCAAGACCGAATCCGGCGTTCACCGTCTGGTGCGGATCTCGCCCTATGACAGCCAGGCGCGCCGCCATACCTCGTTCTCGAGCATCTGGACCTATCCGGTGATCGACGATTCGATCGATGTCGACATCAACGAAAGCGATTGCCGCATCGACACCTACCGCGCGTCTGGCGCTGGCGGTCAGCACGTCAACACCACCGATTCCGCGGTCCGTATCACGCATATTCCGACCGGCATCGTCGTGCAGTGCCAGCAGGAACGCTCGCAGCACAAGAACCGTGCCAAGGCCTGGGATATGCTCAGGGCGCGGATCTACGAGGCCGAGCTGAAGAAACGCGAAGAGGCGGCCAGCGAAGAAGCGGCGTCAAAGACCGAAATCGGCTGGGGCCACCAGATCCGCTCCTACGTGCTGCAGCCCTACCAGCTGGTCAAGGATCTGCGCACCGGCACCGAAAGCACCAATCCGCAGGGCGTGCTTGACGGCGATCTTGACCAGTTCATGGAAGCGGCACTGGCGCAGCGGGTTTACGGTGGAGCTGCCGACGTCGACGACATCGACTGAGCGATACCACACTGGTGGTTTCAGCCTGTTCCGGATGGCGGCACGTCGGGGTCCAACCGATCAAGAAATATGCGCGATACGCGTTCTACGGCGCGAATTTAACTCTATTCAACCCTGGTATACGACGCCTACGGACTTGCAATCCTTGTATACATCAGGCTTTCGAGAGTATACTTTTGCCGATTTTGCGCCCAAATCGATAATGTAGTTATATACTGTCTCAATTAATTCTTCCTGTGTTTCTATGGATCTGCCGTTAAATTTGCGAATGAAGTGAACGACTTTGTCGTAGTCAAATAGATGCTCCTTCATCGGGCTGGGGGAGGATATATCTATGTCGATATTGAGTAAAACTCTTTGCTGTTGTTTTTTTTCAAAATCGTGAATGCCCAAGTACATTTCTATTTCAATGTCTTCAATCAGGATCTTGTAGTCACTCATCGAATTATGCTTTCTCTGTCAAAAATGCGACGTCTCTGGGTAGTTTCCACATTGTCTGTCCCCCATCTATTGTTATTATTTGATTGTTGTAGGTTTTGGTTTTCCATATGAAAATGGCTGCGTCCGCGATGTCCGAGGGGAGGATCCTCCGGTGCAGAGGATTTAGTCGACTGCTTTTGTCAAAGTTTTCTTCGCTTTGTTTGCCGCTGATAAGAGTTATGCTCGGAGCGATGCCGCAGACTCGAGGGAATCCGTCAAACCGCATCGCCATCATATGGGTAGCGGTAAGCAAAGCGGACTTACTCAATGTGTAGGTGAAAAAATCCGGGTTGATCGCGAACACCTTGTTATCAAGTAGATTGATCACAAGGCGGTCATCCGCTTTTTCCGGCTGAGCAGCGACGAGGGCGCTCAAATAGACCGGAGCTTTGACGTTGACACTTAGATGGTCGTCAAATTGCTTGTCGTCGATGTCAAAAACATCGTCATTTACAAACATTGCGGCATTGTTGATGCACACGTCAATTTCACCAACAGCATCTCTCGCTTTGTTGAAAAGGTCCCCAATTCCATCCCTGCTGCGTAGATCGGCCTTGAGTATCGTGCAGATTTTTGCGGTGGCATTCAATTTGGCGCCCAATGCAGCAGCCTCTTCGCAAGAAGAGTTATAGTGGATCGCGACCTTGAAACCTTCTTTCGCAAATCGGCGCGCAAGTTCCGCACCTATTCGCTTGGCTCCACCCGTTATAAGTACGCTAGGAATTCTGGTGCTCCCTTGTTTCAAAAATCTCGGGGCGTTCCTGCATGAATGAGCGGACCATGAACATCAAGTCTTGCGCAAAGAAGACGCGCTCCGATGGGTTCCACACCGTGTCTTCAGGAAGGTTCGTCGTGGCAACAACAATCAGATACTCGACGTCATCGACCGTCCGGGTCAGGAATGCTCGGTTGAACGAGTAGGCGATCGTAGATGAACTCTCTGCCGGAGTTGTAGTGTTTCCAGCGGCTTGCAGCTCTTCGATATCGAGTGAGTGGCGAAACTTGTCTCTCAGAAAAGCGCGGACATCCCCCCCATGGCCTTCTTTGGCGATAAGAGCGTTCAGTTTGTCCAAGGAGAACCAAACATTGATATTTGCTCTCTTTACGTTCATCTCCACACGTAATTCGAGTCTCAGTGTCGCGCCATCAAATGGAGTGTCGATGATGTAGTCGGCATAGCAGCGCCCGAGTGAATGAAATACCTGGATTTTTGCAAGTTCGCCGCTTTTGGTTTTCGGTGATTTCTTATGCCGCCGGAAGTCAACGAAGGTGCGTTTTTCCTCCGGGAGAAACTGAAGATGATACGGTATTGTTTTGACCAGCATCTTTTCCGTTCTTTTGACGATCGAGCGTTCACCGAAAGAGGCGCCGGCGACGACGATCACGAGCAGCAGAATTGGAAAAACGACACCCAAGAGATATGCGCCGGCGGCTATCCAGTCAGGCTTGTCACCATCGGCCAATGCGCGAAAAAACAGATATCCACAAATGGAAATCGAAGAGAACATTAGTAAAAAAACAACTAGTCGTACCCAGTATGGTACATAAATTATTTGTACTTGATTAGAAATATTCATTCATGAATCTTTCTATTGATTTCGCGGCGCAAACTCCGTCAGATATTGCGGTCGCCACGCAAGGGTATGAGGCGTCGTTGTTGTCGCCAATGGCATAAAGTCCTGGGAGCGATGTTTGCATGGATTTGTCAACGACGATTCTACCAATGTCGTTGGTATCGATATTGAAGCCGAGTTCTGGCACCACTGCCTCCCACCCATAGCAAATGCATATGATGTCAAAATCGTAGCTGCCGCCTCGATGATCGATTTTGCTGTCGCTGGCCGCGTATACCCCGACGTATTTGTCTGCAACCGGTATCGCATCCCATAGTGAACTCCGCGCACGCACATTTCGTGCGAAAATTTTGACGTCCTTGGCCGCCTTTTCCTTGGCCAATTGATAGGCTTCGCAGGATGCATCCCCTCCGCCAATTATCGCCACTCTTAAACCCAGGCATTCCATTGAAAATGCGCCGACCAATCCCAATACCTGGTTTGTCAGCTTGAGTCCGCCGGTACGTTCCTTTGTACCGGTGGCGATAACCACATTCTTCGCTTCAATTCGTTGATCCCCAGAGTGAACTGTGAAAACTCCGAATTGATCCGAATAATTGATTTTGTCGCAGTTAATCCGGTGGACAATGCACCCTTGGGACGAAACGTTCGCCGCAATGTTTTGTGCTACCTGTTTGGCGGAAGTGGTTGCCTGAACCACCGACAGCCATGAATTCGTGTAGGGCGAACGCGCTTGAAGGCCTCCAATTTCGGATGGCTCCACCATGCACGCATCCAGGCCGAGCTTCGTTAGCCACAAAACGCACTGCGAACCGGCAGGGCCTCCACCAATCACGACTGTATCGTAGTTCGTTTTCATGTTGAAAGCGGCGCCAAGCGTTCCATGGTTTCCTGTGTCGTGCGTGTTAACGTATCTGGCAGGTTGTTGCAAAACAAAGATCGAGACGGCCATCGCGCTTGTGTCGGCGGTCGGTTTGTTTCTCAGATGTCGCTAATCACGGGATACCTTCCGGGGCCTTGATCCCGCGGATACCATCCTTGATGGGCGGGCAATTATGCCGCCTGGCGTATTTGCAAGGGCGGGAGCGAAGTTCAGCCGAAAAGTGTATGTATCGCCTCAACCAGCAGCTAATACCAACTGCGCTCCCTTGTCGATTTTTAGCGGCTGTCTCAGCGCTTTGATTTGGGGGCTGCAGTTTGGGCTCAAACCAAACTGTTTGAGTACCGCATGCGTCAGTTGGACGATTTTTCCACCACGATGTCACCGAATTCATCGACGTACAATGTCCAGGTCTCTGGCTCGACCATGGTCGGATCGGTTTTCAGATAGATATAGGCGGCGAAGCCCGGCTGGCTGGCGGCGCCGGTTGAATCCTCGGGACGGATATCGGTGACATAGGCGCCCAGAGTGTTGATTTCCTCGACCTCGATCGACTGAATCAACTCAGGCCCGTCAGCGGTCAGCGCTATTTGCTGCAGATGCAGCAGCGATCTGTTGTCGGGCCCACGCAGTGCCACCAGTCGGTAATAGCCGCGCTGCGGCGCAGCCTCAGGGTTGGTTCCCGCAGCGTCTGCGTTGGAGCTAACCTCCGCCGGGTCCGCATCTGTCTCCGCCTGCGGCTCTGTTACCCTGTCTTCGCTGGTCGCATCGGTTGACGTCGGTTCGGCGCTGGCGGTTTCAATCCACGCCCCGCCGCTGGTGACGAACAACACCCGTTCGGACAAGCTTTCGGCAATGCCGTCGATATCCTGGGCAAGGCTCGGGCTGGCCAGTGCCGGGATCAGTCCGGCCAGAAACAGCAGGGTCTTCGGTGTGCAAAGCGACATCGGCATGACCTCTTCAGGGTTGGTGGTTGCTCCGAAAGCGTTTTGTGGTTTGCCGAGGATCAGTACAGGAACTGTTCGGCGAGAATGCGATCATTCCAGGAATGGCTCGAATCGGTGAGGATCCGGGCCGTCTGATCCTGTGATTCAGAAACCTGAACCCGAACCACGGATTTGACTTCCTGATGGTCGGCCACCGCGTTGACCGGCCGTTTCTCATGTTCCAGCACATCCATGCTGACGGTGACCTTGTTGGGCAGCAGCGCGCCGCGCCAGCGTCGGGGCCGGAACGGGCTCACCGGGGTCAACGCCAGCAATTGCGCGTCCAGCGGCAATATCGGCCCGTGGGCCGACAAATTGTAGGCGGTTGATCCGGCGGGCGTCGCGACCATGATGCCGTCGCAGATCAATTCTTCCATCCGCACCTGGCCGTCGATCGACAGCCGCAGCTTGGCGGCCTGATAGCTCTGCCTGAGCAGCGAAACCTCGTTGATCGCCAGCGCTCGATGGGTGACGCCCTCGTCGTCCGTCGCTTCCATTTCCAGCGGCCGGATGACGTTTTCCACCGCTGCGTCGATGCGTCCCGGAAGGTCGGCATCCGCATAGGTGTTCATCAAGAACCCGACCGAGCCGCGATTCATCCCGTAAACCATCCGCCCGGAGTTCATCTGCTCGTGCAGGGTCTGCAACATGAAGCCGTCGCCGCCGAGCGCGATGATCACGTCGGCGTCCTCCTGGCGAGTATTGCCGTAAAGCGCCGCCAAATGCTTGGCCGCCGCCCGCGCATCCGGGGCGCCGGAGGCAATGAAACTGAATTTCCGTGTCATATGATGAACTTGCTCCCGGTCATTGCTGGACAATGCCGATTGCCCGGTCAGGATGCAAGAGCCGCCGACACGCAGCGGAATCCGGGTGCGGCAAGGGGGGCTTTGGCTCAATCTCAATAGCGGCGGATGTGACGCCGCAATCACCAGAATTTGACGCCTTCCTTGCGGCCAAGCTCAGCGATGCTGTCTTCGCCGCGCAGGCCCTCCAACACGATCCTGATCTGGTCGTCCGCAGAAAAATGCCGCCGTGTTTTACGCGAATGTCTTTCACCACCTGCTCAGCAGGCTTTTGGTACTTGCAGATTCAAGTTTCATCTTCGTTCCTTCGATACGACGACGAAACCAAAACTCGCCTTAAATCAGAACCTCAAGTCTGAACCATTGGCGATGGCGGAGAACACCCTGTCTGTGGTTCCTATCGCTTATTGCTGTTTGCACAATCGGCCCCATTATCAGTCGTTCGCTAAGTGTCACGCAACGTTTCTACTCCTCGTGCCTTTCATTAATCCCCTGAAGTTCGATTCGGTGCCGAGCGGTGTGCAGATACGCCAATTGTTCGACCGCCTCGTAGAAAGCTCTTGACAGTCAGCGCGAAATCCATTTTCTAAGATGGAAGATAAATCAATGATTGAAATATCTTCCAGTCGTGATCGGCGAGAGCCGACAGACAGTTGGTTTAATTGGGAGGAGTGCAACATGATGACGAATCTGGGGAAATTGCTGGCAGGGGCCGCGGTGTTGGGTCTTTCGTTCGGTCTGGCGCCAGCCAAGGCCGAAGATCCCGGCCCGTTCCGCTGCGCACCGGGTGACCTTTACGCGATGAACGTGATGGTTTCGGGTGTGGAATACTGGTTCCCGGTCTACGAGATGTTCAAGCAAGCGGCCAAGCAGATGGGTTGCGACACGGTCTATACCGGCACGCCGGAATATGACGTGACCAAGCAGATCGCCAGCTTTGACCAGATCCTGGCGCGCCAGCCAAAGGGCATTATGGTTCATCCGATGAACTCCGACCCGTTCATCGAACCGATCAACCGGGCAATCGAGCAGGGCACGGCAATCGTCACTTTCGCCGCCGACTCGCCCAATTCCAACCGCACGGCCTTCATCACTTCCAACAATGATCTTGAAGGGCAGGGCGCCGCCGACGCAGTTGCCGAAGCCATGGGTGGCAAGGGTGAATATGCGGTGCTGGAAAATCCGGGCCAGGACAACCATGACCGCCGCATCGCCGCGTTCATCGGACGGATGGAAGCGAAATATCCGGATATGAAACTGGTGGCGCGGGCAGCGTCCAACCAGGATCCGAACAAGGCCTACCAGGCTCTTCTGTCGATGGCCCAGGCGCATCCGGATCTGGGTGCCGTGTTCATGCCGGAAGCCAATTCGGCACTCGGCGCTGCGCAGGCCAGCGTTGAACTGGGTGGCAAGATCAAGGTCATGACCGCCGACGTCAATGCCAAGATTCTCGACATGATCAAGGCTGGCGAAGTTTTCGGTTCGATCAATCCGAACCAGGGCATGCAAGGCTATATCGGGTTTATCACCCTGTTTCTTGCCGCTCATCCGGAAATGATCGATCCGATGAACGGCGATGTCGCCGCCGGCAAGAACCCAATGAATATTCCCTTCATTGACAATGGCTATGCCGTGGTCACCGCCGAAAATGCTGACTTCTTCTATTGGGACAGCTATCTCAAGCGGCGCGGCACCAAGGGAATCGACGAGTAAGCGTCGACGCATTTGTTTCCCGGCCGGGCTGCAATGTCCGGCCGGCCCTTTCATGCGCGCGGGTGTCCGGCGCCCGTTGAGGTCACCATGTCAGACACAGTTCTCACGGTCAGCCATATTTCAAAGTCCTTCGGCTTTGTTCGCGCTCTCAACGACGTGCGTCTCGACGTCAAAGCCGGTGAAGTTCACGCCCTGATGGGGGAGAACGGCGCTGGTAAATCGACGCTGATGAACATCTTGGGCGGCGTGCTGCAACCGGACGCAGGTGAAATCGTGCTCAAGGGGAAGACCCGGCAGATTGCCAGCCCGGCGGTCGCCCAGGCGTTGGGCATCGGGCTTGTGCATCAGGAAATCGCCCTGTGCCCGGATATGTCGGTGGCCGAAAACATCTTCATGGCCGAAACCAATGCCAGCCACGCGGTCTGGATGAGGCCTGCGGATCTGAAGCAGCGCGCGGAAGCTGCATTGTCCGAATTGCATCCGGTGCCAGCCGACGCCAAGGTTGGCAACCTGCCGATCGCCAGCCAGCAGATCGTCGAAATAGCCAAGGCGCTGACGCTCAAGTGCGATGTGCTGATCTTCGACGAACCGACCGCAGCTCTGACCGAAACCGAATCCCGATCGCTGTTTCGGATAATCTCGAAGTTGAAGTCCAAAGGCATCGCCATCATTTACATCAGCCATCGCATGGCCGAGATTTTTGCCCTGTCCGACCGGATTACCGTGTTTCGCGATGGCGGATATGTCGACACGCTGGTGACCGCGAACACCGATCCTGAAGAGGTGGCGGCGAAAATGGTCGGCCGCGCGCTGCTGGATTTGTACCCGCCACGCAGGCAGGGTTCTCCCGCCGCATCGGTACTGACGGTCGAAGGTTTGTCCGACGACGATTGTGTTCGCGATGTCAGCCTGGAAATTCGTCCCGGGGAAATCCTCGGGCTTGGAGGCTTGATCGGCTCGGGCCGTACAGAAACGGCGCAGTCGATCTGCGGCCTCACCAGGCGCAGTTCCGGCCGGATTTGCTATCAGGGCTCGGAGATCTCCCAGGAAGATTATCGTGCGTCGATTCGCCAGGGAATTGTCTATCTGAGCGAGGATCGCAAGGGCAGCGGCATCTTTCTCGATCTGTCGATCGCACAGAATATTTCCGCCCTCGATCTGCGCCGGGTGGCCGGCCGGTTGGCCGTCAATGGGCCTGCCGAAACAGCCCTTGCCGAGGTGATGCGCGACCGGTTGGGTATCAGGTGCGCCGATGTCCACCAACCCGTCGGAACGCTTTCGGGCGGCAATCAGCAGAAGGTCGCGCTGGCGAAGCTGCTGGCGGTGGAGCCGAAGGTCCTGTTCGTGGATGAACCCACCCGTGGCGTTGACATTGGCGCCAAGTCGCAAATCTACGCCATCCTCAGGTCGCTTGCCGATCAGGGCAGCGCCATTGTGATGATCTCTTCGGAGATGCCCGAACTCATCGGCGTCAGCGACCGCATCGTCGTTCTGCATGAAGGTCGAGTTGCCGGCGAGGTCAGCGGCGAGCGCATGACCGAGGAAAACATCATGCATTTGGCGTCCGGCCTGAGCGAACAGCCGACCGGCGCGCCTGTAAATTCACACGAAAATCCGAGTATGCCCCTATGAGCAGCCAAGCCCTTCACCCTCTCCAGCGTCTGATCCGGGTCCGCGAATTTGGCCTGCTTGCCATCATCATCCTGATATCGGTGGGGATGAGCTTTGCATCGCCTTACTTTTTGACCTGGTCGAACATGCGCGCAATCATGCTGTCGTTCTCGATCGAGGGAATCGTGGTGATCGGCATGACGATCCTGCTGATTGTCGGCGGTATCGACCTGTCGGTCGGCTCTGTCGTCTGCCTGTCAATGGTCATTGGCGGCGCGTTGTTTCTGGCTGGCATCGATCCGTGGATAGCAAGCCTGATTGCCATCGCCTGCTGCGGTTTCATTGGCTTTCTGATGGGGCAGATCGTCACCCGCATCGGCCTGCATTTCTTCATCGTTTCGCTGGCCGTGATGGTGATTGCGCGCGGGTTGTGCCTGTTGATCACCCGGGGGACGCCGCAGTCGCTGTTCTCGCTGCCGCCGTCCTTCAAGTTCATCGGCCAGGGCACGATCAAGGGCCTGCCTTTCGTGATCGTCATCTTTTTCGTGCTGATCGCTTTGTTCGATGTGCTGCTTCGGCGGTCGACCTTGTTCCGGCGGGTCTATTACACCGGCAGCAATGAAAAGGCCGCCCGGTTCTCGGGTATCAACACCAACCGCACCAAGGTCATCTGCGCCACCATATGCAGCACATTGGCCGGGGTGGCCGGCGTTGTCTACATGGCCCGGTTCGGTGCGGCGACACCGCAATTCGGGGTCGGCATGGAACTCAGCGTGATCGCCGCGGCGGTGATCGGCGGCGCCAGCCTCAACGGTGGTTCCGGCACCATTGCCGGTGCGGTGCTCGGCGCTGGACTGCTGTCGCTGGTTACATCCTCACTGATCCTTCTCGACGTGCCCGTGTACTGGCAGGACATCATCCGCGGCGGCATTCTGCTGGTCGCTGTCACAGCCGACCACATGCTCAACAGCCGCAAGTCGAGAGGCTAGAAAATGGCAGCTCCGCTCTACAGCGACAGTGAACGGCTGCGGCGTATCTATCAGGTGCTGGTGTTGTTCTACCAAGAGCACCGCTCGCAGGCTGACATTGCCAAGCACATGGGCATTTCGCCGGCCACCATCAATCGCATGATCCGCGAGGGGCACGAGCGCGGGTTGGTGGAGATCAAACTGCACGCGCCGTTCGGCATGGAGGCGGAACTCAAGACGCGTCTCAAGCAATTGGGCAATCTCGATTCCGCGGTGGCCGTCCACGCGCCATCGAGCGACCCGGCCATCGTGCTCAAGGCCGTCGCCGAGGCGGCGGCGACGGCGCTGCTTGACCAATTGTCGGACGGCATGACCATTGCTGTTTCCGGCGGCGAAGGCCTCTGTGCTCTCATTGAGGCCATTGCTCCGAAACGGAAATATGATGTCCGGGTGATTCCGGCGACGGGGGGCGTGCAGGGCCGGTTCCGCACCGACGTCAACCATGTCGCGGTGGAGTTGGCCGAAAAGCTCGGCGGCGTTGCCTACCAACTCTACGCGCCGCTGTTTGCTGCCAGCGAGGAAGAGCGCGCCGCGTTGATCCGCGCAGAGGCCAACCGGTCGGTTCTCGACATGGCCAAGAAAGCGGACATCGCGGTCTTCGGCATCGGCTCGGTCGAGGAAGAAGATTCCACCTATCTTTCACTTACCGACGCCATCGGCCGTGAAGCGTTGCAGCTTGCCCGTCCGACAGGAGAAGTGCTCGCTCATCTGGTGACCGAAACCGGAGAGCTTTGTGATCACCCCACCAACCGCAGGCTGGTGGCCCTGACACTCGAGGAACTGGCGAGCATTCCACATCGGATCGCAATCGCTTCGGGAACCAAGAAAGTATCGCCCATAGCCGCCGTGCTCAGGGGAGGTCTGGCCAGCAGCGTGATTACCGACGAGCGCACGGCGACGGCTGTCGTGGAAATGATGAAAGGCAAGAATGATGCAAATGAAGCGTGAAATCGGGACCAGCGGCATATCCGCAACCGCAGTCGGACTGGGCACCTGGGCCATGGGTGGATGGATGTGGGGCGGTGGCGATGACGCCGCTTCGATCGCCGCAATCCGCGCCTCGTTGGACGCCGGCATCACCCTGATCGATACCGCACCGGCCTACGGGCTGGGCCGCGCCGAAGAGATCGTCGGCCGCGCAATCGCCGGGCGACGTGACGAAGTCGTGCTGGTGACCAAATGTGGCCTGGTCTGGGACACGGATGAAGGCCGTCCGTTTGTTGAGCAGGATGGCAAGATGATCCATCGCTATCTTGGCGCACGCTCGGTGCGCGATGAGCTTGAGGCCAGCCTTAAACGGCTGGGGACCGATCACGTTGATGTCTTCATAACCCATTGGCAAGATCCCACGACACCAATCGCCGAAACGATGGAAGCGCTTCTCGCGCTCAAGGCCGAGGGCAAAACCAGGGCGATCGGTATCAGCAACGCGGATCCACAGGATCTGGCGGCCTATCTCGCAGCCGGCCCCGTCGATTGCGTCCAGGAAGCCTACAATATGCTCGACCGGGGCCTGGAAAAGACCCTGCTGCCGACTTGCCTCGACGAGGGTGTCTCGGTGATTAGCTATTCCAGCCTTGCGCTTGGCCTGCTCACCGGCCGCATCAATTCGGATCGGGTGTTTGGAGGCGACGATTTGCGCCGCACCAATCCGCGGTTTTCGCCGGATAACCTGCAGCGGGTGTCCGATTTCACTGCTTTGCTCGAACCGATGGCGCAAACCCGTGGCGTCAATGTGGGCGAGATCGTTATCGCTTGGACCCTGGCACAACCGGGCATTACCTTCTCGTTGTGCGGGGCGCGAAATGCAGAACAGGCGGCCGAAAACGCGCGCGCCGGAAGCCTGCGGCTGACTGCCGAGGAACTCCGCCTCATTGATGGGGCCATCGCCGAGCATCTCGGTCCCGTTGCGTCGGCGGCGTGAACATGGATCGTTCGCCGTCCCAGCTGCAAGATCCGACCCCGCCGCCGGAGGCCGTCGATGTGCTCATCATCGGCGGCGGCATAAATGGCATCAGCACCTTCCGGGAACTGGCGTTGCAAGGCGTGAACGTGGTTCTGATGGAGCGCGACGATTTCTGCTCCGGGGCGAGTGCGGCTTTGTCGCGGATGGTTCATGGCGGCCTTCGCTACCTGGAAAACGGCGAATTCCGCCTGGTCAGGCAATCGCTTGAGGAGCGCGACCGCCTTCTCAACAATGCCCCGCATTGTGTGTCACCGCTGCCCACCGTGGTTCCGATCATGACCTGGTTCCGCGGCACCCTGGCCACCACCGCGGCCTTTTTCAATCTTGCCGGCAAGCCGCGCCACCGGCCTGGTCTCATGATCCGCCTTGGCCTGACGCTTTATGACGTGATGTCCTGGCGCAGCCGGTCGATGCCTCGGCACAAGGGGCTGAGCCGCGCAGCCATCCGCAAGCTTGTGCCTGGTATCACCGACAAGGCGGTTGGTGGCGTGCTCTATTTTGACGCTCGTGTGACCAATCCTGAGCGGCTCGGTGTCGAGATGGTGATTGAGACCGAGGCGGCCACCGATGCCCGTGCCTTTTCCTATACCGAGATTGTCTCAGGGGATCGCACCGGACTGGTGTGGCGGGACAGGCTTAGCGGCGCCGAGGGCCGGATCGTGCCTAAAGTGGTGGTCAATGCCACCGGCGCATGGGTCGACAAGGTTTCGACACGGATCGACCGGGGCAACGATCAGAAGCGGGTGGAGGGAACCAAGGGCTCGCATTTGATGATCAACAACGAGGCTCTTAAAGCCGCGTTGGGCGATCGCATGGTCTACTACGAGAACGCCGATGGCCGCATCTGCATTACCTTCGCCCATGCCGGCTCGGTGATGGTGGGCTCGACCGATATACGGGTAGAGGATCCTGACAGCGCTGTGTGCTTCGAGGACGAGAAGGCCTATATGCTTTCCGCGCTTGCGAACGTCTTTCCATCCATCGTTGTCAAGGACGAGGAAATCGTTCATGTCTTTACCGGTGTGCGTCCGTTGCCGGTGAGTGCCGAAGGCTTTACCGGCCGCATCAGCCGCGATCATTCCATCGATGTGGAAGCGCCGGGTGCGCGTGATTATGCCGTACTGACCCTGATCGGCGGCAAGTGGACTACCTTCCGCATCTTCGGCGAGGAGGTTGCCGATCTTGCGCTCTCCAGGCTCGGAATTCCCCGGAAAGTCGATACCCGAAATCTTCGCATTGGTGGTG
This sequence comes from Hoeflea algicola, assembly GCF_026619415.1. Taxonomy (NCBI): domain Bacteria; kingdom Pseudomonadati; phylum Pseudomonadota; class Alphaproteobacteria; order Hyphomicrobiales; family Rhizobiaceae; genus Hoeflea; species Hoeflea algicola. The sequence goes on from NZ_JAOVZR010000001.1 coordinate 455,756, forward strand.
GGCGCGACTTCCCGACGGAGTCGCCAGCGCGTGAACACTGGTTGCGCGAGATTGCCGCGCGAACCGCGCTGCCGCTGGAGTGTGTTCGAACGCTGGCAGGGCGCTATGGCAGTCGCGCTGCCGATGTGGCCGCCTATTGCGCCGCAGAGGCCGACGGTCCGCTGCTGACAGCCAGTGACTATAGCCGCCGGGAAATGCTGTTTCTGGTCAGGAACGAGCGGGTGCGCGAGCTCGGGGATATCCTGCTGCGGCGCACCACACTCGGCATCGAGGGGCGCATCACGGCTGATTTGCTGGCCGAAGTATCGGAATTGCTGGCGGCCCCACTGGGATGGACCGAAAGCCAGAGGCAAGCTGCCATCGACCGTTTCAATCAAACCTTCGCTCGCCGCCACCGCATGCAGCAAAGCAAAGCCTGAAAGGAAATCTCATGTATCTCACCAAAAAGGTTCGTCTCAACCGGCTGATGAACAATGGCCGCTGTCTCGATGTGGCCATCGACCACGGCGTCTGCAACGAACCGAGCTTCATGTCTGGTCTTGAGGACATGGAGAGCGTGGTCAACACGCTCGTGGCTGCCGGGCCGGATGCGATCCAGATGAATTACGGCCAGTCGGACCTGCTGCAGACCTTGCCGGGCCGCAATCGGCCGGCGTTGGTGATGCGCGTCGACATGGGTAATCCCTATAATCCCGTGCGCCACAGCGAGATGTGGGCGGTGATGCAGAACCAGTCGGATCCCATTCTGGCAGCGCTGCGAATGGATGCCGCCTGCGTGGTGGTCAACCTATTCATGCTGCCGGGTGAGCCGGGGCTGTTCCGCCAATGCGTCGAGAATATCGGCCGGCTGGGCAATGACTGCGAGAAGTACGGCATGCCACTGATGATCGAGCCGCTGGTGATGCAGCCCAACGAAAATGGCGGCTATCTTGTCGACGGTGACACGGAAAAAGTGGTTACGCTGGTGCGCCTGGCGCGCGAGATGGGCGCAGACATCATCAAGGCCGACCCAACTACGGATCCCACCGATTTCGTTCATGTGGTTCAGGCGGCGCGTTGTCCCGTGCTGGTGCGCGGTGGCGGCAAGGCTGACCTGATGCAGGTATTCCGAAACTCTGCCGAGTTGATGCGCCAAGGTGCCCACGGGATGGTTTACGGACGCAACATTTACCAGCATGCCAATCCGCGGGCCGTTGTGGCAGCACTGATGGCGATGATCCACGACGGCGCCGACGCCGACAAGGCTTGGGCCATCTATGAGCAGGGCGGCGCTTGATGGACGCCTATCTGGGAATTGACGCCGGCAATACCGGCGTCAAGGCAGTGTTGTTCGATGAGACGGGCCGCGAGCTGGCCCGTGCCCATCGCGATACCGGTGGCACCAGCCCCGCGCCGGGCATGGTTGAACGCGATGTCGAGGTGCTGCGGTCTGATCTTGCCGATCTGGTTGTCGAGGTGCTTGCCAAGGGCGGGGTACCGGGGTCTGCGGTGAAGGGCGTCGGGACGGCCGGCCATGGCAACGGACTCTATCTGCTCGATGCCCAGGGCAAGGCGCTTGCCGCCATCCAGTCGCTCGATACGCGTGCTGCCGGACTGGTGACGCAATGGGACGCAGACGGCACCTCGGATGCGGTCAACCGCCTGGCACGGCAACGGCCCTGGGCCTCGCAAACCCCGACACTGATGGCCTGGATGGCCGAGCATCGTCCCGAAGTGTTGCAAGCGGCTGCGCACGTGCTGATGTGCAAGGATGTTGTCACCCATGCACTGACCGGGGAGGTGGTCAGCGACATTTCCGACATGGGAGGTGCCGGGCTCCTTAATCTGCCGGCCAATTGCTACGATGATGACCTTCTTGCAGCCTACGGTCTGTCGGAATACCAGCGGCTGTTGCCGCGGCTTTTGTGGCCGACCGAAGTCGCAGGCCACGTCACCGGCGAGGTTGCGCGCAAGACCGGGCTCATCGAGGGAACGCCGGTGGTTGCCGGCCTTTTCGATGTGGTCGCAAGTGCCATCGGCGCCGGTGTGACCCAAATCGGCCAAGCCTCCACAATCATCGGCACCTGGAGCATCAACCAGGCGATCGTGGCGGAGCCAGCGGCTGCGGTATTCATGTCTTGCGGCGTGGCGCCGGGCCGCTACATGTCGATGGAAAACTCGGCCACGTCGGCGGCCAATCTTGAATGGGTCGCCCACCACCTTCTCGGCCATGACGAGCGTCGGCAGGCGCGCGGGGCGTTTGCCTTGGCCGATGAGTTGGCGCTCGCCGCACCGTTGCGTGCCGATGGCCCGTTCTACCATCCCTATCTTTATGGTGCAGGCACCAACCCGGCAGCTCGCGCCGGTTTCATGGGACTGGCCGGTTGGCACGATACTGGCGACCTGATGCGGGCACTGTTCGAGGGCGTGGCATTTGCCCACCTTGCCCATATCAACAAAATGCGCGCAGCCGGCGTCGACTTCGGCCGGATCACGATATCTGGCGGCGGGGCAAAGAGCCCGCTGTGGCCGCAGATGCTTGCCGATATGCTCGATGCTTCGGTGGATGTGGCTGCACAACCGGAATCTGGCGCTCTTGGCGCGGCGATGGCAGCAGCTGTGGGCAGCGGAAGGTTCCCGGATCTTGATGCTGCTGCCGCTGCGATGGTGGCACCGGCCACTGAGCTTCGTTCCGACGCACAGCGTTCCAGATTGTATCAACGGCGGTTCGCCCTATGGCAGCAGATAGAACAGTCTATGGCACCACACTGGGCATCTCTGGCCAACTTGACGGATGTCTAAAATGAACTGAAATCAAGGCAATTGGCGCTGGTGAGCTACTCCCCGACTGTTCGACGGTGTCCGTGGTAATTTAAGCTACTTTCGGCTCCAGTTGATCGGTTTCGATGCTGTAAAAGTAAACCACGGCCGGCTGTGCGCCTTAAGCGGCGTGAGGTCGCTGGTGGTTGTAGAAGGTGATCTGTCGCCCGACAGATTGAGCGTTTTGCAAAGCACATGGCCGATCAAGACCAGCGTCCGACACCCGATACCAATCTCACGTCATGTTTCCTTGACCACCGGCAAAACCACTTTCGCACGTAGTCCTCCTTCAGCACGGTTTTCGAGCATTATCTGACCGCCATGGGCAACAATGATCGTTCGTGCGATGGAGAGGCCGAGACCGGCGCCGCCGGTTTCGAGGCTGCGGCTGTCGTCGCCGCGGGTAAAGGGCTGGAACATCGCGTTCTGACGGGCCGGCGGAATGCCTGGACCATTGTCCTCGATGGTAACGATAGCATGTTGCCCGTCTTGCAAGAGCGTAACCGTCGCCTCTTCGCCATATCGCACCGCGTTGTCGATAAGGTTGCCGATAGCCCGGCCAAGGCCGACGCGGCGGCCCTCCACCTGAACATTTGCTTTAACGTTGCATACTGCTCCACGATCCTCGCAAAGCTGCTTGAGCAGTTGGCCGAGATCAAGCGACAGCATCTTTTCCACATCCTGGCCTTCACGGGCATAGCTGATCAGGCCATCGGCCATGACTGTCATCCCGTCGAGGGTTTTGACCATCCCATCACGCAATTCTTCGTCATCAACCATTTCGGCACGGATACGCAGGCTGGTCATGGGGGTGCGTAAATCATGGCCGACGGCGGCGAGCATCCGCATGCGTTCCGCATCGAATTGAGAGATTTCGGCCTGCATTGCATTAAACGCCCGCGCAGCTTGACGCATTTCCCGTGCTCCTTTTTCGGGTACCCGCGCAGTGCGGTCGCCGCGCCCGGCAGCCTGGGCTGCCTGCGAAAGCTGGCTGAGTGGTTTGGTCAGGTGGCGAGCGAGAACAATGGCAACGCCAAGCACCGAAAGAAGCGACAGGGAAAGCACGGTCAAAAACGGCCTGCTGTCGACACGGCCGGCGCGTGACGGTGCACCGTTGGTGACGACATTGAGCCACTCGGACTGTCCGTTCCGCGCGCTCAGCGGAATGGTGATGGCAATCACCTGATCTGTATGGGTGGCGCCGTTGCGATCCGCACCGGGCGGAAGCGGCCGGTCTATGATTGCCACGCTCACATCCTGCCGGCCCAGCGTTTCGGCGAGCTGGGATGCGATGTACCTGGCCCGTGTGCCTGTCTCGGTCTCGGTCAGCAACGGGGCATCTTCCACACGGACGCGGGCGAAGCGTGTCGATGCGTCCCGTGCAATCACCTGCCGAAGCTGGGCGTTTACTGCCTCCATCGCAGGAATCAGTGCTGCTATCCGTTCGATTTCGCGTTCCTCCCGGGCCTGTTGATCGAAACTCTGCTGCTGAAACGCGAGCACGGCGAGCGCGATGATGTTGGCGGCAATAATGGCGATCGCCAGCAGGAAGACGAGCCGGGCGGCGAGGGAATCGGGCAACAGGAGTTTGAGGCGGTTCATCAATTGGCCTCGCTCACGTTTGCCACCAACCGGTACCCACCGCCCCATTCGGTCACCAGCAGCTGTGGATTTTTCGGGTCGTCTTCGACTTTTCGGCGCAATCGGCTGATCTGGTTGTCGATGGCGCGATCATAGGCTTTGGCTTCGCGCCCGGCTGTCAGGTCAAGCAGCGTGGCGCGGGTCAGCACCGTGCGCGGCTGATCGAGGAAAATGGCGAGAAGCCGGTTTTCGGCGGTGGTCAGGTCGATGCTCCGGCCGTCTTCATGGGTGAGTTTCATGACGTCCGGATCGTGGGTCCAGTCAGCGAACCGGCGCTTACTGCTGGGAGGCGGCGCTGCTTCCGGCGGTGCACGGCGCAGAATCGCCCGTGCCCGCGCCAGCAGTTCGCGCGGGTTGAAGGGTTTGATCAGGTAATCGTCAGCGCCCAGTTCGAGGCCGACGATGCGGTCGGTTTCGTCCGCCATGGCGGTCAGCAGCAATACGGGCGGACCGTTATGCGCAACCAGCCACCGGCACAGGCTCAACCCGTCCTCACCGGGCATCATGATGTCAAGCACGACCAGATGGATGGAGGCTTCCGCCAGGATTTCGCGCGCTTCGGCGGCATGTGCGGCAAGCCGTGTCCGGAACCCCTGCTTGCGCAGATACTGGCCGAGCGGCTCGCGAATGTCGCGGGCATCGTCGACGATCAGGATTTGCGGTGCGATCGGGTCTGTCATGAGGTCTCTCCTTGGCCGCGCTCGGCGTCCATATTTCCCTTAGTAGCATTCTTTGCCCCGGGACAATCAACCAGAGAACAGGCGGTTTCGCGGTTGATTTGTCGCAAGATGTATCAGCCGGATGCCTTGCGACAAATGACGACAAAGCGGCATTGGCGCTGACACACTTTCCGGCGCAATAGCCCCTAAGTCTGTTTCACCACGGCGATGCACGCCTCATGGAAATCTCGAAAGGATACGACATGAACAACTCCAAACTCCTCCCCGTCGGCCTTGTGGCAATCATGGCCGTTGTGTCCGGTTACACGGTCGCCAGCGCGCAAACCGCGATGGACAAAGAGGTGCAGGCACCCAAGGTCATGAACGTTGATTTCCGTGGCCATGGTGACGGTCACGGCAAACGTGGCGGTCGCGGGATGATGCGCCAGATCCTTGAAAAGGTTGACGCAAATGGCGATGGCGCCGTGACGCAGGCCGAAATCGATACCTTCAGGTCTGCCGTGGTGTCTGAAGCCGATGCGTCGGGCGACGGCAATATCTCGCTCGATGAATTCGAGACGATCTATCTCCAGATGGTCCGCAACAAGATGGTCGATGCCTTCCAGCGCCTTGATGAAGACGGTGATGGCATGGTGACACAGGCCGAAATGGACAAGCGGTTTGGCAATGTCGTCGAGCGGATGGACCGCAATGACGACGGCAAGCTGGACCGCGCGGATAAGCGCGGACATGACCGCAAGGGGCATGGCCGTGATGGATCCCGTCACGGCGACCGCCGCGGCTGACGCTGACATGGCGAGGGCATTCAAGCCCTCGCCGCACCTGTTTTCAGAACTATACGGACTGCAACGAAGCGCGACCCAGATCGCGCCCGGCTAACTGTGGAAATTTCAGATGCAACGGCAGACAGATACGGCACCTCGCAACGACAGCTCCAGCAGCTATGGCCTGGTCTCGCGGCTCAATCACTGGATCGTTGCCGCGGCGATGATCGGGATGCTGGTTTCCGGCTTGGTCATGGCCTATGGGCCGTTTGAGCGTGAGACCGTGCTCGCCATCATGGGATGGCACAAGGCTATCGGGGTTCTGGTTCTCGTTTACGGCATTTGGCGTGTTGGCTGGCGTGTGGCGCAGGGGTTTGCCGCAGATGCGGCAGTAATGCCGCGCTGGCAGGCGGTGGCATCAAGGCTAACCCATTGGGGCCTGCTCGCTGCCGTTCCTGTGATGCCGCTTTCCGGGCTTGTGATGACCATATATCGCGGTCGGGAAGTTGATGTCTTCGGGCTGATCATTCCGGCGCAGAACAAGATTGAATGGTTGGCCAATGCTGCAGGCATGACCCATCAATTCGCGGCCTGGGGACTTCTAGGCTTGCTGGTTCTCCACGTCGTCGGTGCGCTCAAACACCACTTCATCGACCGCGACATGACACTGCGCCGCATGGCCCTGCGATCGGCCTGAGTTCTGCCCGCAAGGGCAGCGGTGACACTCAATCCAGAATGACGATCAACATTCAGAAGGTTTCCCAGATGCGCAGGCTTGTCACATTGGTTGTCTCGGCGGCGATAGTTGCCGGAGCATATTTCATTGCATTCGACGTTCCCGCATCTCTCGGGGTCTCATCGGACATCCAGACCGAAGGCGGACAGCGGGAAGGCAGGGCCGCCAAGGGGCCGTCGCAGGCAGGTCGCGCTGGCGGGCCGCGTGGTGCGAGGGCGACAACGGTGGTTCTGACCCCGCTGCAAATGCAGCCCTATGAAGACATCCTGCGCGCGATCGGCAGTGCCGACGCAGTGCGCAGTGCCAGCGTGATTTCCAATGTTTCGGGCGACGTGATCGAGACCAACCTTTCCGCCAACAAGGACGTGACGGTCGGCGACGTGCTCGTGCAGCTCGATGCCCGCACCGAAATGTACAATCTTGAAATCGCCCAGGCCGAACTTGAACAGGCCCGTGACAAGGTATTGCGCTACGAGCGGCTGCTCGCATCCGGAAATTCATCGATAACCGATGTTGCCCTTGCCGAAGCGCGTGTTGCCCAGCGGTTGGCCGAGGCGAATGTCGGCCTTGCCCGGGTGGCATTGGATGACCGGACCATCAAGGCCCCGATTTCAGGCAAGCTGGGTTTGAGCGATGTGGAGATCGGGGACACCTTGTCTGCCGGCAGTGCCATTGTGACCATCGACGATGCCGAGGCTTTGCTGGTGGTGTTCGAACTGCCTGAACGCTCGGTCGGTCTGCTGGATAAGGGCCAGAAGGTCCTGACAAGTACCCCGACCTATACCGGTCAGGTGTTCGAGGGAGAGATCGTATCCTTCGACAGCCGCATCGACAGCGTCACCCGCAGCGTTACAGTCCATGCCCTGATCGACAATTCCGATGGGCGGCTGTGGCCGGGCATGAGTTTTGCCGTCCGCATTGTCCACGAGAGCGACCCTTTGGCGGTTCTGCCGTCAACCGCGATTACCTGGTCGCGCAGCGGATCGAGTGTCTGGATTGATAACAACGGAGTGGCTGAACAGATTTCTGCGGCGATCCTGTATCGCCGGGACGACCAGGTTTGGATTGAAGCCGACATTGCCCCGGGCGCGATGGTGGTAAGCGAGGGCGCGCAGAAACTGCGGGCCGGGTCTCCCATCGTGGCGGCGAACGCCGCTAAAGGCGATCCTGTGGTTGGCGGGCAAGATGCCGTGCCTGCGCGCGCAGAACTGAAGCTTGGTCAGGCTGAATCGCAACAGGCCATCTCGACGGAGAAGCCGATATGAGCGCCCAAAAGCCGCAAGGCCGCAAGGCAGGCCTGGCTGATCTCTTCGTTGCCCGCCCGATTTTCGGTGTTGTCATCAATCTGCTGATCCTGATTGCTGGTCTGGCGGCGCTTGTCTCGGTGGATGTGCGCGAGATGCCGGATGTCGATCAGCCGGTGCTTTCGATCCGCACCACCTATGAAGGTGCTGTTCCCGGCACCGTTGACCAGGAAGTGACGCAGGTTCTGGAGGATGCGCTGAGTGCGCTTGATGGCGTGTCCTACATCGAATCAAGCTCTACCACCGGGGAAAGCCGGATAACCATCGACCTCTCGGAAGGGACCGACGTTGATATCGCCGCAAACGAGGCGCGCGAGATCGTGTCTGCAACGCAGCGGGCACTGCCCGATGATATCGACGATCCTGTGGTCTCGAAGAGTGACAGCAATGCCGACGCAATCATCCGTCTCGCCGTGCTGGGCGATGCCACATTCGACGAACTGACAACCCTGGCCGAGGGGGTGATCTATGACCGGCTCTCGGTTATCGACGGCATTGCCGAGGTTTCGGTTCGCGGCAACCGGGCCAATGAATTCCGCGTTACGCTCGATATTCCCTCGCTGCTCAATCGCGGGCTGACGGTTTCCGATGTCTCGACCGCGCTGCTGGCCTTGCGTGACGACACCCCGCTGGGTTCGCTCGAAGCGACATCGCAAACCATCGCCTTGCGTGTCGGCAATGCCGAAGTGACTGCCGACAGCGTTGGCCAGGTGTCGATCAACGCCACCACCCGTGTCTCCGACATCGCCTTCGTCCAGCTGGTTCCCGAGGACAATGATGTGTTTGCCCGCGTCAATGGCCAGTCCGCCATCGGGCTGGATATCAGTCGTCAATCGGCCGGCAATACGCTGGAAATTTCCAAGGCGGTGAGCGCAGCTGTTGAAGAGCTGGGTAAAGAATTGCCCGAGGGCGTGGATATCGTCATCACCTCAGATGATGGCGTGTTCATCGAAGGGTCGATCAACGAGGTGGTCAAGTCCATCGGTCTGGCGGCCGTGATCGTGGTTGCGGTGATTTTCGCCTTCCTGCGCTCTGCCAGTGCAACGCTGATCCCTGCGGTGACAATTCCCGTCGCCCTGGTGGGTACCGTTGCGGCAATCTGGCTGACCGGGTTTTCGGTCAACACCATCAGCCTGCTGGCGCTGGTTCTGGCCACAGGCATGGTCGTCGATGACACGATTGTGGTCATCGAGAACATCGTGCGAAAGCGCCAGCAGGGCATGGGGGCCTTTGCCGCCGCCGCCGCCGGCACCAACGAGGTGTTCTTCGCTGTCATTTCGACGACAGCGACGCTGGCGGCCGTCTTCATTCCGATCTCGTTCCTGCCCGGTCAGGCAGGAGGCGTGTTCAGTGAATTCGGTTTCGTTCTGGCCTTCGCCGTCACCCTGTCATCGATTTCGGCTTTGACACTGGCGCCGGTCATGGCGGCGTTTCTCGATCCCGGCCGGGCGGGGGCTGAAAAACCAGACGCCGGACCGGGCCGGCTGTCCCGCGCTTTCGACTTCGTGATGGACCGGGCCATTCGCGCGCCGCTGATCGTGATTGCCGTTGCATGCGGCTTTGCAATTATTGCTGCCGGATCGGCGGCTACCCTGTCTTCTTCCATCACGCCCAGTGAAGATCGCGGCTTTTTCCTGGTGCAGGCGCGTGGCGCTCCCGACACCACACCTGAATATCTCGATGGTCAGGTGGCCATGATCGAGGACATTCTGACGCCGTACCGTGAAAGCGGTGAGGTGACCGCCGTGCAAAGCATCATCGGCGTCGGCGGTGGCACCAGTGCCTTCATCATCGTGCGGCTGCTAGACTGGAATGACCGCGACCGGAGCCAGCAGGAAATCCTCACCGAGGTCAGCGGTGAGTTGTCCAAGGTCCCCGGGGTTCAGGTCAGTGCGCGCTCGACCAACAGTCTCAACATCCGCGGTGCGGGACGGGGGCTGCAGTTCGCTGTAACCGGCACCGATGTCACTGCCATGACCGATGCGGCTGATGTGCTGGTCGCGGCAATGGCTCAGGACAGCATGTTCCTCAATCCGCAACTGTCCAGCGACAATGTTCAGGCCCAGTACGAGGTACGGGTGAATGGAGATGTGGCGGGCATGTTCGGTCTGACCGAAGCCGAAATCACCCAAACCATAAGCTCCATGGTGCAGGGGAAAGTGGCTGTCACCGTGTTTAAGGACGATACCGAAATCGACGTCAACGTGGTGCCGGGCGGGCCTCCGATCAACGATCCGTCCGATCTCGAATCCATCTTTCTGCGCCTGCCTGACGGCGCCTATATCCCGCTGTCGGCTGCCGCGACGCTTGAGCCGGTGGTCAGCCAATCCCAAATCGAGCGCCAGGGCGGATCGCTGGCGGTTTCGGTCCAGGCCAATCTCGACCAGAGTGTCGATCTCGGCGATGCCATGACACGGCTGAGCCAGATTGCTGCGGAGACGTTGCCCGGCGGCATGGGGGTTACCTTTACAGGCGAGGCGGCGTCGCTGTCGGACAGTCAGGCAGGCATGTACATGGTGTTCGGCGTGGCCTTCGTGATTGTCTTCCTCGTGCTGGCCGCACAGTTCGAGAGCCTTGCCAGCGCCGTCGTTATCATGCTGACGGTGCCGTTTGGTCTTGCTGCTGCGTTGATGGCGATTTCGCCCAGCGGCGGGTCGCTGAACTACTACAGCCAGATTGGCCTCGTCATGCTGATCGGCGTGATGGCCAAGAACGGCATCCTGATTGTCGAATTTGCCAACCAGCTGCGTGAGGCGGGCCAGGATATAGACAGCGCCATCCGCGATGCGCTGCGGCTGCGCATCAGGCCGGTGATGATGACCATGCTGTCGACCGTGTTTGGCGGGTTGCCGCTGATCCTGACATCAGGTGCGGGTGCCGAGGCGCGAGATCGCGGTCGGCTGGGTGATCATTGGCGGACTTGGCTTTGCCACCGTGTTCACCCTCTTCCTGACCCCGGTGTTCTACCGCTGGATCGCAGTATGGGGCGCCGAACCAGGCATGGCATCCAAGCGGCTGAGGCATGAAAATGCAACGAGCTCGGAGGCCGAAGCTTCCGAAAGCATGGTTTGATCCGTGAACGGAAAAATTACTTGGAAGAGCAAATCATGGGACGCAACCAATGCAGGCGGAACAGGTCGCGATCATATCGGCGGCTGAAACTTCTGCCAGTAATCGTCAATGGCACCATTGACGCCAATATCCCGCTGATGGGCGTGTTTCTACGGGAAGGTTCTTTTCGAAGTTTATCAGCGGACATCAATGTGACGCCCAACAGTCGCGCCCACTGGTGTTTGCGGGTCTAATACGGTTGAAATCCCGCCGTCCGCAACGACGCGCGCACGATCGAATTCGCAGGAACCGATCGCATCCGCGACCCGGATGAGGTGAATGAGAAGGTGGCTCAAAGAGTCAACAAATGAAAACAGCTCAACAACATCGGTATTTCAAAAAATGAATGGTGCCCCCGACAGGATTCGAACCCGTGACCCCCTGATTACAAATCAAATTCTACGACATGTAGTGCGTGTCATTCGAAGTCACTGTGGATCACCGAAATCGAGAAATATGTTGTAATTCAATATGAACGGGCGCAAGAGACTTTCTGTCGACGCTATGCAGTGTCACTGGAAATCACGTCCTGCTGCTTACATAGAGCTTACACATGGCAATTCCGATCAAGCTTTCCAAACGTGTCGTTGATCAGACGTTGCCACCATCAGATGGTTCAAAATGCACCTTCGTCTGGGATTCTGATGTCAAGGGTTTCGGATTGCGGGTGATGAACACTGGCACTAAAAGCTATGTCTTTCAGTATCGCGCTTCCGGCGGTCGCACCAGGCGGAAAACCGTCGGCAAGCACGGAAGTATCACTGTCGACCAGGCTCGAGAAATTGCGCGCGACTGGTATGTCCAGGTTCGCAGTGGAGGCGATCCGGCGGCCGAGAGCAGGGAAAGCCGCAATGCGCCGACAGTCGAACACCTTTGTGAGCGGTATCTCAACGAGCACGCCAAACGGAACAAGCGCCCTCGCTCTGTCGAAGGTGATACGGATTACATAGCTCGCTTCATCAAGCCTCAACTTGGTCGGAAAAAGGTGAGTGAGATCGAACTCACCGATATCGAGCGTCTTGCAGATTCACTTGGAGATCGCCGGACGACTGCAAACCGCCTAGTTGCCCTGTTGAGCAAGATGTTTAACCTAGCCCGGCGCTGGAACTGGTGCGATCACAACCCCACTGAAGGGTGGCAGAAAAACCCTGAGACAAAGCGCGAACGGTACTTGTCGAAGGACGAGCTTGGGCGTTTAGTAACCGCCATGGACGGCAATGCGAACCAGCGCGGCTGCAATATCGTGCGGATATTGTTGCTGACCGGTGCTCGCCGGGGTGAGGTTTTTTCAATGCACTGGGCCGATGTGGATCTTTCAATCGGCCGTTGGACCAAGCCTGCACACACGACGAAGCAAAAGCGAACGGAAATTATCCCACTGTCCGAAGCTGCGATCGCTCTGCTGCGTCAAATTCGTCACAAAGCGCCGGCCGACAACGTCTATGTTTTCCCGGGCGATGTGCCAGGCAAGCCCATGACGACAATCAAGACGTTCTGGCGTTCGCTAAGAAAAGAAGCGAATATCGATGATGTCAGGCTGCACGATTTGCGTCATACATTCGCCTCGCATCTCGTGAGCAGTGGAGAGTCGCTGGAGACAATCGGCAGGCTGCTTGGACATTCTCAACCGCAGACGACTGCTCGATATGCACACCTGAAGGACGAAGCCTTACGCAAGGCGACAAACCTGTTTTCTGATGCCAGCGGCTATCGGCCCAAGGCCCGTGATGAAAATTGAATTCGTGATCTTGTCAGCGAACGAGGCCGAGCGGCAAAGGCTGCCGAATCGTCCACCAATTCGTGTTCGATTGCTCGACATGACGCATGAGCGGAAGTGCTATTTGTTCGAAGAGTTGCGTTGCGAAGACGGCAAGCGACTCGATGCATTGGTTTTTGACATTGAGCGTGTGCTGCACATGTTTCTCTATCACAAAGGCATTCTGACGCGTGATGGTGGACTCGATCTGTTCGATTCCGGAACGGCCAAGAAAACTTTTGCCGAGATTAGCCGGCATCTCAACGCAGTATACGCTTTGATGTCGACGCTGGACGACCGATCACTTGAATTTCTGGTTCCGGAGAGTGAGCCTTTCGACGACGAGGATGCCGAGGGCTTCCACATCGAGACTTTTCATTCTGACGTGCGTCTGGTTGGAATAAAGGCGGGATTGATCGCGAACGAGATCGAGCCGACTAGAGGCCGGCCAGCACGTGATGATCTGCTGGAAGCTGTAGTCGATCTTGCTGCTGTCTATGAGCATGTCGCTAGCGGCAAAGCTGGGTATTCCAGCCGTCCGGAAAAGAAGCCTGGTGCCGGCGGGCTGGAGGTGCACGGACCGTTTGTGCGCTTTGTACAGCGTGTCTTCTCGATCACCGACGCCCTAGGCATACCCATCAGGCAAGCCCCTGAAAGCACGATCGATAATGCCGTTCGCCGATATATCGACAGTCGAAACCACAAAGCTCGACCCAGAACCGCTGCCGTGCAAAAAATACTCGACTGACGGTCTATTTATTCCTCTGCATTGGCAAGCTGCGGCTCCGGCATTCTTCTCTTCATCAAGAACCAATTGATGAAAGATCAAATCATGCCGACACAACTTTCTCAGCACCAACAGCCAAGAATGCATGCTCATTCCGTCTCGGGTGAAGGCACAGGTGTCATCAGCCTGTCGAAATCGCTGCCACCACTTCTCAAAGAAAGAGAAGTCTCCGACCTGCTTAGTGTTGCGCCAGGCACGCTACGAAATTGGCGTATATCGGGCACTGGGCCCGGTTTCTGCAAAATTGCAAAATCGATGGTGCGGTATCCGGCGAAAGAGCTTGAGAATTGGATAAACGCGACCTACCGGCACAGCACTTCGGAGAGCGGTCTATGAGCGCAGGTGATGAATTTGAGCGACTGGATGCACACTTCCCCATAGTCGGTTGTCGAAAACAAACGAAATCAAACCAGGAGCAATCAGAAACAACACATGAATTCAATTGGATGCAGAGAGGTTGCCGGTGGTACTGTGACGTCGAACAGGGGTCTCGAAAAAGAATGAGGCTATATGCCTATGCCGGTGCTTGGCTGAATAGCACAGCCACATCTCAACCGAACTACTTTGTGACCTTCAACCTTGGTCATCCCAAAGAGTTAGAAATCTTGCTCCATGGCATGACGGTGAGCAAGTACGTGAACGAGAAGATCATGCCGGCAGTTCGCAGCGCTGCTGCTCGTCAGAATTTGCCTTGCTTATGGATCGGCGTCATTGAGATAGACGACGGGCTTTATCATGTTCACATCCTGGCACATTTTCCGTCGAAGCCGGCCCTTTTGAAATGCCTCTTTCCTGTTTGGCTGAAGCTGGCACCTTCCGATTTGCACAGTGAAGAAGCGTTCAAGGCCATCGCCTTTAGACGACGGTCCGGCGCCTGCGTCAACGTGATGCGGGTGTCAGCAAAGAAAAGCTACCACAGCAAGTATGGAGCTGAGGGCCTTGTCGAATACATGGCAAAAGACATCGAAGACACGGTGAATGAACATCGAAAGTGTCGAGTTGGGAAGCCAATTTTGGTTAGCCGCGGAGTCAGCAGTCTTTTAACTCGCTGGAATGCGGCCAAGACCGAGATCTGGTACGAGTCGGCGAAACCGCAGATGCTGAATGATGACAGCGAGCCGGCACTCTGACGTCATAAATGAAGCTGTTATCGCTGCGGTGATCGAGCCACGGCCAGTCGACGTCAAGGAGCCGACTGGCAAGTTGTGATCAAGCGATAAATCCCTGAAGCATTGGCACAGGCGGCCGTCGGCCCCATGCAAGCCCGCCAGGCTCGGTTTGGCTGCTATCGCATAGCACGGCGCCGAAAGCGAGCGAAGCGACTCTAGTACGCCCTGTGAGTCGAACAACGGCACATGCCGGCCACACCCCACCCCCACATTGAACGGCAAAGAAAAAACTGGACGGTCCTCTATCCAGTGACCGGGGTGCTTGCATCGCGCAGGGAGGAAATCTGGCCCTTTCAGGACGATGAAGTTCGTTGTTCAGACCTCGTTGAACTGATCCATGCGCAACGAACACCGGATCAAGGAAACGATGTTCGAGATCATGGAACTCGACCGGCGTATCGAGCGCATTGTCGGCGGCGTGCCAATGATTTCAGTTCACTGACACGCCGGTTGCCAGGCTTCGATCAGTCAGACGTGTCCATGTCGCAGATGTGAGAATTGCTTAGATCGTCCACATATTTTTCAATCTTGAAAGCCATTTCCGGATGATCGCAAATACGATATGCGGCTGCGGATTTTTGAAGATAGAAGATTGAAACCTTGGCTTTTGCGCAGGCTTGGCTGAGCAAGTCCAGGTTCTTGTCGGTAGCCCCTGATTTTGGATCTAATTGATCCACAAGAGCGCTGGCCGCTTCCTTGGCCGATATCCCTTCACCGAGATATCTCGGATCGCCGCCATAATCATCCATGCATGTGGCTGAAACGAGCTGCGTCGAGCACAGCAATGCGGCAAGGCCAGCGAAGGCCATCTTCAATCGTGTTTTCATGACAATTTCCAAAAAATTCTAGTTTACCGTCCAGCTATAAGCGGCGAGACTTTGAATTCGAACGTAGACTTTCGACTCTCGTCATATCCGGCTTTGTCGTAGCCAACAGACGAGCCCGCAGCCCGATGCGCACCGGCCATTTGAGACTGTTGCCAAGTGTGTGTCATCAAGATTGGTCTGAGCGACCTCGCGTAGCTATTCGCTAGGG
Organism: Hoeflea algicola; assembly: GCF_026619415.1. Classification (NCBI taxonomy): domain Bacteria; kingdom Pseudomonadati; phylum Pseudomonadota; class Alphaproteobacteria; order Hyphomicrobiales; family Rhizobiaceae; genus Hoeflea; species Hoeflea algicola. The sequence continues at coordinate 471,538 of NZ_JAOVZR010000001.1, forward strand.
GCGGGGCTTTACTAGCCACGTCTGTTTGACTCATGCATGCCCGCCTGTAGCCATTCTGATTGGCGGTCAGCATTTGTGCCGCGCGACCCGCAATGCGCTTGGTGGGCCATTTCGTGCCTATGAAGATCCATGCCGGCGCTCACCACTCATCCAGCAGTTAAAGATAATGAGAATAGCGTCCAAACCGGCCGCGGGTCTGTCGTTGCAGCTTATCAAACTGATCAGCATCGCTTATCAATATAAGCAACTCACGTATCATTGATCTGAATTTAAGGATGTTCGATTTAGCCAAAAGCCCGGAATTCTGGGGTTTCGAATTTTGCGTGACATTTCAACGTAATCATGATGATTCCGATTTAGGATCGGGTGATAAGCACTATTGTGTATAAAAAACAATAGCTTAAGCTCTTTGCCCTGATCATAACTTATCACTTTAGCGTACATATACGACCGTGGTGAGCTTTTCGATCACGTGGACTTTTCAGCGAGCCTGTCTGTCTGCGCAAATTCGATAGCATTCGAACAGGATACCGTCGTCATCTTTTCTGCGCTGAATTGCAGCTTTACGCGTGCTGCGGTTGAAACGCATAGCAGAAAAGCGAAAATCAGATGGCCGAGAAGGCCAAGGCTGCCGGTGCACGGGATTGCTCCAATGCTGATGACAACGAGTAGTATCGACAACGTCATGTGGAAGGCACCGTATGGGAATTCGGTGCACACTGCCGCTTGATGTTTCAAGATTTTGGACAGTTTCCTGAAGCCACAAATCCATTTTGAATTCTGATTGGTTCCGCATACAAGACTGATCAACGAACGTTGATCAGTCTTGTATGGAAATGGAAATTTATGAAACCCCTCAAATATGTCGCCTACTATCGCGTGTCCACAAAGCGCCAGGGCGCATCGGGCCTTGGTCTTGACGCTCAGCGCGAAGCCGTCGGCCGGTTCACCACGCCGGACAATTGCGATCTTTTGGCGGAATTCGTCGAGGTCGAGAGCGGGAAACGCAAAGACCGGCCTGAGATGGACAAAGCGTTGAAGTACTGCCGACATACTGGCGCTGTCCTGTTGATCGCCAAGCTCGACCGGCTTGCCCGCAATGTGGCGTTCGTGTCAGCGCTGATGGAGGCCGGCACAGAATTCGTCGCCTGCGACAATCCGCACGCAAATCGGCTGACGGTTCATATCCTCGCCGCAGTTGCCGAAGACGAAGCGCGCCGGATCAGCGAGCGCACCAAAGCGGCACTGAAGGCTGCGAAAGCTCGTGGAGTCATCTTGGGCGGCGATAGGGGGTATCGGCCTGTGGGGCGGCCTGAGCAAGCTCTGAGTGCGCTTCAAAGCCAGACGGATGAATTCGCGATGACAATCGAACCATTGATTGAGGAGATTAGGGCTTCAGGCCACACTTCGCTGGGGGCGATTGCAAGTGAATTGAACGCAAGAGGAATCCGGACACGTCGCGTTGGCGCGTGGCACGCATCTACGGTCCGAAACGTACTTCGACGACTTCATCCTGTGAAGTTGGCTAGTAAGCGCCGTTAGAGTAGGGTTCAATCACTGGAGACAGTGGTTGCGGCACGTCACAGATGGGGCTGATTGCTGACCAGCAGCTTATAGCAAATCTGCCGATAAAATCTGACATTCAAATTTTTGGAATCTCGATCATAGCTGACCGCACCGGTTGCGGTGGGGTACGGTCAGGGACGCGCTGCGGCTCGGATTTGTTGCTGAACTCGCGCGAAGACTTCTTCGTATAGAGCAACCTCGCCAGGCATCGCGAGTGTGACTGCCAGTCCGAAGACCACAGGCTCGTCGATCGGTGTACCTTGGTCTGGGTCACGCTGCACCACGAGCGGGATGGTCATGTCAGCCGTAACGATCGGCGCGTCGCACCCCTCCCAGCAGCGAGAAAATATGGTGCCGCGGTTGGTCTGATTTTCATCGGGCTGCCAGCTATGCCCACTCACTCTAAGATCGCCAAGCGATGGCGGGTTCAATATCTTGAGTCGACAAGTGCGATAACTCTTTCGCCCTGGAGCAACCGGTGTGAACCAGGCCAGAGTCGCTGAGAGGCTGTGTGGTAGCGCCTTACCACCCATGGCGAGCGGAACGGGCACCGCGATTGTGACGCTGCGGTCACGACGTAGGCTGCCCGTAGCAAAGAAGGTCGCGCGGTCCGCCGCGCAGGCTACGGCGTCGTCAGCATCGACGCAGCCAAAACCCATGAAACGACGGATGTTGTCCTTCTGCTTGCTAGCCTGGCCGCGCCCCCAAGGGCCAACGGTAGCCTTAATGAGCTCCGCCACTTCGCGAGGCCACCGCGCGGGATGCACGATCAATGCTTTGAGCAGGACTGCACGCTCAATCGGCGGGAGCGCAAGAAAGGCATCGCCATAGGTTGTTTCAAGAGCATCATGGATCCGGTGGCAGGTTCGCGAGGCGAGCGCGGCAGCAGCACTAGTGCCGTTGGTATAGCCGTCCAGATTTTCTCGGCCTGCAACCGGCGGAGCCGCGACCTTGAGGCCAGCGCCGCGCGACGCGCGGCCTGGCCGTACTTCAATGTGGGTGTGGTTGCGCACGACCTGCATATGCTCGCGCGCACCAGGCATCAGGATGTCCGGCTTCACGGAGCGCGCGAAACCGGGGCCGAGGCTGCTCGACGGGTTTGCTGCATCATGCCCCGGATACGGATCGATAAGGGCCCGTGCGAGTGCCCGGTCGGCCAGCGGAACAGCGTCACTATTGCAGCCACCGACTGTCACGCCGTTGACCGTTTCGGCCGGCGAGAACATCTTACGTTCCCCTATCAGCGCATGAAGCGCCGTGATCATCGACGTGGCGCGGTGCGCTCCATCGGCGTCCTCATATTCGATTCGAGTTGTATAGGCTGGAACACCGAAGTCGCTCGTTGCGTTGCCCGCGCTCACTATGAACAGAAGACCGAACCGGACTGCAAGGCGATCGAGCAGCCGGGCCCAAGGCGATAAGTGCCCGTGAAAGGGCCTGACGCGGTTGCCGAGAGAGAGATTTATGATGACCACTCCCGGCCGCTGCTCCCGCAACCGGACGACGGACAGATAGATGAGGTCGACTATCAGTCGGTCGGATGGGAATTCGTCGTTGTTGCCCAGAACCGGAATGACGTGAATACGCCGCGGCAGTGGCACGCCAGGGCGATTGCGGTCGCCGTGCACGATTAGCGAGGCCATGGCAGTGCCGTGCGAGCGGTTGTTGACCAGCGCGTCCGGCTCGAGGTCAAAGGGGTCGTCAAGATCGATGTGACCAGCGAGCAGGCGATGGTTTGCCACCGGAACGCCGTCGAGCAGCGCGAGCACCGGCTCGCCGAGCGGCAGCGCCGGCCCAGCGCCAGCATCTTCCTCCTCCACATCGGCGATCTCGATGGTCGTTGGTGCGCTCTGCGGTCGGATATGCAAGATCGGTTCAAGCCCAGCGATCCCCTCGGAGCGCCGCTCGACGATTTCCCGCACCGCGTGCACAGGGATATCAGCGAGTAGCGCGTGGTAGCCAATATCGGCGATGCGCGCCCGCGAGACGACGACTCCACCTCGCGCGACAATCGCGACGCGGACGTTCGCTTCTTGCTCTTCCGCTACGGCTCTGTGCCCGCGATACACCAGCTCGACTTCCAGCCGGACGAGTTCCTCCTCGTCCCTTCCATCGATTACCGCCGCGAGCAAGCTGGCATCGCTTCTATGCACCCGATCGAGCGGGCCCCAAGGGCGAAGATCGCGCAGTAGATCAAAGACAGTCGCCCAGGGTGCCTCGCCCCGAACGAGCTGGCCGTTCTGCCACCGGCGCCACAGTGATTCGAGATTCCGGAGTGCCACCATGTCAGGGACCAGCAGATAGGCGTAGGGCTGTTTGTCTCCCTCGTCCGAGTCCAATTCCTCCTCGTCGACGAGCTCCAGGCCAGCGACGTTTTGGACCGCGTTCGCGAAAGCATTGATCGAACCTCGAACCTCGAACACCAACAATCGCTCTGGCGCGAGGCCGGAAGGATCGGCACGCAGTTCGAGTGCATCTTCTCCGCGTGCGAGGACTCGCGCTAAGCGGTTAAACCGCGGGCCAAACGTATTGGTCTGCCGGTTGCGTGGAAACGCGTCGGGAGATCGCACGTAGGCGGGACGACCTATCTGACGCGGCTGATCAGCCTGCGGCCTCAGCCTCAGCAGTGGCTTCATCGGATCGCTCGGCATTGATGACCTCTGGTGTTACGCGTGAGGTCCAGAGATCGATCTCGGCGCGCAATGCGTCGTCAACGGACATCTCCCCCAACCCTAAAATTTGCCGCCGCCGCACGTTCTGGCAGAAATCGAGTGCCTCAGCATAGCTAACCTTACCGAGCTTGGTGGCAATCCTCGCCGGCGACATCTTGGGCGCATTCGGCCATTCGGCCAAGATGCGGTCAAGGAATACAGCGACTTCCTGCCTTTGCGGTGCGGGCATCGCCAAACGCATCTGGAACCGGCGCCACACGGCCCGGTCCAGTAGCTCGCCATGATTAGTGGCGGCGACAACGACAACATAGCTCGGTAACTGATCTAGCTGCATGAGCAGGAACGAGACCACTCGCTTGATCTCACCCGTCTCATGCGTATCGCCCCGCTCCTTGCCGATCGCATCGAATTCATCAAAGAAAAGGACACTCGGCGTGGTACGGACGTAATCGAAGAGCTTACGCAGTCGTGCGTTGGTCTCACCAAGATAGCTGCCAATTAGCGCGTCGTAGCGCACAACATATAAAGGTAGCCCCATCCCCTCAGCGATCGCTTCGGCGAACGAAGTTTTGCCATTGCCCGGCGGGCCGGACAAGAGCACGCGATGCCGCGGCTCATAGCCGCTGGCGCGCAGCACATCGGCGCGCTGATGTTCTTCAATAAGCTGGCGGCCGCTCTGTTGCGCAGGAAGTGGCAACATTAAATCCTCAAGACGAAGGCGCGCGGTTACCTCCAGAATGGCCTCGCGGCCATTGACCGGATTGAGCTGGGGCGAACTAGTCGTGAGTGCGGGAGACGTGACCGGCACGGCGGAAAGCGCTCGTTGCAGGCGGTCGGCAACGATATGATGCTTCTTGGCGCGCTCGTCTGCCATTAGGGCTTCGGCAATCGAACGCAGCGCCTCACGATCACCGACCGCACCGGCGCGCACTAGATTCACGAGAATGTCGCTACGTGCCATAATTGTACTAACTTACCCTCGCTGCGAGCCCGCGACTGATTTTCCATTTTACTCAGAAACAAGGCAATTGCGCGTTCATGGCCTGTTCCGCGCACTTAATCGAGATCAAGGTAGCTGAGTCGAATCTGGAAGCGTCGGAAAGCAGCTTAGCCGAAGGTTAGCCGACCCGTAAATACAAAGATTTCGCGAGCTTTTTCTTGTCGGCGTAAATGCACGTTCCTCAAGCACACTGGCGTGCTTTCGCTATCTCAAGCCATAAAGCCAGTTTCACTACATCAACTTCTTCGGCTGCGGTGCCCCACCTAGTGGTAATAGCCGTTCCGACCATTTGGGCTTCAGACTGCCGTGCAACCTGAGCGACGGGCATGTGGGCGCCACTAGGGGTGTTATGCCGCGCCTCGGACGCGTTGGTTGTCATGAGTCGTGCGAACGGCGATCCTCGTAAAGCCGTTTCGTATATTCGCGCGGCTTACATTGCGCTTACACAGAGCCGAGTGCGGCGGCTGGTGCATGACCTAAGTCATTGAAAAGAATGGTGCCCCCGACAGGATTCGAACCCGTGACCCCCTGATTACAAATCAGGTGCTCTACCAACTGAGCTACAAGGGCAGCGCCGATGCCGATAGCATATTGGGCGCGTCTGTAAAGCAAAAACAATGTGATTGGTGAATGATCCACCGTGATGGTGGGTCGCGACGGCCAGATACGGCCCCGATGTAGTGCTGAAAACTGTTGCTCCGGTTTTATCGACGGCGTCCGCAATAGGTCCCTATATGGTGGGGCGTGGCGCGGGCGTAATCGCGATCGCCCTGGGTCCGGGATCGGCCGCCATGATCCCAGCGGCGGGCGGGCGCCACCGGGGTTTTCGTGTCGGCAGCGATCAGCCGCGCGATTGCCCCGCCAGAAATTGCCGTGCGGCGTAAAGCGCGATCGCGGTGGCGTTGGAGACATTGAGCGACTTGATGGCGCCGGGCATCTCGAGCCGCACCAGCGTGTCGACCGTCTCGCGGGTCTTTTGCCGAAGGCCCTTGCCCTCGGCGCCAAGCACCAGTGCGATTCGGTTGCCCGACAGGCCGGTTTCGATCGGTGCCGGGCCTTCCGAATCAAGCCCGATGGTGACGAAACCCTGGGCCCGGATCTCCTCGAATGCCGCCGCCAGGTTGCGCACCTCGATATGATCGATCATTTCCAGTGCGCCGGAGGCCGATTTGGCCAGCACGCCCGATTCCTGCGGGCTGTGGCGTTGGGTGGTAACAAGCGCGCCGGCACCAAATGCCACCGCCGAACGCATGATCGCGCCGACATTATGCGGATCGGTCACCTGGTCGAGAATTACGATCAGTTGCCCTTCGCCAAGCGCTGACAGTGGCCGCGGTTTGAGCGGTGCTGCTTCCAGAAGCACGCCCTGGTGCACGGCGTCATCGCCAAGCAACAGGTCGATGTCCTGTGGGCTCACAAGTTCGAGCGGGTAGGGCAGGGCCGCATCCTCGGCGATCTCCAGCCGGATGAGCGCATTGCGTGTGGCCTTCAGGCTGGTAATGCGTCGCGCTGGGTTGTCGAGCGCAGCACGCACCGTGTGCAGGCCATACAGGTAGACGGTTTCCGGCGCGACGCGATCCGCATAAAGCGAGCCTTTGCGCGCAGGCAGGTCGCGCTTGCTGCGCGGCTGCGCCGGCGGCAGGCCCTGTTGATCGCGCTTGGCGTCGCGGTGGGCGCGGCGCAGCTTGGCATAGTGGGTATCGCGGTTGGAACCGTCCGCGCCGGTATCGTCATCTTTGCTCATGGCGCGCTTATACCCCAATTGCGGTAGGGTGCAATCGGTGGCCCAACCTGAGGCCCGACCGACAGCATCGCGGCGGTTTTCACCGCACGGTTTTCCGGGGTTTCCGGGTGTGCTGCGAGCGGCCCGTGAAGAACTGTCGGTTTTTGTCGCCATCCGTGTTGACACGGCAACCGCGCGCCGTCATAACGCCGACCGCGGAGCAGGTGTTTCTAACCAATCACTTGGCCCGCAAAACCCGAACGTTTCGGGTGTCCATCTTGGATGCATGACCCTGACGGTTGGACCGGAGGAATGCCCGAGTGGTTAAAGGGGACGGACTGTAAATCCGTTGGCTTCGCCTACGTTGGTTCAAATCCAACTTCCTCCACCACCGTTGCGGGGTCGTGAATGCGGGTATAGCTCAATGGTAGAGCAGCAGCCTTCCAAGCTGAATACGAGGGTTCGATTCCCTCTACCCGCTCCAGACCTCCATTGAATTTCCGAATCATTCCAGAAATCTTGCACAGCCGTGCTACGGTTTGCTGGTGATCTGATCGCAGATTGCCCGGCACTGTCATTTCCTGATCCGTGTCGCACTGTTTTTGTGCCGCAGCGCTGTCCGTTTTGGGGACCGAAAGGCCGCAGGCCGTTGCACAACTGCGCCCCGTCCACATCCGAACAATCAGAAAGTCCGGCCCCCAAATGATGAAACCGATTGTTGATCGCGGCTTAGCCCCGCGCTTTCTGGCGCTGGCAAGCCTTGCTTCAGTCCTCTCTGTCGCTTCGGCAGCAGGGGCGCAAGACCAGACGGAACAGCAGCAATGCGAGCAAAAATGCATGGATGCGAATGATGCCGATAATCTGCAGTGCCGCGTCGACGAGGAGATGCAGCAGAAGCAATTGCAGGACGCTGCTGCGTTAAGTCCGGATGCGTCCGCGGTGCCCGGAAGCAACGCGCAGCAAAAGACCCCCGGGGTGTTTATAACCGAAGTCGATGCCTATGAAGAAAGCTGCCTCGGTTTTGAAGGGCAGGCCGCACTCAGCCAATGTCTGGATAGATGCGAAGCTAACTGACTTACGCGGCTGGGCGCCGCCATCGCCGCATTTTCAGTGCCTGATGATCCGCGCGCGTCAGCAATCTGTGATGCGTCGCCACATGGATTTCGCGGCCTATTCACCCTGATGCAGACAATGCGCCACTGCCGAAATAGGCCATGATCGCGCCAAAGCCAGATCCGATCAGATAGGGCCAGTTGCCTGGCATGTGGACCGTCCCAGACTCGCTCAAATTTACCAGGATTGTGTGTTGGCTGCCGCGCTCGAAATCGTATTTGGCGGCTGCAAGCAGCGTGTCGTCTCTTTGATGTCGACGACTGTTCCGATTACCCGCACCGCGCCTTTTCGAAAGCGGTGAACCTTGAAAATTTGCTTCAGTCCCAGCAATGAAATTCCGATCGGAAACAGCACAAACAAAACAAGGACCAGGGCCGTAATCCAAACAGGGGGAGCTTCCAAAGTCATATTCCTCTTGCCGGGTGGCATTTGCTGGTGCGATCGGCTTTGAGGCTGCCAAATACGCAAAGAACAAAAAATTCGGGTCATGAAATCGACCCGGGGGCGGGCGATGTGCTGCGATTTCGGTACCGTGTAGCAATCCACACCAAGAAGCAACAAAGCGAGCCTGATATGCTTGCCGGGCGCCGGATAGACGCTGGTTTGCGTTTCCGGGTATCTGTTCCCGGCTGAAACCGATTCGGTGCTGCACCCCGGCTGAATCGGGTCGGCGTCGCCGGGACACGGTATGCGCGGCGGCCCGTTTCCATAGCATCCACCCGGATTTCCGGCATTTCCGGCGTCTCGGTTTTTGCTTGCGAAACTGGACACAAACCCTTATGTCGCGTGGACTTCTCGCGGAACCCGGATCAAACGCCTCCGGATCCACAGTCTGCCAACAGAATTACAGGATACAGGACGATGGCAAAGGGTAAGTTCGAGCGCAATAAGCCGCATGTAAACATCGGCACGATCGGTCACGTTGACCACGGCAAGACGTCTTTGACGGCTGCGATCACCAAGTATTTCGGTGATTTCAAGGCCTATGACCAAATTGACGCGGCGCCGGAAGAAAAGGCGCGCGGCATCACCATTTCGACCGCCCACGTCGAATATGAAACCGAGGCCCGCCACTACGCCCACGTCGATTGCCCAGGCCACGCCGACTATGTGAAGAACATGATCACCGGTGCCGCGCAGATGGATGGTGCGATCCTGGTTGTGTCGGCTGCCGACGGCCCGATGCCCCAGACCCGCGAGCACATCCTGCTGGCCCGTCAGGTTGGCGTTCCGTCGCTGGTTGTCTTCCTCAACAAGGTTGACCAGGTTGACGACGAAGAGCTTCTTGAGCTCGTCGAGATGGAAGTTCGTGAGCTGCTGTCGTCCTACGACTTCCCGGGCGACGATATTCCGATCATCAAGGGCTCGGCGCTTGCCGCGCTCAATGATGGCGACAAGGCAATCGGCGAAGACGCCATCCGCGCGCTGATGGCCGCTGTTGACGAATACATCCCGACGCCTGAGCGTCCGATCGACCAGCCGTTCCTGATGCCGATCGAGGACGTGTTCTCGATCTCCGGCCGTGGCACGGTTGTCACCGGTCGCGTCGAGCGCGGCGTTGTCAAGGTTGGCGAGGAAATCGAGATCGTCGGTATCCGCGACACCCAGAAGACGGTCTGCACCGGCGTTGAAATGTTCCGCAAGCTGCTCGATCAGGGCCAGGCCGGCGACAACATCGGCGCATTGCTTCGCGGCGTTGGCCGTGAGGACGTCGAGCGTGGCCAGATCCTGTGCAAGCCGGGTTCGGTCAAGCCGCACACCAAGTTCAAGGCAGAAGCCTACATTCTGACCAAGGAAGAGGGTGGCCGTCATACGCCGTTCTTCACCAACTACCGTCCGCAGTTCTACTTCCGCACGACCGACGTGACGGGTGTTGTGACACTGCCGGAAGGCACCGAAATGGTGATGCCGGGCGACAACATCTCGGCTGACGTGACGCTGATCGTGCCGATCGCGATGGAAGAGAAGCTTCGCTTCGCCATCCGCGAAGGCGGCCGCACCGTTGGTGCCGGCATCGTCGCTTCGATCATCGAGTAATCGTTGATTTTTGACGATAATTCAATCAGAAAGAACGCGGGCCTCGGCCCGCGTTTTGCGTTTAACGGTAGGCGATACATGGCGCTGAATATGCGCGAACGCCCAGACGACGGGAACCGCCTGTAGTGGCGCGCGAGCGCCCTCGGCAGGTCAAATCTGGACAAACACCCGCACGGTCGGTAATGAGCTGCGATCGGCTACACGGTGAATGGCATGGAGGCTGCGGTGAACAAGAATCTGTTCTGAAAATCGGACCAATTCTCACTCCAGATCGAAAGAGCAATTCATGTCTCGTCCCTTCCTCGACGCGACCTTGCGTCATCCCATCATCCTGCCCGACGGCACGCCGCATCACGGCACGGTTCACCTCAACCAGGTGATCGACCATCCCAACATTGCGATCGGCGATTTCAGCTATTATTCGGGATTTGAAACACCCGCAGATTATGCCGCTGCCCTTGCACCCTATCTCTATCCGGGTGCGCCGGAGCGGCTCACCATTGGAAAATTTTGCCAGATCGCCCATGGTGTGCGCATCATCACCAGTTCAGCCAATCACGCCATGGACGGGTTTTCCACATATCCCTTCGCGGTCTTCAATCCCGAGCTGGTCCGGTCCTACGCGGCCTCGATCGACAACAGGCGCGACACCGTCATCGGCAATGATGTTTGGCTCGGTTTCGAATCGGTGGTGATGCCGGGGGTGCGAATCGGCCATGGTGCCATCATCGGTGCCCGCTGCGTGGTCACTGCAGATGTCGCCGATTATACCATCGTCGGCGGCAATCCAGCGCAACCGATCCGGTCACGCTTTGCCCCGGATGTGGTCGCCCGCCTGCTTGATCTGGCCTGGTGGGACTGGGAGCTGTCGCGAATCGGCCGCCATGTCGACGCCATTACCGGTGCTGACATCAATGCACTCGAGCGAGCGGTCTAGCTATCTCTGCCCGATTTCCTTTTGGCGGCCATATGAGCGAGGCTGGGCGGCAGGGTGTTGCTATCCGGGTTTGCCCGGCCTTCAGGCCGTCAATCCTCGGCCGATTGGAGGGAGGCAGGAATACCCTTGCCGTCACAGCGGTCGGACGTTGAGCAGAAAAACGGAGCACGGTGCTCATTGGCGTCACTTCTTCCTTGCATTCCCCGTGCATTTGACGCTATCAGAGCCGCCACCGGCCTAGGGGTATAGCTCAGTTGGTAGAGCGACGGTCTCCAAAACCGTAGGTCGCAGGTTCGAGTCCTGCTGCCCCTGCCAGTTCGGTGGCGTCGGTGACGGCGCACACGGGAGACGGCCCGGCATCTTGTCCGGGAGCAAAGATTGGGCCAGTTGAAGGGCTCGCAGCGAAAAAAGACCGCTACCCCCTTGTGATTTGGGGAATCGGGCTTTATGTAGGACGTTAACAGACACGCGGTGCGTGGAGCTGGCAAACCGGCTTTACGCGCCGTATAAGCGTGGATAGATAATGGCATCCAAGACAAATCCGTTTACATTCATTCAGCAGGTTCGGGCTGAAACCGCGAAAGTGAAGTGGCCGTCGCGTCGCGAAACCTCGATCTCGACGATCATGGTTCTCGTCATGGTGCTGCTCGCCTCGATTTTCTTTTTTGCGGCCGATCAGGCTATGGGCTGGGCGATTTCGCTCATCCTGAATATCGGCGCCTGAGGCGGGGAACACGATGACTGCACGCTGGTATATTGTCCACGCCTATTCAAATTTTGAAAAGAAGGTTGCGGATTCGATCGAGGAGCAGGCTCGCCAGAAGGGTTTGAGCCATCTTTTCGAAAAGATTCTGGTGCCTGTCGAGAAGGTTGTTGAGGTGCGCCGCGGCCGCAAGGTTGATGCAGAACGGAAATTCTTTCCGGGTTATGTGCTGGTGCGCGCCGATCTGACCGACGAGGCGTTTCATCTGATCAAGAATACGCCGAAGGTGACAGGTTTCCTGGGTAGTGATTCCAAGCCGGTGCCGATTCCGGATTCGGAAGCTGACCGGATCCTGATGCAGGTTCAGGAAGGTGTGGAGCGGCCCAAGCCCTCGATCGCCTTCGAGATCGGCGAGCAGGTGCGGGTGTCCGATGGCCCCTTCGCTTCGTTCAACGGCACGGTGCAGGAAGTCGACGAGGAGCGTTCGCGTCTCAAGGTCGAAGTGTCCATTTTCGGTCGGGCAACCCCGGTCGAACTCGAATATGGTCAGGTCGAAAAGGTCTGACAAGCAATCGCCTGGCCTGCGCAATCTGCAAGGATTGCGCAGGCCAGGTTTTGCGTTACCGGAATACCTGGTGATGCATCCGCGTGGGAGGTGAGTGGACTTTAGCCGGTTCACCGATCCGCACCACGCAACCGCAGCCGCCGGCAGAAGCCGGCATCAAGGTGACGCACAGGCGTTGCCGCAATGAAAGGCAGAGAGAATATGGCTAAGAAAGTTGCAGGCCAGCTCAAGCTGCAGGTTCCGGCCGGATCGGCGACACCGTCGCCCCCGATTGGCCCGGCACTTGGTCAGCGTGGCATAAATATCATGGAATTCTGCAAGGGCTTCAACGCCGCGACGCAGGAAATGGAAAAGGGCATGCCGATTCCGGTCGTCATCACCTACTACCAGGACAAGTCCTTTAACTTCGTCATGAAGCAGCCTCCGGTGAGCTACTTCATCAAGAAGGAAGCCAAGCTCAAGTCCGGCTCCAAGCTTCCGGGCAAGGAAATTGCCGGTTCGATCACGCGCGCCCAGGTTCGCACGATCGCCGAAGCGAAGATGAAGGATCTTAACGCCGCCGATATCGAAGGCGCGATGGCTATGGTCGAGGGTTCTGCCCGCTCCATGGGCCTGGAAGTGACGGGATAAGACCATGGCCAAGATTGCTAAGCGCATGCAGAAGGTCAACGAAGGTGTTGACCGCAACAAGTATTACGCCCTCGGCGAAGCTGTTTCGATGATCAAGGAACGCGCCATCGCCAAGTTCGATGAGACCATTGAAGTCTCGATGAACCTCGGCGTTGATCCGCGCCACGCCGACCAGATGGTCCGCGGCGTCGTCAACCTGCCCAACGGCACCGGCCGTGACGTTCGCGTCGCCGTCTTCGCCCGCGGTGAAAAAGCCGACGAAGCCAAGGCTGCTGGTGCAGATATCGTTGGTGCAGAAGAACTGGTTGAAATCGTCCAGGGCGGTACCATCGATTTCGATCGCTGCATCGCCACACCGGACATGATGCCGCTGGTCGGTCGTCTCGGCAAGGTTCTCGGCCCGCGCGGCATGATGCCTAACCCCAAGGTTGGCACAGTTACTGCCGATGTCGCCAGCGCCGTCAAGGCGTCCAAGGGCGGCGCCGTCGAGTTTCGCGTCGAAAAGTCCGGCATCATCCATGCTGGCGTCGGCAAAGCCTCGTTCGGTCCTGAACAGATCGAAGAAAACATCCGCGCTTTCGCCGATGCCGTCGTCAAGGCAAAACCGGCCGGAGCCAAGGGTAACTACCTCAAGCGCATGGCGATTTCTTCGACCATGGGCCCGGGTGTCAAGATTGATCCGTCGTCGCTCAGCGTCGCCTGATTTGTAAGATTTGGAAAGCCGGGGATACCTCCGGTTTTCTTCAGTTTCCGGCCTTCGGGCCGGAAAAGTCCGGGGTTTTCCCCGGGCTCCCTGTCCGAGATTGCAGGTGGTGAGCTTTAGTCGGCCTACCTTAATTTAGTAACCTGCATGAGACGGGTAAGTTCCGTTTTCGGGAGCGAATGCTCCTTACGGTTCGAACCTCGCTTGCCTTGTGCCGCTGCCGCTGTTCGGTATCGGCGTAAGGGGACAGGATCCTCAAGCGTCGCTTGTGGGTTCGTTATGAATCCCTGGCGGCAAAGGCAAACCCGGCAGGTGGTGCTTGCATCATCTGTCAACTGGAGAAACGCAGTGGATAGAGCGGAAAAACGCGAATTCGTCGCGGAACTGAACGGTGTTTTCACCAACGCCGGTTCGGTTGTCGTGGCCCACTACGCCGGTCTTACGGTTGCGCAAATGAACGACCTTCGGTCGCGCATGCGCACAGCCGGGGGCACCGTCAAGGTCGCGAAGAACCGCCTTGCCAAGATCGCTCTTCAGGGCACGGAGTCAGAAGGGGTCAGTGACCTTTTCATCGGCCAGACGCTCATCGCCTACAGCGATGATCCGGTGACCGCTCCGAAAATCGCCGTCGAGTTCACCAAGGTCAGCGACAAGCTGGTCATCCTTGGTGGCGCGATGGGGGCGACAACTCTCGATGCTGATGGAGTCAAGGCACTAGCCACGATGCCGTCACTAGACGAGTTGCGCGCGAAACTTATCGGCATGATTACCACGCCGGCAACGCGCATCGCCCAGATCGTCAACGCACCCGCAGGTGCTGTGGCGCGCGTCATTGGCGCTTATGCCCGGAAGGACGAAGCCGCATAAGGCGGAACTTCGCTGTGAATTAGATCAACACCGGTTCGAACCGAATACAAGGAAGTAAGAAAATGGCTGATCTCGCCAAAATCGTGGAAGACCTTTCCAACCTGACCGTCCTGGAAGCTGCTGAGCTGTCCAAGATGCTTGAAGAAAAGTGGGGCGTCTCTGCCGCTGCACCGGTAGCTGCCGCTGCCGCTGCTGCTGCTCCTGCTGAAGCCGCTGAAGAGAAGACTGAATTTGACGTGATCCTGGCCGAAATCGGCGCCAACAAGATCAACGTCATCAAGGAAGTCCGCGCTATCACCGGTCTCGGCCTCAAGGAAGCCAAGGATATGGTTGAAGCAGCTCCGAAGGCTGTCAAGGAAGCCGTCTCCAAGGGCGAAGCTGAAGACGTCAAGAAGAAGCTTGAAGACGCCGGCGCCAAGGTCGAAATCAAGTAATTCAAAATCGCATCCGGGGGCGGTGCTGCTGCCTCATCCCCGGATGCACCCTGTCGCTGAACGGATTACCCAAAAGCCCGAAAACGGCTTTTGGGTAATGGGTTCTTCAAAAGGATAGTCTCGAACCAGACCGCAAGGCACTCCGGCCGCGCCGTACTGGGAATGAGACGAGATTGAACGAATTCATTTATATGACGGAGTCGCTTGGCCAGCGGCGATCGCCTGTTGCAGGCCCGGATGCAAATTGACAAGGAGCGACGATGGCTCAGACCCTTTCCTTCAATGGTCGCAGGCGCGTACGCAAGATCTTCGGAAAAATCCCGGAAGTGGCGGATATGCCGAACCTCATCGAGGTTCAGAAGGCATCCTACGACCAGTTCCTGATGGTGGACGAACCGCAGGGCGGTCGTCTGGACGAAGGACTGCAGGCAGTATTCAAATCGGTGTTTCCGATTTCCGACTTTTCCGGCAGTGCGATGCTGGAATTCGTGTCCTACGAATTCGAATCTCCCAAATTCGACGTTGAGGAATGCCGTCAGCGCGATCTGACCTATGCAGCGCCGCTCAAGGTGACACTGCGTCTGATCGTGTTTGATATCGACGAGGATACGGGCGCCAAGTCGATCAAGGACATCAAGGAACAGAATGTCTACATGGGCGATATGCCGCTCATGACCGACAACGGCACCTTTGTCGTCAATGGTACCGAGCGCGTCATCGTCTCGCAGATGCACCGGTCGCCAGGCGTGTTCTTTGACCACGACAAGGGCAAGAGCCATTCCTCGGGCAAGCTTTTGTTTGCCGCGCGTGTCATTCCCTACCGCGGTTCCTGGCTCGATATCGAATTTGACGCCAAGGACATCGTTCACGCCCGTATCGACCGTCGCCGCAAGATTCCGGCAACATCGCTGCTGATGGCGCTGGGCATGGATGCCGAAGAAATCCTGTCGACCTTCTACACCCATTCCGTCTATGCGAAGGATGGTGAAGGCTGGCGGATTCCGTTCCATCCGGAGACCCTCAAGGGCACCAAGGCGCTGGCCGACATGATCGACGCCGACAGCGGCGAAGTCGTTGTCGAATCCGGCAAGAAGCTGACCCCGCGCCTGTTGCGCCAGCTCACCGAGAAGGGCGTCAACTTTATCAAGGCGACCGACGAGGATCTGTTTGGTTCCTACCTGGCCGAAGACATCGTCAATCCGCAGACCGGTGAGGTGTTCCTCGAAGCCGGCGACGAGATCGACGAAAAGACTCTTCCGGTTCTGGCGGAAGCCGGGCTCACCGAGATCCCGGTGCTCGACATCGACCACATCAATGTCGGCGCCTATATCCGCAACACACTTGCTGCCGACAAGAATGAAGGTCGCCAGGACGCGTTGTTCGATATCTACCGCGTGATGCGTCCGGGTGAGCCGCCAACCATCGATTCAGCGGAAGCGATGTTCAATTCGCTGTTCTTCGATTCAGAACGCTACGATCTGTCGGCAGTTGGTCGCGTCAAGATGAACATGCGTCTCGACCTCGACGCCGAGGACACCGTGCGCGTGCTGCGCAAGGACGACATCCTGGCTGTGGTCAAGACCCTCGTTGCGCTGCGTGACGGCAAGGGCGAAATCGACGACATCGACAACCTCGGCAACCGCCGGGTGCGCTCGGTCGGCGAGCTGATGGAAAATCAGTACCGTCTTGGCCTGCTGCGTATGGAGCGCGCCATCAAGGAGCGTATGTCGTCGATCGAAATCGACACCGTGATGCCGCAGGACCTGATCAACGCCAAACCGGCCGCCGCTGCGGTGCGTGAATTCTTCGGCTCCTCGCAGCTGTCGCAGTTCATGGACCAGGTCAATCCGCTGTCCGAGATCACCCACAAGCGCCGTCTTTCGGCGCTTGGACCTGGCGGTCTGACACGCGAACGCGCCGGCTTCGAAGTGCGTGACGTGCACCCGACGCACTATGGTCGTATCTGCCCAATTGAAACGCCGGAAGGCCCGAACATCGGCCTGATCAACTCGCTGGCAACTTTCGCCCGGGTCAACAAGTACGGCTTCATCGAAAGCCCGTACCGGAAGATCAAGGACGGAAAGGTCACCAAGGAAGTGATCTATCTTTCGGCCATGGAAGAGGCGAAGTATTTCGTCGCTCAGGCAAATGCCGAACTCAGCGAAGACGGCTCGCTTGTCAACGAGTTCATCGTCTGCCGCCATTCCGGCGATGTGATGATGACCCCGCGTGACAACATCGACCTGATGGACGTGTCGCCACGCCAGCTGGTCTCGGTGGCTGCTGCCTTGATCCCGTTCCTGGAAAACGATGACGCCAACCGCGCCCTGATGGGCTCGAACATGCAGCGTCAGGCGGTTCCGTTGGTCCGCGCAGAGGCTCCGTTTGTGGGCACTGGCATGGAGCCGATCGTGGCCCGTGACTCTGGCGCCGCCATTGCCGCACGTCGCGGCGGTGTTGTCGACCAGGTCGATGCCACGCGTATCGTTATCCGTGCCACCGAGGAGATGGAAGCCTCGCGGTCGGGTGTCGACATCTATCGGCTGCAGAAGTTCCAGCGTTCCAACCAGAACACCTGCATCAACCAGCGTCCGCTGGTGACCGTGGGTGACCTGATCAACAAGGGCGATATCATCGCCGACGGTCCGTCGACCGATCTTGGCGATCTCGCGCTTGGCCGCAACGTGCTCGTCGCGTTCATGCCCTGGAACGGCTACAACTACGAGGACTCGATCCTTCTGTCCGAGCGCATCGTCTCTGATGATGTGTTTACCTCCATCCACATCGACGAGTTCGAAGTGATGGCGCGTGACACCAAGCTTGGACCGGAAGAAATCACCCGCGATATCCCCAACGTTTCGGAAGAAGCGCTGAGGAACCTTGATGAGGCCGGTATCGTCTATATCGGCGCCGAAGTGGCTCCGGGCGACATTCTAGTCGGCAAGATCACGCCGAAGGGCGAAAGCCCGATGACGCCGGAAGAGAAGCTTCTGCGCGCCATCTTCGGTGAGAAGGCTTCGGACGTCCGGGACACCTCGATGCGGATGCCGCCGGGAACCTACGGCACCATCGTTGAAGTTCGCGTTTTCAACCGCCACGGCGTTGAAAAGGACGAGCGTGCAATGGCCATCGAGCGCGAGGAAATCGAGCGCCTGGCCAAGGACCGCGACGACGAACAGGCCATTCTTGACCGTAACGTCTACGGCCGTCTGTCGGACATGCTCAATGGCAAGGCGGCGATCGCCGGACCCAAGGGCTTCAAGAAGGGTGCGGAAGTCAACGAGGAGACCACCTCCGACTATCCGCGTTCGCAATGGTGGACGTTCGCCGTTGAAGATGAAGCGTTGCAGGGCGAAATCGAAGCGCTGCGGGCCCAGTACGACGATTCCAAGAAGCTGCTCGAAGCCCGCTTCATGGACAAGGTCGAAAAGGTTCAGCGTGGCGACGAACTGCCGCCAGGCGTGATGAAGATGGTCAAGGTTTTTGTTGCCGTGAAGCGCAAGCTTCAGCCGGGCGACAAGATGGCTGGCCGCCACGGCAACAAGGGTGTGGTTTCCCGCATTCTGCCTTGCGAAGACATGCCGTTCCTTGAAGACGGAACTCACGTCGACATCGTGCTCAACCCGTTGGGCGTGCCGTCGCGTATGAACGTCGGACAGATCCTTGAAACCCACCTTGGGTGGGCTTGTGCCGGTATGGGCAAGAAGATCGGTGCCATGCTCGATGCGTATAACGAAGGCGGTGATATCCAGCCGCTGCGTGACACCATCGACAGCGTCATCGGTACTGGTCCGAAGGGTGAACCGATCAAGCAGTATGATGATCCGTCAATCGTCCGTCTGGCCGAACAGACACGCCGTGGCGTGTCGATCGCAACGCCGGTGTTCGACGGTGCGGTTGAGGCTGACATCAACATCATGCTTGCTCAGGCAGGTCTCGATGTTTCGGGGCAGTCGACGGTCTACGATGGGCGTACTGGCGAAACCTTCGACCGTCCGGTGACCGTGGGCTACATCTATATGCTCAAGCTCAACCACTTGGTCGACGACAAGATCCATGCTCGTTCGATCGGACCTTACTCGCTCGTTACCCAGCAGCCGCTGGGCGGCAAGGCGCAGTTCGGTGGTCAGCGCTTCGGGGAAATGGAAGTCTGGGCGCTGGAAGCCTATGGCGCCGCCTACACCCTGCAGGAAATGCTGACGGTGAAGTCTGATGACGTAGCCGGCCGCACCAAGGTCTATGAGGCGATCGTCCGAGGCGACGACACCTTCGAGGCCGGTATTCCGGAGAGCTTTAACGTTCTCGTCAAGGAAATGCGGTCGCTTGGCCTCAATGTCGAGCTGGAATCGAACAAGATCGACGGTATCGCCGAGCCGGATGAACTGCCGGACGCGGCTGAATAAAGCCTGGAAGGCGCGAGGGGCAGATCGTCCCTCGCGCCATATCCTTCCCGCTTTAAATGCGGGCGGGAGATGACGCTCGCTTCTATCGCGGGCACACACGAATTTCAGGCGATGGCCTGTTGCCGGGGGTCTGCCGGCGCCGTCGCAAGCCAAGGGCGAACAGCCCTAAAAGGAGACAGGCATGAACCATGAGGTCATGAATCTTTTCAACAACAATGTTCCGGCGCAGACGTTCGATTCCATCCGGATCTCGATCGCCAGCCCCGAGAAGATTCTTTCCTGGTCCTTCGGCGAAATCAAAAAGCCGGAGACGATCAACTACCGTACTTTCAAGCCCGAGCGCGATGGCTTGTTCTGTGCCCGCATTTTCGGTCCTATCAAGGATTACGAATGCCTCTGCGGCAAGTACAAGCGGATGAAGTACAAGGGCGTCATCTGTGAAAAATGCGGCGTCGAAGTTACGCTCAGCCGCGTTCGCCGTGAGCGCATGGGCCATATCGAGCTCGCCGCACCGGTTGCCCACATCTGGTTCCTGAAGTCGCTGCCGTCGCGCATCGGCACGCTGCTCGACATGACGCTCAAGGATATCGAGCGGGTTCTCTACTTTGAGAACTACATTGTCACCGAGCCGGGCCTGACGTCGCTCAAGGAGAACTCGCTTCTCTCTGAGGAAGACTACATGGTCGCCGTCGACGAGTTCGGCGAAGATCTCGTTCACCGCCATGATCGGCGCTGAAGCGATCTTTGAACTGCTGGCCTCGATGGACCTCGAGCGCATTGCCGGTGAATTGCGCACAGAGCTTGCCTCGACGACTTCTGAACTGAAGCAGAAGAAGTTCATGAAGCGTCTCAAGATCGTTGAGAGCTTCATCGATTCAGGCAACCGTCCCGAATGGATGATCATGAAGGTCGTTCCGGTGATCCCGCCGGACCTGCGTCCGCTGGTGCCGCTCGATGGCGGCCGCTTTGCGACCTCCGACCTGAACGATCTCTATCGCCGCGTGATCAACCGGAACAACCGTCTCAAGCGGCTGATCGAACTGCGTGCGCCTGGCATCATCATCCGCAACGAAAAGCGGATGCTGCAGGAAGCCGTTGATGCGCTGTTCGACAACGGTCGTCGCGGCCGCACCATCACCGGTGCCAACAAGCGTCCGCTGAAGTCTTTGAGCGACATGCTCAAGGGCAAGCAGGGCCGTTTCCGTCAGAACTTGCTCGGCAAGCGCGTCGACTATTCCGGCCGTTCGGTCATCGTCACCGGTCCGGAACTCAAGCTGCACCAGTGCGGCTTGCCCAAGAAGATGGCGCTCGAACTGTTCAAGCCGTTCATCTATGCGCGTCTTGACGCCAAGGGCTATTCGTCCACGGTCAAGCAGGCCAAGAAGCTGGTTGAGAAGGAAAAGCCGGAAGTTTGGGATATCCTCGACGAGGTCATCCGCGAGCACCCGGTCCTCTTGAACCGCGCGCCGACGCTTCACCGTCTTGGCATTCAGGCATTCGAGCCGGTGCTGGTCGAAGGCAAGGCCATTCAGCTTCACCCGCTGGTCTGTACCGCGTTTAACGCCGACTTCGATGGCGACCAGATGGCAGTTCACGTGCCGCTGTCGCTGGAAGCACAGCTTGAAGCCCGCGTGCTGATGATGTCGACCAACAACATTCTGCATCCGGCCAACGGCGCACCGATCATCGTGCCGTCGCAGGACATGGTGCTGGGTCTCTATTATCTCTCGATCCAGGCTGAGAACGAGCCGGGCCAGGGCATGGTGTTCTCCGATATGGGCGAACTGCATCACGCGCTGGAAAACAAGATTGTTACCCTGCACACCAAGATCAAGGGCCGTTTCAAGTCCGTTGACGCCGAAGGCAACCCGGTTTCCAAGATCTTTGAAACCACGCCTGGTCGCATGATCATCGGCGAGCTTCTGCCCAAGAACGTCAATGTGCCGTTCGACACCTGCAACCAGGAAATGACCAAGAAGAACATTTCCCGGATGATCGACACCGTCTACCGCCACTGCGGTCAGAAGGACACGGTGATCTTCTGCGACCGCATCATGCAGCTCGGCTTCGGTCATGCCTGCCGCGCCGGCATTTCGTTCGGCAAGGACGACATGGTGATCCCCGATTCCAAGGCCCGGATTGTCGGCGAGACCGACACGATGGTGAAGGAATACGAGCAGCAGTACAATGACGGCCTGATCACTCAGGGCGAGAAGTACAACAAGGTTGTCGATGCCTGGGGCAAGGCTACCGAAAAGGTCGCCGACGAAATGATGGCGCGCATCAAGTCTGTCGAGTTCCATGAAAATGGCCGTCAGAAGCAGATGAACTCGATCTACATGATGAGCCATTCCGGCGCCCGTGGTTCGCCGAGCCAGATGCGCCAGCTGGGCGGCATGCGTGGCCTGATGGCCAAGCCGTCGGGTGAAATCATCGAGACGCCGATCATCTCGAACTTCAAGGAAGGCCTGACCGTGAACGAGTACTTCAACTCGACACACGGTGCCCGTAAGGGACTTGCCGACACTGCGCTGAAGACCGCCAACTCCGGTTACCTGACCCGTCGTCTCGTCGACGTGGCGCAGGATTGCATCGTCAATCAGATCGATTGCGGCACCAAGGAAGGCCTGACCATGACGGCAATCGTCGATGCCGGTCAGGTTGTGGCATCGATCGGTCAACGTATCCTTGGCCGGACCGCGCTGGACGACATCAACCATCCGATCACTGGCGAAACCATCGTCAAGGCCGGAACCATGGTGGATGAAGCCCAGGTGCTCGAAGTCGAGGCTGCGGGCATTCAGTCGGTGCACATCCGTTCGCCGCTGACATGCGAAATCCAGACCGGCATCTGTGCTGCCTGCTACGGTCGCGACTTGGCTCGCGGCACGCCCGTCAACATCGGTGAAGCGGTTGGCGTTATCGCCGCCCAGTCGATCGGTGAGCCGGGTACCCAGCTGACCATGCGTACCTTCCACCTTGGCGGCACAGCCACCGTGGTTGACCAATCCTTCCTGGAAGCTTCCTACGAGGGCACGGTGCGTATCAAGAACCGCAACATGCTGCGCAATTCCGATGGCAATCTGATTGCCATGGGCCGCAGCATGGCTGTCCAGATCCTGGATGAAGCCGGTACCGAGCGTTCTTCGCAGCGTGTGGCTTACGGCTCCAAGATCTATGTCGATGACGGCGATGCGGTCAAACGCGGCCAGCGTCTGGCTGAGTGGGATCCGTACACACGGCCGATGATGACGGAAATCGAGGGTACCGTGGAATTCGAAGATGTCGTCGATGGCATCTCGGTTCTCGAAGCCACCGACGAGGCAACCGGCATCACCAAGCGTCAGGTCATTGACTGGCGTTCGACCCCGCGCGGTGTCGATCTCAAGCCGTCGATTGTCATCAAGGGCAAGGATGGCGAGATCGCCAAGCTGGCACGTGGCGGCGAAGCTCGCTTCCAGTTGTCTGTGGATGCTATTCTGTCGGTCGAACCCGGCGCCAAGGTCAGCCAGGGTGACGTTCTTGCCCGTGTGCCGCTCGAAAGCGCCAAGACCAAGGACATCACCGGTGGTCTGCCGCGGGTTGCCGAACTGTTCGAAGCTCGCCGTCCGAAGGATCACGCCATCATCGCCGAGATCGATGGTACCATTCGCTTCGGCCGCGACTACAAGAACAAGCGTCGCATCCAGATTGAGGCCGCCGAGGATGGCGTCGAACCTGTCGAGTATCTCATCCCGAAGGGCAAGCCCTTCCACTTGCAGGATGGCGATTACATCGAAAAGGGCGATTACATCCTCGATGGTAACCCGGCACCGCATGACATTCTGGCGATCAAGGGCGTGGAGGCACTTGCCTCGTATCTCGTCAACGAGATCCAGGAAGTTTATCGTCTGCAGGGCGTTCTCATCAACGACAAGCACATCGAAGTGATTGTCCGGCAGATGCTGCAGAAGGTCGAAGTCACAGATGCAGGCGATTCCGTCTACATCGTCGGCGACAATGTCGATCAGATCGAACTCGACAATGCCAATGACCGTCTGGTCGAACAGGGCAAGAAGCCGGCACACGGCGTTCCGGTTCTGCTTGGTATCACCAAGGCCTCGCTGCAGACCCCGTCCTTCATCTCGGCGGCTTCGTTCCAGGAGACCACCAAGGTGCTTACCGAGGCTGCGGTCGCCGGCAAGGTCGATACGTTGCAGGGTCTGAAGGAGAACGTCATCGTCGGTCGTCTGGTGCCAGCAGGTACCGGCGGTACCATGACGCTGATCCGTCGCATCGCCACATCGCGCGACGATCTGATCATCGACGAACGTCGCAAGACTTCCGGCGCGGAAACGGCAGCGCCGATGCTGACCGACATGAACACCGAAGAGCCGTCGCCCGCCGAATAGGGCCGCAGTTCCGATCCAATAAAAAAGGCCGCCTTTCGGGGCGGCCTTTTTCGTTACGAACGCCTGAGAGCGAGCTATTTCGAAGCGACGTCGGTCAATTTCCCCAGCGCTCCGGCCATTACGTCGAAAGCCTTGTCCGCCCCTTCGACCTGGTGGCGTGCCTTGAGGGCGGCGGGATCGAGATAGCCGACCCGGGTCTGGCCCTGCTCATCCCAGATAAGGACGCGGTTCGGCAGGTCGATCCCGGCACGCGGTGAAGCCTGCAAGATCGGGGTGCCGATTTTCGGATTGCCGAACATGATGAGTGTCATGTCGGCGAGCTCCGCATCGATGCTCCTGGCGCCTGCGGCGTGATCCACGCGGGCAAATACCTTGGCACCGGCCTTTTCCACCGCGGCCACCAGTTTGTCGGCGGTCTGTTCCACCGATGCGTCGCTGTTCTTGATGATCCAGTCGTCTTCAGCGCGCACGGAACCGGCTGTCGCCATCAGCAACGTTGCTGCTGTAGCTGCGAATTTCAGATTTCTCGATAATGTCATGATTTTGCGTTTCCCTCGACTGTTGCATCTGCTGCTATCAACGGCCGGAAGCATCCACGGGTTCCCGTGGTGCGAACGAACGGTCGCCATGCTGTCGGGCTGGGCCATCGCATGCATGGCGCAGTGATCCGCTGATAGGGAAGACAAACACATTGTCGGACCGCGGCTAAATCACCTTTGCCGTGGTGCGCGCACAATATGGTGATTATCGGACCGCGGAATGGGGAAGGCGGTGTTGCGGGTCTTATGGACCTGGGACGGCAACCGCGTCACCACGCAAGTGCGGAAGGAGTGTCAGTCGAAAGCAATGACTGCGACTTCGCCTTCGAGCGCACCCTGATAAGCCGACGCATGCGGTTCTTCGTCGGGCATTCCGCCCATCAGGCCGATCTGGTTGAGGTCGGCCTCGGCAAATCCTTTGGCCGACAGCGCGTCGAGGCAATGTCGCACTGCGGTGTCTTCATCGGGCGCGACGATGAGCACGTGAAAAGGCCGTTTCTCGCCGCCTTTTTGCCGGTTCACCTGGCCAATGATGATGAAGACGGTTGCCGTGCCGCTGTCGTCGTTTTCATTGTCATTGTCAAACTTCATGGCACCATCCTTTCCGCATTGGAGTAGGGCCTGTTTGTCATGTTGCAGGCGCGAAGGCAACGCGACTGCCCAGGTTCGGCTGATATCCTCTGCACCAGCGCACAGACAACCTCTCTGTCACGCTTGC
Organism: Hoeflea algicola; assembly: GCF_026619415.1. Classification (NCBI taxonomy): domain Bacteria; kingdom Pseudomonadati; phylum Pseudomonadota; class Alphaproteobacteria; order Hyphomicrobiales; family Rhizobiaceae; genus Hoeflea; species Hoeflea algicola. The sequence goes on from NZ_JAOVZR010000001.1 coordinate 496,539, forward strand.
GGGCGGTTCGACTTCATGCTTCTCTGATTGAGCGAAGACCCCGGGCACCGCAGAGCCGCAAGGCTGGCGCCGGGGAAGGGCGCTTTGGCGGGAATGTGCCCATCCGCCGTGCGCCCCGGTGTATAGGGCACGGGAGGGATGAGAAATGGATATCGGTAGTCTTGTGGTTTTCCTGTTGATCGGCGCGGTCGCTGGTTGGCTTGCCGGCATCATCATGAAGGGCTTTGGTTTCGGGCTGATCGGCAATATCGTGGTCGGGATTGTCGGCGCCTTCATCGCCGGTCTGGTGCTGCCGATGGTCGGCATCGCTATTGGTGGCGGCATAATCGGGTCTATCATTCATGCCACCATCGGCGCGGTGATCCTGTTGTTTATCATCGGGCTCGTCAAACGCGCCTGAGCAATCACAGAATCGGTCCGGGCGACTCGATTCGCCGTTCCGGTCAGCAGTCCCGGGTTTGAGCGGTTGTTTCATCCGAGTCGGCTGCTGCGGTACTTGTAGCCAAGCAATAAAGGCCGGGATTGGGACTTGCAGGCACAATTATCTGTCTCAGTAACGCGCAGGCGGTCCTCTTGCGACGGCAAAAGACGATTTTCTTCGCCATGGCCTTGACGGAATGGGGGAAGTCAGTAGTTACCGGCCACTGAGATCGATGTGAGGCGCTTTTCTCCGGGACGACACGTCCTGGAACTTGTCTCAAACAAGGTTCCAAACTGCACTGCGAACTGACAATGCTGCACGCATGACGCTGACGATTGCGTCCTCTGCTTTTTGGGGTCCTCCGGCAAAACCGGATCGGCCCTTGTTTTGCGCATACTGTTTGCAGGCATGGTGGTCCGAAAGGGCGAAACATGAATTCTAAAGGGATGGTTACATGCCAACTGTAAACCAGCTGATCCGCAAGCCGCGCCAGGCGCCGGTAAAGCGCAACAAGGTTCCCGCGCTGGAGCAGAATCCGCAGAAGCGCGGCGTTTGCACCCGTGTGTATACCACGACCCCGAAAAAGCCGAACTCGGCGCTTCGTAAGGTTGCAAAGATTCGCCTGACAAACGGCTACGAAGTGATCGGTTACATTCCGGGTGAAGGTCATAACCTTCAGGAACACTCGGTTGTGATGATCCGCGGCGGCCGCGTAAAGGATTTGCCCGGCGTGCGTTACCACGTCATTCGCGGTGTTCTCGATACCCAGGGCGTCAAGAACCGCAAGCAGCGCCGCTCGAAGTACGGCGCCAAGCGTCCGAAGTAATTGTGTCGGCCAGTCGCGTCATTCCATGCGGCTGGCTGTTTCGACCCATCAGTTGAAAGACGAAAAGTATGTCACGACGTCACAGTGCAGAAAAGCGTGAGATCAACCCGGACCCGAAGTTCGGCGATCTGGTCATCACAAAGTTCATGAACGCCATCATGATGCACGGCAAGAAATCAGTTGCCGAGCAGATCGTCTATGGTGCGCTTGACCAGGTTGAGACCCGTTCCAAGTCGGAGCCGGTCACCCAGTTCCATACGGCGCTTGAAAATGTTGCGCCGCATGTGGAAGTGCGCTCCCGCCGGGTTGGTGGTGCTACCTACCAGGTGCCGGTTGATGTGCGTCCCGAGCGTCGTCAGGCGCTGGCCATTCGCTGGCTGATTGCTGCAGCGCGCAAGCGTAACGAGACCACCATGGTTGAGCGCCTGTCGGGCGAACTCATGGATGCCGCAAACAACCGCGGCAGTGCAGTCAAGAAGCGGGAAGATACCCACAAGATGGCTGATGCCAACCGCGCATTCTCGCATTATCGCTGGTAACAACGACCCGCATTCGAAAGGCATTCAAGATGGCGCGCGAATACGCAATCGAAGACTACCGAAATTTCGGCATTATGGCGCATATCGACGCCGGCAAGACCACGACCACCGAGCGGGTGCTGTTTTATACCGGCAAGTCGCACAAGATCGGTGAAGTTCATGACGGTGCTGCCACCATGGACTGGATGGAACAGGAGCAGGAGCGTGGTATTACCATTACCTCTGCTGCGACCACCACGTTCTGGAAGGGCCGCACCGGCAAGGTTTGCCACTTCAATATCATCGACACCCCTGGTCACGTCGACTTCACCATTGAAGTTGAGCGTTCGCTGCGTGTGCTCGACGGTGCCATCGCGCTGCTTGATGCCAATGCCGGTGTTGAGCCGCAGACCGAAACGGTCTGGCGTCAGGCTGACAAGTACAATGTTCCGCGGATGATCTTCTGCAACAAGATGGACAAGACCGGCGCCGATTTCTATCGTTCGGTGTCGATGGTCAAGTCGCGTCTTGGTGCGATCCCGGTTGTCATGCAGCTGCCGATTGGCGCTGAAACCGAATTCAAGGGTGTTGTCGATCTGATCGAGATGAATGCGCTGGTCTGGCGTGATGAATCGCTTGGCGCTCAGTGGGACATTGTTGAGATCCCTGAAGATCTCAAGGAAAAGGCCGTGGAATACCGCGAGCTGCTCATCGAAAATGCCGTGGAAGCCGACGAGGCTGCCATGGAGCGTTATCTCGAAGGAACGATGCCGGACAATGACGAATTGCGCGCACTGGTTCGCAAGGGCACCATCGCCGTTCAGTTCTTCCCGATGTTCTGCGGTTCGGCCTTCAAGAACAAGGGCGTTCAGCCGCTTCTCGACGCAGTTGTCGAATATCTGCCGAGCCCGATTGATGTTCCTGCCATCGAAGGCATCGACGTCAAGACCGAAGAAGAAACGACCCGGCCCGCTTCCGATGAAGCGCCGCTGTCGATGCTGGCCTTCAAGGTAATGAATGACCCCTTCGTCGGTTCGCTTACCTTCGCACGGATCTATTCCGGCAAGCTCGAGAAGGGCTCGTCGGTCATGAACACCGTCAAGGACAAGCGCGAGCGCGTCGGTCGCATGTTGCAGATGCACTCGAATTCCCGTGAGGACATCGAGGAAGCATTTGCCGGTGATATCGTTGCACTTGCCGGCCTCAAGGAAACCACCACGGGTGATACACTGTGTGATCCGCTCAAGCCGGTGATCCTCGAGCGTATGGAATTCCCTGAGCCGGTCATTCAGATCGCGATCGAGCCGAAGACCAAGGGCGACCAGGAAAAGATGGGCCTCGCGCTCAACCGTCTGGCTGCCGAAGATCCTTCGTTCCGCGTCAAGACCGACGAGGAATCGGGTCAGACCATCATTGCAGGCATGGGCGAATTGCATCTGGACATCCTCGTTGACCGTATGCGTCGCGAGTTCAAGGTCGAAGCCAACGTCGGTGCGCCGCAGGTTGCTTACCGTGAATCGATTACCAAGGCTTACGAAGCCGATTACACCCACAAGAAGCAGTCGGGTGGTTCGGGTCAGTTCGCACGGGTCAAAATCCGTTTCGAGCCGAACGACGAGACCGAAGAGTTCATCTTCGAATCCAAGGTCGTCGGTGGTTCGGTTCCCAAGGAATACATCCCGGGTGTCCAGAAGGGCATCAACAGCGTGATGAATTCCGGACCGCTTGCCGGCTTCCCGATGCTGGGTATCAAGGCAACCTTGATCGATGGCGCCTACCACGATGTGGACTCCAGTGTCCTCGCCTTCGAAATTGCCGGTCGCGCCTGCTTCCGCGAAAATTCGAAGTTCATGGGCCCGCAACTGCTCGAGCCAATCATGGCCGTTGAAGTTGTGACCCCTGAAGATTACGTCGGTGACGTGATTGGCGACTTGAACTCCCGCCGTGGTCAGATCCAGGGGCAGGAAATGCGCGGCATCGCCGTGGTCATTGACGCTCATGTGCCGCTGGCCAACATGTTCAAATACGTTGATACGCTGCGCTCGATGTCGCAAGGCCGCGCCCAGTACACGATGACGTTTGATCACTACGCGGCGGTTCCGTCGAATGTCTCCCAGGAGATCCAGGCGAAATACGCATAATTTGCCGGACTGCCGGGCCCGCGTCCCACGACGCCGGCCCGGACCGGAGACCGAAACTGTAAATTGCCCCGCAACGGGCTGAATGAGAATGGAGAGCCGACGATGGCAAAGGGTAAGTTCGAGCGCAATAAGCCGCATGTAAACATCGGCACGATCGGTCACGTTGACCACGGCAAGACGTCTTTGACGGCTGCGATCACCAAGTATTTCGGTGATTTCAAGGCCTATGACCAAATTGACGCGGCGCCGGAAGAAAAGGCGCGCGGCATCACCATTTCGACCGCCCACGTCGAATATGAAACCGAGGCCCGCCACTACGCCCACGTCGATTGCCCAGGCCACGCCGACTATGTGAAGAACATGATCACCGGTGCCGCGCAGATGGATGGCGGTATTCTGGTTGTGTCGGCTGCCGACGGCCCGATGCCCCAGACCCGCGAGCACATCCTGCTGGCCCGTCAGGTTGGCGTTCCGTCGCTGGTGGTGTTTTTGAACAAGGTCGACCAGGTTGACGACGAAGAGCTTCTTGAACTCGTCGAGATGGAAGTCCGTGAGTTGCTGTCATCCTACGACTTCCCGGGCGACGATATTCCGATCATCAAGGGCTCGGCGCTTGCCGCGCTCAATGATGGCGACAAGGCAATCGGCGAAGACGCCATCCGCGCGCTGATGGCCGCTGTTGACGAATACATCCCGACGCCTGAGCGTCCGATCGATCAGCCGTTCCTGATGCCGATCGAGGACGTGTTCTCGATCTCCGGCCGTGGCACGGTTGTCACCGGTCGCGTCGAGCGCGGCGTTGTCAAGGTTGGCGAGGAAATCGAGATCGTCGGTATCCGCGACACCCAGAAGACGGTCTGCACCGGCGTTGAAATGTTCCGCAAGCTGCTCGATCAGGGCCAGGCCGGCGACAACATCGGCGCATTGCTTCGCGGCGTTGGCCGTGAGGACGTCGAGCGTGGCCAGATCCTGTGCAAGCCGGGTTCGGTCAAGCCGCACACCAAGTTCAAGGCAGAAGCCTACATTCTGACCAAGGAAGAGGGTGGCCGTCATACGCCGTTCTTCACCAACTACCGTCCGCAGTTCTACTTCCGCACGACCGACGTGACGGGTGTTGTGACACTGCCGGAAGGCACCGAAATGGTGATGCCGGGCGACAACATCTCGGCTGACGTGACACTGATCGTGCCGATCGCGATGGAAGAGAAGCTTCGCTTCGCCATCCGCGAAGGCGGCCGCACCGTTGGTGCCGGCATCGTCGCTTCGATCATCGAGTAATAAACTGGGTCAGGTCGCGCGGTTCGGGCAAACCGGATCGCGCGGTCCTCACACAAGCAAGGACAATTCGAATGAACGGTCAGAACATCCGCATCCGCCTCAAGGCGTTTGACCACCGGATCCTTGATGCCTCCACGCGTGAAATCGTGTCGACGGCAAAGCGGACCGGCGCGAGCGTCCGCGGCCCGGTCCCGCTGCCGACCCGGATCGAAAAATTTACGGTCAACCGCTCGCCGCACATCGACAAGAAGAGCCGCGAGCAGTTCGAAATGCGCACCCACAAGCGCCTTCTCGATATTGTTGATCCGACCCCGCAGACCGTTGATGCGCTTATGAAGCTGGATCTCGCCGCGGGTGTTGATGTGGAAATCAAGCTTTAAGGCCCAGGGCCTTAAGGACAGGGAACGAGGCAGGTAGGGGCGAGGCCCCGACAGGCTCATCTCAAGAGGAATGAACCGATGCGTTCAGGTGTGATTGCACAAAAAGTGGGAATGACCCGGGTCTACAACGACGCCGGAGACCATATCCCCGTTACCGTCCTGCGGATGGAAAACTGCCAGGTGGTAGCCCAGCGTACGGAAGAGAAGAACGGCTATACCGCTGTTCAGCTCGGCGCTGGCGTCGCCAAGGTCAAGAATACGTCCAAGGCCATGCGCGGTAACTTCGCCATTGCCAATGTCGAACCCAAGGCCAAGCTGGTCGAGTTCCGTGTGAGCTCGGACAACTTGATCGATGTCGGTTCGGAAATTGCAGCGAGTCATTTCGTTGCCGGCCAGTTGGTCGATGTTTCCGGTGTCACTCAGGGTAAAGGCTTTGCCGGCGCCATGAAGCGCCACGGCTTCGGCGGTCTTCGCGCCACCCACGGCGTTTCGGTTTCGCACCGTTCGCACGGCTCGACCGGTTCCAACCAGGATCCGGGCAAGGTCTGGAAGGGTAAGAAGATGGCTGGCCACATGGGTAGTACCCGCGTGACCACGCAGAATCTCGAAATTGTCTCGACCGATGTCGATCGCGGCCTGATCCTGATCAAGGGTGCGGTTCCGGGCTCCAAGGGTGCCTGGATCGTTGTTCGCGACGCCGTCAAGTCCGGTATCCCGGCTGATGCGCCCCTTCCTGCGGCGCTTCGCGCGGCAGCCAACGTATCGAATGAGGGAGCCGAATAATGGATCTTACCGTCACCACCCTCGAGGGCAAGGACGCAGGAAAGATTTCGCTTTCCGACGCGATCTTCGGTCTCGAGCCGCGTCAGGATCTGATCCAGCGCATCGTGCGCTGGCAGCTTGCAAAGAAGCAGCAGGGCGGTCACAAGACCCTCAGCCGCTCGGAAATTGCTCGCACCGGCGCCAAGATGTTCAAGCAGAAGGGTACGGGCCGCGCCCGTCACCACGCTGCAAGTGCACCGCAGTTTCGTGGCGGCGGCCGGGCTCATGGTCCGGTTCTTCGCAGCCACGCCCATGACCTTCCCAAGAAGGTGAGGGCACTTGGCCTGCGGCATGCGCTTTCAGCCAAGTTTGCAGCATCTGAGATCATCGTCGTTGATAGCCTTTCGGCTTCCGATCCGAAGACCAAGGCGCTGGCCGGTTCGCTGAGCAAGCTCGGCCTCGTCAACGCCCTGTTCATCGGCGGCGCCGAGGTTGACAAGAATTTCAGCCTCGCAGCGGCCAACATTCCCAATGTCGATGTGTTGCCGATCCAGGGCATCAATGTTTACGACATCTTGCGTCGCGGCAAGCTGGTCTTGTCCAAGGACGCTATCGCGGCCCTGGAGGAGCGCTTCAAATGACGGACATTCGCCATTATGATGTGATCGTCTCTCCGTCGATCACTGAAAAATCAACTTTGGTATCTGAACAGAACCAGGTTGTCTTCAACGTCGCCCGGCGTGCTACCAAGCCTCAAATCAAGGCTGCGGTCGAAGCGCTGTTCGGTGTCAAGGTTACTGCGGTCAACACGCTGCTGCGCAAGGGTAAGACCAAGCGCTTCCGGGGTATCGCGGGCCGCCAGTCAGACGTGAAAAAGGCGTATGTGACACTTGCCGAAGGCCAGTCGATCGACGTCTCCACCGGTCTGTAAGGACTGCGCGGGAATAAGCCCTCAAAAGGGAACAGGAAAATGGCACTGAAAAGTTACAATCCGACGACCCCGAGCCAGCGTCAGCTGGTCATCGTTGATCGTTCGGGTCTTCATCGCGGAAAGCCGGTCAAGTCCTTGACGCAGGGCCTTCACAGCAAGGGTGGCCGTAACAACCACGGCCGGGTTACAGCCCAGTCGATTGGTGGTGGTCACAAGCGCACTTACCGCATGGTTGATTTCAAGCGTCGCAAGTTCGACGTTGAGGCGACTGTCGAGCGTATGGAATACGACCCCAACCGGTCGGCCTTCATCGCTCTGATCACCTATGCCGACGGCGAGAAGTCCTATATTCTCGCACCGCAGCGTCTGACTGCCGGTGACAAGGTGATTTCGTCCGACAAGGCTGTGGACGTGAAGCCAGGCAATTGCATGCCGCTTCAGTTCATGCCGGTTGGCACGATCGTCCACAATATCGAGATGAAGCCGGCCAAGGGCGGCCAGGTTGCCCGCTCTGCAGGCGGCTACGCTCAGTTGGTCGGTCGTGATCAGGGCATGGCAATCATGCGCTTGAACTCCGGCGAACAGCGCTTGGTTCAGGGTGCCTGCCTCGCCACTGTCGGCGCGGTGTCCAACCCGGACCACTCCAATATCAACGATGGCAAGGCCGGTCGGTCGCGCTGGAAGGGCAAGCGCCCGCATGTTCGCGGTGTCGCCATGAACCCGGTCGATCACCCGCACGGCGGCGGCGAAGGCCGCACCTCCGGTGGTCGTCACCCGGTTAGCCCCTGGGGCAAGCCGACCAAGGGCAAGCGCACGCGTTCGAACAAGTCGACTGACAAGTTCATCATGCGTTCGCGCCATCAGCGCAAGAAGTAAGAGAGGAAGTCTCCAATGGCTCGTTCAGTATGGAAAGGTCCGTTTGTTGACGGCTATCTTCTCAAGAAAGCTGAGAAGGTTCGCGAAGGCGGCCGCAACGAAGTGATCAAAATGTGGAGCCGCCGCTCCACCATCATGCCGCAGTTCGTCGGCCTGACATTCGGCGTGTACAACGGAAGCAAGCACATTCCGGTCAACGTGTCCGAGGACATGGTCGGCCAGAAGTTTGGCGAATACTCCCCGACGCGGACGTATTATGGCCATGGCGCCGACAAGAAAGCGAAGAGGAAGTAACGATGGGCAAGGCTAAAACCGAACGCCGGCTCAAGGACAACGAGGCGCAGGCAGTTGCCCGCACCATTCGTATCAGCCCGCAGAAGCTCAACCTGGTAGCCGCACTCATTCGCGGCAAGAAGGTTGACAAGGCGCTGGCCGAGCTTGAGTTTTCGCGCAAGCGTATCGCTTCGACCGTCAAGAAGACGCTTGAATCGGCGATCGCAAACGCCGAGAACAACCACGACCTTGATGTTGATTCGCTGATCGTTGCCGAAGCCTATGTCGGTAAGTCGATTGTCATGAAGCGCTTTCACGCTCGTGGCCGCGGTCGCGCCTCGCGGGTCGAAAAGCCATTCGCGCATTTGACCATCGTCGTGCGTGAGATGGAAGCCAAAGAGGAGGCCGCGTAATGGGTCAGAAAATCAATCCAATCGGTTTTCGCCTCGGCATCAACCGTACCTGGGACAGCCGTTGGTTCGCCGACAACGCCGAATACGGCAAGCTGCTTCATGAAGATCTGAAGATCCGCAAGTACCTGCAGAACGAACTCAAGCAGGCTGGCGTTTCCAAGATCGTCATCGAACGCCCGCACAAGAAGTGCCGCGTCACCATTCACGCTGCCCGTCCTGGCCTGATCATTGGCAAGAAGGGTGCGGACATCGAAAAGCTGCGCCGCAAGCTTGGCGAAATGACCCAGTCGGAAACGCACCTCAACATTGTTGAAGTTCGCAAGCCGGAAGTCGACGCCACTTTGGTTGCGCAGTCTATTGCCCAGCAACTCGAGCGCCGTATTGCTTTCCGTCGCGCCATGAAGCGCTCGGTTCAGTCGGCCATGCGTCTTGGTGCCGAGGGCATCAAAATCACCTGCGGCGGCCGTCTCGGCGGCGCGGAAATCGCGCGCACCGAATGGTACCGTGAGGGCCGGGTGCCGCTTCACACGCTGCGTGCCGACATCGATTACGGCACGGCTGAAGCCAAGACCGCTTACGGAATTTGTGGCGTCAAGGTCTGGATCTTCAAGGGCGAAATTCTTGAGCATGATCCCATGGCGTCTGAACGTCGCGCTACGGAAGGCGACGCATCGGGCGGCAACCGCCGGCGCGAACACGCCTGATCTTGCGCCAGGCAGACAATTCGGAGAATTAGACAATGTTGCAGCCAAAGCGTACTAAGTACCGCAAGCAGTTCAAGGGCCGCATCAAGGGCGTGGCCAAGGGCGGCTCGGACTTGAATTTCGGAGCTTACGGCTTGAAGGCACAGGAGCCCGATCGCGTCAATGCACGTCAGATCGAAGCAGCTCGTCGCGCCATCACCCGTCACATGAAGCGTGCCGGCCGTGTTTGGATCCGCATCTTCCCGGACGTGCCTGTCACATCCAAGCCGACGGAAGTCCGCATGGGTAAGGGCAAGGGTTCGGTTGATTACTGGGCGGCCAAGGTCAAGCCCGGACGGATCATGTTCGAAATCGACGGCGTCAGCGAAGAGCTTGCCCGTGAAGCCCTGCGTCTCGGCGCAGCCAAGCTTTCGGTCAAGACCCGCTTCGTGCAGCGCATCGCAGAGTAAGGAGACGGATCATGAAAGCCGCAGATGTTCGCGCCATGAGCGTTGACCAACTCAATGACGAGCTTGCCAAGCTGAAGAAAGAGCAGTTCAACCTGCGTTTCCAAGGTGCTACCGGACAGCTTGAAAAAACTTCGCGGGTCAGGGAAGTCCGCCGCGACGTCGCTCGCATCAAGACCATTGCCCGCCAGAAGGCGGCCGAATCCAAGGCCTAAGGACCGAAGAACATGCCAAAACGCATTCTGCAGGGCACTGTTGTCAGTGACAAGAACGAGAAGACCGTGGTTGTCCGCGTGGAACGCCGTTTCGCGCATCCGGTCATGCGGAAAATCGTGCGCCGCACGAAGAACTACAAGGCGCACGACGAAAACAACCAGCACAAGGTTGGCGACGAGGTTTCCATTCAGGAATGCGCGCCGATCTCAAAGGACAAACGCTGGACTGTCATCGAGACAGCCCAGGCTTGAATGAACGGGATTTGAGGTGAGGCTATTGCACCTTGTCGAGAATCCTGTATGAAGCAGGCCATTGGCGCAGAACGCCCGGGAATCGGGCGTTCTTCTGCTTTCAGCGCATGGAAGGTCCGTTTGCGGAAACCACCTTGGCAATATCCTTCCCGCGCACAAAAGAATTGACTCATAAGCTGGCATAGGTGGCCTCTGCGCCCAACCGTGTCGGTAACAACAAGAAGGCGGCCTGATATGATTCAGATGCAAACAAACCTCGACGTCGCGGATAATTCCGGCGCTCGTCGTGTCATGTGCATCAAGGTTCTGGGCGGTTCCAAGCGGAAGTATGCTTCTATCGGCGACATCATTGTCGTCTCGATCAAGGAAGCCATTCCGCGCGGCCGCGTTAAGAAGGGTGATGTGATGAAGGCGGTTGTGGTTCGCACAGCCAAGGACATCCGTCGCGCCGATGGCAGCGTCATCCGCTTTGACGGAAACGCAGCTGTCCTGATCGACAACAAGAAAGAGCCGATCGGCACCCGCATCTTCGGACCGGTTCCGCGCGAATTGCGCGCCAAGAGCCACATGAAGATCATCTCCCTGGCTCCTGAAGTGCTGTAAGGAACGAACCGATGCAAAAGATCCGCAAAGGCGACAAGGTCGTCGTTCTGACAGGCAAGGACAAGGGCCGTACCGGCGAAGTCCTCGTCGTGATGCCGAAAGAAGACCGGGCCGTGGTCCGGGGTTTGAATATGGTCAAGCGCCATCAGCGCCAGTCCCAGACCCAGGAAGCCGGCATCATCAACAAGGAAGCCTCGCTTCATCTCTCCAACCTCGCGGTTGCAGACCCCAAGGACGGCAAGCCGACCCGTGTCGGTTTCCGTATCGAGGGCGAGAAGAAGGTTCGCGTGGCTAAGCGTTCTGGAGAAGTGATCGATGGCTGATGCAAAATATGAGCCGCGGCTCAAGACCGAATACGTTGAGCGCATCCGCAAGGCTATGCAGGAGCAGTTCGCCTACGCGAACGAAATGCAGATCCCGCGCATGGACAAGATCGTCATCAACATGGGCGTTGGTGAATCCACCGCTGATTCCAAGAAGCCCGCGATAGCGGCCGAAGACCTGGCGGCAATCGCCGGTCAGAAGCCTGTCATTACCCGCGCACGCAATTCGATCGCCGGCTTCAAGCTGCGCGAAGATATGCCGATCGGCGCCAAGGTGACGCTTCGCGGCGCTCGCATGTTTGAGTTCATGGATCGTTTGATCACCATCGCGCTTCCCCGCGTTCGTGACTTTCGCGGCCTGAACCCCAAGAGCTTTGACGGTCGTGGCAATTTTGCCATGGGCATCAAGGAACACATCGTGTTTCCGGAGGTCAACTACGACAAGGTTGATCAGATCTGGGGCATGGACGTCATCGTTTGTACGACGGCTAAAACGGACGACGAAGCACGGGCTCTTCTCAAAGAGTTCAACTTCCCTTTCCCCAAGTAGTCGTAACGGCATTCATGAAAAAGGATATCTGAATATGGCGAAAGTCAGCGCAATTCAAAAGAACAAGCGCCGCCGCAAGCTGGTCGAGCGTGACGCCGCTAAGCGCGCCGCACTCAATGCGATCACGCACAATCAGGAACTTTCCATCGAGGAACGTTTCCGTGCAACCTTGAAGCTGGCCGAAATGCCGCGCAACGGATCCAAGATCCGCGTTCGCAATCGCTGCGAAGTGACCGGCCGTCCGCGTGCGTATTACCGCAAGCTGGGCATGTCGCGTATCGCTTTGCGTGATCTCGGGTCACTGGGCAAGGTGCCCGGCCTCGTCAAGTCGAGCTGGTAAGGAGCGCGTGAGATGGCAATGACTGATCCTCTGGGCGATATGCTCACACGCATCCGCAATGGTGTCGCCCGTCGCAAGTCGTCGGTATCGACGCCTGCATCGAAGCTGCGCGCTCGGGTGCTCGACGTTCTGGAAGCCGAAGGTTATATTCGCGGCTATACCGAAGTGGCGTTCGACAACGGCAAGGCTGAATTGAGCATCGAGCTCAAGTATCATGAAGGCGCACCGGTGATCCGTGAGATCGCCCGCGTTTCCAAGCCAGGCCGGCGTGTATACGTCTCCGTGAAATCCATTCCGCAGGTCGCTAACGGTCTCGGCATCACGATCCTTTCGACTCCGAAGGGCGTTTTGGCCGATCACATCGCGCGCGAGCAGAATGTTGGTGGTGAGGTTCTCTGCTCGATCTTCTGATCGTGCAGAACCTCCAACTCGAACAGACAGGTTGAACAATGTCTCGTATCGGTAAAAAGCCCGTTCCGGTTCCCGCCGGTGTAACTGCGACGATTGACGGCCAGAAAGTGGTCGCCAAGGGTCCCAAGGGTGAGTTGATCTTCGTCGCCAATGACGAAGTTGCGCTCAAGCTCGAGGACAATGCGGTCGTCGTCACGCCCGTGGATAATTCCAAGGGCGCCCGCTCCAAATGGGGCATGTCGCGTACAATGATTGCCAATCTCTTCACTGGTGTGAAGGACGGGTACGAACGCAAGCTCGAAATCAACGGCGTGGGTTATCGCGCGACCATGCAGGGACGTAATCTGCAGTTGGCCCTTGGCTTTAGCCACGATGTCGTTTATCTGCCGCCGGAAGGCGTCAATATTGCTTGTCCCAAGCCGACGGAAATCGTCATCTCCGGGATCAACAAGCAGGTGCTTGGCCAGGTTGCGGCAGAAATCCGTGCCTATCGCAAGCCTGAACCCTACAAGGGCAAGGGCGTTAAATATGCTGAAGAGCGGATTGTCCGCAAAGAAGGCAAGAAGAAGTAAGGAAGACGCGAAATGGCTAGCAGGAAACAATCCCTTACGCGTCGGGCCGACCGTGTCCGCCGCCAGCTCAAAGCGGTGGCCAATGGCCGTCCGCGCCTGTCGGTTCATCGCTCGTCGAAGAACATCTACGCACAGATCATCGATGACGCCGCAGGCCGTACGCTTGCTTCGGCATCGACCTTGGACACCGGCCTTCGTGGTGATCTCAAGACTGGCGCCGATGTCTCTGCGGCGTCTGCGGTTGGCAAGTTGATTGCCGAGCGTGCGACAGAAGCAGGCGTCAAGGATGTGGTCTTCGACCGCGGCGCCTTTATCTATCATGGCCGTATCAAGGCCCTCGCCGAAGCAGCCCGCGAAGCCGGTCTGACTTTCTAATCAAAACCAGCCGATTGATTCCGGAAAAGAATAAGGAAAAGGACAATGGCCAAGGAAGGTCGTCGCGATAACCGCGGCAGAGACGACGAGCGCGATAGCGAATTCGTCGACAAGCTTGTTCACATCAACCGCGTTGCCAAGGTCGTCAAGGGCGGCCGCCGCTTCGGTTTTGCAGCCCTGGTGGTCGTTGGTGACCAGAAGGGTCGCGTTGGCTTCGGTCATGGTAAGGCGCGTGAAGTGCCGGAAGCCATCCGCAAGGCAACCGAAGCCGCCAAGCGCGAACTGATCTTTGTTCCGCTGCGTTCGGGCCGGACCCTGCACCACGATGTGCATGGCCGTCACGGCGCCGGCAAGGTACTGCTGCGCGCTGCCAAGCCTGGTACAGGGATCATCGCCGGTGGTCCGATGCGTGCCGTGTTTGAAACGCTGGGCATGCACGATGTTGTGGCCAAGTCGACCGGGTCTTCGAACCCGTACAACATGGTCCGCGCCACATTTGATGCGCTCAAGAACCAGATGCACCCCAAGGACATCGCGGCTCAGCGCAGCATCAAGTATTCCACGCTCCAGGCTCGCCGCGGTCCTTCCGCTGGCGGCGAAGAGTAATCGGGCGTCTGCCTTATTCATATTAGGGAGCCAAGACCATGGCTGACAATAAAAAGGGCAAGACGGTCACCGTCGAACAGATCGGCAGCCCGATTCGCCGCCCGAACGTCCAGCGCCAGACGCTGATCGGCTTGGGCCTCAACAAAATGCACCGCCGCCGGACCCTCGAGGACACGCCGTCCGTTCGTGGCATGATCCGTTCGGTCAGCCACCTCGTTCGCGTCGTCGACGAGCAGTGAGTGGGAGTGAACTATCATGAAACTCAATGAGATCACCGACAACGAAGGTGCTACCAAGAACCGCAAGCGCGTAGGTCGCGGCATTGGTTCGGGTACCGGCAAAACCGGTGGACGCGGCGTCAAGGGACAGAAGTCTCGTGGCGGCGTTGCCATCAACGGTTTTGAAGGCGGCCAGATGCCAATCTATCGGCGTCTGCCTAAGCGCGGCTTCAAGAACATCTTCTCGAGCGACTTCAATGTCGTCTCCGTCGGCCGCATTCAGACGGCGATCGACGCGGGCAAGCTCGACGGCAAGGGCACGATCGATGCAGTCGCTCTCAAGGCAGCTGGCGTCATCCGTCGCATCAAGGACGGAGTGCGGGTTCTGGCCGATGGCGAACTGAAGGCCAAGGTCACCCTCGAAGTCGGCGGCGCCTCGCGCACCGCCATCGAGAAGGTGGAAAAGGCTGGCGGCACCGTCAAGGTGCTGGAAGTCGCACCTGCCGCTGCGCCGGTTACCGAAGAGAAGTAATTATTTGGCCGCCCGGTGCTTCACACCGGGCGGCTTTCGTCCCATATGGGACAGGTCGGCGCGACTCAATGCGGCGGCCGGGGCAGGCGCAGCCGACCGGTGGTCCGGTCAAGCCGCAACGTCCGGTGAAACCAACTCAGGCCCTCCGGAGATGATCGGGTTCATCGGGCGCCGGATGGGCCGCGCGGAGAACGCAATGGCATCTGCAGCCGAACAACTCGCTTCCAATCTTAATTTCTCGGCTTTCGCCAAGGCGGAAGACCTCAAGAAGCGGATCTGGTTCACTCTTGGCGCACTTCTGGTGTATCGCCTGGGTACCTATATTCCGTTGCCGGGCATCAACCCGGGCGCCTTTGCGCAGGCTTTCCAGGGCCAGTCGGGCGGCATCCTTGGCCTGTTCAACATGTTTGCTGGCGGCGCTGTCGAGCGTATGGCGATTTTCGCTCTCGGCATCATGCCCTATATCTCGGCCTCGATCATCATTCAGCTGATGACCTCCGTTGTCCCGACGCTTGAGCAACTCAAGAAAGAGGGCGAGCAGGGTCGCAAGATCATCAACCAGTACACTCGCTATGGCACCGTGCTTTTGGGCACCGTGCAGGCCTACGGCATCGCCGTCGGGCTTGAGTCGGGCAATGGTATTGTTACCGATCCGGGCTGGTTCTTCCGCATTGCTACCGTCATCACTCTGGTCGGCGGCACCATGTTCCTGATGTGGTTGGGCGAGCAAATTACTGCGCGCGGCATCGGCAACGGCATTTCATTGATCATTTTCGCCGGCATCGTCGCCGCGATGCCGAGCGCTGTCGCCGGCACCCTGGAACTTGGCCGTACCGGCGCCTTGTCGACTGGCCTGATCATTGCGGTCATCGTCGTCGCCATTGCGGTGATTGCATTGATCGTGTTTGTCGAGCGGGCACAGCGGCAATTGCTGATTCAGTATCCAAAACGCCAGGTTGGCTCGCGGATGTTCCAGGGCGATACGTCGCACCTGCCGCTCAAGCTCAACACATCGGGCGTGATTCCGCCGATCTTTGCCTCGTCGTTGCTTCTGCTGCCAGCCACCGTCGCGGGCTTTGCTGCCACCGGCAATATGCCGGCCTGGGCGACCACGCTGCTGGCCTCGGTTGGCCACGGTCAGCCGGCTTATATGCTGCTTTACGGCGGTTTGATTGCGTTTTTCGCGTTTTTCTATACCGCGATCGTCTTCAATCCGAAGGACACCGCGGACAATCTCAAGCGGCACGGCGGCTTCATTCCGGGTATCCGTCCCGGTGATCGTACCGCCGAATATATTGACTACGTGCTGACCCGTGTAACGGTGGTCGGTGCGATCTACCTCGTTTTCGTCTGTCTCTTACCCGAATTTCTAATCGCGCAGACCGGCGTTCCGTTCTATTTGGGTGGAACATCGCTTCTGATCGTTGTGTCGGTGACGCTCGATACGGTTGCGCAGGTTCAGGGACATCTTATCGCCCAGCAATATGAGGGGTTGATCAAGAAGTCTAAACTTCGGGGAGGGAAGAGGGGACGATGAAACTTATTCTTTTGGGGCCACCCGGCGCAGGCAAGGGTACACAAGCCCAGCGCCTCGTCGAGAAACACGGTATTCCGCAATTGTCGACCGGTGACATGTTGCGCGCAGCAGTCGCAGCGGAAACAGAAGTCGGCCAGCGGGCCAAGGCGGTGATGGATGCCGGCGAGCTCGTCTCTGACGATATCGTCAACGCCATCGTCTCCGATCGCATCGATCAGCCTGATTGCGCGCGCGGCTTCATCCTTGATGGCTATCCGCGGACGCTGATTCAGGCCGACGCGGTGGAAGCCATGTTGGCGGGCAAGCACATGAAGCTTGATTCGGTCATCGAGCTTGTTGTTGACGACCGAGCGCTTGTCGGTCGAATCATCAAGCGGGCGGAAGAAGCGGCCGCCGCCGGGCAGCCGGTCCGCAAGGACGACAACGCGGAAGTGTTCGAAGAACGCCTGCGCGAGTATTACAAGAAGACTGCACCGTTGACCGGGTACTATTACGCCAAGGGCGCGTTGCGCACCGTTGACGGCATGGGAACCATCGACGAGGTAACCGAGCAGATCGAACAGGTTCTGGCCACGCTCTGATTGGATACGCGATATCGGGATGGCTGGCTGCTGCTCATGAGAAGCCTGCCTCTCGAAGCGCTCCGTGCGCAAATACTGTGGGCCAAGAGCTTGACGAAAGCCTTGTAGTTCCGCTAAGACCCGCGCAACTCGCAACATGCAGGCGATCGGTGCGATTATTCCTGGTTAATCGGGGATACAGCTCTGGTCGCTTTAAGCGTGCCGGGAATCAGCATGCGCAATGTGATTGATCTTGTCCGCAAGGGCGACCAATTCATTGTTTCAGACTACCCGCAAGGGCCGGCCTCCACCGGACGCGGGCAACGATAACCCGCCGGCACGACCGGCCCACATGGAGAAGCACATGGCCCGCATAGCAGGCGTAAACATTCCGACAAACAAGCGCGTCGTCATCGCACTGACCTACATTCACGGTATCGGCAACAAGTTTGCCCAGCAGATCGTGGAGAAGGTCGGTATTCCGTTGGACCGTCGCGTCAATCAGCTGTCGGATTCCGAAGTGCTGCAGATTCGTGAAGCCATTGACCGCGACTACCAGGTTGAAGGCGACCTGCGCCGCGAGAACTCGATGAACATCAAGCGTCTCATGGACCTTGGTTGCTACCGCGGCCTGCGCCATCGTCGCGGCCTGCCGGTGCGTGGTCAGCGTACCCACACCAATGCCCGCACCCGTAAGGGTCCGGCAAAGGCGATCGCTGGTAAAAAGAAGTAATTTGGGCCCGCCTGACTGGCGGCGACAATTTTGGCGCGGTGGGTCTGCTGATCTCCGCGCCGATGTTTTCGCCTATAGCCAGGCGTCTCCCGGTGGAGCCGCTGGTGTTACGGCGGTGCAGATATCTCGAAAGGAAAATTCATGGCCAAGGAAGCCGGACGCGTCAAGCGTCGCGAACGTAAGAACATCTCGTCGGGCGTAGCCCACGTCAGTTCGACATTCAACAACACGATGATCACCATCACTGATGCGCAGGGAAACACCATTTCCTGGTCGTCAGCCGGTGCCAAGGGTTTCAAGGGATCGCGTAAGTCGACCCCGTTTGCTGCCCAGATGGCTGCCGAAGACGCCGCCAAGAAGGCGCAGGATCACGGCATGAAGACGCTCGAAGTCGAAGTTTGTGGCCCCGGTTCGGGTCGTGAGTCGGCACTCCGGGCGCTGCAGGCTGCCGGTTTCACCATCACCTCGATCCGTGATGTGACCCCGATCCCGCACAATGGCTGCCGTCCGCGCAAGAAGCGTCGCGTCTGAGTTTGTTTCAGATTTATCGTCGGGCCGGGTTTTACCTGCGCCCGTTTAATTCTCTTCTCACTTGGCCGTCACGATTGGATGGTGCGGCAACAGGAAGGTATCAGACATGATTCAGAAAAACTGGCAGGAATTGATCAAGCCAAGCAAGGTCGAGTTCTCGACCACAAGCCGCACCAAGGCTTCTGTGGTTGCCGAACCGCTTGAGCGCGGCTTTGGCCTGACCCTGGGCAATGCCCTGCGTCGGGTGCTTTTGTCCTCGCTGCGCGGCGCTGCCGTCACGGCAGTGCAGATCGACGGCGTTCTGCATGAGTTTTCGTCTATCCCGGGTGTTCGCGAAGATGTCACCGACATCATTCTCAACATCAAGGAAATCGCCATCCGCATGGAAGGCGATGAAGCCAAACGCATGGTCGTGCGCAAGCAGGGCCCGGGCGTTGTCAAGGCAGGCGACATCCAGACCGTTGGCGATATCGAGATCCTCAATCCCGAGCACGTGTTGTGCACGCTGGATGAGGGCGCTGAAATCCGCATGGAATTCACCGTCAACAACGGCAAGGGCTATGTGCCGGCAGATCGCAATCGCGCTGAAGACGCGCCGATTGGCCTGATCCCGGTCGACAGCCTGTATTCGCCGGTCAAGAAGTGTTCCTACAAGGTGGAAAACACCCGTGAAGGACAGGTTCTCGATTATGACAAGCTGACCCTGACCCTGGAAACAGATGGCTCGGTGAGCGGTGAAGACGCTGTTGCCTACGCGGCCCGCATTCTTCAGGACCAGCTCGGTGTGTTCGTCAACTTCGACGAGCCGCAGAAGGAAGTTCACGAGGAAACCGTCGCGGAACTCGCTTTCAACCCGTCGCTTCTCAAGAAGGTCGACGAGCTGGAACTGTCTGTCCGTTCGGCCAACTGCCTCAAGAACGACAACATCGTCTACATCGGCGACCTTATTCAGAAGACGGAAGCCGAAATGCTCCGGACTCCGAACTTTGGCCGCAAGTCACTCAACGAGATCAAGGAAGTTTTGGCTTCCATGGGCCTGCATCTGGGTATGGAAGTTCCGTCCTGGCCGCCGGAAAATATCGAAGATCTCGCCAAGCGTTACGAAGACCAGTATTAAACCCTTAAGGCGGGCATAGGCCTGCATGTGAAGGAGACGAGCCATGCGCCATGGAAATTCCGGCCGCAAGCTGAACCGCACCTCTAGCCACCGCAAGGCGATGTTCGCCAACATGGCGGCTTCGCTCATCGTGCATGAGCAGATCGTGACCACCTTGCCAAAGGCCAAGGAAATCCGTCCGATCGTTGAAAAACTCGTTACGCTCGGCAAGCGCGGCGACCTGCATGCCCGCCGTCAGGCGATCTCGCAGATCCGCGACAACGATGCCGTTCGCAAGCTGTTTGATGCGATTGCGACCCGCTACGCCACCCGCCACGGCGGTTACATCCGGATCATGAAGGCCGGCTTCCGCACAGGCGACAACGCGCCGATGGCCGTTGTCGAATTCGTCGATCGCGATCCCGATGCCAAGGGCGCCCAGGACCGCGCTCGCGTGGCTGCCGAGGCTGCCGCAGAAGAAGCCGCGTAAGCGCTTCCTTCTGGCAAAGCAGAAAATTGAAAGGCCGGGTGCTTCGCGCATCCGGCCTTTTTCGTTGGATCCGGCGTCTGGGTCGCAGGATCGGTGTTTATGCATCGATCCCGTTTTTTGCGCGTACCTGCGTGAACGAGGGCTGTTTTCCGGGTGGTCAGGCTGATCCGGCAATGGCCGAAGGGCGTGCCACCGGCGCCCGTTTCCAGGCCATGAAACGCCTGCGAACCAGGCGCCATCCGATCAGAACCACTATCAACCCCGCATAGATCAACTCCCGGGCGCCGATCACCTTGACCGACAGGCAAAAGTGCAGGGCTCCGGCTGCGGCAACCGGGTAAATCAGCCGGTGCAACTTGGCCCAGCCAGGCCCAAGCTTGCGGATTGACCATCGGTTGGATGTCAGCGCCAGCGGGATCAGCATTACCAGTGCCGCCATGCCGATGGTGATGAACCAGCGCTTGACGACATCATCAATGATCATGCCGAAAGCCAACCGCTTGTCGAGCACCATGTAGGCGAGGAAATGCATCGCCACGTAATAGAATGCCAACAGGCCGAGTGCCCGACGATAGCGCAGCCAGTTGATACCCGCCAAATCTCTGAGTGGCGAGATTGCCAGCGTCAGGATCAGAAACCGCAAGGCCCATTCGCCCAGCAGATGCTCGAAGATCTTGACTGGGTTGCCAATAAGTTGGCCCGTCGCGCCGAGATGGAATGTCCAGACAGCCGGAATCAGGCCAGCCGCATAGAGCGCCCAGATCGAGGGGCCGTGAAGCTGCTTTGGCATCGAGGGCAGTCGCATCATGGTCAGAAATTTGCTTTCAGATCCATGCCGTCATACAGGCTGGCGACCTCGTCGGCATAGCCGTTGAACGGCAAGGTTTCGCGCTTGTTGGAGCCGAAGAAACCGCCACCGCCGATCCGGTTCTCGGTAGCCTGGCTCCAGCGCGGGTGGTCGACCGCCGGATTGACGTTGGCGTAAAAGCCGTACTCGTACGGGGCCAGACGGTTCCATGTGGTTACTGGCTGCTCTTCGGTGAGTGTAATCTTAACGATCGACTTGACGCCCTTGAAGCCATATTTCCATGGCGTCACCAGCCGCACCGGGGCGCCATTCGGGTTGGGCAACGTTTTGCCGTAGAGGCCCGTCGCCAAGATTGCCAGCGGATGGCGCGCCTCGTCAAGCCTGAGGCCTTCGACATAGGGCCAGTTCAGCGGCTGGAACACGCCGCGCTGCCCCGGCATTTCCTCCGGGCGAACCACGGTTTCAAAGGCAACGTAGCGGGCGCTGCCGAGTGGTTCGACCCGGTCAAGCAGGTCAGCAAGTGGAAAGCCGATCCAGGGGATCACCATCGACCAGGCTTCCACGCACCGCATCCGGTAGACCCGCTCTTCGAGTTCAAACCCCAGCAGATCGTCCTGGTCGAAAATCATCGGCTTGTTGACCAAACCATCGACCTTGAGAGTCCAGGGAAGCGGATTGAAGTCGCCCGAATTGGCGGCCGGATCGTCCTTGCCGGTGCCGAATTCATAGAAATTGTTGTAGCTGGTGACGTCCTTCTCGGGTGTCCACTCTTCTTTCGGATCGTAATCGCCAGGCTTTGCCTTGAGCGCCTGTTGTGCAATGGCTGCCTGCGCAAGCGAGGGCACCGAAAGGGCAATCCCGCCTGCGGCCGTCATGCGTAGCATATCGCGGCGGTTCAGATAGCAATCTTCCGGTGTGATCTGCGAGCTGACGATCGGGCGAGGGCGGTAGCATGGCATGGCGGTGTGGACTCCCGTGAGGTCGACAAGGGTGGGTTCATACGCGTCTTGCCCCATCAAGATAGCCGGAAGGGTGGCCTGACAAGGGCGGCTTTGGCCACTTTTTCGTGTAGTCGGCGTGAACCGCACCAGTTGCGTCTTCCTGGCGCCCAGGACAATGCGCCTACCGGGCGCGGCAGTTTTGCCGCAGCAGCGATTGGTCCGCTGCCATGAAGCCGCCAAACTGATGATGACTTTGCATCACCAGTCAGGCCATACTATTTCAAATCATTGAGGATTCCCGCCATGATTCCAGATCGCTCGCGCTTCCGCGCCATTTCATTTGCCCTGCTGGCTGCCTTTGCGCTTGTTGTGACGACGTCGTTGCCTGTGGTGGCCCAGGATGCGGCCGGAAATTCGGCCAGTGATTCGGGCAGTGATCTCGGTCGGCGACGCAATCGGCAAGCTTTTCAAGGATGTGCTGCGCGGCACCACCGAGCAAGGCGCCGAATCGCTCACACCTCCGGCAACGACAGAGCCGCAGCGCCAGTTGCCTGCATCGCGCACCCAGATGATGCAGTCATTTTCACCACTGGTGAAGGCCACCGCGCCGGCTGTGGTCAATGTCTATGCCGACCGTCTGGTGCAGCGCCGGTCTTCGCCCTTTGCGGGCGATCCATTTTTTGAACAGTTTTTCGGCCAGCGTCTGCCCAACCGCACCGAACGGCAATCCTCGCTTGGCTCTGGCGTCATCATCCAGAGCAGCGGGCTGGTGGTTACCAACAACCATGTGATCAAGGATGCTGACGACATCCGCATCGCTCTGGCCGACGGGCGCGAATTCAACAGCCGCATCCTGCTCAAGGACGAGCGCCTCGATCTGGCCGTGTTGCAGATCGAAGGTGAGGGGCCGTTCCCGGTGATCGAGTTCGGTGACACCGATTCCATCGAGGTCGGCGATATCGTGCTCGCCATCGGCAATCCGTTCGGTGTCGGCCAGACCGTGACCAGCGGCATTGTCTCGGCTCTGGCGCGCAACCGCGTCGGCGTCTCCGATTTCGGGTTTTTCATCCAGACCGATGCAGCCATCAACCCGGGTAATTCCGGTGGCGCATTGATTGACATGAATGGCCGCCTGATAGGTATCAACACGGCGATCTTTACCCGCTCCGGCGGCTCCAACGGCATCGGTTTTGCCACACCCGCCAATCTGGTGCGGGCCGTGGTCGAAACCGCGGAATCGGGTTCCGATATTTTCGAGCGGCCTTATATCGGTGCCACGTTCGAAACCGTGACATCCGACATCGCCGAAGCGCTCGGCCTCGATCACGCCACCGGTGCGCTGATCTCCGATGTGGCCGCCGATGGACCGGCCGCCAAGGCGGGCCTGCGCGCCGGCGACATCATCCTGGGCTTCAATGGCCAGCCGGTGGAACATCCCGATGCGCTGGGCTACCGCCTCGCCACCACCGGCGTCGGCGCCACCGCCGAACTCGATGTCCTGGGCCGCAAGGGGCGCAAGACCGTCAAGATCACCTTGCAGGCGGCGCCCGCCGACGATCCTCGTGATCGACGGACGCTGGAGGGGGAGAACCCGTTTGCCGGCGCTGTGGTCTCCAACATCACCCCGCGGATTGCCGATCAATTGCGGCTGTCGCCATCGTTGCGCGGTGTGATCATCATTGAGGTGCCACGCCAGTCGTTGGCGTCGCGCTACGGGTTCCGACCGGGTGACATCATCTCCGATGTCAACGGCGCCACCATCACCACGGTCGATGGTCTCGCCGAAGTGCTGAAAAGAGGCGCCAATTTCTGGCGTTTCGAGATCATCCGCGACGGTCGGCGCATCCGCCAGATCATTCGGTGACACGATGAGTGACCTGTTCGCCGATCCTGCAGTCATGGACAACACCAAACGTCCACTTGCCGACCGCTTGCGGCCGGCGAGCCTGGCTGAAGTCACCGGCCAACCGCATCTGACAGGCGTCGATGGCGCCATCACCCGGATGATCGCCTCGGGCAGCCTCGGCTCGATGATCTTCTGGGGCCCGCCCGGCACCGGCAAGACCACGGTGGCGCGGCTGCTGGCCGGCGAGACCGATTTGGCGTTTGACCAGATCTCGGCAATCTTTTCCGGCGTTGCCGATCTCAAGAAAGTGTTCGAGACGGCGCGCGCCCGGCGCATGTCAGGGCGTCAGACACTGCTGTTCGTCGACGAAATCCATCGCTTCAACCGCGCCCAGCAGGACAGCTTCCTGCCGGTGATGGAAGATGGCACCATCGTGCTGGTCGGTGCCACCACCGAAAATCCTTCGTTTGAACTCAACGCTGCGCTGCTCTCACGTGCCCGGGTGCTGACCTTCCAGTCGCATGACGAGGAAAGCCTCGAAAGCCTGCTGGTGCGCGCTGAAACCGACACGGGCAAGCCGTTGCCGCTCGAGCCCGACGCGCGGACGAGCCTGCTCAGGATGGCCGATGGCGATGGCCGCGCCGTGCTGACGCTGGCCGAGGAAGTCTGGCGTGCCGCCCGTGACGACGAGATGTTCGACACCGAGGCGCTGGTGGGGATCGTCCAGCGCCGCGCGCCGGTCTACGACAAGGGCCAGGACGGCCATTACAATCTCATTTCAGCGCTGCACAAATCGGTGCGCGGTTCCGATCCCGATGCCGCTCTCTATTATCTCTGCCGGATGTTTGATGCTGGCGAGGATCCGCTGTTTCTGGCTCGCCGGCTGGTGCGCATGGCGTCTGAGGAAATCGGCATGGCCGATCCGCAGGCGCTCGTGGTCGCCAATGCCGCCAAGGACGCCTATGATTTTCTGGGCTCGCCGGAGGGTGAACTGGCCCTGGCCCAGGCTTGCGTCTATCTCGCCACGGCACCCAAATCCAACGCCGTCTACACCGCCTATAAAGCCGCAAGGCGGGTCGCCAAGGAGGGAGGCTCGCTGCTGCCGCCCAAGCACATCCTCAATGCGCCGACCAAGCTGATGAAGGCCGAGGGCTATAATGAGGGCTACCGTTACGACCACGACGAGCCCGATGCCTTTTCCGGACAAGACTATTTTCCCGAAAAGCTTGGCCGCAAGCAATTCTACGATCCGCCCGAGCGTGGTTTCGAGCGCGACATCCGCAAGCGGCTGGAGTTCTGGAGTAAGCTCAGAAAAGAGCGTTCAGGCAAAGGGTAGGCCACAATGACCAGTAAGACGGCCGGAAAGCATTCCGAAGATAGTCATTATGGCGGCCAGAGTCCTTGGGCTTTATAATAACGGTGTGCTGGCCGAAAGCGGCGCGCTTCTTGGTTTTCGCAACGCGCGAAGGCCTTGCCGGTAATTCTGACAAGTTGCGGTGTCGTTGGCGCTGGACTTATAGAGCAGACATTTGAACGCAATCGAATGTCATGCGCTCAATTGTTCTTCTGCAAAGTTGTCTAGGTTCACAGCGTTCGACAAAACCTCCTCTGCCCATTGGTTGAGGCTCTTGCCGGTCAGTTCTGCGGCAATGACGGCCTTGCGGTGGATTTCCGGATCGACACGAAACATGACCTTTCCCGAATAGGGTTTTTGGGGCGTTTTTCCGATCTTGGCGCAGGTTTCGAGGTAATCATCCACAGCTTCATGGAATGCAGCTTTGAGTGTGGCCACGCTGTCACCGTGAAACCCGATGATGTCCTGAATTCCGGTAATTCGTCCTGTGAATATTTCATCACTATCGTCGAATTCGATGCGGGCGTGAAAGCCCTTGTAGCTCATTGTGCTCACGGTTTAACTCCAATTTGTTCGAGAAATGCTCGGGCATCCTTGACCTGATAACGTTTGGCTTCCTTTGCAGGGTGCGGGCGATGAAACGATGCAACAACCTGATCTTTGACAAACCGCACCCGGGAACCATTTCCTTCGATCAACTCGGCGCCAGCTGCGATCAGCAAAGTTTCAACATCAGCCCACGCGATCGTGCCGGAAACAGGCGTGCTGAAGATCGCTTTGAGCGTCTTTTGTTGCTTGCTGTTCATGCAAGCACTATAGGAGTTTGGATGGGTTTGTGCAAGCATATTGTGCAAGCGTATTGGTGGGCCAATAGTCGCATCAATTATACTTTTGCCGTCTGGCCGAATCCCATGGCCGCACCGCGCCGGTCAATGCGCTGATTTGCGATCTGGTGGATGCGGCCTTTGCCGCCGGAACCTCGCCGGAATTGCCGGGCTCGGTGCTATTGGCGAAGGCGCGTCGCGTAAGCGGTTGACCTGCGTCAATGCCGGATCGTCGCCCGTGGGGCATTCTCTGCCCGAACAGATCAAGGAGAGTGCACCATGCCCATTCTGGTTCTATACGCCACGGTCGAAGGTCACAGCCGCAAGATTGCCGAACATGCTGCCAACCAGCTTGAAGAACTCGGCCACAGCGTCATCGTCGGCGACGTTCGCGAACCCGGCTTTGCCATTCCGGGCCGGTTTGACGGTGTGCTCCTGTGTGCGCCGATCCATATGGGGCGCTATCCCGACGCGATGGTCCGGTTCCTGCGCGACTGGAAGGATGCGCTGGAAGCGGTCCCCACGGCGCTGATCTCGGTTACGCTTGGCATTCACAGCGAAAACGCCGAGGAACGTGCCGAGGCCGAAGGTTTTCCGGCCAAGCTGGAGCGCAAGACCGGCTTTCGTCCACGCCGCATCCATCACGCTGCCGGCGCGCTGAAATTTCTCGAATATGACTTTTTCAAGCGCATGCTGATGCGCCAGATCTCCGCCAGCGAGGGTGGGCCGCTCGACACCGGCAAGGACCACGAGTTCACCGACTGGGCAGCGCTTGATGCCTTTGTGCAGGAAATTGCCGACGACATCGCGCTGGCAGGCAAGGGCTGAGCGGCGTCGTGCCGCAAATCTGGGCTGCTACCCGGCACGGGCGTCTTTATCAGCGCGTCAAATTCGGTTAAGCAGCGTGGATGAACGCACTTCTTTTCGTCTTTATCGGCGGCGGGTTCGGCGCCGTGGCGCGCCATCTCTCGGCATCGGCGGTAATCCGCTGGTCGGGCCCCGGATTTCCCTGGGGAACGATGGTCGTCAACATTGTCGGATCGCTGGCCATGGGCCTGCTGATCGCCTGGCTGGCGCGCCGCTCGGCTGGTGATGCGCATCTGCGATTGTTGCTGGCAACCGGCTTTCTTGGCGGATTTACCACCTTTTCCGCATTTTCGCTCGATGCAGTGACGCTTTACGAGCGTGGCGCGTTGACGGCGGCGGCTGCCTATGTGATTGCCAGCGTGACATTGTCCATTCTCGCGCTGTTTGGCGGCCTCTGGCTTGCGCGCCAGCTCTGAGAACAAATCCAAGAGACCCATCATGGCGGGCGTACAGCTCATACAGGTCGAACCAGACGAAGCCGGCATGCGGCTCGATCGCTGGTTCAAGGTGCATTTTCCAGGCCTCGGCTTCGGGCCGCTGCAAAAGCTGCTCAGATCCGGGCAGGTCCGCGTTGATGGCGGTCGGGTCAAATCCGACGCGCGGGTGCAGCCCGGTCAGACCATCCGGGTTCCGCCGATGGATGTCGACGAGAAATCCACCGGCCCGCTGACCGCCAAGACCATTCGCAACAGCAATGACCACGATGTGCTCAGCCAGATGCTGCTGCACGAAGATTCAAAGGTACTGGTGTTCAACAAGCCCGCCGGGCTCGCGGTTCAGGGCGGCTCCGGTGTCACCCGCAATGTGGATGAAATGCTGGAAGCTTGGCGCAACAAGAAGGGCGAAAAGCCGCGGCTTGTGCATCGGCTTGACCGCGACACCTCCGGGGTTCTGGTGGTTGCCCGCACCCGCGGTGCGGCGCAGGCGCTGACCGCGGCCTTCCGCGAGCGCACCACCAAGAAAACCTACTGGGCACTGGTCAAGGGCGTGCCGCGCGACAGGGAAGGCAAGATCTCCACCTGGCTGATCAAGGAAGCCACTGAGGATGGCGACCGGATGCGCGTAGCCAAGCACGGAGAGCAGGGCGCCGACCATGCGGTGTCCTATTACCGGATCATCGACAAGGCCGCCCAGAACCTCGCCTGGCTCGAATTCGAGCCCTATACCGGCCGCACCCACCAGCTACGTGTCCATGCGCTGCATCTGGGCCACCCGATCATCGGCGATCCAAAGTATTCCGATACCGACTACAACTGGGAATTTCCCAGCGGCATGCAGAAACGGCTGCATTTGCTGGCGCGGCATATTTCGGTGCCGCATCCCGATGGCGGGCGGCTGTCGGTGACCGCCCCCTTGCCACCGCACATGGTTCAATCCTGGAACCTGCTTGGTTTTGAGGAATCCACAGCCGGGGAGAAGGATGAATGAAGCTGGCGCTGTTTGATTGCGACGGCACGCTGGTTGACAGCGCCGCTGTGATCCATACCTGCATGGAGCGCACATTTGTTGATTTTGGCGCAGCCCGGCCGACACTCGATCTTACCAAGTCGATCATCGGCTTGACGCTTGATCTTGCCATCGCGCAAATGCTGGCCCGACCGGTCGACGAAGAAATTACGGCGATGACCGCACGTTACAAGGAGCATTTCACGCTCCACCGTGAAACGGGTGGAGCGCCCGAGCCCGCCTATGACGGAATTCTGCCGCTGATCGATGCATTGGCGGGGCGTGACGATGTCATTCTTGGCGTGGTCACCGGCAAGTCCCGCCGCGGTCTTGATGCGATATTGGCCAATCACGGCATGACCAAGTCCTTCTTTGTCACCCGTACCGCCGATGATTGCCCCTCCAAGCCGCACCCGGCGATGGTGCTTGAATGCTGCGCCCATGCCGGTATTACGCCCGAAAGCACAGTGGTGATCGGCG
This sequence comes from Hoeflea algicola, assembly GCF_026619415.1. NCBI lineage: Bacteria > Pseudomonadati > Pseudomonadota > Alphaproteobacteria > Hyphomicrobiales > Rhizobiaceae > Hoeflea > Hoeflea algicola. The sequence goes on from NZ_JAOVZR010000001.1 coordinate 525,018, forward strand.
ATGCGATCTACGACATGCAAATGGCGGTCAACGCCGGCGCGCGCGGCATCGGTGTCGCCTGGGGCTATGCGCCGGTCGACGCGCTTCACGCCGCCGGCGCACGGCACGTGGTTAACCGCGCTGACGAGATCGCCGCCCTTATCTGACGACAGGAGACGCTCCCATGCGCGACATTCTCAGCGATCTTGATCTTGGCGACGACAAGATGTCCGATCCGGTCCAGCAGGCACAGGTGGGACTACGCAAGAAATTGCCCAAACGGTTCTACACCCAAGCCGCCGCCGTGCCAGGCGCCGAGGGCGGGTTTGTGGTAGCGCTTGACGGCAAGAGCGTGCGCACCCCCTCGCGCCATGAGCTTGGCGTGCCGGATCAAAACCTTGCCGAGGCATTGGCCGCCGAATGGGCAGCGCAGGAAGAAACCATCGACCCGGCGACGATGCCGCTCACCCGTATGGTCAACACTGCCCTTGATGGAGTCTCCACGGCGCGTGAAGCTGTGTTCGAGGAAATCTTGCGCTACGGTGGATCAGATCTTCTGTGTTACCGCGCTGGAACACCGCAAGCGTTGAGTGAACGCGAAGCCGAGATCTGGGATCCCTATCTCGACTGGGCCGCAAACCAGGGCGCGCGGCTGGTGCTGGCCGAAGGCATCGTCCATGTCGAACAACCGGCCGAAGCCATCCGGGCATTGGCGGTCTTGTTGCGGCGCTTTTCTTCCGATCTGCAAATGACGGCGCTGCACGCAGTCACCTCGCTGACCGGCTCGCTGCTGCTGGCACTGGCGCTGGCCGAGGGTTACGCGACGCCTGCTGACATATGGGACGCCGCCCATGTGGACGAAGATTACAACGTGACCCATTGGGGCCAGGATCACGAAGCCGCTGCACGCCGCGCCAAGCGGCAGGTTGAATTCGAGGCGGCTGTGTTGATTCTCGAAGCCTGCAAGGCTTGAACGTTTAACGTCGGGTTGATGCGCTCGACCCGAGCCTGCCGACGATATGTTAACCATACGCTAACCATAAGGTGCGAATTATCCGGTATGTAAAAATTACTATTCCGGAGCGCAGGCGTGTCAGCAACCAAGCAATATCCATCACGTCTGCTGCAGATATTCTTCATAATCTGTGTGGGATTGGCAGTTTCTGCCTGTGCGGGCCGCCCCAAGCCGCTCGAGCCGAACAGGGCGGTTAATGTCACTGAAGTGAGTGTGACCGCGCAAAGTATCCTTGATGCCGGCTTTGCCAATGATCTTCAGCGGCGGCTTGAAGCCACTGTCGGTCGCGCCACCCGCGACATCGGCCAGCCCACGCGCCTTGATGTGAGTGTGCTTGATCGCGGTTCTGACGCCAGTCCGCTGGGCTTGTTTGGTGATTCCCGGCGCGCAGCCACAGTGAATCTGCTTCTCAGCGACGCAGATACGGGCGTAGTTCTCAGTTCACGCGCCTTGCGGGTTAGCGCAGCCGGCTATGGCCCTCAGCGCGACAGTGGTCTGATGGCACGGCTGGTTGCTGATATCAGGGCAGTGCTCGGTCTTTCAGGCTACGCACCGCATCCGGTTGGCGGCGTCAAGCGTCCGGTCGTCCAACCCCACTACCGGGCTGATGTAATGGAAGACGTACCGCTCACCGATATGGAATTACTGGCCGATCCGTTGCTCAACGGCACCGTGACGCCAACCAGCTTTGTTATCGATTCCGGTTCGGAGGCCGCTCCGGTGGCGGATCTGTCGAGGCCACTGCTTTCAGCAGAGCCTACCGTTGCAGAGCCAGCGATCAGAGGGGCAGGGGATGACCAGCCCATGGTCGCGAAACCGATTCCGTCTCCCGCCGGTATTGTCGTTCCGCAAGCCTTGGAACTTCCTGCCAGCGCGCCCAGCACGGAGCCTGACAAGCCGGTGACGTCCGATGACGACGATGTGCCTTGCATCATCACCGTCGACAATGATTGCATCGATCCCGATAGCCGTTGATGGTTTTACGGGCGCGCCAAAAAAAGACGAGCTGATATGCCCGGTCTTTTGCAATCAGTTGCTATTCACTCTGAGCATCAGACAAGCCGTTCGGCATGCCAGGCAAGGTGGTCGTCCATGAAGGTCGAGACGAAGTTGTAGGAGTGGTCATAGCCCTCCTGCATGCGCAAGGTTAGCGCGATCCCGGCGTCCGTGCAGGCCTGTCCCAGCAACCATGGTCGCAAGCCAGTTTCCAGGAACCCGTCGGCGGTTCCCTGATCCACCAGGAAGGCATCAAACCGCGCACCGTCGGCAATCAGCAGGGTGGCGTCATGACGGCGCCAGAGGCTTTCATCGTCGCCGAGATATTTTGCCAGCGCCGGGCGCGACCAGTCCGCCGTCGATGGCTGTACGATTGGCGCGAATGCCGAACAACTCTTGAACCGTTCCGGATTTTTAAGCGCAAAGGTCAGCGCGCCGTGTCCGCCCATGGAATGACCCATTACTGACTGGCGGCCCATATCGGCGGCGAAATGGGCGGCGATGAGCGCCGGTAATTCCTCGAGGATATGAGTTTCCATCCGGTAGTGGCTGGCCCATGGCGCCTCGGTCGCATCGAGATAGAACCCCGCGCCCTTGCCAAACTGCCAATTGTCGGGCTCGTCGGGCACATGGTCGCCGCGCGGACTCACATCCGGGCAGACGATGATCAGGCCGAGTTCGGCCGCCAACCGCCGATATTCACCCTTGTCCATGACATTGGCGTGGGTGCAGGTCAGTCCGGAGAGATACCAGACCACAGGGCACAATTGTTCCTTGGCCTGCGGCGGCGTGAATACGGCGAAGGTCATGTCGCACCCACAGGCTTGCGATGAGGTCGTGTAGACGCCCTGACGTCCGCCATGGGCCTTGGCTTCCGATACGATTTTCATGGACTGATTCCGTTGCTGACGGATGGAGTGATATCGGTACCAATGCGCGCCGTATCAAACCGGTTCCGGATGACACGCATTGGCTCATTGTTTTTCCATGTCGCTATTGCAAAACCGCTTCTCGGACTTGCGCAACATGCATCAGTAGATAACGACGCTGCGGATGCTCTCGCCGCGGTGCATCAGGTCAAAGGCCTCGTTGATGCCTTCAAGCCCCATCGTGTGGGTGATCATCGGGTCAATCTCGATCTTGCCTTCCATGTACCACTCCACGATTTTCGGTACATCCGTGCGTCCACGCGCGCCGCCGAAGGCTGTTCCGCGCCAGGAGCGGCCGGTCACCAGTTGGAACGGGCGGGTGGAGATTTCCGCCCCGGCCGGTGCCACGCCGATGATGATGCTCTCGCCCCAGCCCTTGTGGGCACATTCCAGAGCTGTGCGCATGACGCCGACATTACCGGTGGCATCGAATGTGTAATCGGCACCGCCCTTGGTCAGATCGACGAGGTAGGGCACCAGATCGCCTTCGACTTCGCTTGGATTGACGAAATGTGTCATGCCGAACCGGGTTGCCATTTCCACCTTGCCGGGATTGAGGTCCACACCGACGATCATGTCGGCGCCGGCAAGTCTGAGGCCCTGCAGCACATTGAGGCCGATGCCGCCGAGACCGAAGGCGATCGCTTTGGAGCCGATCTCGACCTTGGCGGTATTGATCACGGCGCCGATACCGGTGGTAACGCCGCAGCCGATGTAACAAACCTTGTCGAACGGTGCATCCGGGTTGATCTTGGCCAGCGCGATTTCCGGCAGTACCGTGAAATTGGCAAATGTCGAAGTGCCCATATAGTGAAAGATCGGCTTGCCATTGACCGAAAAGCGCGAGGTACCGTCGGGCATCAGGCCCTGGCCCTGGGTGGTGCGGATCGACTGGCACAGATTGGTTTTCGGGTTGAGGCAATATTCGCATTCACGGCATTCCGGCGTGTAGAGCGGAATTACGTGGTCGCCCTTTTTCAGCGATGTGACGCCGGGCCCGACATCGACCACCACGCCGGCGCCCTCATGCCCCAGAATCGCCGGGAAGATGCCTTCCGGATCGGCGCCCGAGAGTGTGAACTCGTCGGTATGGCAGATGCCTGTGGCCTTGATTTCGACCAGCACCTCACCGGCGCGCGGTCCGTCCAGCTGGACGGTGGTGATTTCCAGCGGTTTTCCCGCCTCAAAGGCTACGGCTGCGCGAACGTCCATTCCGGTACTCCTGAAAGCTGCTCATGTCTTGACGTAGGAAACTGCCAGAGTGGCGCGTTTGGCTCAACCCCGGTTTGTGTCTGCAATTGATTTTGCGAGGATTCAGTTTCCGGCAAATGGCGGCAAGCCATCTGCGGGAGCCGCGCCGCGCCGGAATTAGTCCGGCGCGGCAGGCGCAATCAGTCGTGGGCGGCTCGGGTCAGCGTGACCAAGCGGCTTTCGAGCGATTCGACACAGGCAGTCACCTGTGCGGCAAGTTCCCTCAGTCGGTTGATCTCGCCGGTCATCTCATCGACGGCGATCGACATGTTTTGCGATTGGGGTGCATCACCGGTACCGCTGATCAGCCAGGCTGGCGAAATTCCCAGAACGCCGGCCAGCGTCATCACCTTGTTCGCGCGCGGCTCCGAGCGGTCGGTTTCCCATTCGGCCAGCGTTTCGGTGGTGACGCCGAGGCGCGATGCGGTTTCTTCCAGCGTCAGACTGGCGAGATCGCGGGCGCGGGTAATCCGTCCACCAAGCGTGTCGTCGTCGTCATAGATTTCCGCTGTCATTACATTCATCGATTCATTCCCTTCGAATACGGACTTGCGAATGCGTCCGCGCTCGCTCATTGGCGTCGCAGACGATCCGATGATGCCTATGCATGAGCCATGGCGTGCGTGTGAACCCGCATCGGCGCGACATGCATATGGCGTGTCAGTCGCGGTTACCCATCGCCAGCAGAATTTGCGGCGCGCCCCTTACGTCTGTATCACTGTGCAGTGAAGGCCGAATCTATTCAATCGGGGTCAGGGTCTCTGTTCCGGCGCCGGCAGTATCGGCGATTGTCCACACGCCGTCCAGTGTGCCGTCCTGCATTAATTCATAAACCACCAGTCCGACCGCGCCGCTTTCGAACACATAGGCCGCTGCAAAGGCGTTCTGATTGACCATGCAGATGCCGCTTGAGGACGTGCCAGTGTCCCACGCGATGCGGCAGGTGGTGGCGCTGGTTACATCTATCTGCGCAGTGCCGGAATAGCTGCTTCCGTCCAGATTGGTGCCTTCCACCTGATAGCTGCCGCCAATCGTTTGTGCCTGTGCGGATCCAAGCGCCATTAGCATCATGGTTGCGCCGGCCAAGCCAGATTTCATCATGCTGAATTTCACCATCGAAGCGATCTCCAAAATCAGGCTGCCGAAAAGCCGGTGGCCTCGAAAAACCGTCTGCTCAGATCCAGGAATTGTCAATCACGGTGATGCTGTGAGCCTGAGGTTTTGGCGCCCGCGCTGACGGCAACTTTGCATTAACCGTGAGCCTTGGTATTTTAGAAACTCCTTAATGGCAGAGTGTTTCTCACATTTCATGATGAAATGGGGAGCAAGAAATGAGTGAACTACGCCTTTCTTACCCAGCATGTACGCTGGCCGAAAAATCCAATTTCACGCCGCAAGACGTCCAGTTGATTGAGAACCGGGTGTTTGCCAGGGGGCTTGATGGCCCCGATGCGGTGGCGACCCTGCTGGCGCTTGAGCACTGCCGAGCCGAAAAATGTGTCGAGTGGGACGAGTTTTTTATACGCACATTGACCGATCATGTTGTCAATCACCTGGCCCCCGCAGGGACCATGACGAGGGCCAAGGCCGACTGGCTGCGACGGGCGCTCGCGCGCGGCGGGCTGATTGCCAGCCGCAACGAAATCGAAGCGCTGGTGCGGATCATGGAAATGGCCGGCACCCAGAGCCATCATCTGGCAGCCTTCGCGCTGAGCCAGGTCTGGCACGCCGTCGTTGAAGGCGAGGGTCCTCTTGCCAGCCGCCGCAAAGGTCTGTGGGCGGTGCTGGGCATGGAACAACTCACCTACATCAATCGCGTGCTCGCAGCGCTGGGATCGGCCCAGCCATTCTCGGTAGCTGACGCGGAAGCACTGTTTGATCCCGCGCTCGACCTGACCCCGGGCGGCCAGAAATCAGCCTGGCGCGAGTTCATCGCCCGTGTTGCCGGTCCCGGCGCGGTTGCTGCCTGACCTGCACAGACCTCAATGAGGCAGGTCGGCAGGCCGTGGGTTTACCACCTGAACAATCCGTGGAATTTGGCGATTCGCCGCACCGACGACACCGTCCGGACGGTTCAGCCCGGGTGGTCGATGACGGTAGGCCCGAAAATGGTCTCGAACGCGTCGCGTAGGCGAATGTCGGATTCGTGCATCGGTATCGGCAAGCCAAGATCGACAAGGCTCGTCACCCCGTGTTCGCGTACGCCGCAGGGCACGATGCCTGAAAAATGTTCAAGGTCCGGGTCCACATTCAGCGCAAGTCCGTGAAAACTTACCCATTTGCGCAGACGGATGCCGATGGCAGCGATCTTGTCCTCGGCCATGCTGTCATCGCCAAGCCGGGGCTTGTCCGGGCGGCGCACCCAGACGCCAACCCGGTCTTCGCGCCGCTCGCCGGTTACATTCATGCTTGCCAGCGTGGTGATGATGACGGCTTCCATGGCCGAGACGAAGGCGCGCACATCCTGCCGCCGGCGCTTGAGATCAAGCATTACGTAAGCCACTCGCTGGCCCGGGCCGTGATAGGTGAATTCGCCGCCGCGTCCGGTCTCGAACACCTCGAACCGGTCAGGTGCCACCAGGTCTTCGGGTTTGGCGCTGGTGCCGGCGGTGTAAAGCGGCGGGTGCTCGACCAGCCAGACCAGCTCGTCGGCAGCGCCTGCGGCAATCTTGGCCGCCTCAGTCTCCATCAATTCGACGGCTTGAGGGTATGGGGTCAGCCCCTCGGATACACGCCAGCGTACGGCAGGGCTGCCAGCATGGGCGAAAAACCGGGTTTCCAATGTGTCGCGTTGGGTCATGCTGCCTGTCTAATGAGAATCAGCCGCGAAGCAAACCACTTTGATGAGGTGATCTGCGCGGGCCGTGTTTCAGCCCTGGTGCCAGCCGCGCAAGCACTTGTCGCGGCTTTTAAAATCCGCAGCGACAGATGCTTGTCGGCTACAGTCATTTTTGTCAGGAATGCGCTTGTGCAGTGCATGACCATTTGCTACATGCAGCGCGCCGACAGATTTCGGCTCTACCACGTGCGGTCGTGGCGGAATTGGTAGACGCGCAGCGTTGAGGTCGCTGTGGGGCAACCCGTGGAAGTTCGAGTCTTCTCGACCGCACCATAAAACACCCGCTTCGGCGGGTTTTTTTGTGTCTGAAGATCCTTGAAAATATTGGCATATTTGTGCATTCGCTTAAAGCCAGCAGCCGCCCGCTGCAATGCGGCGGTATGGACCCCACAAAAATGGGCCTTTAACGCCGAATTTGATGATTTCGCGATCTCTGTCAGGCATCTTTTTGCTTTGGCGATTGCAGCCGAAAGGCCAGGGCGCGGGAAAATTACCAAGCGGGAGGATGGCGGCGACCAGTGCTGGTGTGGGCGTTTTTAGCCATATGTAGACGCTGACCCCACCGGCTTCGAGAATCAGGTCGTTCGTTGTCTCCACACCGCAATCGAGATGGACCGCATGGCAGGGAGCCGGTGCGATCTGGGTTGATGCCCATCAGAGAGAACTTGCCGGCTAGACTTCAATCGACCAGCCCACACAGGCAAAAACTCCGCCTTTTCAAGCGGGGTTTCGCGCGGTGCGCCCGTCATCGGACGGATTTCGGTGTCGGGCGTCGCTGATGCACGTCGTGTCCAAATGAGTTCAATTTGAACGATACCGTCCTGCATCAAGTCAAGCTGGAGGGCAGGGAGTGCCTGTAATCATGGCCGCGGCCGTCAGCAAGCGGATGACGCCGGTCGGGAGGAAACCGGCGCCATCCGTCAGGCTTGTGTCTTAGCGTGTGAAGTGCGGCGAACCGTCGTTGCCGGCACGGTCGTAACGGACCTGGTCGTTGGCGACATCGCCGATCGAGGCGGTCGTGGTGTAATCGACGCCAGCAACCGAAGCCTGAAAGCTCGGCGAACCGTCCTGACCTGCACGGTCATAGCTGACCAGATCGTTGGAAACACCAACAGCATAATTGACCTGGCCCTGAACCGACGGGACGTCATAGGCGTCCATGGCGGTCGAAGCGGCAAAAGCGCCGGTGGAAGCAGCAAGGGTGAAGCCGAGGGCGATGATGATCTTGTTCATGGTCTTATCCTTTGAATCTGGGTCGCGTCTTGGGAGGACTGCGTAAAGATGATGTCTGCGGGGGAAGGGATCAGCGGAGCGAAAGGTCCGCCGATCCAGGTCTCAATTGTTAGTTGGCAAAGCGCGGCGAACCGTCATTGCCGGCGCGGTCATAGATGATCTGGTCGTTGGAAACGCCGCCGATGGAAGCAGTGGCGGTGTAATCGATGCCGGTTGCGGCAGGAGCCAGGAAGCTCGGCGAGCCGTCATTGCCGGCACGGTCGTAGCTGACCAGGTCGTTGGCAACGCCAACAGCGTAAGTGATGTCGCCCTGCACGGCGGGGACGTCATAGGCGTCCATGGCAGTGGAAGCGGCAAAGGCGCCGGTGGAAGCAGCAAGGGTGAAGCCGAGGGCGATGATGATCTTGTTCATGGTCGTTATCCTTGTGAGGTGGAAAGCGGAAATCCGTATCCGTCTGTCCGGTTCGTGGGGCGGCCCGTTGGGTGAGCCGTGTTGTTCGATGACCTGAAGATGAGGCTTGTGCTGATGACTTGCGAACCACATGGCCGTGAGAACGGCGTGGGTCTGACGTGACTGGAAGGCTGAACGGGCAGGGGGTGCCAGGAAAGAACCAAGCAAACTCAACGGGTTGCATGGCATTTTCGGATGTGATCGGGGCCTCATTGTCAACCGCAGGCGACCCGGAGCGTTCACAATCGACGCGTCAAACAGTGAAAATGCCCCCAAAATCGGGACTGCACGGTTCAAAAACGGCTGTCGGTTTTTGGTGCCGACTGCGAAGGCGTGAGCCAGCAAGGGGCCATTGTCACGGCCGATCACGCGGTGCGTGATCAGGGCATGGCTTTCGTGATCGATTTGTCCGGCTTAGTCACCGCCATTCAGAGCGTTGCGCAGCAAAAAGCCCCGGCAGGCAAGGTTGCCGGGGCTCGAATTTCATCTGAAAATCGGTGTGGGCATGGCCCGCTAGACAATTCCCGCCGCTTCGCCGTCCGAACCGGCGCTGTCTGCCATCAAAAGCGGGCTTACGCCTCCGGCGTCTCGGAAGCTTCGGCCTCCTGCTTGGCCTTTTCGATGACGACCTTGCGCAGGGCGTCGGCCAGCGCCTCGGCCGGCTGGGCGCCGACAAGCGCGTATTTCATGTCGATGATAAAGCACGGAACGCCGGTCACGCCCATCTGCCGCGCCTGGTCGATCTCGGCGTTGACGGTGTCGCGGTCGGCATCGCCTGACAAAAGCCGTTCGATGACGGCCGGTTCGAGCCCGACCTGTTGGGCAGCCTCCACCAGCACCGCATCGTCGCCAATGTTCTTGCCCTCTTCGAAATAGGCCTTGAACAGGGTTTCGACCATCTTGTCCTGTGCTGCCAACCCCTCAGATCCGGCCCAACGGATCACCCGGTGGGCGTCAAGCGTATTGGCCGAAACCGGGATCTTGTCGAAGGCAAACGGAATCTGTTCGTCGGCACCTGCCGCGCGCACCGCCGCATAGGCCTGGTCTGCGCCCTCCGCGCCGCCAAATTTGTCCTCGAGATATTGCTGCCGGTCCTTGCCTTCCTTCGGCAATGTCGGGTCAAGCTGGTATGGTCGCCAGCGCACCTCGACGTCCATTTCCTGGCTGACATCGAGCAAGGCGGCTTCGAGCCGGCGCTTGCCGATATAACACCATGGGCACATGACATCGGAAACAATGTCGATGGTCAGCGAGGGGACGGTCATCAGGATACCTTTCTTGCCGGCTTTGTGCGGCATGAATTCTGGAAGCGGTTTTATGGATTGGCGGTTTTATCCCACCATGCCGGCAGATAGTAGCCATAAAGCGGCGGATCGCCTTCCGGGCCGACGATGCGGCTGCGGTGCGCCATCCAGGACTTGCCGAGGTGGAAGGTCGGGATCACATAATAACCCGACAGCAGCACACGGTCATAGGCGCGCACGGCTGAGTGAAAGTCTTCGGCGCTGCGGGCGTTGAGAAGCGCATCGATGGCCGCGTCGACCGCCGGACTGGCAACCCCGGCGAAATTGAATGAGCCTTCACGGTCGCGCGAATCCGACCCCCAGCGGCCGAGTTGCTCGGTGCCGGGCGACAGCGACGAAGTGAAGGCTTTCATGATCATGTCATAGTCGAAGGTCTGCGAGCGCTGCTGGTACTGCGCGTCGTCGACGGTGCGGATTGCCATTTCGATGCCAAGCGCTGCCAGCGAACGCTGATAGGCGACAGCGAGCTTTTCCTGTCCTTCATTCTGGGTCATCAGCGCAAAACTGAACGGCTTGCCGGATGGATCCAGCAACTGGCCGCTGTCGATCCGGTAGCCCGCATCCTGCAGCAGCGTCAGCGCGGCGCGGCTGATCTTGCGATCACGGCCCGATCCATCGGAGACCGGCAATTGCCAGGTGCCGTTCATGATGTCGTCTGAAACCGTGTCGGGAAAGGGCGCCAGAATTTCCCGCTCGCGCGCATCGGCAGGCTTGCCGTAGCTCGACAGATCCGATCCGTCCCAAAACGAATGGGTGCGCTTGTAGGTATTGTCGTAAAGGCTGCGATTGGCCCATTCGAAATCGAACATCATGGCCAGCGCGCGCCGTACCCGTACATCCGCAAAAATCGGGCGGCGGGTGTTGAAGACGAAGCCATACATGCCCGAGGGTGTGCGGCGGTCATATTCCTCACGCAGGATGTCGCCGTTCTCGACCGCCGAAAAATCGTAGCCGCGGCTCCAGTTGGTAGCGCTGCCGTCGGGATAGACATCGAATACGCCTTTCTTGAAAGCTTCGAACTGGGCGGTCTCCGAAAGAAAATATTCGACCGAGATCTCGTCGTAATTGTCGATCCCGCGCTTGATCGGCAGGTCCTTGGCCCAGTAGTCCGGGCGCCGCGTGAAGGTGATGCGCTCGCCGGGCTTGATCTCGCTGATCAGATAGGGGCCGGAGCCGATCCCCGGTTCCAGTGTCGATTGGTCGAAATTCTCAGCATCGGTGGCGTGCTTTGGAAGCACTGGTGACAGTGATAGAATCAGCGGAAATTCCCGATTGGATGTCTCGTTGAAGGTGAAACGCACCGACAGATCCGAGATCTTTTCCATCTTGGCGACACGGTTAAGCCGGGTGCTGTAGGGCGGCCGTCCCTTGTCACGCAGCAATTCCATGGTGAAGATCACGTCGTCGGCGGTAACCGGCTTGCCATCCGACCAGCGCGCCAGCGGGTTGAGATTGTACTGGATGAAGCTGCGCTCCTCGTCCCATTCAACGGATTCGGCCAGCAGGCCATAGAGCGTGAAGGGTTCATCCTGGGAGCGCTGCATCAGCGTCTCATAGATCAGATTGCCGTATTCCGGGTCGACCACGCCGCGGGCGCTGGTGCGCATGCTTCTGACGATGAAGGGACGGACGCTGTCGAAACTGCCGACCACGCCATAGGCAATGCGCCCGCCCTTTGGGGCGTCCGGATTGACATAGGGCAGGTGCGTAAAATCTGCAGGTAACGCTGGTTCGCCATGCATGGCGATGGCATGCACCGGTTCGGCGCGCGTTTGCGAAACCAACGAGGGCGCAGCAATGAGGCTCGCGGCCAGGACAGAAAATGCTGCCAGCATTCGTTTCATTGTCTATCCTTCCAGGATTGCAACCAGGGGCACCGGAGGCCGATTCCCGTGGCGAGACTATACGCCAGCCGGGAACCAGACCACCGTATGGGCCCATTGCGGCCGATTTTTTACGGTTCATCGGGCCCGCGGGCTGGATATTGTGGGCATCCCGCGTTAACAGGTAGCCGAGAGAGCCTTGCTGTCGCCGCATTTTCAATCGAGAAGGCGCGACCGATGCACGATGACGCGGGAAACCGCGCGAACCGATTGGCGCCCCACGGGGCGTGTTTCAGGAGACTTGGATGTCAATGAACGCCACCACGAAGACCGTTTTTGCAGCCGTCATGTCCGTCGGCCTCGCCGCTGCGTTCACGCCGGCCCCCGCATCGGCCCAGGGCGCGAACCAGGGTTGGTACAAGACCTGCACCAAGCAGGAAGACAATGATGTGTGCGTTGTGCAGAACATTGTCACAGCCCCCACCGGCCAGCTTCTTACCGCCATTGGCCTGATCAATGTGACCGGCAAGGTCAACCGCAAGATCCTTCAGATCACCGTGCCGACCGCTCGCCTGATCCAGCCGGGCATCAATCTGCAGGTGGATGGCGGCCAGGCCCAGCGCGTCGAATACGCGATCTGCATGCCGGAAACCTGCGTTGCGGAAATCCTGCTGACCGACGCCATGATTGCTTCCTACAAGAAGGGTGGCGAATTGGTGCTGACTTCGGTCAACTATCAGCGCACGCCGAACCCGCTGAAAATTTCGCTCGAAGGCTTTACCCAGGCGTGGGACGGCGATCCGGTCGCCCAGTCCGAACTTCAGGAACGTCAGCGTCTGCTGCAGGAAGAAATGACGAAGAAGGCCGACGAAGCGCGCAAGAAGCTCGAAGAAGCTCAGGCCGCCGCCAAAAAGAACTGATTTCAGCAAGGTCTCGACCATCAAGCCCGGATGCGCCAGCGCCTCCGGGCTTTTTCGTAGCTGCTAACTGAGAAAAGTGCTGGCGGGGCTTGATCACATTCCGCTTTAACACCGGAATCGTGGTGATCTCGATTTGAGCGCTGAACCCTTAATTGCCGGTCCGGCGTACATCTCTGCCTGTGCTTCGCAACACCCAATCCGGCTCGATTTGAGTTCGCTCATCCCGCTCATAGCGACCGTTAGTGGCTGATGCGTTCCTTGGGACGATAGAGGCCATCGACCTGCGCGTCGAAGAAATCGGCCAGATGGGGATGGCGCAACGGTTTGGTGTTGTCATCGTCGAGCAGGTTTTGCTCCGATACATAGGCCACGTATTCGGTGTCGTCGTTTTCCGCCAGCAGATGATAGAACGGCTGATCCTTGCGGGGCCGCACATTTTCGGGAATGGCATTCCACCATTCTTCGCTGTTGGCAAAGACCGGATCGACATCAAAAATAACGCCGCGGAACGGGAAGACCCGGTGCTTGACGACCTGGCCGATTTGGAATTTTGCAAGTTTGAACGACATGTCTTTTTTCCTTTGGCCTCTAAAGATGGGGTATTTGACGAAAAGATCAAGTTTCCGGCCTTGACGGAACCGGACGGGGAACCTAGCCCGGGGTGGCGGCTCCTCCCGAAAACCGTTGCATCAATCAACCCGCGAACACGAGCGTAATTCATGGCGGAAATCACAGGTCTGGTGCTGCCCTTCTTCGGCTTGATCCTGCTCGGCTATATCACCGCGCGCATTACCAAGCAGCCGGAAGTGGCGATGGGGTGGCTCAACACCTTCATCATTTACGTGTCATTGCCGGCTCTGTTCTTCAAATTGCTCTCGCGAACCCCGATCGAACAGCTGGCGCGCTGGGACTACGTGCTGACCAGCATGGTGGTCACCTATACGATATTTGCGCTGGTATTCGCCGCCAGCATCCTGATACGCCGCGCGGCGATCGGCGAAGCTACCGTGCAGGGGCTGGCCGGAGCCTATGGCAATATTGGTTATATGGGCCCCGGAATTGCCATCCTGGCCTTCGGCGAACAGGCCGCCGTACCGGTGGCGCTTATCTTCTGCTTTGAAAACATCATGCATTTCACCATCGCGCCGATGATGATGGCTCTTGCTGGTGGCGACAAGCGCGGTCCCGCAGCACTGGCGCTCGGGGTAGTGCGCAAGATTGCCTTTCACCCGTTCATTCTTGCCACTGCGGTGGGCGTTGCCGCCGCCGCGCTGCATTTCACACCGCCGCTGCCGGTCACCCGGCTGATCGATTATCTGGCCCAGGCCGCGGCCCCTTGTGCGCTGTTTGCTATGGGCGTGACGCTGGCGTTACGACCGCTCAAGCGGATTCCGGTGGAACTCGGTTTCATCGTGCCGATGAAGCTGATCGTGCACCCGGTGCTGATGTATGTGGGGCTGAGCGCGGTCGGCGATTTCGAACCGGTCTGGGTCTACACAGCGGTGCTGCTGGCCTCGCTGCCAACAGCAACCAACGTGTTCGTGATCGCGCAGCAATATTCGACCTGGGTCGAGCGCGCTTCCGCCACCGTTCTGGTCACCACGGTGGCAAGTGTTGCTACGGTCTCGACGCTGTTGTGGCTGATCACCAGTGCAACGCTACCGCCCGACCTGTTCCCGGGTTGACGCTGTATCCGGCGTGCGGGCGTTCTTGCGCCAGCCCGGGGTCATGCCCTGGCGCATCGCCAGCAGCCTCAGTGGGCCAATCGCCGAAAGCGCCGCCAGCCCGCCGGCGCGCAGCGCCTGCATCGGCAGAAACGAACTCAACAACGCCCTGTTCAAGAGGTCGACGCCGGCGGTCCGGCTGGTGACATCAAACCTGCGCTGACGGTTGAAGGCGGTGACGGCCTCAGTGGCGTGTTCGGGGCCACCAGCCTCGGCGAGCGACGTGATCGCCTGCATGATATCGCGCAGCCCGAGATTGAGGCCTTGCGCACCGATCGGGGAAAGGCGTGGCCGGTCTCGCCGACCAGCATGGTTCTGCCGATGCCGAATTTCTCGGCAATCAGGCTCGATAGCGGCCAGGCCTGAATGCCGTCCTCGACCCCGACTGACCCGAGAATGGAGCACATTCGTGCCTCCACCTCGGCATTGAGGCGTTCGCGCGGCCAGGCCAGGATTTCGTCGACCTGATCGGGCTTGACTGCCCAGACCAGACTGGAGCGTCGCCCGGGCAGGGGAACTTGAGTGAATGGACCGCGCTCGGTGTGAAATTCGGTGGAGGTGTCGGCATGGTCGAGACGATGGGAAAAATTCATTACCAGCGCCGATTGCGGATAGGACCAGGTCTTGACCTTGATGCCGACTGCTTCGCGCAGGGTGGATTTGCGGCCATCGGCGGCAAGCGCTGCGCTGGCGTCGATCCGGGTTCCATCGGCGAGCGTCAGGGTGACCGCGTTATCGGATTGGCTGGCCTCCACGAGCGGACTTTCAAATCGCTCAACCAGGGCAGCTTCCCCGATAGCAACCTGTAGCGCCTCGAACAACGGCTTGTTGGGGATGTTGTAGCCAAAGGCGTCCAAATCGATCTCGGAGGCTTGAAATGACACCGGCGGCGCGCGCAACAACCGGGTGGTCCCGTCAAGAATGCGCATGGTGCGCAGCGGTGCCGAAACCGGCCGGACACTCTCCCAGATGCCTAAATTCGTGAGCAGATCGATTGATTCCGACAGCAAGGCGGTGGTGCGTTGGTCTTGCCGCGGCGGCGGCGGCGCGATGAAGGCCACCCGCCATCCCTTGGCAGCCGCAGCCAGTGCTGCGACTGATCCGGCCAGGCCGCCGCCTACGACGGCGATATCATGCTGTAGCTGCATATGTTTTACCCTTCGGACCTTCATTGGCGATTGCGCTTGAAGTACATGTTCCCTTACATCTTGGGAGCAACGAACTCCATGGGATCATTTGGCGCATGTTTACGCCGTCCGGCAACCCCGACCCGCTTGAAGGCCGGTTCGATCATCTCGATCGGTCGGGCCAGACCATTGCCACGCTGAGCCGAAAGCCGTTGTGGCTGGTCATGGCGATGGCGATCCTCACGACGGCGATTGCCTGGTGGTTGCTGCTGTCGATGGCAGGGGCCGTCGCCGGATTCGAAGGGTCTGCGCGCCCGTTGGGGCCCGGGATGTCGTTGATTGCCCGGTTCCTTCCGGTCGATTCTGGATCGTTTGCGGCCAGGATCGCTGATCTGTGCCTGTCAGCCGATTCCGGAGCGCTGCTTTCGGGCGGCGGGACGATTGGGATTTATCTGGCGCTGGTGATGATGTGGACCGCGATGGCGGCGGCAATGATGCTGCCGACTGCTGCGCCGATGATTCGCACCTATTCCGAGATCGCTGACACCGCCGCCGCACGCGGCGATCCTGTGGTTCACCCGCTGGTGTTGGCCTCGGGCTACCTTTTTGTCTGGAGTCTTGCCGCTATCCTTTTCGCCTCAGCCCAGATGACGGTGACATCGTTTACCGGCACTACTGCGGCCGAGCCGGTCAAGGGCGTGGTGGCGGGGTTGATCCTCTTTGGCGCGGGCGCCTATCAATTCACACCGCTGAAGGAGGCCTGCCTGAGCAAGTGCCGCAATCCGTTCACCACGCTGTTTGCGCGCTGGCGCTCGAGCACTCTGGGCGTGTTCCGGTTGGGCATGGAGCAGGGAGTATGGTGCCTCGGCTGCTGCTGGGCCATGATGTTGATCATGCTTGCAGTGGGCAGCATGAATGTGGTCTGGATGGCGGCGCTAACCCTGTTTACGTTTGTCGAAAAAACAGGAACCGGTCGGGTGACAAGTCGCCTCGGCGGCGCGATAGTGAGTTTTTGGGGCGTGGCGCTGATTTGGAGCGCGGTGAACTGATGCGGGAGACATGAATGGCTGATGTGGAATGGGCCTTGAAGGGCGAATTGGTGCTGTCGTGCAATTGCACCGTGTTTTGCCCCTGCGTGATATCGCTAGGCCAGCATCCCCCGACCGAAGGCTACTGCCAGACCTGGGCCGGCTTCCGCGTGGATAACGGCTATTATGGCGACACCGACCTTTCCGGGCTCAATCTCGGCCTGATCATGGAAATTCCGGGCTATATGAGTCGCGGCAACTGGACCGCGGGTCTGTTTGTCGACAAGCGCGCGTCGATCTACGCAACCAAGGCCTTCACCAAGATTTTCACCGGCAAGGCCGGTGGCACGACCGGGCTGTTGTCGATCCTCGTAGGCAATTTTCTGGGCGTTCAGCAAGTGCCGATCAGCTATGAGGTCGAGGACAAGAAGAGGATCGTCAAGATTCCCAAGATCATCGACGGCGTGGTCTCGCCGATTCCCGGCAGGAAACATGGCGAGGACACGGTGATCTCCAATTCTGAATACTGGATTGCACCGGAAATCATCGTCGCCAAGTCGGAGCGCTCGAAGATGCGCGCCTTTGGCCGCAACTGGAATTTTGCCGGGCGTTCGGCAGAAATCTGCGCACTCGACTGGAGCGGCCCCAATTAGGGCCTCCGGTCGCTGGTCGAGGAGGGCATAGGCGGCATGAAACTTCCATTCAAATACCGCCGCGTGCCTTATGCGGAGATTCGCGCATTCTCGGTTCACATCCTGACCGCCAGTGGCTCGTTCATGGCGTTTCTGGCGCTGGTGGCGGCTGCCGAGGGTCGGTTCATCGATCTGTGGTGGTGGCTCGGCGTTGCGCTGCTGATTGACGGCATTGACGGGCCGATCGCCCGCAAGCTCAATGTCAAGGAAGTGCTGCCGAACTGGTCAGGCGTCATGCTCGACAACGTCATCGATTATGTCACCTATGTGCTGATTCCTGCGTTTGCGCTGTATCAGAGCGGCATGATCGGCGAACCGCTATCGTTTGTCGCTGCCGGACTGATCGTCATGTCGAGCGCGATCTATTACGCCGACACGGGCATGAAAACCGAAGAAAATTTCTTCTCCGGGTTCCCTGTGGTCTGGAACATGCTGGTGTTCACGCTGTTTGTCATCAATGCCTCCGAAACGGTGGCGTTTCTGATCGTACTGGCGGCGGTGATCATGACATTCCTGCCGATCTTCTTTCTGCATCCGGTGCGGGTGATACGGCTCAGACCAGTGAACCTGACCATTTTTTCGGTCTGGTCGGTGCTGTCTGGCTATGCATTGCTGCTGCATTTCGAAAGCCCGGATTGGCTGATGTGGGCGGTGATGCTGACTGGCGCCTATTTGTTTGTGATTGGCGGGGTCATGCAGATGTTCCCCGCACTCGGCCGCCGTCCGCCGGCCTGAGCAAGATCTGTGCGGACGATACTTCCAGGGAGAATGGTGAGATGAAAGCAATCGTGGTGTCCAGTCATGGCGGTCCCGAGGTTCTCGAATGGCGCGACCATCCGGTCGGCGATCCGGGGCCGGGCGAGGTCCGGATCAGGCACGAGGCGGTGGGACTCAATTTCATCGATGTCTATTTCCGAACCGGGCTCTACCCGGCGCCCAACGGCCTGCCGCTGGTGCCCGGCAATGAAGCCGTCGGCGTCATCACCGCCGTTGGCGAAGGTGTTTCGACATTGAAGCAAGGCGATCGGGTTGCCTATGTCGGGCCGCTCGGCGCCTATGCCGAAGAGCGCGTGATCCTCGCCGATCGTTTGGTCAAAATCCCCGACAGCATCGAGTTTGATATTGCAGCTGCGATGATGCTCAAGGGAATGACGGCCGAATATTTGCTCCGGCGCACATTCGAGGTCAAAGCTGGCGACACGATCCTGTTTCATGCCGCTGCCGGCGGTGTCGGCCTGATTGCCGGTCAATGGGCCAAGGCGCTTGGCGCCACCGTGATCGGCACAGTCGGCTCGTCGGAGAAGGCGGCGCTGGCTTCGGCCAACGGCTATGATCATGTAATCAACTACCGCACCGAGGATTTTGTTGGCCGGGTCAAGGAGATCACCGGCGGCAAGGGCGCCGATGTGGTTTATGATTCGGTGGGCAAGGATACGTTTCCCGGATCGCTCGATTGCCTGCGACCACGCGGCTTGTGGGTGAGCTTCGGCCAGTCGTCAGGTCCGATTGGTCCGATCGATTTCGGCATTTTGGCAAAGAAAGGCTCGCTGTTTGCGACCCGGCCGTCGGTGTTCACCTACACTGCAAGCCGCGCAGATCTCGAAACGTCGGCACAATCGCTGTTTGACGTTGTTTCGCGTGGCATTGTGAAAATAGGTGTCAATCAGCGCTACCCGCTCGCCGAGGCAGCCCGCGCCCATGCCGATCTGGAAGCCCGCAAGACCACCGGCACCACCGTTCTGACCCTCTGAATCAGGCGGAACTCACCGGCGTCTGGTTTGAAACACTCGTAGGGGAAAGTTGAAAAGCAAAGGCGGCCATTGCCTTTTTCGGAAGATCGGAAATTCCCATCCGTTGAAAATATTCGGAATTTTCGATCCCGTAGCTCTTGTGCGGCGCACAAATATTTCGTTTGATAGCGGTTCGCATTGCCCGTCGGATGGCCGCCGGTCCCTTGAATTTGTGGATCATATGGTGGAGCGTGTTTTCGCACTTACGGGAGGAGCGCCGCATTTGGCGAAGCTGGCAAGTGCAGATTTCAGGGGGTGACGTGCAAAACCAAACGAGCAATACGCCGCTGTTGGAAACCAGGGGCTGACCAAGGTTTTCGGAAGCCTGAGGGCTTGCGATAGCATTGATCTCAAGATTGCGCCGGGAGAGGTGCACGCGCTGTTGGGAGAAAACGGCGCCGGCAAATCGACCCTCGTGAAAATGCTGTTCGGGGTTCTCGACCCCAGCGGCGGAGAGATTTTGTGGAAGGGCAAGCCAGTCCGGATTGGCAGCCCGGGAGAGGCTCGTGCCACCGGCGTGGGCATGGTGTTCCAGCATTTTTCGTTGTTTGAAGCGTTGACAGTGGCGGAAAACATTGCGCTGGCGCTCGACGGCAATGTGCCGATCGACAAGATTTCCGAGGAAGCGCGGCGGCTGTCGATCGAATATGGCTTGCCGCTCGACCCTTCTGCCCATGTCGCCGATCTTTCGGTGGGCGAACGTCAGCGAGATCGAAATCGTGCGCTCGCTGCTGCAGAACCCTGAACTGATCATCCTTGACGAACCGACTTCGGTGTTGACCCCGCAGGAAGCGGACAAGTTGTTCGAAACACTCGCCAAGTTTAAAGCCGAGGGTCGCTCGGTGCTTTATATCAGTCACCGGCTTGAGGAAGTGCAACGCATTTGCGACCGGGCCACGGTGTTACGTCATGGCAAGGTGACGGGTGCTTGTGACCCACGCCAGGAGACACCGTCTTCACTTGCGCGGATGATGGTGGGTGGCGAAGTTGCCGAAATTTCCGGCGCCGGTCTCGGCGAACCGGGTGATGTGCTGGTGGAGGTTCAAAAACTTTCTGCTCCCGCGCTGACGCCCTTCTCGGTGGCCTTGCGCGATGTCGACCTTTCGGTTCGGGCCGGCGAAGTGATCGCCATTGCCGGTGTCGCCGGTAACGGACAGAGCGAACTGTTTGATGTGCTTTCCGGTGAGGTGACTGTTTCGGATGCGAATTCGATTCGTATCTCGGGCGTTGCCGCGGGCCATATGGGTATTACCGCGCGCCGGCTCATGGGCTGCGGATTTGTGCCGGAAGAACGCCATGGTCACGCGGCGGTGCCAGACATGAATTTGAGCGGAAACCTGGTGCTTTCGCGCTATGCCTCGGACCGCAAGACGTTCCTCACAGGCGGCTGGTTGGGGTTGATCAACAATGGTCCCGTGGCGACCGCCACCAAGCGGATATCGGAGGCGATGGATGTGCGCAAATCGCTGGAGGATCCGCCGGCGGGGTCGCTGTCAGGCGGCAATCTGCAGAAGTTCATTGTCGGTCGTGAACTCGACCGCCAGCCGGTAGTGCTTGTGGTCAATCAACCGACCTGGGGAGTCGACGCTGGTGCCGCCAGCCGCATCCGCCAGGCGCTGGTCGATCTGGCCAAGAGCGGGTCGGCGGTCATCGTCATCAGCCAGGATCTCGACGAAGTGTTCGAGATTGCCAGCAGCATTTCCGTGATCAATGAGGGCCAGCTCTCGAATCCAGAGCCGGCCGCGAACATGACACGGGAACGGATAGGATTGTTGATGGGGGGCTTTCACGACGGCACCGCCCGGACAGACAACGCGCCGGAGGCAAGCCATGCACATTGAATTGCAGAAACGGCCGGTGCCTTCACGGCTTTTCGCCGTGCTGTCACCCTTCATCGCGCTCGGCCTGACGCTAGTTGCGGGCGCAATCCTGTTCATGGCGCTGGGCAAAAACCCGTTCGACGCGCTTTACAGCTTTTTCATCGAGCCGCTGACCGAGATCTGGTCGCTGCACGAATTGACGATCAAGGCGGCGCCGCTGATCCTGATCGCCGTCGGTCTGTCGGTCTGTTACCGGTCCAACAACTGGAATATTGGTGCCGAAGGGCAGTTCATCATGGGCGGTATTGCCGGCTCGCTGGTGCCTATCCTCATGCCCGGGTTCCAGACCTGGCTGACTTTGCCGCTGATGCTGTTGCTTGGCATGGCCGGCGGCGCCGCATGGGGTGCCATCCCGGCCTACCTCAAGACCCGCTTCAACACCAACGAGATCCTCACCAGCCTAATGCTGGTCTACACCGCGCAGCTGTTTCTGGACTGGTTGGCCCGCGGTATGTTCAGGGATCCCAATGGAAACAATTTCCCGGGCTCCGTCCGGTTTCCTGCGGCCGCGCAATTGCCCGAGATCATGCCATCGGCGGGCGGCGCGCATTATGGCATCGTGCTCGCCATCATCGCCGCTATCATCGCCTGGTTCATGCTGCGCTACACGCTTAACGGCTTCGAGGTCCGGGTGCTTGGCGCCAATCCGCGGGCAGGGCGCTTTGCCGGATTCTCGCAGAAAAGGATGACCTTCTTCGCGTTCCTGCTCTCGGGCGGACTCGCTGGTCTTGCCGGAATCGCCGAGGTTAGCGGCGCCATCGGCCAATTGCGCGAGACGATATCGCCCGGTTATGGCTTCACGGCGATCATCGTCGCCTTTCTTGGACGCCTCAATCCGTTGGGGGCGATTGCAGCTGGCTTCATGCTGGCACTGACTTACCTTGGCGGTGAGGCAGCACAGATGACGCTTGGTGTCTCCGACAAGGTCGGGCGTGTGTTCCAGGGATTGCTGCTTTTCTTCGTGCTCGGTTGCGACACGCTCATTCATTACCAGGTGCGGCTGGTGTGGCGTAAAGCCACGGCAGCAGCCGGAGGCCAGGCCTGATGGACATTGCTCAAAACATATTATTGACGATCATGACGGCAGCTACGCCGTTACTGATCGCCGCCATCGGTGAACTGGTGGTCGAGCGCTCCGGCGTGCTCAACCTGGGTGTCGAGGGCATGATGGTAATCGGCGCTGTCTGCGGCTTCGCGGCCACGGCGCTGAGCGGATCGCCTTGGATCGGCATGCTCGCTGCGGTGGCTGCCGGTGCGGTCTTTTCGTTGGCGTTCGGTGTGCTGACTTTGTCGCTGGCCGCCAATCAGGTTGCCACCGGCCTGTCGCTGACGCTGCTCGGTCTCGGTCTGTCAGGGATGATCGGTGAGAGTTTTGTCGGCTCGGCGGGCGTCAAGCTTGGCAGCCTCCACATTCCGGTGCTGACCGACATCCCGCTGATCGGGCGGCTTGTTTTCGGCCAGGATCCGATCTTCTACATATCGCTGGTCCTGACGGGTGGCGTTGCCTGGTTCCTGTTCCGGACGCGGGCCGGGCTGACCCTCCGCGCCGTTGGCGACAATCATGCCTCGGCGCATGCGCTGGGCATCAATGTGCTCAAGATCCGTTATCTGGCGGTGATGTTTGGCGGCGCCTGTGCCGGTCTTGCCGGTGCGCATCTTTCGCTGGTCTATACGCCGCAATGGGTGGAGAACATGACCGCGGGGCGGGGCTGGATCGCGCTGGCGCTGGTTGTGTTTGCCTCCTGGCGGCCGTGGCGGGTTCTCGGTGGCGCTTATCTGTTCGGCGCCGTATCGATCGGCCAGTTGCATGCCCAGGCGCTCGGTTTCGGTATTCCGTCGCAATTCCTGTCGGCCTTGCCCTATGTTGCGACCATCGTCGTGCTGGTGATCATTTCACGCGACCGGCGCTTGACACTGATGAACACTCCAGCTTCGCTGGGCAAAGCCTTTGTGCCGGACCGGTAGTCCTGATCGATTCGCGCACCAACGACAAAATTCCAATTCCATCCGGCCAAGCCGGAGGAGCAACAGAGAGGTGGACTAAATGAAAAAAATCGTTTTTGCACTGGCTGCAACATTCGCAGCGACAGCCGGGACAAGCGCGCTGGCTGCCGACCCGTACAAGGCATGCTTTATCTATGTCGGTTCGAAGACCGATGGCGGCTGGACCCAGGCGCATGAAATCGGCCGCCAGTACGCCCAGGAAAAGCTTGGCGACAAGGTCGAAATGGTGGCGCTCGAAAATGTTCCGGAAGGTCCGGATGCCGAGCGCGCCATCGAACGCTTCGCCCGTTCCGGCTGCGGCATCATCTTCACCACATCCTTTGGCTTCATGGACCAGACCTTGGCAATTGCCGCCAAGTTCCCGGACGTGAAATTCGAACACGCCACCGGCTACAAAACCGCGCCGAACGTGACCACCTACAATGCGCGCTTCTATGAAGGCCGCTACATCATCGGCCAGATTGCCGGCAAGATGTCGAAGACCGGCGTTGCCGGCTACATCGCCTCGTTCCCGATCCCGGAAGTGGTCATGGGCATCAACGGGTTCCTCACCGGCGCCCGTTCGGTCAATCCTGATTTCAAACTCAAGGTTGTGTGGGTCAACAGCTGGTTTGACGCCGGCAAGGAAGCTGATGCTGCCAAGGCGCTGATCGATCAGGGCGTGGACATCATCACCCAGCACACCGATTCGACTGGCCCGATGCAGGTTGCCGAAGAACGCGGCATCAAGGCGTTCGGTCAGGCATTCGACCAGATCAAGGCCGGCCCGACCGCGCAGTTGACCGCCATCGAAGACACCTGGGGTCCCTATTACGAAAAGCAGATCGCTGCGGCGATGGACGGCACCTGGAAGGGTGGCGAATCTTCCTGGGACGGCCTCAAGGACGGCATTCTCACCATGGCGGAATACACCAACATGCCTGACGATGTGAAGGCGATGGCAGAAGCCACCGAAGCCGGCATCAAGGATGGCTCCATCCACCCCTTCACCGGCCCGATCAACAAGCAGGACGGTACCGTCTGGCTCAAGGACGGTGAAGTTTCTGACGATGGCACGCTCTTGGGCATGAATTTCTACGTCGAAGGCGTTGACGACAAGCTGCCGCAATAAGCGACGGCTCGAAGTTCACAGATAAAAGATCAGGGGCGGCCGTTAGGGCCGCCCCTTCTCGTTCCGGGGTGATTTATGATTTTATTATTCCGCCGGAACTGAAAGACGCGCCGCGGTTCGGGGCAGGTAGCGTGCGGCGGGCGAGAACAATGCGCGGATGATACGGCGGCCGCCCGGTTCGATGCGGGCGTAGATCCACCAACTCACCGCCAGCGACAGCACGGTAGCGAGGGCCAACGCCGACCATTTGCCAATGCCGGGGGCGGTCAGGTTGATCAGGATGTAGCCGGCATTCTGATGGACCAGGTAGAGCGGGTAGCTGATGCCACCCAGCGCCAGCATCCAGGCGCTTGCCTTGAAGCGCCTGCCGAGCGTCGCCGCCATCAGGAACAGTGTGATGATAGCGAGGTTTGCCAAGGCCGTGCTGGTGGCCGAACCGGCTTCACCAAGCCGGGCGATGACGTCAAGCCGTTGCACTTCCGCCGCATGCAGCGTCAGCACCAACGCCAAACCGGCAAGAAACAATCGAAAAGTACTCGGTCCGTGCGAAGTCATCCGCCAAATCAGAGCGCCAAAGGCGAAATAGGCACCATATTCGGTGAGGAACAGCAATTCGAACGGGCGAGAGCCGATAAACAGATTGTTGGCGACAACCAGACTCAACCAGACCGCCAGCGCCAGATCGGTATGGCGTGGCAATACCCCGGTAAACAGACCGATCATCACCCAGGCGTAAAACAGCAATTCGATGACAATCGACCAGTAAGCCCCATCCATGAAGTTCTGGCCGAACAATGGCGCCAGCATGGTCAGGTTTGCCAGCCATTGCGCAAAACTGGTGGTCAGCGGCGGCGTCGCCCACATCGCCATCGTGATGGCGGTAATCGTCATGGCCACCAGATGCGCGGGATAGAGCCGGGCCAGCCGGCTGAACGAAAATCCGTACCAATCGCGGCCGGATGCCGACCAGATGATGACGTAGCCCGAGATCATGAAAAACAGATTGACGCCGAGATAGCCCAGCGAAATGGCGTCGCCCGCCGCGCCATAGGACTGGTCGAGATAATTGCCTTCAATCGCGCCGCGATAGAGAAAGTGGTAAAACACCACCATCATAGCGGCAGCAAACCTCAACAGATCAAGCAACCCGTTTCTGTGGCCGTGCCCGGTAGTTCGGTCGATGGATGATGGGAAGTTACGCATCTCGATCTCCTCCACAGGATGGGGAGATCATACCGCAAACTGAAACGCCGGGTCTGATAACCCGGCGTTAAGCTTAAGCGTAAAGGTTAAGCGGTACCCGGATCAGATGGCCCCCTTTGCGGAAATCGAGGCCGCTGCATCATCCAGCGATTTGCGGGCGCGGGTGATGAATTCGTCGGTTTCCTCTTCGCTGATCGTCAGGGGCGGCGAGACGATCAGGCTGTCGCGCACCGCCCGCATCACCAGGCCGTTGTTAAAAGAATGGTCGCGGGCAATCGTGCCGGCAGCGCCAATATTGCCAAAACGCTTGCTCAGATCGTTCTTGTCGGGAATCAGCTCGAGTGCACCGACCAGACCTTTCATCCGCGCTTCGCCAACCAGCGGATGATCGCCAAGCGCGAGCCAGCGCTGCCGGAAATAAGGTCCGATCTGGTCGCGGACGCGATCGACCAGTTTTTCACGTTTCATGATGGTCAGATTGGCGATCGCAGCCGCGCAGGCCGCCGGGTGACCGGAATAGGTATAGCCGTGATAGAACTCGCCACCCTTTTCGTGCAGCACCTCGGCAATCCGGTCTGAGACGATGACGCCGCCCATCGGTAGATAGCCCGAGGTCATGCCCTTGGCGATGGCCATCATGTCGGGCTTCGTGCCGTAGGTGTCGGCGCCGAACCATTCGCCGGTCCGGCCGAAGCCGCAGATCACTTCGTCTGAAATGAACAGGATATCGCGTTCGCTGAGGATCCGATTGACCTCGGGCCAATAGGTGGCAGGCGGTATGATGACCCCGCCGGCGCCCTGGATCGGCTCAGCAATGAAAGCGCCGATATTGTTTTCGCCGATTTCGTCGATCGCGCGTTCCAGTTCGCGCGCGGCCCAGATGCCAAATTCATCTTCGCTCATGCCGGTCTGCATGCCTTCGCCGAACCAGTATGGCTGGGCGATGTGATGGATGCCCGGAATTGGCAGGTCACCCTGACCGTGCATGCCGCCCATGCCGCTGAGCGAGGCGCCGGCCACTGTGGAGCCGTGATAGGCGTTGTGACGGGAGATGATGGTTTTCTTGGTCGGTTTGCCCATCAGATCCCAGTAAACCCGGACCAGCCGGAAAATGGTGTCATTGGCATCGGAACCGCCGCCGCCGTAAAACACCATGTTCATGTGTTCGGGCGCCAGCTCCGCAAGCATCCGCGACAGTTCGATCACCGGCGGGTGTGTGGTCTTGAAAAAGGTGTTGTAATAGGAGAGCTCGCTCATCTGCGCGCGCACCGCTTCGACGATTTCCTGGCGGCCGTGGCCGACATTGACGCACCAGAGTCCGGCCATTCCGTCAAGCATGCGATTGCCGTCAGTGTCCCAGATCCAGACGCCGTCGGCGCGCGAGATCACCCGGCGTTCGTCTATGCCCAGCGCGCCATGATCGGTAAAGGGATGGAGGTGATGCTTGTGGTCCAAAACCTTCAGATCATGAGATGACACATTGACGCGCATTGTTTTGTTCCTGATTGGTTTGTGCGAGGGCTTGATCGCAATTTGGTTTGACCTTTGACAAGAGTGTGTGCACAAATTTTTAGCGCGGACAAGCGCTGCAACAGCCGCTGCGCGCGGCATCGGGAATCGTGAAAGGTCATGGGTGACATTATGCGCGAGAGCGCCCCAATCGCGGATCGGCACGCCGACCTGCCCACGAATGATGAAGCCGAAGCCTTTATGGCAACAAACCCGCTGATCGAATCGGTGGATTTCCTGATTCCCGACATCAATGGCGTGATGCGCGGTAAATGGGGGCCGGCGGAAGCGCTCGGCAAGGTGGGCCATCCCGGCATCAACATGCCGTTGTCGATCTTCGGGCTCGATGTCTGGGGCAGGGAAGTCGAATCCACCGGCATTCACATCGAGACCGGGGACATTGACGGCTACTGCCGCGCCATTCCGGGCCGGATCAATCTGGCACCGTGGTCGCCGCGGCCCTCGGCGCAGGTGTTGATGTCGATGTATACCGAAGCTGGCGAACCCTATGAGATCGATCCGCGCAACGCGCTGCAGCGGGTGGTCGACCGGTTTACCGCCAAGGGCTTGCGGCCGGTCACGGCGTTCGAACTGGAATTCTATCTGGTGGACCCGGCGGTGTTCCAGAGTTCGGGTCGAATGGGCAAGGATTCAGGCCCCGGTCCCGATCAGCAGCACATGTATTCGCTCTCGGAGCTACGTGGCCAGAGTGAGCTGTTTGCCGAAATCCGCGCCGCTGCTCTCGCCCAGGGCCTGCCGATCGACACCATCATCAAGGAAGCGGCCCCCGGCCAGTTCGAGGTCAATCTCAAGCACCGCGATGATGCCATGGCTGCGGCCGACGACACCGTGCTGCTGCGCCGGGTGATCACCGAATGTGCCCACAAATTCGGGCTTCGCGCCACTTTCATGGCCAAGCCGTTTCTGGAATGGTCGGGCAACGGCATGCATGTGCACGCCAGCATTCTCGATAAGGATGGCAATAACATCTTTGCAGGCGAGGGCGGAGACCAGCGACTTCAGCATGCGGCGGCTGGGTTGTTGTCGACGCTCAAGGATACGTTGCTGCTCTATATTCCGGGATTCAACGGTTATCGCCGGCTGCAGCCCGGCTCCTACGCGCCGACCCGAATCGCCTGGGGCCGTAACAACCGTTCCGTCGTCGTTAGGGTTCCCGCGTCCGACGACAAGGCGCGTCGGCTGGAGCACCGGATGTCCGGCGCCGACGCAAATCCCTATTTCGTGCTGGCGGGTGTGCTTGGCGGTATGCTGGAAGGCTTGGAGAACGCCAAGGCACCGCCACCACCGGTCGAGGGCAATGCTTATAATGTGCCGCTGCCGCAACTGTCCGACGACATGGACGACGCGATCGAGGATTTCGAACGTTCCGACTTCATTCGACGGCTGTTCGGGCCGGAATTGCGCCGTATTTTCGCCGAAATCAAGCGCGAGGAGCTGAAGGCTTTCGATAATGAAATCACGCCGCTGGAGCGCTCCACCTATCTATAGGCCGTTTCAGCACAGGCAAAATCGTTCCGAAACTAGACCACAAAACCGGGGCAACACATATCAGACGGGCGATTTGATCTAGGACAAGGAGAACCAGACGGACGCCGTGCGACTATTTGACTGCTGTCATCATCGCCATTTTCGGGTTGACGTCAGCGTCGATGTTTCGCATCTTGTCTGGGACATATAGGGTTAATGCTATGAATTTTGAAGCGTTCTTCGAGGAAAAGCTCGGCGGTCTGCACGAAGCTGGCAACTACCGGGTTTTTACCGATATCGAACGCCATGCCGGTGGATTTCCGCGGGCCACGCGCTACCGGGCGGATGGTTCGACGCAGGACGTGACGGTATGGTGCTCAAATGACTATCTGGGCATGGGGCAGAATCCTTTGGTCACCGGTGCCATGAAGGAAGCGATCGAGCGCTGCGGCGCCGGCGCTGGCGGTACCCGCAACATTTCCGGCACCAATCATTACCATGTGATGCTTGAGCGCGAACTTGCGGACCTGCACGGCAAGCAGGATGCGCTGATCTTTACCTCCGGATACGTCTCCAACTGGGCCGCGCTCGGTACGCTGGGATCAAAGATTCCCGGCCTCATCATCTATTCGGACGCGCTCAATCATGCCTCAATGATTGAGGGGATCCGTCATGCGCGCTGCGAAAAGCGCGTGTTCAGGCACAATGACCCCGATGATCTGCGCCGGTTGATGGCCCTGGATGATCCGGCGGCACCGAAAATGGTGGCGTTCGAGAGCGTCTATTCGATGGATGGCGACATCGCCCCGATCGCCGACCTCTGCGATGTAGCCGATGAATTCGGCGCCATGACCTATCTTGATGAAGTTCATGCTGTCGGCATGTACGGACCGCGCGGCGGCGGTATTGCCGAGCGCGAAGGCATCATGGATCGTCTGACCGTGATCGAAGGCACGCTGGGCAAGGCGTTCGGCGTGATG
Source organism: Hoeflea algicola (assembly GCF_026619415.1). Classification (NCBI taxonomy): domain Bacteria; kingdom Pseudomonadati; phylum Pseudomonadota; class Alphaproteobacteria; order Hyphomicrobiales; family Rhizobiaceae; genus Hoeflea; species Hoeflea algicola. The sequence continues at coordinate 554,294 of NZ_JAOVZR010000001.1, forward strand.
GGCGGCTACATCACCGCAAGCCGCGCACTGTGCGATTTCGTCCGCAGCTTTGCTTCCGGATTCATTTTCACCACTGCCTTGCCGCCATCGCTGGCGGCGGCGGCTGCGGTGTCGATTCGCCATCTCAAGGCCAGTCAACTTGAACGGCGGCGTCATCAGGACGCTGTTGCCAAGGTTCGCAAGGCGCTCGACGCACACGGCATTCCGCATATGCCCAATCCCAGTCACATCGTTCCGGTGATGGTTGGCAACGCGGCCAAGTGCAAGTGGATTTCGGATGTGTTGATCGACAATCACGGTATCTACGTGCAGCCGATCAACTATCCGACGGTTCCGGTAAAGACCGAACGGCTGCGGATCACGCCAACGCCGATGCACACCGATGGCGACATTCGCCATCTCGCCGGCGCTTTGAGCGAACTCTGGTCGCAATGCGCTTTGGCGCGCGCCGTGGCCTGACACGGGCCGCGCCGCGCAAGTGGCAAGTGCAATTCGCTTTGACGGCGCGGACCTTTTTGGTTTCGCGCCGTTTTGCTATTTGACGTGTTGTCTTGTTGGCAGAGTGAAAATGACGGCCGGTCAGGCGTCCTGATTGCGCACAGGCGCGCAAAACAGCGTGTAGAGCGTGCCAATCACCGAAGAAACCTCTTGATTGACGATCGAATAATAGATCATCCGCCCTTCGCGGCGTGTATCGACCAGGCCATCAAGCCGCAGTCGGGCCAGTTGCTGCGAGACCGCAGCCTGCGGCATCGACAGGATTTCTTCAAGCTGGGATACCGATTTTTCGCCTTCCGACAAGATGCACAAAATCATCAGCCGAGTTTCGTGGCTGAGCGACTTGAGCAGATCGCTGGCCTGCCGTGCCTGGTTGAGCAGCAGGTTGAAATCGCTTTCGTTCATGTCGGACTTGATGTGAGGCAAATTCATGGGCGTTCACTCGGATACTTGGGATCGTCAATGAGATGTCGGACAATGCGGTGAACAAGGCCAAGGCAGGCCTCGTGCAACCCATCACGCGAAAAGCCATGTTAGCATGAGACGCCGCCGGATCTATAGCGCCGCACCGACTGGGTTTTTCCTACATGATTTGACGGGCACTCGGCAACATAATGAAGCAGCTTTTCAGTGCAGGTTATTGATTTCGCCAGATAAGATTGCTGGAAATGGATTACGATTTTCCAACCGATGTTGTAGTCTGGCCTTCGAACAGCCTGATCCTCGGTAACAAAGCCAATCTGGCGGAGAGTTACCGATGCTCGGCACAAGCATGCTCCGGCCTCGTGTCGGGCACGGGAGGTGACATGTCTGGATTTCAACGCACCCTGTTTTTTATCTGTGCTCTGGTGGTCAGTCTGCCAGCAAGCGTGCAGGCGGAGCAACGCCGAATCGAAACCACGCAAGATGCCGATTATTACGGTTTTGATCTGCGCACGGTGCAGGACGTGGAGCTGAATGAATGCAAGGCCATCTGCCTTGAAGACCGGCAATGCAAGGCGTTCACCTATAATGTCAAGGCAGGCTGGTGTTTCCTCAAATCCGATTACAGCACCATCAATCCGTTTGTTGGCGCGGTCGCCGGCAGAGTGGTCAGCAGCGATGAGCCGGAGCTTGGCGCGGCGCCCACGCTGAGCTTCGTGCCGGCATCGACGCTTGACGCGGCGCGGACCTACCGCGAACGCATCATCACTCGCAACGCCGGCGCCATCAGCCGTGGCGCAACCGTGCTGACGCGCGCCGCCGAAGCCTCGATCGCCGAGGGCGACATGCAAGCCGCGGTGCGCAATTTTGCCATTGCCGCTGCCGCCGATCCCGAGCGCAGCCCGGTCTGGGCCGAACTTTCGCGCTCAGCACTTACCTTCAACCCCGAAAACGCCAATCTGGTGCGCAATCTGCGCTCCGTGGCGGTATCGGCAGCTGTCAACGCCTATCAGACCTCGCGGACGGCAAGCCAACGGGCCGACGCCCTCGCAGTGCTTGGCGAAGCGCTGGAGCGGTCGGAGAGGTGGAGACCGGCGCTGTCGGCCTACAAGGCGAGCCTGGCGATCCGCGAAGTGCCGGCGCTGCGCGCTGCCTATGCCGATTTGCGCACTCGGCGCGGCTTCCGGGTGGTCGACAACATGGTTGACGCCGAAAGCGATACCCCGCGGGTCTGCATCCAGTTTTCGGAAAATCTGGTGAAGGGGCAGGATTATGCCGATTATCTCAGCATTGACGGTATCGATGACGTGGCGATCGAGACCGAAAACCGGCAGATTTGTGCCAACGGCCTGTCGCACGGCCAGCGTTACCGCGTGGTGCTGCGCCAGGGACTGCCGTCGAGCGTCGGCGAACAACTCGAAGCCCCGGTTGAACTGTCGCTCTACATTCGTGACCGTGCGCCGGTGGCGCGTTTCACCGGTTCCAATTTCGTGTTGCCGGCAAAATCGCGGCGCGGAATTCCGCTCGTCACCATCAATGCGCCGTCGGCGGAGCTGAAGCTCTACCGGGTTGGCGAACGGGCATTGACGCGCATCATCACCGGTTCGGAATTCCTGCGTCAGCTTGAAGGCTACACGGCCGAGATGATTGGCCAGGATGTGGGCGCACCAGTGTGGCAGGGGGCCATCGACATTTCCAGCGAACTCAACCGCGAGGTGACCACCAGCATTCCGGTCGACACGCTGCTTCCCGAACGCCAGCCAGGCGTCTATGTGCTGACCGCCACGCCACTGGGTGACAAGAGCGAAAGCTGGGATGCGCGCGCCACCCAGTGGTTTGTCATTTCCGACATCGGCCTGACCACGTTTGCCGGAACGGACGGACTTTCGGTGTTCCTGCGTTCGCTCGACACAGCGGAACCGCTGGGCGACGTGTCGCTGACGCTGCTTGCCCGCAACAACGAGGTTCTCGGCGAGGCGGTCACCGACGCCAGCGGCCACGCCCGGTTCCAGCCAGGACTGACACGCGGACTTGCCGGACTGGCGCCAGCAGCGCTGCTTGCCAGAAGTGCAGATGGCGATTTCGTGTTTCTCGATCTGACCAGTGGCGGATTTGACCTTTCCGACCGCGGCGTCACCGGCCGGGCGGCGCCGGGTGGCGTCGATGTCATGGCCTGGACCGAACGCGGCATCTACCGCGCCGGCGAAACCGTTCACCTAACAGCCCTTGCGCGCGACAGCCGCGCCGAGGCGCTGGTTGATCTGCCGCTGACCATCATCGTGCAAAGGCCCGACGGAGTTGAAGACCGCCGCGTCGTCTCTGACGGCACAGCACTGGGCGGTCATACGCTGGCCCTGTCGCTGCCGGAGAACGCCATGCAGGGGGCCTGGCGCGCGGCGCTCCATACAGATCCCAAACGCCCAGCGATCGCCGAGGCCACCTTTCTGGTCGAGGATTTCCAGCCTGACCGGATCGAGATCGAGCTTGATGCGAAAGACGCAATCGTTGCGCCCGGTGAGCCGGCTGAAATAGAGGTTTCCGGCCGTTATCTTTACGGCGCACCGGCCGGGGGGATGGCCACCGAAGGCGAAGTGGTGCTGAGCCGTACCCGCACGCTCGATGCCTATCCGGGGTTTGAATTCGGGCTTGCCGACGAGGAATTCGAGAATACCCGGATTTCGCTCGAGGATCTGCAACCGCTCGATCAGGCAGGAAAGGCAGAAGTGGGCATCAACCTCGACAGTCTGCCTTTCACCACGCAATTTCTGACCGCCAAGGTAACGATCCGCGCTTCCGAGGGCGGTGGACGCGCGGTTGAGCGCGCGGTCGACCTCAAGGTTGCGACAGACGGACCGCGTATCGGCATCGATCCGAAGTTTGACGACGGCCAGGTCCCGGAAAACAGCCAAGCCTCATTCCGACTTATCGCCATTGACGCTGACGGTGCCCGGACGGCGATGCCGACGTCATGGTCGCTGGTGCGGATCGAGCGCAATTATCAGTGGTATCGCCAGGGTAATTCCTGGAACTACGAGGTGGTCGATTTCACCACCGAAGTGGCCGACGGCGAGGTCGATCTTGCTGCTGATGACGCAGCACGGGTTGCCGCCAATGTCGAATGGGGCCGCTACCGGCTCGACGTGGTGGGCGAGGACGGCGCCGAGACCAGCATGCTGTTTGATGCAGGCTGGTATGTCGCCGCCAAGTCGGTCGAAACACCCGACGGGCTCGAAATCGCGCTCGACAAGGATAATTACCAGATCGGCGATACTGCACAGTTGCGGATTTCGCCGCGATTTGCCGGCAAGGTGCTGGTCACGGTGGGGTCCGAGCGGCTGGTTACCAGCGTAACTGCCGAAGTCGGCGCCGAGGGCGCCACGGTCGCGCTGCCGATCACCGAGGAATGGGGAGCGGGCGCCTATGTGACGGCGACGCTTTACCGCCCGGCAGGAGATCAGGAATCGCGGATGCCGATGCGCGCCATTGGCGTCAAGTGGCTCACCGTTGACCCGGGAGAGCGGCAATTGTCGGTCAGCCTCGACATGGCCAGTCAGACCACGCCGCGCGACCAGTTCACGGTTCCGGTTAAGATTGCCGGCTTGAGCGCCGGCGAGCAGGCCTATGTGACCATTTCCGCGGTTGATGTCGGCATTCTCAACCTGACCCGGCACGAGGTTGCCGATCCGGAAACATGGTATTTCGGCCAACGCGCGCTGGGGCTCGAGATCCGCGACATCTACGGGCGGTTGATCGACGGTTCGGCCGGCGTCACCGGCCGTATCCGCTCGGGCGGCGACGGCGCCATGATGCGATCGGAGGGCAGCCCGCCCAAGGAAAAACTGGTGGCGTTTTTTGAAGGCCCGGTGGAAGTCGGAGCGGACGGAACGGCGACGGTTTCCTTTGAGATACCTCAGTTCAACGGCACCGTGCGCGTCAACGCCGTGGCCTGGAGCAAAAAGGGGCTGGGCCACACAACCAAGGACGTGATTGTCCGCGATCAGGTGGTGATTTCTGCCAGCCTGCCGCAATTCCTGGCGCCAGAAGACCGTTCGCAGATGCTGATCGAACTTGCCAATACCGATGGACCGGCTGGGACCTATGCCGTGGAACTGTTCACCGCCTCGGGCCGCATCAAGGTCGGAGATGGCGTTCGTCATGAATTTGACCTGGCAGTAGGCGGCCGCGACAGCTTGGTGGTGCCGCTCGAAGGTCTGCGAACCGGGTCTGACAGTGTCACCGTGGCGCTGACCGGCCCGGACGGGCTGGAACTCGAACGGCAGGAACTGATCACCGTGCGGCCGGCGGCAATGCCGGTGACCATCAAGCGGATCATCAGTCTTGCCGGTAATGGCGGCACCTTGCGGATCGACGGCGAGTTGCTGGCCGATAGTCTGCTCGACGGTGCTTCGGTAACAGTCGGGGTCACCCGCAACGCCGCCTTCGACGTGGCGTCGCTGCTGATGCAACTCGACCGGTATCCCTATGGCTGCGCCGAACAGACTGCCAGCCGGGCGCTGCCGCTGCTCTATCTGAGCGAACTTGGCGACAGCAATGGTGCTGAAGACGCCAAGGTAATCCGCGAGCGCATCGATGCGGCCATCAACCGGCTTGTCGCCTACCAGTCGTCATCGGGCAGTTTTGGTCTTTGGGGCCCGGGCTCCGGCGATCTCTGGCTCGACGCCTATGTCACCGATTTTCTCACCAGGGCTCTGGAAAAAGGATTTTCGGTGCCGTCGGTCGCCAGTCGTCTGGCGCTCGATAATCTCCAGAATGCGCTGTCCTACACCACCGATGTTGAAACAGATGGCAGCGGCATTGCCTATGCGCTCTATGTGCTGGCGCGCAATCGGAAGGCTGCGGCCACTGATCTTCGGTACTATTCCGACAGCCAGATCAATCGCTTCGCCCAGCCACTGGCGCGTGCCCAGATCGGAGCGGCGCTGTCGCTCTATGGTGATCAGCAACGCGCCAGTGAGAGCTTCCGCTCGGCCTTCCAGCAGGCTCGCTCAACAGCCAGACTGGTGGGCAGCCGCAACGATTATGGTTCGGCCTTGCGCGATGGTGCGGCGATGCTCGCGCTGGCGGCGGAATCGACGCCGACCCCGGGCATCGTTCCCGAATTGATCCGCTTTGTCGGCGACGCCAAGGCCGTGCGGCAATCGACCAGCACTCAGGAAAACGCCTGGATGGTGCTGGCTGCGCGGGCGATCGTTGCGGGCAACAAGTCGATCTCCGTCAATGTCAACGGAAAGGCCTATGCCGGCGCCTACCAATCGCAACTGAGCGGCGAGGAAGTGAAGGCAAACCCGCTGACCATCGTCAACCAGGGAACTGATCCGGTGGACGCGGTGGTGACCACCATTGCAGCCCCGGCGCAACCGCTGAGCGCCGGCGGTGTCGGGTTCGACATCAGCCGCAGCTACTACACGATTGACGGTCAGCCGGCCTCGATCGCATCGGCACAGCAGAACCAGCGCTACCTCGTGGTTCTGCAAATGCGCGAGGCTAACGCCTGGACATCACGGGTGGTTGTCACAGATCTGCTGCCTGCAGGTTTCGTGATCGACAACCCGCGGCTGGTCGATAGCGCGGACCTGAAAAATTTCCCCTGGCTCGAACCGACATCGGCGGGCCATGCGGAATTCCGCGATGACCGGTTCATGGCGGCGTTTGACCGCAATGGCTCGTCCAACCGCAACTTCACCGCCGCTTATGTGGTGCGCGCGGTAACACCCGGGATCTATGCGCAGCCCGCAGCGGTGGTCGAGGACATGTACCGGCCGGAACTCGCCGCACGCACCGCGACCGGCATTCTGGAGGTCATCGGCGCGCCATGAAACGGCCGTCCGCGGCAAGATGGAAACGCCTCGCTGGCATCAGCTTGAGCGGCCTTGTCCTCATCGGGCTTGGGGCGATCGCGCTGGTGCGTGCAGACCGGGCGTTTCCGCCACCGCTTGAGGCTGCCAGCGATCTTTCGCGCGAGGTGGTAGATCGGAACGACCAGCTCCTGCGCGCCTACACAACGCCGCAGGGTCTGTGGCGGTTGCCGATGAGTTTGGATGCGGTTGATCCAGACTACATCAACATGCTGCTTGCCTATGAGGATCGCCGTTTTCGCGATCACTGGGGTGTCGACCCGCTGGCCTTGCTGCGGGCGGCGGTGCAGTTCGTGGTCAATGGCGGCCGCATCGTTTCTGGCGGTTCTACCATCACCATGCAGGTGGCGCGGCTGATCGAACCGCGGTCTGAGCGGTCGCTTTCGGCCAAACTCAGGCAAATGGTGCGGGCGCTGCAGATCGAGCGGCGCCTGAGCAAGGATGAAATCCTTTCGCTTTACCTCACGCTGGCGCCCTATGGCGGCAACATCGAAGGCGTACGCGCGGCGAGCCTCGCCTGGTTTGGCAAGGAGCCGCGCAAGCTCACGTTGGGGCAATCGGCGCTCTTGGTGGCGCTGCCGCAGGCGCCGGAAGTGCGGCGGCCCGACCGCCAACATGCACAAGCGCGGCAGGCGCGCGACCGGGTGCTCAGACGAATGCAGGAATCGGGCCTCATTCCCGAAAGCGAAATTGCCCGTGCGTCAGCATCCGCTGTTCCACGCGGGCGCCGTGCAATGCCGGATCTCGCCGCCCACACTGCCGACACAGCCTTGAAATCAATGCCGGAAGCCCGTGTGATCAAGCTGACACTGGAGCAGACAATTCAGGCACGGCTGGAAGATCTGGCGCGGGAAACCGCGGCCCGGCTTGGGCCCAAACAATCGCTTGCCATGGTGCTGGCCGATGGCCGCAATGGCGAGATCCTCGCCTCCGTGGGGTCAACCGGGCACCTGGATGCCGGACGCGCCGGCGCCATCGATATGAGCCGCGCCATCCGCTCACCAGGTTCAACCCTGAAACCCTTCATCTATGGCCTGGCGTTCGAGGATGCACTTGTCGATCCGGCAACGCTGATTGATGACAGCCCGGCTGATTTTTCCGGTTACCGCCCGCGCAATTTCGATCGTGGTTTCATGGGCGAGGTCAGCGTCAGCGAAGCATTGCAGCTTTCGCTCAATGTGCCGGCGGTGCGGTTGCTCGAAGCGGTTGGCCCGCAGCGTTTTCTCGCCCGGCTGAGACGCGGCGGCGCAGATCTGCAGTTGCCGCCCGGCGGCGCACCTGGACTTGCCATCGGGCTTGGCGGAGCCGGCGTGAGCCTGCGCGATCTGGTGCAGCTCTACACAGCGTTTATAAATGATGGCGCCGCCCGGGTGCTGCATGATGGTTTTGAGGATGGGGTAAAGACCACATTCGAGCACCCGGTGCTCGATGCCCGTGCCAATTGGCGGGTTAGCAATATTCTCTCGGGCGTTGATGCACCGCAAGGCGCGCCCCGGATCGCCATCGCCTACAAGACCGGCACCTCCTATGGCTATCGCGACGCCTGGGCGGTGGGTTTTGACGGCCGCCATGTGCTCGGCGTCTGGGTTGGACGACCTGATGCCGCACCCTTGCCGGGGCTGTCGGGACTTACGACCGCAGCCCCCTTGCTGTTTGAGGCGTTTGCGCGCAGCGATCTCGCACCGGTTAAATTTGCCGCACCGCCGCGGGGCCTGGTTGTCCGGTCGCGTAGCCAATTGCCGTTTGCGCTCAGAAAATTTGCACCCGGCCAGGATGCTGCACCACTGATGGCCGGTGTTTCTTTGCCGCCGCGCATTGTCTATCCGCCACAGGGCGCGCGCGTGGCCTTAACCTCGCGCGGCGCCGGGCAACTGACGCCACTGGTAATCAAGCTGCAGGGCGGGGCGGCGCCCTACCGGCTGATTGCCAATGGCGAACCGTTGGCCAAGGCAAGTCGCCGGCGTGTGTTAAACTGGACGCCGGACGGGGCAGGGGCTTCCACGCTGACGGTGATGGATGCCGAGGGACGGGCCGCCAGCGTCAGCGTGTTCATTGACGCGGACTGATCCCGGCACAGTGCGAGAACATCATTCGACTGGAATGGATGGCATAATTTCATCGCTGTCTGTCTCCATACGGCCATAATTCGATGCTGGCACTTGTGGTCGACAAATGAAATTATGTGCGTGCGGATGCGCATGCGCGGCACGCTTTATATGACGCCATCTCGCGCCATTGGCGCTAAGCTGACAACCGGGTTTGTAGTGATCGATTGCGATTACCAAACTCACGAGGGCGCGGGCCTGCTCAGGGAATTTTGAATGACACGCTTTTCAATTTCGACCTGGCTTGGCGCGCTTATCCTGGCCATTTTCCTACCGCTGTTTGCCTTCGTGGTATTGCTGCTGGGACAATTGCAGGCTTCCGACAATGCCAAGGTGGAACAGCGGACGGTGCGGGAAGCCGCCAGCATTGCCCAGGCAATCAAGCCGGTGATCGACAGCATGCTGATCACTGTAAACCTGGTCTCGTCGATGGAAGAATTGAGCCAGGGTGACCTGGAAGGGTTTCACCGGCGCTCCCGTTTTGCGCTGCGCGGATCCGGCAACTACATCATCGTCACCGACAAGAACGGTCAGCAGCTTCTCAATACCCGGGTTGATTTTGGCACGGAGCTGGGCCTCGTCGCCGACATGGACGGCATCGAAAATGCGATGGCCAGCAGCATGCCGTATGTCTCCAATGTGTTGTTGGGGCGCACCGGCGGCAAATGGGCCTTCAACGTCCTCAAGGCATTGCCGAATTTCACCACGTCGGAGGCCCATGTCGTGGTGACGACTAAAAATACAGAGGATCTGGCGCCGGTCATCGACCGGCTTGTGCTGGCGCCGGGCTGGACGGCCGCAGTTGTCGATGACCACGGCCGGATCGTCGTGGCCAGCAGCGAGCGTGGATTGAACACCGGTGATGCGCTGGTGCTTCCGATGGGTCTGTTGCCGTCCGATTTTTCCGGTACCTCCCGGTTTCGCCGGTTCAGCGATGCCGAAGGAAATATTCTGGGCTACGCGCCGATAATCGGAACGCAATGGGCAACCTTCGTCTGGGGTCCAGCAGACGCGGCTCAGGCTTCGTTGTTGCAGAGTTGGCAGATTCTCATCTGGGGCGGGCTGATCTTCCTCTTGTTATCGCTTGCCATCCTCTATCTCTTCACCCGGTTCCTGAAGAAGACGGTCTACAACGTCGCTCAGATGGCCGAGCGGCTGGGCGAGGGAGAAATCGTTTCGCCGATCGATTCGCGCATCAGCGAAATCGATAGAGTCGCCAAGGCTCTGTCGAACGCATCCTTTGACCGCAGCCAGCGCGAGGAAACGATCACCTTCGTGATGAAGGAACTGGCGCACCGCACCAAGAACCTGATCGCCGTGGTGATCTCCATTGTCCGGCAAACCGCCAAGCGCAATGCCGATCCGCAACAGATGGCCAAATCGATCACCAGCCGGATCATGGGTCTCGGCGCTTCCATCGATTCGCTGACCGCGCGGGAGTGGGCTTCGGTACCGCTGCGCGAACTCGTAGAAAGCCAGCTTGCGCATTTCGGCGCCACTGGTGGCAATATCAAGGTAAAAGGACCCGATATCGATCTGCGACCGGATGCGGTCCAGCATATGGGCATGGCGCTGCACGAGCTCGCCACCAATGCCGCAAAACATGGTGGGTTAAGCACCAGCGCGGGCAGGGTGGAAGTCAGTTGGACGGTTGAGACATCCGACACCGGTCAGCAATTGCGTCTGCAATGGCTGGAAAGTGGCGGGCCGGCTGTAGTTGAGCCTGAAATCAAGGGATTTGGCGCGCAAATCCTCGAACGGCATGTCGCGGCCACCTTTAACGGCCAGGCATCAACCGAATATCTGCAGACTGGTTTGCGCTGGGTGCTGACCGCGCCGCTGCAACAGTTTGAGGTTCCCACCAAACCCGGCGCATCACGAAAGCCGGTCTGACGGCGGATTGCGGTGCCAAGCGAAGGCGGCCAGCATCACTGGCCGTCGATTTCCGGCGTTGCAGCAGGTCCGCCCTCAAGATCGACGATCAGAGCTTTCATCTCACCAATTTCGCGCTTCTGTGCCTCGATGATATTGTCGGCCAGCTTGCGCACGCGCGGGTCCGAAATATTGGCCCGGCTGCTGGTCAGGATTGCGATCGAGTGGTGCGGGATCATCGCTTTCATCCAGGAAACATCCTCGACCGTATCCTGGCTGCGAACCAGATAGACAGAGCCCGCGAAGATCAGCGCGGAAACGGCAAAGATGGCGATATTGAGCTTCCGGTTGGTGTACATGCCGAGCATGAAGGCCAGCATGATAATCGCCATCGCCGAACCCATATAAATCGCCATGTAGGTGCGCGTCTCGCTGAAGAAGATGTGATCCCACGCATATGTATTCAGATACATCAAGCCCAGCATGATGACTGTTGACGTTGCAATCATGGTCAAGAAGCGCGTGTAGGACATTTGGACCTCCTTGTTCAATGCCTCGATCACATCAACGACCTTCCAGCACTGGATGGTTCCATAATGACGTCAAAATAATTGTTCTTGACCTTCCATTGACTGGAAGGCCTAGCGTACTGGCAGCGAAAAGGATTGCGTTGATGAAAAAACCATTCGAGGCATCACACCAACACGGCGACAACGGCCATGTGCATGCCGAAACTCACCACGACCACGATCATGACCCACATCACCTGCAGTCCGCGGCAGACATCCATCAAAGCGCCACGGTGCCGGTTGATGGCTCGGTGACTGATCCGGTCTGCGGGATGAAAGTCAAACTCGATGCAGGCAAGCCATCGCTCGAGTACAAGGGTGACAACTATCATTTCTGCAGTCAGAAATGCCATGACCGTTTCGAAAGCGATCCGTATTTCTATCTGTCTGGAAACAAGGCGCGAAAGAAGGAGACGGCACCAAAAAACACGCTCTACACCTGTCCGATGCACCCGGAGATCGTCCAGGAAGGACCCGGCAGTTGCCCGATTTGCGGCATGGCGCTGGAACCGCAGGGTGGGGTTGTGGAAGGCGCAAACCACGAGCTGACCGATTTTACCCGGCGGCTTTGGGTAAGCTCGCTTGCGGCCATTCCGCTGGTGCTGCTGACGATGGGGCCGATGCTCGGGCTTCCCATCCGTCAATGGCTCGGGGAAAGCCTGGCAATTTATCTTGAGTTTGTGCTGGCCACCCCTGTGATCCTGTGGGCTGCACTGCCGTTCTTTCATCGCGGCTGGAACTCGATCAGGACCTGGAACTTGAACATGTGGACACTGATCATGATCGGTGTCGGTTCAGCCTATATCTATTCTGTGATTGCCACATTCCTGCCCGGGCTTTTTCCAGCCGGCCTGCAAATGCATGGGGGCCACATGCCGGTCTACTATGAGGCCGCTGTGGTGATCGTCGCTTTGGTGTTTGTCGGGCAGGTGCTGGAGCTTCGCGCGCGCGAGCGGACCGGCGATGCTATTCGCGCGCTTTTAGATCTGGCGCCCAAAACCGGACGGCGGATTACGCCCGATGGCGATGAATATGATGCGCCGCTCGAAAACATCGTTGAAGGCGACCGGCTTCGAGTTCGCCCTGGCGAGGCCGTGCCGGTGGATGCGCGGGTCATCAGTGGCAAGACATCGGTTGACGAAAGCATGCTGACAGGAGAGCCGCTGCCGGTTGAAAAGGGCCAAGGCGATACAGTGACCGGCGGCACGCTCAACAAGAACGGTTCGCTGATCATCGAAGCCAGCAGGGTGGGCGATGAAACCATGCTGGCGCGGATTGTCGCCATGGTGTCGGCGGCGCAACGTTCACGGGCGCCGATCCAGGGACTTGCGGACCGGGTAGCCTCCTTCTTTGTCCCGTCAGTGATCGCGGTGGCGATCGCAGCCTTCGGGCTCTGGTATGCCTTTGGCCCCGACCCGGCGTTTGTCTTCGCCATCGTCTCCGCCGTATCGGTGCTGATCATCGCCTGTCCCTGTGCGCTCGGACTTGCCACGCCGATGTCGATCATGACCGCCACCGGGCGCGGCGCCCAGGCAGGGGTGTTGATCAAGGACGCGGAGGCGCTTGAGCGGATGGCCAAGGTCGATGTCCTGGTGGTCGACAAGACAGGCACATTGACCGAAGGCAGACCGAGCCTGACCGATGTCATTGTCGTCGGTGACCTGCCGGAAGCCGAGATGCTGGCAGTTGTGCGCGGTATTGAGGCAAATTCCGAACACCCTCTGGCCGAAGCCATCGCCGAGGGCATCAAATCACGTGGCGTCGAAGCGGCAGCGATCACCGATTTCGAGGCGATCACAGGCAAGGGGGTACGCGCGAAATTCCAGGGCAGGCCGGTTGCACTTGGCAACGCTGCGATGATGGAATTGTCCGCAATAGACCATTCCGGGATCGAAGATCAGGCCAACAAACTGCGCGGTTCCGGCAAGACCGCCATGTATGTCGCTATTGACGGTCAACTCAGCGGTCTGGTTTCGGTGTCGGATCCGATCAAACAATCGACAGCCGAAGCCATCAAGGCGCTGCATGACGCAGGCTTGAAGATCATCATGGCAACGGGCGACAATGAGCGGACGGCCCGCGCGGTGGCCGATCAACTCGGCATCGACGAGGTGCGGGCCGGAGTCCTGCCTGAAGACAAGAAGGCGCTGGTCGATGAACTGCACGGCAAGGGCCATAAGGTTGCGATGGCCGGCGACGGCGTCAATGACGCACCGGCACTGGCGGCAGCCGAGGTGGGCATCGCCATGGGAACCGGCGCGGATGTGGCGGTGGAAAGCGCCGGCATCACGCTGCTGAAGGGCGATCTTATCGGCATCGTCCGGGCGCGCAAACTGTCCCAGTCCACGTTGCGCAACATTAAGCAGAACCTGTTCTTCGCCTTTGCCTACAATTCGCTGGGCATTCCGATCGCTGCTGGGGTGCTCTACCCGATCACCGGCACGCTGCTGTCGCCGATGATTGCAGCAGCTGCGATGAGCTTGTCATCGGTATCGGTGATTGCAAACGCGTTGCGGCTGCGGCGTGTCGATCTGGACGCTTGACCTTCCGCCCGGTGGAACCTCTAGGCTCCACTGCAGTACAGGAGAAACGCAATGAACATAGGTATCGTTTCCCGGACCACCGGGTTGCCGGCCAAGACGATCCGCTATTATGAGGACATCAAGTTGGTCAAGCCAGCGCGTCTTGAGAACGGCTACCGCGATTATGCCGAAGAGGATGTACGCCGACTCAGTTTTGTACAGCGGGCGCGCAGCCTCGGCTTTTCAGTCGATGAGTGCCGCTCTCTATTGGGGCTTTACGCCGACAAGAACCGGGCAAGCGCCGATGTGAAGGCGCTGGCACTCGAGAAGATCTCGCAGGTGGACCGCAAGATCGCCGAACTCACGGCCTTGAAATCAACCCTGAAGAAGCTCGCCGATACCTGTCATGGCGATGATCGACCGGACTGTCCGATCATTGACGGCATGGCCGGGCAGGGAACGCTATGAACCCCAAGTATTTCGTCATTGCGGTATTCGTTCTGGGTGGTGCGGCGTTCGCCTATGACAAGTTCTGGCCGAAGCCGGAAAATCCGCATTCGGTTCAAACCACGGCAGGCGAAGCCGGTGCACCGCTGGTCAATGTCACGGTGCCCGTTCTTTCCGCGGCCGGTGAAGAGGGCAAGGTGCTGTTTGATGGCAATTGCGGCACTTGCCACGGCAGCAATGCTGCCGGTCAGGATGGCGTCGCACCGCCACTGGTGCATGTGATCTATGAACCCAACCACCACAGCGACATGGCCTTTGTGCTTGCCGCCAAGAACGGCGTCCGCGCCCATCACTGGCGTTTTGGCGACATGCCGCCACGCGAAGGCGTGAGCGATGCCGACGTCGCAAAGATCGTCGCCTATGTGCGTGAACTGCAACGCGCCAACGGCATCCATTGATCGGGTACAGGTGTCAGTGCAGCGGGCTGTGTCCGTCCGGCGCGTGTGTAGCTGGCGTTTGCCCAGCTTGGAAGCCGGGGCGCCTTATTGACGCACTGACCGCCATTTGTCTGAACAGAGCCGTGCCTGGGTTTTAGCCTGCCCGGACGGGCTCCCCAGCTGAAGCAAACCCGTTTTTCGACCGAAAGACCGTGGTCACCCGGCCAACCATGGAGCAGTCGGCAATTGCGCCGAGCTGCAATTTCCTGTGTGTGTCAGCGACTCCGACTGTGTTTCATTTGAGTGCAATTTAATTGCACTCAATCTGCATTTAATTCCGTTTGCCTTGTTTTTTCCGAAAGCCCATCTTTTTCGGAATCGCCCTGCGGTCGTTTTGCTGCGGGGTTTTCGATGCATGACGGAGAACACGATGTCCGACCAAGCCTACACCCACACCAGAACACAGGACGCCGCGGTTTCTCCGGATGGCCACGCGCCGCTGCCATTTCTGAGACGTTGGGCGTATTCCACCAACCACAAGGATATCGGAACGCTCTATTTGCTGTTCTCGATCTTGGCCGGTCTTTTTGGAACCGGGCTGTCACTGCTGATCCGGATGGAGCTTCAGCAACCCGGCATGCAGATATTCGGCGATCCCGGCACCTACAACGTTGTTGTCAGCGCCCATGGGCTGGTGATGATCTTCTTCGTTCTGATGCCGGCATTGATCGGCGGCTTCGGTAACTGGTTCGTGCCAATCCTCATCGGCGCCCCCGACATGGCGTTTCCTCGGTTGAACAACCTGTCGTTCTGGCTGCTGCTGGTAGCATTTGTGCTCTTCATCGTTTCGATGTTCGTCGAGGGAGCGCCGGGGACATTGGGACATGGCGGCGGATGGACGATGTATCCACCCTTCTCCACCACCGGCCAGCCCGGACCGGCAGTGGACTTTGTCATTCTCGCCATCCATCTGTCGGGTGCGTCCTCGATCCTGGGAGCGATCAATTTCATCACCACCATTTTCAATATGCGCGCACCGGGCATGACCCTGCACAAGATGCCGCTGTTCGCCTGGGCGATGCTGGTTACTGCATTTATGCTTCTGATTTCATTGCCGGTTTTGGCCGGTGCCGTGACCATGATGCTGACCGACCGCAACTTCGGTACCGCCTTCTTTGCCCCCGATGGCGGCGGTGACCCCATTCTTTATCAGCACCTGTTCTGGTTTTTCGGGCATCCGGAAGTCTACATCATGATTCTGCCGGCCTTCGGCATCGTCAGTCATGTTGTCTCGACCTTCTCGCGCAAGCCGGTGTTCGGTTACCTCGGCATGGTCTACGCCATGGTGGCAATCGGTCTCATTGGCTTCATCGTGTGGGCGCACCACATGTTCACCGTTGGCCTGTCGGCCGACAGCCAGCGCTACTTCATGTTCGCCTCCATGGTCATCGCAGTACCGACCGGGGTGAAGGTGTTCTCGTGGTTGGCGACAATGTGGGGTGGTTCTATTTCCTTTCGAACCCCCATGCTGTGGTCGATCGGTTTCATTTTCCTGTTCACCATCGGCGGCGTAACCGGCGTTCAAGTTGCCAGTGCCGGTTTCGACCACGCCGTGCACGACACCTATTACGTGGTGGCACATTTCCACTACGTGCTGTCGCTTGGCTCGGCCTTCGCCATTTTTGCCGGCTGGTACTACTGGTTCCCGAAAATGAGCGGCTATCGCTACAATTCCTTCCTCGCCAAGAGCCATTTCTGGCTGATGTTTGTCGGCGTCAACTTCGTGTTTTTCCCCCAGCACTTCCTTGGTCTTGCCGGGATGCCGCGCCGCTATGCGGATTATCCGGACGCCTTCGCCGGTTGGAATTTCGTTTCCTCGATTGGTTCCTACATTTCGGCGCTCGGCATTCTCGTCTTCCTGATCACGGTGGTGGAAGCCTTCATGAAGAAGCGCCCGGCCGGCGACAATCCATGGGGTGAGGGAGCCACGACCCTGGAATGGACGTTGTCGTCACCGCCGCCGTTCCATCAGTTTGAGGGATTGCCCCAGGTCCGGTGATGTCGCCCGGTCGGGTTCGACCGGGGATCGATTGGAGAAACGCCATGAGCGAAACTGCGGAAAATGGAATCAGTCTCTGGCCGATCATTGTCTTTGCAATCTACTGGACCTACCTGATTGTCACCTACGAGCAGCGAAAGGGGGATTGGTTCAAGGCCTTCTTCGACTCGCGCGCGCCGACGCCCGAGGCGGCTGCAGCACGGGAACACATCGCCAATTCGACGACTACAGCCCCCAAAGCGCCGGACGACTTCGACGAGAGTGCCTTTCTGACGGAGGCAGCAAAGGCCTATGAGCGCATTGTGACCAACTATGGCGCCGGGAACACAACCGAACTGACCGGGCTTGTTTCCACCGATGTTCTTGACGTGTTTTCGTTGCATATCGAAGCCAGCAGGGCGCGCGGCGAACAACCTTCCCTTGAAATCGTCACGCTTGTCGACATGCGGATTGTCGCAAAAGACATGGATGGCGCGCGGCCCGAATTCAAGGTCCGGTTCGAAGCGGAGATCCGTGTCGGCGAGCCGGATGCCGGGCTCGATCATCCCCCGCATCATCGGTCGCAGTTGTTGATTGCGGTTGATATCTGGACATTCCAGAGGAAAAATACCGGCTCTGACCAAACCTGGGTCGTGGTTGAGACCGACGCGGGCTGAATGGAAGCCGCGTCAGCGGCCCTTCCGCGAATATGGATTTCTTGGCCTGAGGAATTGCCCGACCCTAAAGTGCGGCGCCTGAGTGTTCGTGCCCGTTGTTTGCGATGGCATGTAGCCCGGCCAGCGCTGCGTCGGCAATACTTCTGTCGGCATTGACGGATTGCACTGCATAGACCGGATAGGAAAACATCGGCATTTCCGGAACAAGGTGAAGATCGCCAGCGGCGACATGGGGCTGCAGCGAGCTTAACCGGAAATAGCCGGATCCGCCGACCGAGAGGATGTAGTTGAGCGCAAGAGGGCCGAGGTCCATTTGGATATCAGGCGTGATGTCCGGAAAATTCATTTCATGCTGAAGCGAAAAATCTGGCCCCCAATCCATGTAGATATAGTCGGAGTTGTCCGGAAATCGTCGTTGCGGATCTGTCGTCGCGAATACCAGCTTTTCTTCCATCAGCAGCTCGATTTTAAGACCCGGCAGATGTTGAGGTGCATACATGATCGCCAAATCGATCTCGCCCGATGCGACCTGTGTGATCATGTCCTTGGGCACATCGACGCGAACCCGAAGCGCGATGTCGGCAAGCGACTCGCGGATCCACTCAACCCAGTTGAGCAGTAGCGGTTGAGCCAGGCTGACCTCACTGCCCACCGTGAGGACTGCGCGGCGGCCCGGAGGCACCGCAACCTGATGCAGCGTGCGCTGCCATAACTGGATAAACATCGGCGCATGGTGGAGAAACTGCTGGCCAGCCGGCGTGAGCGTTGCGCCACCCTTGTGGCGAATGAACAGGTCGCGCCCCAGCAACTGTTCGAGCGTGCGGATGCGGGCGCTCACGGTTGTCTGCGCAACATTCAGACGTTCTGACGCCTTGAGGAAGCTCCCGCTCGAAACGATGGCAATAAAGGTCTTGGCGAGTTCGATGTTCATCGATCATACCGCAGGAAAAAGGGCTCGGATGTTAATCGATAACATGTGTAGCCCGGCTTGCGGCGCCATCAGACCCAGAAAGTTAGGACCCGCTTGAGGCTGAATGCCGCACCTGCTGGCCGCGAGCCTTCACCGTGCTGCTATAACAGACCCGCGCGCGCTCCATCATATCGGCGGCGCTGGTAACTGGCCGGGCAAAAGCCCGCCCAGGAATTGCTGTGACTCACCGCAGCGTTCGGGGTCAGTTCGGCAATGCGGCGCAGAATCCACCGCTCGGGGCAACGCCCGAACCGAAGGCCAGAAGCGGTGGCTGGGCATAGGGGTTGGGTTGGGCCGCCGACAGGTCAAATCCGATCAGCAGCGCGACCAGGATCATTGCGGCCGTGGCTGTAACTTTCCGGGTCATGCGCGCGTCTCCAGTCCCAGCCGTGGGCGCAACCCGACGCCGACCCACGACCCTGCGAAACCCGCTGCAAACCAGACCCAGCCATGCAGGCTGCCGGTCGAAATGCCCGAGAAGAACGCGCCCACATTGCAGCCGAAGGCGAGGCGTGAAGAGTAACCAAGCAGCAAGCCGGCGATCACAGTGGCAATCCAGGCGCGTGCGGGTAATTTCTGTAACGGCGCCGCCAATCCACCTTCGCGCCAGGTGGCGACGACGAAGGCCCCTGCGATCAGTCCGATATTGGTCAACGAAGTATAGTCGGTGAGAATGCTCTCGCCCAACCGCGCGGCATTGCCCGGTGCTGACCAGAATCCCGAACCGCTCAGATCTGCGCCTGTGGCAACCGCGCCCTTGGCGACCCAAAGGCCGAGCCCGTAAACCACGCCCCAAGGCTGGCCGGCCACCAGCAGGTTGCCGATGGCAAGCGCGGCGATGATCAGCGCCGCCGCGACATAGCGTCCGGGCAGCTTGCGGGTTCCAGGTGCAGCGCGCCACAGCAAAAGCCCTGCCACGGCGGCCAGAAGCGCCAGCGTGATGGCGAGCCCCTGACCACCCCTGAGGACGATGATCGGGAGGCTGCCAAGATCGGTCCACCACACCAGATTATAAGCGCCGAAGAAGCTTCCGACGGCAAAGAACGGCAAAGCCACAAGGCCCACCGGATTGCCGCTGCCGGCATTGACCAGCGTGCCTGATCCGCAGCCCAGCACAACCTGCATCGCAGCGCCAAACACGAAGGCGCCGCCGATCATCGCCCAGCCGATCGGCGCCTCGGCGCCAATCAGTTCGCCGGAATGGTTTTGCAAAAGCGGAATGGCCACGACTGCAACAAGTCCGATGGCCAGCAGTTGCGCGAGGATGCCCGCCGGGTCACGGCGCAGGATCATCGCCCGCCAAGGGCCTGCAAAGCCGAAACGCAGGCCTTCAAGCGCGATGCCGAAGCCAAGCCCGATCATCAGCATCAGTCCGAACCGCGCCCCGGCCAAAGCGGCCACGGAGATGATAAAAATCAGCGCGCCGATCAACAGCGTGCTGCGCCGAAGCGCCTGGCCCCGAAACCGGGGGCCAGGCGTGATCGTTTGCTCAACGGTCGTTGACATCAGTTCCCCATGACTTTGCGAAGAAGGGTCTGAAACAGGCCGGGAACATTGGCCATTTCATGGTCGGTCTTGGAATAGCCGACCATCGATTCCGGGTAGAGCTTTACATTCGGCAGCCCGGCAAGTTCGGACATGGCAAACCAGTCAGTGGCGGCCCAGTGTCCGGTGTTGCAGAAGGAGACAATTTCTTCGTCCGGCTTCAGGCTAAGCGTCGCAGCGATCGAGGCCGCATCCTTTGCATCGACAATTTTGGTGCCACCCTTGAACCAGGTTGAATGCACCACGTTGGCCGCGCCAGGTAGCGTTCCGGGACGGGCGGCGGCATCATGGGCCTTCTCGCCATGGAAGAATGACGCCGGACGCGCATCGATCAACGAGCCCTTGGTCTGACCTTCAACGACCGAGGCGACCTCGTCGGTATCGGCAAGCCATTGCCGTGAGAATGTGATGTCGATGGTCGACGGGGTAGGGATCACTGTGGTGGTGTCGAGCGGCAACTTTGCCTTGCCCCATTCGGTCATGCCGCCATTGAGGATGGCAAGCTGGGTCAGGCCCGAGGATTTCAACGTCCAGTAGACCCGGGCGGCAGCGCCGAAGTCGGAATCGGTGTTGCCCTCATGCACGACAACGATGGGCCGGTCATAGCTGACACCAAGGCTTTGCAGCCGGGCTTCCAGCTTGGCTTCCGGCACCAATTGTCCCGGATTGTCCTTCGGCCCGCGGAAATCACCATAAGGCGCCGATACCGCGCCCGGGATATGACCCTTTGCATATGCCTCGCCACGGATGTCGAGGATCAGCGGCGCATTGGTCGTCAGTTCGGTGTTGAGGGTTGCAGGATCGATCAGTGGGCCGAACTTTTGTGCGGCGGAAACAGCAGAGCTGAAGCTGACTGCGACCAGTGCAGCGATTGCGAAAATCTTCATGAGGGCACCTTTGGATAAGTATTTAACATCTATGTCAGGCGGCAATTGGCGGGTGTCAAGCAAGGGGAAGCTGCCAGGCGGATGCCGTTAAGGATATGGAATCCACCCCGTCCCCGATCGGCAAAACAGAATTGGGGTCAATATCGGTTGAGCAGGAGAGAATTGGCGCGAAAGAAGCATCTGGGAGAACTTTGTGTTTATTTCACGCGCGCATCCGTGATGATGGGTCAGGGCCGCAAGCATTGGTGGCATCCCCGTTCACAAATAGAAGATGCTCGCGAAATCGTTTGAACATCGGTGCGGTTCATCAACGCGCATTGTGCAAACCCATAGTGGCCATCACAAATTGAAGGCCTGTCCATAAAAGCTGAGCGAATTCATTACCCCCCGAAACGCCAAGACCCCTGCTCAAGCGAAGGGACAACGATGAAACCGATCAAATTCAGACGCGAAAAAACCAAGGCCGTGGTGGGAGAAATTCAGGACTATTTCTGCGAGGAACCGGATCAGGATATTGGGTCGATCCCGGCCGAGATGCTGATGAGGTTCTTCACCGAAAGGATGGGCGCGTATTTTTACAATCGAAGCCTGTATGACATACAGGAGCTGCTCCGCGCGCGGATGGATAGCGTCCGCGACGACGTGTTCACGCTGGACCAGCCGACCAAGCATTTGCGCTAATGCAGGTCGCGCTCAAGTCAATTCATTTGAGTGCGACCTGCATTGATAGGGCCTATTTCCACTGGTCACTGTCCAGAATACTCATATTCTGAGGGGAATATTAGTTTCGGAAACTGAGTCCCCGGCGGGCGCATTCAGTCACAATTGACTGGAAGCAGGCACTATGTTCGGCCTTTGTCAGGTCGTAACGGCTCTTGAAGTCTGCCATATTCCCGCCAACTTGATAGCTACATTTTTCACGTTTAGTAGCGCCCGCGTAGTGCGAAAATCCACCCTTGGTTCAATTCAGCGATACATCCTCGCCGTTCTGACCGTCATGCCATCCCACCTTGTTGCACCATGCACCACCTTGAATGCTTTGCAGGATTTCAGTCGTCCAGCAGGGGCAAACACCGCCCGCGGCCTGCCCCGTCGCAGGCAACAGCGTGGACGCCATGAACACTGTCGCCAATACCAAATTGAGTTTCATTGTCTGGTTGTTCCTTTTTGGTCGCATCGAGGCTGCAGAACAATAAGCCGACATCCCCCAGATAGTGTTCTTCGTAGCATGACAGTGGCATGGACCGCTTCCTTTTTGCTAATTTCCTTTCTGTTTGGCGTGGCTTGCTCCAGCTCTTGGCCTGATAGGTGAAGTTGGCATAATGGCGATCCACGGAGGTTGATGGGCGGCCAGGGCGATGTTTGAGAAGATGTGCAATGCGCCGCTCCAGAACCTTGTTGGCTCTCAGGCGGATTGCCTAGCCAAACTGATTGGCTTCCAGATAGTCGAACAACTCAGGGATGGCGAATGCCGCATCGCCTCGTGGGCATTGCGCCACAGGCCAGACCAACGGTAGCGCTTTACGACTGGATCAAGCACCGCTTGCCAATTGTGCGCACTGTGAACGTTGCCAGGACGCAAGGCACAATGCTCAAGGTCACCATGCTGATTGAAGACGAACAGCGGATGATAACCACGACAACCAAAATGGCCGTTATAAGCCGATGCTTCCTGCTCTCCGGGCACAGGGCTTTCGGAGCTATCAATATCAAGGATCAGGTTTGGCGATTTACGCAATCGTTGAATCCTGCCCAACCACTTGCCGTTGAGATTTGAAAGCGCAGTCAGGTTCTTACCGCTGGGGAGTGTGCCTGTCTCGAAACGCCCCATCTGACTTTCGGAAGCTGCTGGCCGGTCAAAGTCTTCCCTTCCCGTGATTGCCCGCATCACAGGATCACGGGCGTGCGGCATCATTGACATCTTCATATCCGGCGATACCCCCAAACACAGTTTGTCGGAACATCGCGAGCAGTTGGTGACGGGAGTTCTTGCCGGTGCGGTTATCGCGCAATTGCCATGACGCCATCGGGGATAGGCGGGTTAACTGCGCATTTACCTTTGTGGTTGAACTGTGTGTGCCGGATCGGGACAGATTCGCAAGGTTTTCCGGCAAGTCCTTGATTTGCCGTCAAGCCATGTGCAGACCGGGTAGCTGCTATGAAGTCTTGGCCTTGGAATCGCCTTTTTTGCAGTTGCGAAAAGATGACTGAAACGTTAAACACCCGGCTCTGCGCTGAGCGAATCTTAACGGATGTCGCGGCCCGAAATGAAGACCTCAACCGGAGTCACCATGGAAGAGATCGCACACAAATCCTGCTGGGGCATCACCGCCCGTGCAGTGATCGGATTTTCAGGAATTCTCGCACTGGCCTACCTTTTCGGCGGCATCTGAGCGACAGATTGCACAGACAAGGCAGCGCATGACCCCAAGGGCGTCGGCGCTGCTTTTTCTTTGCCTTCAGGAAATATTTGACCGGTTGGACAAAGTGTCGCCAGAACGGCATTTGCTGTCGGCGTGATTGACGCGCGAGCGCGCGGTGCTCATGTAGAGTGAATGTTCAGCGGGGAGGCTACCAGCCGATGTTTCTGTCAGTTTTCGATGTCTTCAAGATCGGTGTCGGTCCCTCAAGTTCGCACACCATGGGGCCGATGTCGGCGGCCGTTCGGTTTCTTGATGAAATCGCCGGTTCCGACTGGCCGCGTCCGGCGGGCGCCCAGGTGTCGGCGATCGCCGTCAGTCTGCATGGTTCGCTGGCTTTTACCGGCATTGGCCACGGTACCGGCCGCGCGGTGGTGCTGGGGCTGACCGGGCAATTGCCGGACACGGTCAATCCCGACGAGATGGACGCCATCGTTGCCGAGGTTGAGCGCACACGGGAAATCTCGCCGCCCGGCCATCCGCACTATCAGTTCGATCCCAAGACCGATCTCGTGTTCGACAAGACAAAACCCTTGCCCGGACATGCCAACGGCATGGCTTTCAATGCCTTTGATCGCGACGGCGCGATGCTGCTCAGACGGGTCTATTATTCGGTTGGCGGTGGTTTTGTCGTCACCGATACCGAACTGGAAGCACTCAAGTCCGCCAAGAAGGCAGCGGTCGACAAGTCCGTGCCCCATCCCTTCGCCAACGCCAAGCAGATGCTGGAAATGGCGGCGCGCTCCGGCCTGTCGATCGCCCAGATGAAACGCGCCAATGAAGAAAGCCACATGTCGCGCGAAGAGCTCGATGCCGGGCTCGACCGGCTGTGGGGAGCGATGAGCGGCTGCATCGACCGCGGTCTGAACGGCGAGGGCATCATGCCGGGCGGGCTGAAGGTGCGCCGCCGCGCGCGGGTGCTGTTTGACAAGTTGCAGGAGGAATGGCGCCAGAACCGTCGCAACCCGTTGCTCGCCAATGACTGGCTCAGTGTCTACGCCATGGCCGTCAACGAGGAAAACGCGGTTGGCGGCCGGGTGGTAACCGCCCCCACCAATGGCGCTGCCGGGGTGATTCCCGCCACCATTCGCTACATGCTGCAGTTTCACGACGGCGCCGACCAGACCGCGGTGCGCGATTACCTGCTGACCGCCGCCGCCATCGGCGGCATCATCAAGAGCAACGCCTCGATTTCCGGTGCCGAAGTCGGCTGCCAGGGCGAGGTCGGCTCGGCAGCGGCGATGTCGGCCGCCGGTCTCGCCGCGGTCATGGGCGGAACGCCTGAACAGATTGAAAACGCAGCCGAAATCGCGCTCGAGCATCATCTCGGCATGACCTGCGATCCGGTCGGAGGGCTGGTTCAGGTGCCCTGCATCGAGCGCAACGCGCTGGGTGCGGTCAAGGCCGTTACCGCAGCCTCCTTGGCGATGAAGGGTGATGGCCAGCATTTCGTGCCGCTCGATGCCTGTATCGAAACCATGCGCCAGACTGGCCTCGACATGAACGTGCGCTACAAGGAGACCTCCACAGGCGGTCTTGCGGTCAATGTGGTCGAGTGCTGAGACAGATCAGCACAGCGCCTGTGGACGGGCGCGGCTTTGATGCGCTTGCAGCTTGACCCTGGCTCTGCCGGGGTCGAAATATGAGGCTATGGCTCTTCATTTGCTCAAATTGTGTGTCGGCGCTGAAAGCGTTGACGATCTCAGGATCTGGATTGGCCAGCGTCTGGCCGCGCAAAAGGCGGCAGGCAAGCCGCCGGAGCAGTATCACACCACCCGAATGGTTCCCAAGCGCGCGGCTGAGCTGCTTGACGGCGGTTCTCTCTATTGGGTGATCAAGGGAAATATCCAGGTCCGTCAGTGCCTGCTCGACATCCGCCCGTTTGTTGACGGTGAGGGCATATCGCGCTGCAACCTTATTCTTGATCCAGTGCTGCACGAGACCGCATGGGCGCCGCGTCGGCCGTTCCAGGGCTGGCGTTATCTCGTCCCCGATGATGCGCCCAGGGATTTCGGTACGCTGGACGCGGACGGCGACGAACTGCCACCCGAACTGCAGCGGGAGCTTGCCGGGCTCGGTCTGCTGTAGCCCAGCGGCCAGCCGGAAGCTCCCAGACCCTTGTGTTTGTTGCGCAAAGCGCCACATTGGTAAAACAATATCTGCACAGCAAAGAAACAAGAGGCCATGGCGAAAGACAAGACCGGAACAGACAAGACGGTTTCGACGGCAAACACCGGCGTGCCCGATACCGCGCCGGTTTCATCAAAATCCGAGATCGCCAAATTCCTTTCCGCTGCCAGGACCATGGTGCCCGGCACTGGCGGAACCGGTCGGTTGGCCTTCGCGCTCGATGCGACGATGAGCCGGCAACCGACCTGGGACAAGGCCTGCAGTCTGCAAGCAGAAATGTTCGATGCCGTCGGCAAGACCGGCGGCCTTTCCGTCCAACTCGTCTATTTTCGCGGTCTTGGCGAATGTCGTGCCTCGCGCTGGGTTGCTGACACGAGGCAACTGGCTGATCTGATGAGCCGGATCGATTGCCGCGGTGGCCAGACCCAGATCGGACGGGTTTTGCGCCATGTCGCCGACGAGGCTCGCGCCAAGCCGGTCAATGCTCTGGTCTATATCGGTGATGCGATGGAGGAGAACATTGATCATCTCGCCACGCTGGCTGGCGAATTGGCACTGCGCAAGGTCCCGTGCTTCATGTTCCATGAGGGCAATGATCCAGCTGCCGCGACCGGTTTCCGGGAGATTGCCCGGGTCACCAACGGCGCCTATGCCCGGTTCGATCAGAACGCAGCTTCCGAACTGGCGGCGTTGTTGCGCGCGGTTGCCGCGTACGCCACCGGTGGACGGGTCGCGCTCGAAAAATCAGGTGGCTCGGCAGCGCGGTTGCTGCTCGGGCAGATGCGGCCAGCCAAGGGCCAGCAGGGCGGGCGCGGCAAATGACTCCAATTGCGGTTTTGTTCGGCGGGGCGCTGATCCTCGTCGCGGTGACTGGCGCTCTGCTGAGCGTCAACCCGGCGGCGCTGGCGCGGATCTTGCGCTATGCCCTGCCGGTGGCCCTTGCGGGCTTCGGCGTCACCATGACGCTGATTGGTCGCGGTGGTCTGGGAATTCCGCTGATTGCGTTCTCGCTGGCGATGTTTGCTCGCGCCCGTGGGGCGTCGCGAGCGACCCGTCATCCCGGCGGTCAGTCCTATGTCCGTTCAGCCGCGCTCGAGATGGAACTCGATCTCGATACCGGCGAGATGAACGGCCTGGTGCTTGCCGGCAGCTTTGAGGGGCAGGAACTCGACGCGTTAGACGAATCCGACCTCATGCTGTTGCATGGTGAGTTGGTAGGTGACCCCGAAAGCCTGGGTCTACTCGAAGCGTATCTTGACCGCCGAACGCCCGACTGGCGTGCCGGCCCGGACATGGATGAAGGCGCGGGGCTGGGCGCTGCGCCAGGCCCGGGCGCCATGACACAGAAGGAGGCCTACGAGATCCTTGGTCTTGCTCCGGGGGCGGACGAAGCCGAGATCCGCGAGGCGCATCGCCGCCTCATGAAGCGGATGCATCCCGATGCGGGCGGCTCCACGTTTCTTGCGGGCCGGATTAATGAGGCCAAAGCTGTTCTCTTGAGTCGACATGACTGATTTCCCCGAATACGCAGTACAAAAACGTGGATAGTCCCGGATGGTGAATGTCCGGCCGCAGCGCTAAACAAGCGCTACGGTATCAGTTGGCGGTTGCCCAGCAGGCAAACCCCTTTTTCTCCAATGCCTTGCAGGCTCTGGTGGCGGCGCTCTGGCCGTCGAATCCGCCAAACCTGGCGCGGTACAGTTGTTCGTTGTTCTTGGCGAATGCCATGGTGAAAGGTTCGGTGCCCGACAAGGCCTTGCCGCCTGCGCCCTGAGCCCGTGTCAACAGTTCGATCGCGGCATCGCGGTCCGGCGTGGCGCCGATTTGGATCATCCAGCCGTTCATCGCCTTGGTTGACGCGGTTGTTACCGGATCGATCGCTTGGCTGTCGACAGAGGCTGTCTGCGGGATGGCTGCCGGTGGAATGACGGCTGGTGCAGGTGTGGGAATCGCCACCTTCTGCGCAGAGAGTGATTCAATCAGGGCGGCGCGACCGATTACCGGCGACGCGCTCGGCTCGGCATAGGCCAATGCCAGACGCTGGCTAGCGGTGTGGCGAGCCGGCGGCACTGGTCCAACCTTGGGAAGATCGAGTTCAGCCACGGCGACCGCGGTCACCGACGCCGCACCACGGGCGATAAGGTTGCCCCCGCCGCGCGTCGAAGCCTTGGGCAGGTAACGTGCGATCAGGTCTTTCATCTGGGCGTTGCGGCTAGCGCCGGTGCGCCCGCCCATCACCACGGCGACGATCGAGCGGTCGCGGTCTACCACCGATGTTACCAGGTTGAAGCCTGATGCGCGGGTGTAGCCGGTCTTGATGCCGTCGACGCCGCGGACGACGCCCAGCAAACGATTGTGGTTGGCGTAACGCGCCTTGCCGAACTTGAACGACCGGGTCGAGAAGTATTTGTAATACCTCGGAAAATGCTCGCGCAGTGCAATCCCCAGCTTGGCCATATCACGGGCGGTCGTCACCTGTTTCGAATTGGGAAGCCCATGGGCGTTGCGAAAGGTGGTGCGGCTCATGCCGAGCGCGTGCGCCTTGGCTGTCATCATCTGCGCAAATTTGGCTTCCGAACCGCCCAGATGCTCGCCCATCGCGGTTGCCGCGTCATTGGCGGATTTTGTTACCAGCGAATAGATTACCTGTTCGACGGTAATCGACTTGCCGGCACCGACACCGATCTTGGTTGGCGGTTCCTTGGCAGCGTTGGCCGAGAAGGTGACGCGCGAATTGAGCTTGATCTTGCCCTGATCGAGCGCCTCAAACGTCATGTACAAGGTCATCATCTTGGTCAGCGAGGCGGGATAGCGCAGCTCGTCGGCATCATTGGAATAGAGCGTCTTGCCGGTCTTGGCGTCAACGACAATCCCCGCATATTTGGAATTTGCGGCGGATGGCGTGACGACCAGAGCCGTCGCCAACCCGGCAACGATCGCCAGCTTGAGGGCGAGGCCGGGGAGGGCGAAAAGCTGGGTGATCAGTTTGAATTTACGCTGGTACACGATAACTCGCTCTCGAACAGGCAGGTGGATGGGTTTCTGACTGACGCCCTCCTTGATCAGTCATTGCGACCGATCTTAGACATTCGTCCTTACCAATCCGTTTATGATGAATAGTTCGTTTCCGCGGGTGCGTTTGATTCTGAGACGGCGACGCGCGAGCAGAGGGCCGTGCATCTTGCAATTGGTGCGCTGCACAATATTCTTGACATTCTTGTGCGGTGCATATAAATAAATAGGAGAAACATTCTTTCCGAACGACAGGAGCCGTCGCCATGATGAATTTTGACAGCACATCCAATATGAACAAAGAAGCTATGGACAGCATGCTGACCACCGTATCGGCAATGACCAAGGGCTTTCAGCAGATCACTGCCGAAGCAACCGAATTCTCCAAGAAGTCCTATGAAGACGGCTCTGCCGCTGTCGAGAAGCTGGTTTCGGCCAAGAGCCTCGACAAGGCGATCGAGATTCAGACCGATTTCGCCAAGAATTCCTACGAGACCTTTGTCGCCCAGGCGACCAAGATGAGCGAGCTCTACGCTGATCTGGCCAAGGAAGCCTACAAGCCTTTCGAAGCCGCTGCCGCCAAGGCAACTGCTTAATCCCGATTGGCCATCCGCCGGTGACGGTGGTTGCGCGAATTGACGTGGATTGATTTAACCCGGTCGCATATTAGTGCGGTCGGGTTTTTCGTGTTTGAGCCTCAGGCGGGAAATCTCTTTCTTCCCAAGCCAAGGGGGCTTAAAATCGGCGCAGGAAAGATTAAGTTAGGGCAAGAGTACGGTGCGTCGCATGAGCGAAGCGCTGGTTGCAAATGACAGGACATGGCCAGAGTGAACGACAGCGCGAACCGGACACGCTTGCAAGCGGACAAGAAAACCGGAAACGGCGGCCCCGACAGGGGGACCTCCGTGATCACCCGGACCAAGCCCCAGGTAAAGAAGCCGTCTCTTTACCGGGTTTTGCTGCTTAATGACGACTACACCCCGATGGAGTTCGTGATTCATGTGCTTGAGAGATTTTTCCAGAAAGACCGCGATCAGGCCACGCGGATCATGCTGCATGTGCATAATCACGGGGTCGGCGAGTGCGGAGTGTTCACCTACGAAGTGGCTGAAACCAAAGTGACACAGGTGATGGATTTTGCCCGCATGAATAATCATCCGCTGCAATGCGTGATGGAAAAGAAATGAGGATCTGAACTTGCCCAGCTTTTCAAACAGTCTCGAAAAGGCGATCCATCAGGCGCTGACCTATGCCAACGAGCGGCATCATGAATATGCCACGCTCGAGCACCTGCTGCTGGCGCTGATCGAAGATCCCGACGCGGCCGCGGTCATGGGGGCCTGTAACGTCGATCTTGACCAGTTGCGCCGTACTGTCGGCGATTATGTCGACAAGGAACTTGGCAACCTGGTCACCGGTTACGATGAGGATTCCAAACCCACGTCCGGCTTTCAGCGCGTCATTCAGCGTGCCGTCATCCATGTCCAGTCATCGGGCCGTGAGGAAGTCACCGGCGCCAATGTGCTGGTGGCGATCTTCGCCGAGCGCGAGAGCCATGCGGCCTATTTCCTGCAGGAGCAGGAAATGACCCGTTATGACGCGGTCAACTTCATCTCCCACGGTATTGCCAAGCGCCCGGGATCGGCCGAAGCCCGTCCTGTCCGTGGGGTCGAGGAACCCGAACCTGATTCCGCCAAGCCCGAAGTGCAGGGCGAGGAAGGCACCAAGAAAAAGGGCCAGGACGCGCTGACCGCCTATTGCGTCAATCTCAACGAGAAGGCCAAAACCGGTCGCATCGATCCGTTGATCGGGCGCACCGAGGAGGTCAACCGCACCATCCAGATCCTCTGCCGCCGTTCCAAGAACAACCCGCTTTACGTGGGCGACCCCGGCGTCGGCAAGACTGCCATCGCCGAAGGCCTCGCCAAGCGCATCGTCGAGGGTGATGTCCCCGATGTGCTCGCCGATGCCGTCATCTATTCGCTCGACATGGGCACATTGTTGGCCGGTACCCGCTACCGCGGCGATTTCGAGGAACGTCTCAAGCAGGTGGTCAAGGAACTTGAGGATCTGCCTGACGCGGTGCTGTTCATCGACGAGATCCACACCGTGATCGGCGCCGGTGCCACATCCGGCGGCGCCATGGACGCATCCAACCTGCTCAAGCCGGCGCTGTCGTCCGGCGCGATCCGCTGTATCGGTTCGACCACCTACAAGGAATACCGTCAGTTCTTCGAGAAGGACCGGGCACTGGTCCGCCGTTTCCAGAAGATCGACGTCCACGAGCCAACGATCCCCGATACCATCGAGATCCTCAAGGGGTTAAAACCCTATTTCGAGGAATATCACAAGGTTGCCTATACCGACGAGGCGATCAAGGCTGCAGTGGAGCTTTCGGCGCGCTACATCACCGACCGCAAGCTGCCTGACAAGGCGATCGACGTGATCGACGAAACCGGTGCCGCGCAGATGTTGCTGCCTGAAAAGAGCCGCAAGAAAACGCTGACCGACGCCGAAATCGAACACACCATCGCCACCATGGCCCGGATTCCGGCCAAGACCGTGTCGAAGGACGACGAGACCGTTCTCGCCAATCTCGACAAGGAATTGCGCTCGGTGGTCTATGGTCAGGACGCCGCAATCGAGGCGCTGACGGCGGCAATCCGGCTGGCGCGTGCAGGCTTGCGCGAACCCGACAAGCCAATCGGCTCCTATCTGTTCTCCGGCCCCACCGGCGTCGGCAAGACCGAAGTTGCAAAGCAGTTGGCCGCCTCGCTTGGCGTCGAATTGTTGCGCTTCGATATGTCCGAATACATGGAACGCCACACCGTCTCGCGGTTGATTGGTGCGCCTCCGGGCTATGTCGGCTTCGATCAGGGCGGCCTTCTGACCGATGGCGTCGACCAGCACCCCTATTGTGTGCTGCTTCTCGACGAGATCGAGAAAGCCCATCCCGACCTGTTCAACATCCTGTTGCAGGTCATGGATCACGGCTCGCTCACCGATCACAACGGCAAGAAGATCGATTTCCGCAACGTCATTCTGATCATGACCACCAATGCGGGCGCGGCAGATGCTGCCAAGTCCGCCATCGGTTTCGGCTCGTCCAAGCGCGAAGGCGACGACATGGAAGCGATCAACCGGCTGTTCACGCCGGAATTCCGCAACCGTCTCGACTCGATCATCGCCTTCGGTTCGCTGCCGGCCAAGGTGGTGCACATGGTGGTGCAGAAATTCGTCATGCAGCTTGAAGCCCAACTGGCCGAACGCAATGTCACCTTTGATTTGGGCGGGGATGCCATCGGCTGGCTCGCCGAGAAGGGCTATGATGAACGCATGGGTGCGCGGCCTTTGGGCCGGGTGATCCAGGAGAACATCAAGAAGGAACTCGCCAACGAGCTTCTGTTCGGCAAGCTCAAGCATGGCGGCACGGTCAAGGTCACCGTTGGCGAAAAAGCCGATGGCAGCAACGGACTGATCCTCGAGGCGATCCCGGCCGAAGTCCCGGTCAAGCCGAAGAAGGAAAAGGTTCCCGCCAAGAAGCGGGCGCCGGCCAAGGCCAAAGCCAAGACCGCAACTGCAAAAACCGTCTCCAAACCGCGTGGTGGTGCAGGCGGCAAGGGCAGCCCCAAGCCGTCGCCCGAGCCAGAAGCGCCCAAGGCGGCCGCAGTGGCGGAAAAACCAGCTCCGAAACGGTCGACTTCTGCGGTGCCGAAAGTGCCGCGCAAGAAATAGGCTGAAACAGCATTGCCAATAATCAGACACCCCGGTTCGCGCCGGGGTGTTTGCGTTTGACCGGCCAGCGCGGCCTCGGATCGGGGCAGGGCCTTGCGCCAGCGGAGGCACGTTGTGCTACCAAGCGACACCCAAGCCCTCGCTTCGACCGTTCGTCAGGCAAAAAACAAGTTGCGGTGCGGTACAAAATCTCTAACAGGGATGCATGAGCAATCCGTCCCAGCTGCGTAACGTTCATTGGTTTTTGAGCGGCGCGCGTGGCATCGTCTCTCTTCCCGCGCTGATCCTGATGAGCGCCTTCGTCGGCTTTTGCGGCTTCGCGGTGGAGGCAGGCATTCCGTTTGGCGAAACCGTGTTCATGACCGGCATGATCTGGGCCTTGCCGGCCAAGGTGCTGCTGGTTGGCTCGATTCTCGCTGGCGCTTCGCTGCCCGCCGCCTTCATCACCGTGGCATTGTCGTCGATACGGCTGATGCCGATGGTCGCGGCCCTGATCCCTGAGATACGCACGGCAAAGACCCCGACCTGGCTGTTGCTGTTGCTGTCGCATTTCATCGCGATTACGGCCTACGTCTTCACCATGGAGCGCATCAAGAATGTGCCGCGCGAGTACCGTGTGGCGTTTTTCGCGGGTTTCGGCATCACCGTCACATCGGCCAATATCGTGCTGGTTGCGGTGGTTTATTCAACAGTCTCCAACCTGCCGGCAATGTTCGCCGGGGCGTTGTTCTTCCTCACGCCGGTCTATTTCCTGACCTCGATCTGGGCCTCGACCCGCGAGCGGGCAGGGCACATCGCCATGATCTTCGGATTGGCGCTAGGGCCACTGTTCCACCAGGTCGCGCCCGAATTTGACATCCTCTATGCCGGCGTTGTTGGCGGCACGCTGGCATTTCTGGCTGACCTGTTGTGGAAGCGGGGCGCGCGATCATGATCACCTACGAGAGCTTTGATGCCTGGTGGTGGCCCTATCTGTTCATTCTCATCGCCGGCTGGATCGCCACCGATATCTGGCGCTGGCTCGGGGTGTTGATTGGCAACCGTCTCAAACAGGAATCGGCAGCGCTGGTCTGGGTCCGCGCCGTTGCTACCGCGCTGGTTGCCGCTGTCATTGCCAAACTGATCCTGTATCCCACCGGCGAACTCAAGAACGTGTCGGTGGCGCTGCGGCTGTTTGCCGTGGCGATCGGCTTTTCCGCCTTCCTGATTGGCGGAAAAAGGATCTGGATCGGTATTGTCGTTGCCGTCGGCGTGCTGATCGGCGGGCAATTGCTGTCCGGATAAGCGGCCGCGATGCGCGGATTTTGGTGCTATTTGTCGAACCGCTGCGCCACCCAGGAATAGCTTCCGGTGACGAAATGCACCGGCTCTGTGATCAATGATTTGACGCTTGCGGTTTCTGGCAGCACGTCCTGAACCCGCTGCAACACCCGTGCGGTAAGCCCCGGATGCGGTTCTGCCGCAGCAAGCGGCGCATCAACCGCCTGTTCGGTGGTTTCGGGCGTGGCGGCTAGTGCCGGTTCCGTCATCGTGATCTCCGGCGAAGTTGCGGCAATCACCGGTTCGGGCACATCGGCCGGCGGCACCGGAACCCCGTCTGTGGCGGCGACGGGCTCGGCGGCAGGCTCGCCACCCTCGTCAGCGGCCAGTTCGGCAAGGCCGGTATCGTCGGCTGATTGGCACACGGCGACCACCACCGGATAATCGAGGTTGGAATAATCCTTGAGCCGGTTTCCCGCTTCCGCATCGCAGGTCTGGATGGTGGCCCAGCGTCGGTCCAGCATTTCGACATAGTGGCACTGGGTGGCGGTGTCGTCACAGCCGAGAATGGTCATGAGAATCAGGGCGGTCTGCATATCGGCCTCGCATGGGTTCGGGTTTCCCGCTCATGACCCGACAATGTCGCAAAACCAAGGCAGTACCGCGCGGAACCGGTTTCGTCGGCCCCACGCAGGTCGTGTTCAACCGGCCGGCAAATAGGAAATCGTACCGGCGATGTCGGTGTCGTCGATCAGGTGGAAATTGCTCACACTTCCAGCCTGCCGTGCCCTGCCATAGGGCGCGTAGTCGGGATCTTGGGCAAAGTCGTCGACAGCTTGACGATTTGGAAATTCCAGCAGCGCAATCAGAGTACTGTCCTTGTCGGCCCCCTCCAAGGTCTCGATATTGCCGCTGCGCGAGAGATACTTGCCGCCGTGTTTTTCGACAAGCCTGTGCACATTGGCCGCATATTCACCCACCCATCCATCATCGGTAACCTTGATGTCGGCGATCAGAAAGACGCTCATGATGTTCTCCATTCGGTTTGGGACCGCGAAAATCAGCTTCTCGGGTCTGCCGGTCAAACCTGCCGCAACCGCCGCACATCATTCCAGTCGCAAGTCTGAAGCGCCTGGTACAGTTTCTGAACTGGTTCGCGGGCAAGCACTGCCGTAAGCTTGCCGGCGATTGGAGACAAACATGGCACAGGCTAGCTACAAGCAATTCTGTCCGGTCGCGATGGCGTCGGAAGTGCTCTGCACTCGCTGGACATTGATCCTTGTGCGCGAACTGGTGGCCGGAACCACCCGCTTCAACGATCTACGCCGGGGCGTGCCGAAGATGTCACCCGCGCTGCTGTCGACGTGGTTGAAGGAACTAGAACTGTCAGGTGTGGTCGAGCGTCGGCCACTCCACACGGAGAAGGGTGTTTTCGAATACCATCTCACCGCAGCGGGAAAGGATTTGCTGCCGGTGATCGAGGCGGTCGGCAAATGGGGGCAGAAATGGGTGGAATCGTCGCTTTCGCTCAGAAATCTCGATCCGTCGCTGCTGATGTGGGACATGCGCCGCAATCTCAATCCGACGCCACTTCCGCCGCACCGCACCGTAGTTCAGTTTCTGTATTCCGATCTGCCATCCTCCAAAAGTCATTGGTGGCTGGTGATCGAGCCTGAAGGCGAGGTCGATCTGTGCTGGGCCGATCCCGGCTTCGAGATCGATCTTTACGTCACCACCGACCTGCGAACCATGACCGCGATCTGGATGGGGGTGAGCACACTGGCAAGCGCGCGCGACAGCGTGGAACTGCTCGGGGCGACCGACATCGTCTCGACCATGCAGACCTGGCTCGGACTCAGCCCCTTCGCCAAACACAAGAAGCTGGTTGCCTGAGGGTATCAACGTTTGATCGCCCGCGTTATCGGCATGCCCTCATGAACAGGCCCCGAAACACTGACGTCTTGTTCAGCCGAGCGCGGCGCGGATCTTGTCGGCATTGGTCTTGAGCACGGCCATGTCTTCCATCGCCCCGGTATGGGGCTTCAGAGCCACGCCCTCAAAGCGCGGAATCACATGCACATGCAGGTGAAACACCACCTGGCCGCCGGCGCTCTCGTTGAACTGCTGGATGGTCACGCCATCGGCAGCAAATGCCTTCATCACCGCTCGCGCCATCTTTTGCGTGGTTTCCATCACTTTGGCCAGGCTGTCAGTTTCGACATCGAAGATATTGCGGGCAGCGGCTTTCGGGATCACCAGGCAATGGCCTTCGCCGCGCGGCATGATGTCCATGATCACCAGCGTGTGGGCGTCTTCATAGAGTCGCTCGGAAGGGATCTCGCCGCGCAGGATCTTCGCAAATACATTGGCGTTGTCATAGCTGGGGGCGGTCATCGGCTTGGCCTCTGGTTGATGGTCGGATGACCTTGTTTGTACCCTGCCGGGACCAACGGTCAAGCCGCCGACAGCGCATGGCAGGTTCATAGTGATTGACATGCACGATGACGTCCATCGGCCCGTTTGAGGTGCGACAGCGACACCCACCACCAACCAGAGCTGGTGGTCAGCCACCCTTGCGGCCCTTGCTGTAGTGGCCTTGGCCGAGTGAAATTACCGCTCCAAATTGACGCATATCTGTCGTCGATTGATATGCTAGATCTGGATTGCAAACACACACAGGAAGCCTGCCATGTCCAGCATCGAAGATCTCTCGTCAAAATCCGCAGCCGAGATCGGCCGCGCGCTTGCCGCTCGAAGAGGCGGGGCCCAGGAACTGGCTGAGCTTTGTCTTGACCGGATCGCCGCACAGGCCTCACCGGTCTTCCTAAAGGCAACAGCCGAGCGGGCGATGACTGAAGCGCGTGGGGCCGATGCACGGTTGGCTGCTGGGCGGCCGCTGTCACCGCTCGATGGCGTGCCCGTGGCCTGGAAGGATCTCATCGACATGGCTGGCGAAACCACTACCGCCGGCTCCGCAGTGATGGCAAGTGCAGCGCCTGCGTCGCGCGATGCCCGCGTGGTTCATAATCTGACGGCCGTCGGCATGGTCAATCTGGGGCGGCTCAACATGACCGAATTCGCCTATTCGGGCTTGGGTTTGAACCCGCATCACGGCACGCCGGTCAATCCGCGCGGCACGGGCGAACCGCGCGTTCCCGGCGGCTCGTCGTCGGGCTCTGGCGTGGCCGTCGCATCGGGCATGAGCCCTTGCGCCATCGGTACCGACACCGGCGGATCTGTGCGGGTACCTGCGGCGTTCAATGGCATCACCGGCTACATGAGCTCCCAGGGGCTCGTGCCCAAGGATGGCGTCTTTCCGCTGTCGGCAACGCTCGATACAGTCGGCCCACTCGGCCGCTCGGTTGAAGATTGCGCTCTGATCGCCGCGGCGATGCTGGGCCGTGATATCGTCACGCCGAAGCCGATGGAGGTTTCCGCTCTAAGACTCTACGTGCCCGAAACCATCGTGCTCGATGATCTCGAGCCCGAAATCGCCGCTGCCTTCGAGGTCGCGGTCGAGGCTCTGGCACGCGCCGGTGCGCAGATTGAGCGTGGGCCGTTCGCGCCCTTTGCAAAAATGACCGCGCTCAGTGCCAGCCATGGCTCGATCGCCGCGGCGGAAGCCTATCTTGTTCACCGCGAACTTGTCGACGGCCCACAGGTGAGCCGCATCGACGAGCGCGTGGTTGACCGCATCATGCCCGGAAAACAGATGCTGGCGCACGACCTCCTGTCGCTGCAGAACGGTCGTGCGGCGTTGCAGCGCGAAACCGCCGATCTGCTTGATGGCCGCATGTTGATCATGCCGACCGTGGCCCATGTTGCGCCGCGGATTGCCCCGCTGGAAGCCGACAAGGCGCTGTTTCACAAGGTCAATTTGAAAACGCTGCGCAACACGATGATCGGCAACCTGCTCAATCTGCCGGGCGTGGCGATGCCCTGCGGAAGTGGAGAGGACGATATGCCTGTCAGCTTGCTGCTTTCCAGCATCGGCGGTGATGACAAAAGGCTACTCAGGGCTGTTTCAAGCGTCGAACGGATTATTGCCTGAGGATCGTTCGGCGGAATACCCGTCGCCCGCATTTGGCACGTTGCCGTAACCGGCCGATCACGCACGCCCAATGGGCTACGACTGAATGGAAACGGACGCGGGCCCGCGGTTGCCTACCAGGTCGCCGCGGGCAAGGGCAGGGCGCTATTCGCCTTCTGAGCCTGCTTCCGTACCGCCTTTGCGGAACGGTCCATGTTCGGCCAGCACCGCGCCGATATGGGCAACGTCCTCGCGTTCGCGCGCCAGATAGTCGGCCACCGCGCGCCTGAGCCCGGGATGGTCAATGTAATGGGCAGAATGGGTGGTCGCCGGCAGATAACCGCGCGCGAGTTTGTGTTCGCCCTGGGCGCCGGCCTCGACCCGCTTCAGGCCCTTGGCGATGGCGAAATCGATTGCCTGATGGTAGCACACCTCGAAGTGCAGGAACGGGTGATCCTCGACGCAGCCCCAGTGCCGGCCATAGAGACAATCGCCACCGATGAAGTTGATCGCGCCGGCGATATAGCGCCCTTCACGCTTGCCCATTATCAGCAGCACATCTTCGGCCATGCGCTCGCCGATCAGCGAGAAGAACGGCCGTGTTAGATAGGGCCGCCCCCATTTGCGATTGCCGGTGTCGATGTAGAATTCATAAAAGACATCCCACACGCTTTCGCTCAGATCGGCGCCACTGAGCCACTCGATCTCGATGCCGCCCTCAAGTGCGCTGCGGCGTTCCTTCCTCAACTGCTTGCGTTTGCGCGACGCTAGCGTGGCGAGAAAATCCTCGTAACTGCCATAGCCCTCATTGTGGAAATGGAACTGCTGATCGGTGCGATGCAGGTAGCCCTCGGCCTCGAATGCCGCCAGTTCCGCCTCCGGCACGAAGGTCGCATGCGCTGACGACAACCCCAACTGGGTGCACAGGGATCTCCCGCCGGCGGCCAGCGCGCGGCGCCCCGATTCCGCACCCGGGCCCGGCCTCACCAACAGCCTCGGCCCGGTCGCCGGTGTGAAGGGTGCTGCGAATTGGAGCTTCGGATAATAGTTCCCGCCGGCCCGCTGAAAGGCGTCGGCCCACGCATGGTCGAACACATATTCGCCCATCGAATGGCTCTTGATATAGGCTGGCATCGCCCCCTGCAGATCACCCTCCGGGCCGCGCAGAACAATGTGCCTTGGCAGCCAGCCGGTCTCCGCCGATACCGAACCTGATTCTTCAAGTGAAGACAAAAAAGCGTGACTTACGAAAGGGTTATAGGGAATTCCGGATTCAGCTTCAGAACCCCTTGATGCGCCACCTAAACGGCTCCACTCATCTGCGGTGACCGCATGCATGCCGTCGATGGTGGTAAGCGTGTGCGCATTCTCTTCAGTGCTCATGGGACTCCGATCCACCCTTGCCTGGCATCCGCAACGGGGTGGTCCTTAACGTATGAACTGACAGCAAATTGACAAGGTCAGTCTTCTTCAAGCTCGTCCGGATCAAACCCCTCGAAGGTCATCTGGTCGGCATACTTGTGGGTCAGCTCGACGGCATTGGTGTTGCGCACCGTCCAGGTAATGATCGGCACGCCCTGCGCCCGTTGCGCCTCGATGAAGCTGTTGGGCAGGTGATGCACGCAATAGGAGATGAAGTTCAGCCCCAATTGCATCGCTTCTTCATGCACGAAGGCGGTTTCGGGTTTGACCCCTTCCGCAGTCAGGCCAAGCGGGCAGGTGGCGCCGGCCGCCTTGAGATCACGCAACAATGCGTGATCGAAGCTCATCAGCGCCACCCGTCCGTCATAGCCTTCGAGACACTCGACCACCGCGTCGGCCAGGCCCTCGTCGTCGCCAGGCCGAGCCTTCAGCTCGATTACCAGCGGCACCTGGCCGTCCACCTGCTTGAGCAGATCTGGCAGCGACGGGATCCGGTCGGCGGTGCCGCCGATGGAGAGTTGCGCCAGTTCCTTCGATGTCTTTGCCCGCACGTCGCCCCGCAACCCGCACAGCCGTTCGAGGTCGTCATCATGAAACACCACCGGCACGCCATCGGTGGCGATATGCACGTCGCACTCGATCGCGTAGCCACCCTCGATCGCCCGCGCAAAGGCGCTCCTGGTGTTTTCCCAGATGGTCTGGTTCATGTCGTGATAGCCGCGATGGGCGATCGGCCGGGAGATCAGCCAGAGAAGGTCGGTGTGTTCGGATTCCATGGGGTTGCCTCTTATCGGATCTCGATGATGGCATCGACCTCGACCGCCGCATTGAGCGGCAGGCTGGCGGTGCCGACGGCAGCGCGGGCGTGCTTGCCTGCGTCACCAAGGATCTCGGCAATCAGGTTCGAGGCGCCGTTGATCACCAGGTGCTGATCGGTAAATGAGGGTTCGGAGGCGACAAAACCACCGAGCTTGACCACCCGCACGATCCGATCGAGATCGCCGCCAAGTGCGGCTTTGGCCTGTGCCAGGATGTTGATCGCGCACAGTTCCGCAGCCTTTTCGGCCGTTGCCACGTCGAGATCACGGCCCAAGAGCCCGGTGGCGGTCAGCGCGCCGTTCTTGAGCGGCAGTTGCCCCGAGACGAACAGCAGCGATCCACTGATTACGTAAGGCAGGTAATTGGCAGCCGGTGCGGCGGCCTCCGGCAGCACAATGTTGCGGGCGTCGAGGCGGGATTGAATGCTGTCGGTCATGGTAGGCTCCATCTAGCTAATTTGGCTATTGATCGGACATGCGGGGGTTTTCGGCCGGAATCACCGGATCAACGAAGTTCCGCCTCGCTTTTGCCGTGACTGGTCTTATAACATCGCCACAGGATTCGACAGGAGAAAACCTGATGCGCTTGCTTGTTACCGCGTCACTCGCAGCCCTTGCGATTGCGCCCGCCACCACTGCCGCCCAGGCCGGGGCGGCGACGCTTGCCGCCCACCGTGCGGTCTATGATCTGTCGCTCAAGGATGCGTCCGAGCGATCTGGTATCTCCAACATGGTCGGCCGCATGGTCTATGAGTTCAATGGCTCGGCCTGCGAGGGCTACACCGTGAGTTTTCGCTTTGTCACCGAGATAGCCACCGCCGATGATTCGCGCGTGACCGATCAGCAGACCACGACGTTTGAGGATATCCGTGACCGCAGCTTCCGCTTTGTCACCCGCTCCTATGTCAATCAGCAGCTCGACCGCGAAATTCGCGGCGCCGCCGAGGCCAAGGGCGAGGGCCTGGCGGTAACGCTGGAAGAGCCCGACAAGGTGGCGCTCGACATCCCCGAGGCGCTTTTTCCTACCGAACACATGATCGAAATGATCGATCATGCCAAGAATGGTGAACGGTTTTATGAATCGCGTATCTATGACGGCTCCGACGAGGGCGACAAGGCGATGATCACCACCACCGTGCTGGGTGAAAAGCAAACGCCCGAGAGCGGCGACGCGGAAGCCAAGAAGGCAGGTGCCTTCGCCGATGAAGCGTTCTGGCCGGTATCGATGTCCTATTTCGAGGAACAGGCCCAGGGCGATGGTCTGCCTGTCTATTCGATCGCTTTCAAGCTTTACGAGAATGGCGTCACCCGCGACCTGACCATGGATTACGGCGATTTCGTGCTGGAAGGCCAACTGGCGCAGCTTGATATGTACGACCCGGCGCCGTGCAAGGAATAGCCGGACCGGGCTGCTCCAAATAGCGACCGATAGTGCGCCTGCGGGTCACAGTCAGGGATTTGCCGGCCGAA
The DNA here is from genome assembly GCF_026619415.1 of Hoeflea algicola. Taxonomy (NCBI): domain Bacteria; kingdom Pseudomonadati; phylum Pseudomonadota; class Alphaproteobacteria; order Hyphomicrobiales; family Rhizobiaceae; genus Hoeflea; species Hoeflea algicola. The sequence continues at coordinate 595,457 of NZ_JAOVZR010000001.1, forward strand.
GCCAGGCCTCGTGCGGGCATCAGCCGCAGTGAACCGGTTGTTTGCGTGATGACGCTGGAACATGTGGGCCCTGTTTCCGTATTTGTGATCGCCAAAGCGTCTTGATGATCCCCGATTGGTTTTGCGATCCAACCGCTGCCGGGTGGACGGCGTTGCCTCGCTGTGGCATGAGGCCCGCTCTTTGGTGTCCGCTTCGCGGTGCCACACGACCTCATATCAACCGCAAGACAGAATGGAGCATCAGCTGTGGCGAATGCGCTTGGGCTCGATTTTGGCACGACGAACACTGTGCTGGCGCAACGGGCCCAGGGGGAGGAGACAGCGTCAATTCGGTTCGACTCTCCCGCCGGCTCCAGCGACACCATGCGCACCGCGCTCTCCTTCATCAAGGATCCGCAACTTGGCGCCAGCGCCTTGCAGGTAGAAGCCGGTTCCTCCGCCATCAGCACCTTCATCGATAATCCCGGCGAGTGCCGCTTCCTGCAGTCGATCAAGACCTTTGCGGCGTCCCCTTTGTTTCAGGGCACACTGGTGCATGCGCGCCGGTTTCAGTTCGAGGACCTGATGGAGGTCTTCCTCAAACGGCTGGAAAACTATGCAGGCGATAACTGGCCATCTCCGGTCAGCCGCATCGTCACCGGACGCCCGGTGCATTTTGCCGGCGCCAATCCGGATGCAGATCTGGCCATTCGCCGCTACAGCGAAGCTCTCGGACGCTTGGGTTTTCCGGAGCTCCATTATGTCTACGAGCCGGTGGCCGCGGCCTTTTACTTCGCGCAAAATCTGACGCACGACGCCACCGTGCTGGTGGCTGATTTCGGCGGCGGCACCAGCGATTTCTCGCTGATCCGGTTCGAGACCAAAGCCGGTCGCGTCAGCGCCATTCCGGTCGGTCAGTCCGGCGTCGGCGTGGCTGGCGACCAGTTCGATGCCCGCATGATCGATCATCTGGTCGCGCCTGAAATTGGAAAAGGCAGCCAGTTCAAGAGCTTCGGCAAGAGGCTGGATGTGCCGGGAAATTACTACCGCAATTTCTCGCGCTGGAACCAGCTGTCGATCTTCAAGACCACCAAGGAATATGCTGACCTCAAGGCGCTGGTCCGCCAGGCGGTGGAACCGGACAAGCTCGAACTGTTCATCGATCTGATCGAGCATGACGAGGGCTACCAGCTGCACCAGGCGGTATCGGCAACCAAGATGGCGCTGTCGGGCGCAGAGGAGGCCGAATTCGAGTTTTCGCCGCTGGGCGCGGCCGGCCGAAAGATTGTGAGACGGCAGGATTTCGAAACCTGGATCGAGGCCGATCTGGCAGCCATCACCGCAGCGCTCGACGATGTCCTGGAAAAGACCGGCACCGCTGCCGGCGCCGTCGACAAGGTCTTTCTTACCGGTGGCACTTCATTCGTCCCGGCGGTCCGAAACATCTTTGCAGAGCGCTTTGCCGCCGACTGCATTGAGACCGGCGGCGAACTGATCTCGATCGCCCATGGACTGGCGCTGATCGGCGAACGCGACGACATCGAACAATGGACGGTTCCCGTGGTCACACCCGTACCGGCGTGATGGGCGTGCATTCTGCCGCCGCGCCCGGGTACCGCTATCCGGTCCGCAGGCTGGAAACCCGCCAGGCTGTGTGAGGGTCTAATTGACGATGGTGATGTCGCCGCGCAAGAGAGCCTCGTACGAGTCGATGGCGCAGGCCTTGCGCACATCGTCTTCGCGCCCTTGGGGTTCTGCGCTGCACTGTGCGGCACAGATCTTGTCGGCAGCCTTGGCTGCTTCCTTGTATTCCTGCCGACCGGGACTAACCCGTGAATCATCAAAGCCATGTGTCTTGCCATCGACGCAGGCCGCATAGCACACGACGTGCGGCTGACATCTGGCGTCGCCTGGCTGATACTCGGCCTGGGCGGCGGCGGTCAGCAGTATGGCCGATGTGAACAGGCCACAAACCAGGGCGGTTGATAGTTTCGGATCTCGCATGGTCGGTAGTCCCTAAATCAACGAAAAGAAAGATCATCGAAATTCTCAATGACCGGAGAATAAAATTTGTCAGAAAACGAATGCCGTCGAGAACTTCCCGAAAAGATCAGCGCCGATGCAATCGCTCGCCAAGTTTTTCGGGCGCGCCACGCTACCAATACGACAGAGAAATTCTATTGGTGCAAGCAATAGGTGGCGCCAACGGGCTGGTGTGCGCCAGTACACACCCGTCGAAATTGCTAATCCGGCCTGTTGCCTGCACGCAGCACCTATTCCATAGGTGCGTCACGAGTTTATCCGGGAGGTCGCCGATTTGGCTGCCGTTTCACCCGTAGCGTCATGCGCCGGGCTGCGAAGGCCACCTCCGCAAAACCACAAAGGAACGCACCATGGCCACCGACGCCGGCAGCAACAAGCAAAACGCGATCGCGTTTTACGACATGATGTTCAACAAGTGCGAGCCGCGCGCGGCGATCGAGCAGTTCGCCGGCGACGACTATATCCAGCACAATCCCCATGTCGCCGACGGCAAGGAAGCCTTCATCGCCTATTTCGAACGGATGGCGAAGGAATTTCCGGGCAAGCTCACCCATTTCAAACGCGCCATCGCCGAAGACAATTTCGTCGTGCTGCATTGCCACCAGGTCTGGCCCGGCAGTGATGACTACGCCGGCATCGACATCTTCCGCTTCGATGACAACGGCAAGATCGTCGAGCATTGGGATGTGTTGCAAGTGATTGGCGATCACTCAGAGAACGGCAACGGCCTTTTCTGAGCAGACTTGAGTGTGAACCGGCAAAGGCTGTTTGTGATGTGTCTTTGAGTTTGTAGCTCTTTCCGAAATGGTGTTTTCTTGCTGCCTGGATCAGCAGCGGAGGCATGCCGATGGCGGAGACAATTATTCTCAGAAGCGGCGAGGGACGTTCTTACGATCTCGGGAAGATGACAGCGCTGTTCAAGGCCGACGAGGGCGAGACCGGTAGCCGCTACTGTGTTTCGGAATGGTGGATGGAGCCGGGGACGGAAGGCGTCGGCGCGCACAGCCACGAGGCCAATGACGAGGTGTTTTACGTGCTTGAAGGGGCGCCCGGCATTCTGATCGGTGAAGAGTGGCAGCAATTCGGTCCCGGCGATTTCATAAGGATCCCGGCCACCGTTACCCATGATTTCCGCAATCGCACCGATCGGCGCGCCGGTTTGCTCAATTTCTTCATCCCAGGGGGCTTTGAAAGCAGCATGCCGGCAATCGTCGATTGGTTCGACAAAAATCCCGACTGACGGCAATCAGAAAGGGGCGCCCACCGGACGCCCCCTTTGCAATTCATGTGATCTGTCTCGGCTATTTCTTGGTGACGAAGAAATAGACCAGGCCACCCAGTGCTGCGCCGATCACCCAGGAGAACCCGGACAGGAACTCCAGCGCCGGCAGCCAGACGGTTGCGACTGAAAATATCGAAGTCAGCGCAAAGGCGATCAGGGCCCGCTTGTTCCAGCCATTATCATAGAAATACGCGCCGTTCGGATCGGTCGAAAACAGCTTCTGGACGTCAAGTTTGCCGTTCTTGATCATGTAATAGTCGACAATCATGATGCCGTAGACCGGGGCCAGGATCGCGCCGAGCGTATTGACGAAATTGAAGATGCCGATCTGACTGATGACCGAGACCCACAACCCGCCGATGACCAGCGCAAAGCCCGAGGTGATCAATCCGCCAATGCGGAAACTGATCTTGCTCGGGTAGAGGTTGGCAAGGTCGTAGGCCGGCGGGATGAAGTTTGCCACCAGATTGATCCCCACCGTCGCGGCAAAGAACATAAGTGCCGCAAGCACCGTCAGCGGTAACGAATCGACCCGGGCAATGATGTCGGTGGGGTTGGTCAGCGCCTCACCCCAGATGGCCACGGTGCCGGCAGTCACGATCAACGCGATGGCTGAGAAGAAGGCGATGTTGAGCGGAAGACCGGTAAAATTGCCTTTCTTCATTTCTCCCTGGGTTTTCACGAACCGTGAAAAGTCGCCGTAATTGATCACAACGGCGGCGAAATAGGCAATCATCGTGCCGACGATGGCGAGAAACGCCGTAAACGAGCTGCCCTCATAGCTGCCCGTGCCCTGGAAGATCGTTCCCAGTTCCGAAAACAGCCCGTTGCCGGCCTTCCACCAGATGATGCCGGCAAGCAGGATCATCACCGCATAGACAAACGGGCCTGCAAAATTGAGAAATTTGGTGATCCACTCGATGCCGTTCCAGAACAGCCAGATCTGGAACACCCAGACCATCAGGAAGGCAATACAGTCGAGCCCGCCCATACCAAGGAACATGGCGTCACCCGAAGCGCCGAACAGTGCCTTGAGCAATAGAGCTACCGCCGTGGAGGCGAAATAGGTTTGTGCACCATACCAGAAGATCGCCACGATGGCGCGCAGCACAGCGGGAAGATTGGCGCCCCTAATGCCCATGCTGGAGCGCGCCATAACCGGAAAGGGAATGCCGTATTTGACGCTCGGCTCACCCATCAGATTGACCAGCCACATGACGAATATGCCGGCAACCATGATCGCCGCAAACACCGTCCAGCCATTCAGGCCAAAGGTCAAAAACAGCGACGCAGCCAGCGTATAGCCGAACAGGCTTTGGACATCATTGGCCCAGACGTTGAAAATCTCGAACCACCCCCAGGTTCTGTCCTTCATCGCAATCGGCTTCAGGTCTTCATTATAAAGGCTTGGATCGTGATTCTTGATCACCAGGTCCTCAGTCATGCTATTCCCCCTCCAATCAATATTGACGTGTCGGCCATGCCGGGTATGAAAATTTACAATAGATTAACAGTCGTGCATTATGCCGTGCATAATACCGTCATTAATGCCGTGCAAAATGTCAACCGAAATCATCTCGGGTACTGAGCAACGAGGAGTAGATGTGAAAATAGGATACGCACGGGTGTCAACGAAATGGTATCAAAGCAAAGTTCAGCTGGCCCAGTTGGAAGGGCAGGGTTGTGCCAAGGTCTGGAGCGAGGAAAATTTCTCGCACGACGGCCCGGATGACGGCTTCGAGAGGTTTCTCGCCGAAGTCTCGCCCGGTGATACGGTGGTCACAACTCGCTTGGCCTCGCTGGCCGACTCGGCACCGGATCTGTTGCGCCTGCTCGAGAAAATTCACCGCAAGGGCGCCTATTTCCGTTCTCTCGCCGAACCCTGGGCCGACACCACGTCGGAGGGCGGAGACCGGGTCATCGAGACCGTCCGCGGCCTGATCGAGTTCGAGATCGCCGTTGCCGACGTCAAGAGCCGCGACGACCAGGACCGGCCGAAAACCTTTGGTGTCTCCGCCGGTCGCCCGCAAAAACTCTCCAATCATCAGAAGCAGAAGGCGCTGTCGCTGCTCAAGGTCGGCAAGTCCGCGGCCGCCATCGGTCGCATGCTCGGCGTCAGCCGCTCAACCATATCCCGACTGAAGAGCGAAAAAGCCGCAGCGACCGAGTAGCGGTCGCCGCGGCTGCAAGGTGCATCGCGCGGCTCCAGTCCGTGGTGTCGCCGCGATAAAGAGGCTGTCGGGGCTTGGCCATGGCCCCGCGAACCGGGCGGCAATCGGCACATTTGAGCCGCGCCACCCTTGCATAATATTTTGATAGTCTGTAAGCGACGCCTATTCCACACGTGGGGCATGGGTTGGTTCGGGAGAAATCCGGATCGGTCCGCCGGTGGCGCTTTGCGCTCACGCCCTGCGGAGGTTCAACCGGAAACAGGAGTAATAGGCATGGCATTGCCGGAATTTTCCATGCGCCAGCTGCTTGAAGCAGGCGTCCACTTCGGTCACCAGACTCACCGCTGGAACCCGAAGATGAAGCCGTACATTTTTGGCGCGCGCAACAACCTTCACATTCTCGATCTCGGCCAGACTGTGCCGCTGATGTCGCAGGCCCTCAAACTGGTCTCCGACACAGTGTCCAAGGGCGGCCGCGTGCTGTTCGTTGGCACCAAGCGCCAGGCTTCCGAAATCGTTGCCGATGCAGCTTCGCGTTCGGCTCAGTACTACGTCAACGCCCGTTGGCTCGGCGGCATGCTGACCAACTGGAAGACGATCTCGCATTCGATCCAGCGTCTGCGCAAGCTCGACGAGATCCTTGCACAGGAAGCTTCGGGCTTCACCAAGAAGGAACGCCTCAACCTTGAGCGCGAGCGTGAAAAGCTCAACCGCGCTTTGGGCGGTATTCGCGACATGGGCGGCACCCCCGACCTGATGTTCGTGATCGACACCAACAAGGAAGGCATTGCCATCCAGGAAGCCAAGCGTCTTGGCATTCCGGTTGTTGCGATCATCGATTCCAACTGCGATCCCGACGTTGTCGATTACCCGATCCCGGGCAATGATGATGCTTCGCGTGCCATTTCGCTCTATTGCGATCTGATCAGCCGCGCCTGCATCGACGGCATTGCCCGTCAGCAGGGTGCCTCCGGTGTCGATCTCGGCGCCATGGATGCCCCGGTTGAGCCGGCGCTTGAAGCAGCCCCTGAAGCTGCTGCAGTTGAAGCTGCTCCTGCGGAAGCCGCACCGGCCGAAGCTGCACCGGCAGAAGAAGCCGCAAAGGCCTGATTCCGGGTTTCGGACAAAACCGGCCCGGCCAAGCCACAGTGCTTTGCCGGGCTGTCATGTTTTATTGGCATGGTTGACATGCTGTCGGGCGATCCCGCGCTTCCGTGAGCCAATCCGGCCGGACCGGGCGTCAATCTAGAATGAAGAGGCTAAGATGAGCATTACCGCTGCAATGGTAAAAGAGCTGCGCGACAAGACCGGCGCCGGCATGATGGACTGCAAGAAGGCATTGGCTGAAACCAATGGCGACATGGAAGCCGCTGTTGACTGGCTGCGCGCCAAGGGCATCGCCAAGGCTGACAAGAAATCCGGCCGCACCGCTGCCGAAGGCCTGATCGCCGTTGCATCCGAGGGCAATTCCGCGGTTGCCGTCGAAGTCAATTCGGAAACCGATTTCGTGGCCCGCAATGATGGCTTTCAGGAACTGGCCCGCTCGATCGCTAGCGTCGCCTTGACCACCGATGGCAACGCCGAATCGGTCAGTGCCGCAACCGTTGCGTCGACCGGCAAGTCGGTCGTCGACACAGTCAAGGACGCCATCGCCCATATCGGCGAAAACATGAGCTTCCGCCGCTCGGCCAAGCTGTCGGTCGATAATGGCGTGGTCTCGACCTACGTCCATAACGCCGTCGCCGATGGCCTCGGCAAGCTCGGCGTGCTCGTTGCTGTCCGTTCGACTGGCAAGCCTGAAGCGTTGGAAGCAATCGGCCGTCAGGTCGCCATGCACATCGCCGCCACCAACCCGCTTGCGCTGACCTCCGATGATGTCGACAAGGTCATCGCCGACCGCGAACGCGCCGTCTTCATCGAACAGGCGCGCGAATCGGGCAAGCCGGACAACATCATCGAAAAGATGGTTGAAGGCCGTATGCGCAAGTTCTTCGAGGAAGTTGCGTTGATGTCCCAGGCTTTTGTCATCAATCCTGACCAGACCGTTGCCGAAGCCGTCAAGGCTGCTGAAGCCGATGCCGGCGCACCCGTCGAAATCGCCGGTTTCGTCCGCTTCCAGCTGGGCGAAGGTATCGAAAAGGAAGAAAGCGACTTCGCAGCCGAGGTTGCTGCTGTCGCCAAGGGCTGATCCTCATCCCATTGTCGAAAAAACCGCTAGGGCATCGCGTGACAACGCGATGCCCTTCGTGTATCCGGGCCTGACACAGAAATTCGGACTTTTCCATGACATCCAAGCCCCTGTTCAAACGCGTCCTCCTCAAAGCATCCGGCGAGGCCCTCATGGGCGAGCAGGGATTTGGAATTGACGTCGCCGTGGTCGACAGGATCGCCGACGACATCGCCGAAGTTCGCGCCATGGGCGTCGAGGTTGGTGTCGTGGTTGGCGGCGGCAACATCTTCCGCGGCGTCGCTGTCGCCTCCAAGGGCGGCGATCGGGTCACCGGCGACCACATGGGCATGCTGGCAACCGTCATCAACGCACTGGCGTTGGCAACATCGCTGCGCAAGCTGGGGATCGACACCGAGGTGCTCTCGGCTATCTCGATGCCGGAGATCTGCCAGAGCTTTTCCCAGCGTGCAGCCCTGCATCATCTGCAGAAGGGCCGCGTTGTGATCTTTGCCGGCGGCACCGGCAATCCGTTCTTCACCACCGACTCCGCCGCAGCCCTGCGGGCCGCCGAAATGGGTGCCGAGGCCATTCTCAAGGGCACCCAGGTCGATGGCATCTATTCAGCCGATCCCAAGAAGGTTCCCGACGCCACCCGTTTTGACAGCCTGACCCACGACGAGGTCCTCAACAAGGGCCTCGCGGTAATGGATGTCGCCGCAGTTGCCCTGGCGCGTGAAAACCGGATCCCGATCGTGGTCTTCTCGATCCACGAGGCCGGCGCCTTTGCCAAGATTATGACAGGCGGAGGGCGGGCGACCATCGTTCGCGATCATTGAAGCGTGAGCCGCGCACCCTGCGCTCCGTGTAAACACAGCAGCATCGACTGCAGGAAGGACTAGCGATGAGTGAAGGCGCTGACATGAAGGAACTTAAACGTCGCATGGAGGGGGCAATTGCCGCGTTCAAGAGCGACATTGCCTCGTTGCGCACCGGCCGGGCCTCGGCCAATGTGCTCGATCCGGTGATGGTTGAAGCCTACGGCTCGCGCGTGCCGCTTAACCAGGTGGCCAACGTCACCGTGCCGGAAGCACGGATGCTTGGTGTCTCGGTCTGGGACAAGCAGATGGTCGGCGCAGTCGACCGTGGCATCCGCGAGGCCAATCTCGGCCTCAACCCGATCGTCGATGGCACCAATCTGCGCATCCCGTTGCCCGAACTCAACGAAGAGCGCCGCAAGCATCTGGTCAAGGTGTCCCACACCTATGCAGAGAACGCCCGCGTCGCCATCCGCAACGTTCGTCGCGATGGCATGGACTCACTCAAGAAGGCGGAAAAAGACGGCGACATCAGCCAGGATGACAGCCGGCGCGATTCCGATCTGGTGCAGAAACTGACCGATGAGACGATCAATGAGATCGACCGCTTGCTGGTCGAGAAAGAAAAGGAAATCATGCAGGTTTAGGCGTGACTCGCGTTACAAGTCGATTAAAGGCCAAAACAATGCAATCCGATCGAGCAGCAAAGACCCCGAGGCATGTTGCCATCATCATGGACGGCAACGGCCGCTGGGCAAACGCGCGCGGGTTACCGCGAACAGCCGGCCACCGCGCCGGGGTCGAGCGGGTCCGCGAGGCGGTCCGCACTGCGCATGAGGCCAAGATCGAATTTTTGACGCTGTTTGCCTTTTCCTCGGAGAACTGGAACCGCCCGAAGCAGGAAGTTTCCGACCTGATGGGCATCCTGCGCTTCTTTATCCACAAGGATCTGGCGGAACTGCACCGCGAGAATGTTCGCGTCCGGGTGATCGGCTGCCGGGAGACCGTCCAGTCCGATATCCGCAAGCTGCTCGACGAGGCTGAGGAACGCACCCGCGAAAATACCGGCGTGACCTTGATCATCGCCTTCAATTACGGCGCCCGCGATGAACTCGTGCGCGCCGTGCGCACGATCGCAGAGGCCGTGAGTGCGGGAAATCTTGATCCGGCGTCGATTGATGAGCACACCGTCTCAGACACGGTCGATACCGCCGGCATTCCCGATCCGGATCTGGTGATTCGCACCAGCGGCGAACAGCGGCTATCCAATTTCCTTTTGTGGCAGGCTGCCTATTCGGAACTGGTGTTCATCCCCTGTCTTTGGCCGGATTTCGACCGCAAGGCCTTTTACGAAGCGCTCAATGAATATGCGCACAGGGATCGCCGTTTCGGCACGGTTTCCGCACCTGATATCGCGGTGGGGTCGTGATGTCGTCCGAACTGCGGCTGCGCATCATTTCTGGCGTAATCCTTGCGCTGTTGGTGCTGACGGCGACATGGGCAGGCGGCATCTGGTTCCGGGCGCTGGCGGTGCTCATCATGGTGCTGATCCATTATGAGTTCTCGACGATGGTCGATGCGCCGGTCAAGGCGCCGCTCGCCAATGCCATCGGCTGGTTGGCAATTCTGGCTACGGCCTTGTTTATCTTCGTTCTTCTGCCGTCGATGGCGTTGGCAGCAATTGTAATCGGCGCCGCCGGTGCGGCCTTTGCCGGGCTTAAGCGCGGCGCCGGTCTGTGGTCGGCGACCGCAATTGTCTACGCCGGACTATCCGGGTTGGCGCTGGCCGAAATTCGCGGCGAGGGGCTGTTCGGCCTGTTTGCCATGCTGTTCGTGTTCGCCATCGTCTGGGCCACCGATATCCTTGCCTATTTCTGCGGCCGCGCGCTCGGCGGGCCGAAGCTGGCGCCGCGCATATCGCCGGGCAAGACCTGGTCGGGCGCAATCTTCGGTGCTGCCGCCGGGGTTGCCGCCGGAATCGGCGTTGCCATGGCGGTGCGTCAGGGTGGCGGTTGGATGATTCCGCTGGTGGCGTTGACGTTGGCGGTGGCCTCGGAAGCCGGTGACCTGTTCGAATCATGGGTCAAGCGGCGCTTCGGCGCCAAGGATTCCAGCCACCTCATTCCCGGCCATGGCGGCGTCATGGATCGGGTCGATGGCCTTGTCTTTGCCGCATTTGCAGCCTTCTTGATCGGCAATCTGCTGCCGCTGGCCGACCGCGCCGGCGTGGCTGATGAGCTTGCCGCAAGGTTGCTGGGCCTATAGTCGAGACTCATAAAGCCGCGCCACGCGGAACAATACCGGCGCGCCTCTGTCTGCGTCCTGAAAGGATCCGAATCCCATGGAATTCCTGACCTCATCGGTTGGAAACATCCTCAGCGCCCTGCCGCCGTTTCTGCTGGTGCTGACGATCGCCGTGTTCTTTCACGAATTGGGGCACTATCTCGTCGGCCGTTGGTGCGGGATCAAGGCCGAGACCTTCTCGATCGGTTTCGGCCCCGAACTCATTGGCCGCACCGACCGGCACGGCACCCACTGGAAGCTGTCGCTGATCCCGCTTGGTGGCTACGTCAAGTTCCTGGGCGATGAGAACGCAACCAGCCTGCCCAGCGGTGCCGGTGCTGCAGACTTGAACACCGACGATCGGGCGCACGCCTTTCCCACCGCGGCCTTGTGGCGACGCGCGGCCACGGTGGCCGCTGGCCCTGTCGCCAATTTCATTCTCGCGATTGCGATCTTTGCCGTCAGCTTCGGCATCAATGGCCGGATGGTTGCCGATCCGGTGGTGGCCCAGGTTCAGCCCGCAAGTGCTGCCGAGGCCGCTGGGGTTTTGCCCGGTGACCGGTTTGTGGCGATCGACGGTGTGACCGTCGATATTTTCGACGACGTCCAGCGCTATGTCAGCGTTCGCCCAGGCGTGCCGATCACCATTACCATGGACCGCCAGGGTGAAAACGTCGACCTCACGCTGACGCCGGTTCGCACCGAGATCTCCGACAATTTCGGCAACAAGATGGAGGTCGGCCGTATCGGCGTGATCACCAACAATGATGCCGGTAATTTCCGCGTCCGCGAATACGGGCCGCTTGAGGCTGTGGGCGAGGGGGCAGCACAAAGCTGGTACATCGTCACCCGCACAGTCGGCTATATCGGCAACATCATTACCGGCCGGGAAAAGGCAGATCAGCTTGGCGGACCGATTCGGGTCGCCAAATACTCCAAGGACATGTCGACACTCGGTATTGCCGCGCTGATCCAGCTTGCCGCCGTGTTGTCGGTCTCCATCGGTCTGCTCAATCTGATGCCGATCCCGATGCTCGACGGCGGTCATCTGGTGTTCTACGCAATAGAGGCGGTACGCGGCCGTCCGGCTGGCGAGAGGGCGCAGGAATGGGCCTATCGCCTCGGTTTGACCCTTGTGCTGGCGCTGATGCTGTTCGCGACCTGGAATGATGTGTCGATGTTGATTGGTTGATATGGGGGGGCAAGCCGTGCTAACGGGTTGTTAACCTTGAAAGTGCTGAGACGTGGCGATTTGGCCACGCCTGTCGGCGAAGTAAATAGAAATTAACTCCGTCCCTTGCTTGTGTATGAAAAGCGGGTAAAACGGGCGCTAGTCATGACTCACGATGCGTGCTCCGTTTGGGGCATTCGAGTAAAAAAGGTAAGTAGATCAATGAAAACCGGTTCAAATCTGTTGAACGCTGTCTCTGCGGTTGCGCTGAGTGCGGGGATCATTGTGGCAGGCGCGGGCGCTGTGACGCTTGCCGGTGTTACGGTAGCAGAAGCAGCGGTTGTTAACCGCATTGAAGTCCGCGGCAATTCCCGCGTTGACGCATCCACTGTTCGTGGCAACCTGACGATCAGCACCGGCTCGCGGTTTGACAACAACGACATCGACGAGTCGGTCAAGCGGCTGTTTGCCACCGGGCTGTTCTCCGACGTGCGCATCAGCGTCTCGGGTTCGACCCTGATCGTCGCCGTGGACGAAAACCAGATCATCAATCAGGTGGTTTTCAACGGCAACAAGAAGCTCAAGGACGCCGCCCTCAAGCAGGTCGTCCAGAGCCGCCAGCTCGGCGCTTATAACGACGCCATCCTGGAAGCCGATGTTCAGTCGATCCGCGATGCCTATTCGGCCATCGGTCGTTCCGATGCAGTCGTGACCACCCGGCTGGTTCCGGTTGATGGTGGCCGCGTCAATCTCGCTTTTGAAATCAACGAGGGCGACCGCACCAAGATTTCCGCGATCAATTTTGTCGGCAACCAGGCCTTTGGCGACGGACGTCTTGCCGATGTAATTACCACCAAGCGCTCGGGCATGCTGTCGTTCCTGTCGCGCAAGGATGTCTACGACGAAAACAAGCTTCGTGCCGATGAGGAATTACTGCGCCGGTTCTACTACAACCGTGGTTACGCCGATTTCCGCGTCATCTCGTCGTTTGCCGAGCTTGACGAATCCAGCAACGAGTACGTCGTCTCCATCACGGTGGAAGAAGGCGAACGCTATGTGTTCGGTGATGTCAGCATCGAAAGCACGGTTCCCGGCATCGACAGCGATTCGCTCAGAGGCCTGATCGAAACCCGTTCCGGATCGGTCTACAGCGCCAAGGACGTCGAGGACACGATCCTGGCGATTTCCGACCGCGTTGCGACTCAGGGCTATCCCTTCGCTCAGATCACCCCGCGCGGCGATCGCGATTTCAACAATCGCACGATCTCTGTGGTGTATCTGGTTGATGAAGGCACTCGGGCCTATGTCGAGCGGATCGAAATCCGCGGCAACACTCGGACCCGTGACTACGTGATCCGTCGCGAATTCGACCTGTCTGAAGGCGATGCCTTCAACCAGGTTCTGGTGCGTCGCGCCAAGAAGCGCCTCGAAGATCTGAAGTTCTTCTCCTCGGTCGAGATCTCTACCCAGCCGGGCTCGCAGCCAGACCGCGTGGTTCTGATTGTTGACGTGAAGGATCAGGCTACCGGCGAATTCGGCGTCGGCGGCGGTTACTCCAACAATGATGGCTTCACCGCTACCGTTGACATCACCGAGCGCAACTTCCTCGGTCGCGGACAGTTCATCCGTGGTTCGGTTGGCGGTGGCGAGGACTCGCGCGAATACAGCCTGTCCTTTACCGAGCCCTATTTCCTTGGCTACCGCCTCGCAGCCGGCTTCGATATCTTCAAAACCACCGACTCGAGCTACACCGGCTTCGAAGAAGAAAAGCAGGGCATCAACCTGCGCATCGGCGCGCCGATCACCGAGGAACTCTATTTTTCGACGGCGTTCAAATATACGCAGACCAAATATAACGACTTCACCGCCACATCGGTGATTTCAAATCCGGAACGCGCTGTCATCAACCGCACGGTTGCAAATGGTGGGCACGATACCGCAGCATTGTCTTACACGCTGTCCTACAGCACGCTGGATGACAGCGCCTTGCCGCGCGAGGGAATTTCGGCTCGCCTCACTCAGGAATATGCCGGGTTTGGTGCTGATTCCGACTACATCAAGTCCACCGCCAAGGTGAATTACTTCCACATGCTCTCCGAGGCCGGCGACGTCATCGGTCAGGTGTCAGCGGGCGCGGGTCACGTCATGTCGACGGGTAGCACCAATCTGGACGTGTTCGATCACCTGTTCCTCGGTCAGGAAACCATTCGTGGCTTCGACACCCGTGGTATCGGCCCGCGTGTCTTCAATGGCGGCACGGATGTAGGTGCTGCTGGCGGCACCACATATTTCAACGGCACGGTCGAGGCCTCGGCGCCGATGCCGCTGGTCTCACGTGATCTCGGCCTGCGCTTCAATGTCTTCGCCGATGCGGCGACGCTCTATGGCAATGACATTGCGGCTGCTGACTTCGGTGGTCAGACCCTGGTTGGCAACAACATGGACTGGCGCGCTTCGGTTGGCGTCGGTATCACCTGGGCTTCGCCCTTCGGTCCGCTGCGCGTCTATTATGCCGAGCCGGTGGTCAAGGAAAGCTACGACGACCTCAAGAAGTTCGGCTTTGGCGCTTCCACGCGCTTCTGATTTGACACGGGTGGCGGCAACGTCACCCGGTCTTCGCATTCGGTCTCTTTATGGACACAACCCGTTTCTTTCCCCCGCATGAAGGCATCACGCTTTCAGACCTCGCCGGTCTTTGCGGTGCGGAACTTGCTGACCCCGCATTTGCTGATCGCCGGGTGAGCGGGCTTGCCCCGATTTCGCGTGCGGGAAATTCTGAAATAACTTTCTTGACGTCGCGCAAGTCTTTGCCGCAATTGCGTGAATCGCACGCTGGTGCGGTCTTTGTTCCCTCCCGATTTGTCAATGAAGTGCCGGTCGGCGTTGCTGCGCTGATAGCAGCGGCACCGCAAACCGCCTTTGCCATCGCCGGTTCGGCGCTGGTGCCTGCGGCGATGACGGCGTCGCGTTTGACAGGCGAGACTGGCGTGGCATCAGGCGCCATTGTTGACCCGTCTGCCCGACTTGAGAATGACGTGATCGTTGAAACCGGCGCGATTGTCGGCGCCGGTGCGGAAATCGGCCGCGGCACGGTTATCGCCGCTGGCGCCGCCATTGGTCCGGGCTGCAGAATCGGGCGCGACTGCCACATTGCCCATGGTGCCACGGTTCAGCACACGTTGATCGGCAACAACGTCATCCTTCATCCCGGCGTGCGCATCGGCCAGGACGGATTTGGCTATGCGCCCGGTCCGCGCGGACTGGTCAAGGTGCCCCAGATTGGCCGCGTCATCATTCAGGATCAGGTCGAAATTGGCGCCAATACCACAATCGACCGGGGTGCGCTCGATGACACCGTCATCGGTGAGGGCACCAAGATCGACAATCAGGTTCAGATTGGCCACAATGTCCGGATAGGTCGTCACTGCGTGCTGGTGGCCAAGGTTGCAGTCGCCGGCAGCACAACGATTGGAAACGGCGTCATGATTGGTGGCGCTGCAGGAATTGGCGGACATCTGACAATCGGTGACGGCGTCCAACTGGCCGCATTGAGCGGCGTGGCGTGTGATGTGCCGGCCGGTGCACGTTGGGGCGGACAACCGGCGCGGCCGATGCGCGGGTTCCTGCGCGACGCAGCCGATGCCAATGCCCGCGCCTTTGGCAAGGCAAAAGTGAAGAAAAGCGGAGAGGATCAATGATGCAGGCCGCGACGAAAACGCTCGAAATAGCCGATATCCAGGAAATCATGCGGCTGTTGCCGCACCGTTACCCGTTTTTGCTGGTCGACCGGATCATTGACATCGATGCCGACAATTCCGCCATCGGCATCAAGAACGTCACCGCCAGCGAACCGCACTTTACCGGTCACTTTCCGGGCAACCCGATCATGCCCGGTGTTTTGATTGTCGAAGGCATGGCCCAGACTGCCGGTGCGATCTGCGCCAAGGCAACGGGTGGCGGCAAGAATCTGGTTTATTTCATGACCATCGATAATGCCAAATTCCGAAAGCCGGTTGTGCCTGGTGACCGGCTGGAATATCACGTCACCAAGATCAAGCAGCGCGGCAACATCTGGCGGTTCCATTGCGAAGCAATGGTTGATGGCCAAAAGGCCGCTGAAGCTGATATCGGGGCCATGCTGGCTCCTGGAGAAAGCGAGTCCGAATGATAACGCCAGTGCCTGCCGCCCTGCATCCGGCCCGCATCCATCCCTCTTCGATCGTCGAGGACGGCGCGCAACTCGGCCGCAATGTCGAGATCGGTCCGTTCTGCCATATAGGTGCCAAGGTCAGACTGGGCGACAATGTCCGGATCATGAGCCATGTCGTCATTCTCGGCTCCACCAGCATTGGTGACAACACCGAGGTGTTTCCCAATGCCGTGCTCGGCTGCGCCCCGCAGAACATCCATTACAAGGGCGAGGACACCGAACTCGTCATCGGCAGTTCCTGCACTATCCGCGAAGGCGTGACCATGCATCCGGGCATGCCCGACTTCGGCGGAAAGACCACGATCGGCGACAACTCGCTGTTTCTCGCCTATTCCCACGTAGCCCATGACTGCCATGTCGGCGATCATGTCATTCTGTCCAACAATGTGATGCTGGCGGGCCATGTTACGGTCGGTGATCGGGTGATCATGGGCGGTGGTGCTGCTGTGCACCAGTTCACCCGGGTCGGCCATCACGCCTTCATCGGTGGTCTGGCTGCGGTCAGCAACGATGTCATTCCTTATGGCATGCTCAACGGTAATCCCGGCGTGCTGATGGGGCTCAACATCATCGGCATGCAGCGCTCCGGTTTCGACCGCAAGGCCATTCACGCCGTGCGGCGGGCTTACAAGACCATCTTCGATTCCAATACGCCGATTCGCGAGAACATCGCCCAGGTGCGTGAGCAGACCGACAAGAACGCCGCCGTGGCCGATATCATCGCGTTCATCGATGCCGAGAGCGAGCGCGCATTGTCGTCTCCGGCTCGGGGCCAGCGGGGCTGAACTAGATGGTCGATGCGGCTGCCGTGCCGTTAATCAAAGCGCGGTTGGCAATCCTGGCTGGCAGAGGACGTTTCCCCGTTCTAGTCTCGACTTCAGCCCGTGAAATCGGCCATGATCCATTCATCGTCGCAATCGATGGCGAGGCCGATCAGGATTGGTCGGGCTTTGATCATTGTGTGCTGCGCATCGGAGATGTTGCCGGTCTATCGGCGCTGATCCGGCGCGAGAAGATTGGGACGTTGGTGCTGGCTGGCGGCATCGACAGACGTCCCCGAATTCGTGATCTTCGGCCGACCTGGCAATCGCTGGCGGCTGCGCCCTCGCTGTTGCGCACGCTTTTGTCGGCGGGTGACGACCAGATGCTGCGTGCAGCCATTGGTGTGCTTGAGCGGCAGGGCGTGACAGTGGTCGGCGCCCAGGTGGTGGCGCCGGGCTTGCTGGGCCATGCCGGCCCCTTGGGAAAGCTCGGCCCCAAACCCTCCGACCAGGCCGACATCGCCGCTGCCGAGCAAGCCGCGCTGGCGCTTGGCCGGCTTGATGTCGGGCAGGGAGCGGTTGCGGTTGGCGGACGGGTAATTGCGCTCGAAGGCCTCGAAGGCACCGACTTGATGCTTGAACGGGTGGCGGCCTTGCGCACGGCGGGCAGGTTGCCGCGCAGCAACGGCGGTGTGCTGGTCAAGATGTGCAAGCCGGATCAGGACGAACGCGCCGACCTTCCCTCGATCGGCCCCGATACGGTCACCAACGCCCATGCCGCCGGCCTCAATGGCATCGCCATAGAAGCGGAACGCGCACTGGTGCTCGAGCGCGACCTGCTGGTGGCTGAGGCTGACCGGCTGGGGCTGTTCGTTACCGGTCTCCGATCTGACGATAAGAGGCGCACGCAATGAGCGCGCTGAAACTGGCGGTGGTTGCCGGTGAACCTTCCGGAGATACGCTTGGCGCCGATCTGGTTCGTGCGCTTGCGGTTGAAACCGGAGAGCAACCCGAACTGATAGGCGTTGGCGGCGACAAGCTGATCGCCGAAGGCCTGACGTCGCTGTTTGACTACAGCGAATTGTCCATCATCGGCATTTCCGCGGTGCTCGGGCGTTTGCCGAAACTGATCCGGCGAGATCGGCCAGACCGCAGACGCCATCATCGCCGCCAGACCCGATTGCCTGCTCATTATCGACAGTCCGGATTTCAGCCACCGGGTCGCCCGCAAGGTTCGCAAGGCCTTGCCGGATCTCAAGATTGTCAATTATGTCTGCCCCACGGTATGGGCCTGGAAGCCCGAACGGGCGCCGGCAATGCGGGCCTATGTCGATCACGTCCTGTCGATCTTTCCGTTTGAAGCCGATATCGTCAGCAAACTGGGCGGCCCGCCGCTGACCTATGTCGGCCACCGGCTGACAGATGATCCGGGACTGCTCGCCGCTCGCCAGGCGCAGCTTGCGCGGCGGCAATCCGAAACCGAGGACATCCCGCCGATGTGCCTGATTCTGCCCGGTTCACGGCGCAGCGAAGTGGCCCGCCTCGGCGACGTGTTTGGTGTTGCCGCGAAGCAGCTGTCCCTGCTCAACCCCGACATGACCTTCGTGCTTGTCGCCGGGGCCCATGTCGAACGCGAGATCCGTGACAAGGTGCTCGACTGGGACGTTAACTGCAAGGTCGTCACCGGCGAGGCAGCGAAATGGGAAGCGTTCGGTCGTGCCGATGTGGCGATCGCCGCCTCGGGAACCGTGTTGCTCGAACTGGCGCTCGCCGGCGTGCCGCACATGTCGTCCTACAAGCTTGACCCGGTCTCCCGGATGGTTATCAGCATGATCATCACCTGGACCGGGGCGCTGCCCAACATGATCGCCGGCCATGTCGTGGTCTCCGAATATTACGACAAGCATGTGCAGCCTGAGCGGTTGGCGCGCGAAGCCGACCAATTGGCGCGTGACACGCTGCATCGCACCGCGATGCTGGCAGATTTCGATCTCGTCTGGTCGCGCATGCAGACCCCGGAGCCTGCTTCTGGCCGGGCCGCCAGAACGCTTTTGTCGGTCATCGGCCGCTGATCCAGTCGCAGGTCGCCACAGCAGCGCCGCCGTACTTTCAAATCACAGAATCAAAAAGGCGCCCGAGGGAGGGCACCTTTTTGATCGGTAGAACTGGTGTAGGCGCGGTCTTAGCGCTTGGACACCGGCACATAATCGCGTGAGGCTTCGCCGGTATAGAGCTGGCGCGGACGGCCGATGCGCTGACCCGGATCCTCGATCATTTCGCTCCACTGGGCGATCCAGCCGACGGTGCGGGCAAGTGCAAACAGCACCGTAAACATGGTGGTCGGGAAGCCCAGCGCCTTCAGCGTGATGCCCGAATAGAAGTCGATGTTCGGGTAGAGCTTCTTTTCAATGAAATAGCTGTCGGTGAGCGCGATTCGCTCCAGTTCCATCGCCACTTCCAGCATCGGATCGTCCTTGATGCCGAGTTCGCCGAGCACTTCATGGCAGGTCTTCTGCATGATCTTGGCGCGCGGATCGTAGTTCTTGTAGACCCGGTGGCCAAAGCCCATCAGCCGGAACGGATCGTCCTTGTCCTTGGCGCGGGCGACATATTCGGGAATCTTGTCGACAGTACCGATTTCGGCCAGCATGGTCAGTGCCGCTTCGTTGGCACCGCCATGAGCGGGCCCCCACAGGCAGGCGATGCCGGCGGCGATGCAGGCAAACGGATTGGCGCCCGAAGAACCGGCAAGCCTGACCGTCGAGGTCGAGGCGTTCTGCTCATGGTCGGCATGCAGGATGAAGATCCGGTCCATGGCGCGTGCCAACACTGGATTGACCTCATAGTCCTCGCACGGCACGGCAAAGCACATCCGCAGGAAGTTCGACGCATAGTCGAGATCGTTGGTTGGATAAACGAACGGCTGGCCGATATGATATTTGTAGGCCATCGCTGCCAGTGTCGGCATCTTGGCAATCATCCGCATCGAGGCGACCATGCGCTGATGCGGATCGGTGATGTCAGTTGAATCGTGATAAAATGCAGACAGCGCGCCGACGCAGCCGCACATGACAGCCATCGGGTGGGCATCGCGACGGAACCCGGTGAAGAACCGGCTCATCTGCTCATGCACCATGGTGTGGCGCGTTACGCGATAATCGAAATCTGCCTTCTGGGTGGCTGTGGGCAATTCACCATAAAGCAGCAGGTAGCAGACTTCGAGGAAGTCGCCGTGTTCGGCCAGCTGGTCGATCGGGTAGCCACGGTGCAGCAGCACGCCTTCATCGCCATCGATGAAGGTGATCTTGGATTCGCAAGATGCGGTGGAGGTAAAGCCAGGATCGTAGGTGAACGCTCCGGTTTGCTTGTACAGCGCGCCGATATCGACGACCTTTGGACCGATTGTTCCGACCTTGATCGGAAGTTCGACCTCGTTTCCGTCCATTGTTAGTTTCGCGTTCTTGTCTGCCATGGCATGTCCTTCCACAAATGCAGGCGTCCCGGCGCTTGTCCGACGCCTTGGATGACCGTCCCGGTTTAGCTATATGATTTCCGGGACCCTGCCAAGCTATGCGCAAGGCTAATTGTGCATCGCCGCATTAGAGTGCCAAGCTGTCCACCCGATCCGATGACCCAATCTAACACGTTGGAATTGCCCGTGAAAAGCGGCATATCAGTTGCGGATTGTGTGGCTCGCCATGGAATTTGGTAGTCACGCACGCGGCGTGCCATTTATGGTGGCAATTGCACCAAATACGCGTGTATTGTGTTGCGCTTGTAGCGGGGCGTGCACAATGCGGCCAAAACGCACAGAATTGGCTAACGGACTGGAGGACGGGATCAATTTTCCGTCATCCTCCGCGCTGCAGCGCCCTGATGGAGTTACTGATTTTCAACGGCTGCCGCCGCGTCTCACCGAGCGCACGGCCCTTACCGCACTGGGTTTTCGGGCCCGGTTCGGGGCGGCCGTCCTATCCGCCAACGCTGCGGAAACGGGGCGTGGATTGGTGTTTTTGCTTGTCCCGGTGATGATGGGGTTGGGCGCCGGCTTGTTCTACATGGCACCCGAAAACCCGCCGGCTCTCCCCCTTGCCACAGGCTTCCTGTCATTTCTGCTGATGGCCCTGATCACCCGTGCCGGCCACCCGAACGCTGCCTGCATTGCCGGCCTTGCGGCGGCGGCTTTTGCCGGTTCGCTGGCAGCCACCGTCGAGCTGCATGGCACCGGGCCGCTGCTCGATTCGGATGTGACGACCGAGGTCACCGGCCGCGTCGAAGCGCGTGATTTCGATGCGGGCGGCAGGGTGCGCTACCTGATCAGGCTTACCGGCACCGCCGATCCACTGATCCGCCGGCCGCCACGGCGGGTCAGGTTGGTCGCGCGATCGCCGCACAGCCCGCTACCGGTGGGAAGCCTGATCAGCGGCCGGGCACGCCTTTCTGCGCCGTCCGGGCCGGTCTTGCCCGGCGGCTATGATTTTGCTTTCGGCGCCTTTGTGAATGGCATCGGCGCGCACGGCTTTTTCTACCGGGCGCCACGGGCGGTTCCCGCCGCACCGGCAAGCCCCGGCTTGGCCGAAGCAGCAAAATTCCAATTGCGGCAACTCCGCGAACATGTCTCAGCGCGCATCCGCTCGCTTCTGCCAGGTGATCCGGGCGGCATCGGTGCGGCGCTTACAGTCTCCGACCGGCTCGGCATCAGCCAGACCACGGTCGACGCGCTGCGTGCAACCGGCCTGGCTCACATTTTGGCAATTTCTGGCCTGCACATGGCGCTTGCCGCCGGCACGCTGTTCGTCGGGTTGAGAATGGGGCTGGCGCTGTTTCCCGGGCTGGTCGAAGCCTGGCCGGTCAAAAAGGCAGCCGCCATTGGCGCCATGCTGACCGCAACCGCTTACCTGTTGATTTCGGGCGGCAGCGTGCCGACATTGCGTGCCTGGATCATGCTAATTGTCATGCTGGTCGCAGTTCTCGCCGACCGGCCGGCACTGACCATGCGCAATGTCGCGCTGGCCGCAATCCTGATCATCCTGATCTCGCCATCTGCCGTGGTTGGCCCCGGTTTCCAGATGTCGTTTGCGGCAACCGCAGCGCTGGTCTCCGCCTATGCCGCGCTGACCGGCCGAAGACGAACGCGCGAGATCGGGCGGCAACAGCGCCCACCGCTTCTTCAAACCGCCGGAGTGGCTGGCCCGGATTGTCCGGGGGCTGATCGGCTTGGCGATCACTTCGCTGGTTGCAGGCCTCGCCACTGGTCTGTTCTCGGCGCATCATTTCAACCGGGTGGCGGGAAACGGCTTGCTCGCCAACATGCTCGCCATGCCGCTGGTGACTTTCGTGGTCATGCCCTCAGGCCTGGTCGCCATGCTGACCATGCCGTTCGGGCTCGACGCCTGGCCGCTGCAACTGATGGGGTTGGGGTTGCGCGGCGTTATCGCCGTCGCCCGCTATGTCGACGCATTCGGCGGCGATCTGCTGATCGGTCAGATCCCGCTGCACGCCACCGTTGCGGCAGGCGCTGGGTTGATCGTACTGGTCATGCTGCGCAGCCGACTGCGGCTTGCGGGCACCGCGCTGATCGCCGCAGGCGCCGTGCTGGCGTTACCACCGCTGGCGCCGCGGGCTCCCGATATTCTGGTCAGCGAGGATGGCCGCCTGATTGGCCTGAACACCCCCGATGGTCTTGCCAGCAACGCCGCACGCCCTTCGGAGTTCACCTTCCGGCAATGGCAGACCGCTCTGCGCGGTCCGCAGCACCTGCCGCCAGTGCCCCACAGCACCGCTTTGATCGCCACAGCCACCGAGCCCGAAACACAGGCGGCCCATGAAATGCAGGCAAAAATTCTCGATCCGCTGATGGCCGCTGCCGCAGACCAGCCCTCCCGGTTTCAGTGCGCAAGTCGGGGAGTCTGCGCCGCGATTTACAAGCAGGCGACAATCATCGCCATTGACCGCGCCGAACTGATCGGCCCGGCTTGTGACCGCGCCGATCTGGTGATCGTCGCCACCCCTGTTTATATGAGCGCCTGCCGCTCCGGCGCGACGCTGGTCACATCGCGCAGCTTGCGTCGCAGCGGCGCCCTGGCGATTCGCATCCTCAATGTCGATCCACCAGGGTCGCCGCCGGGGATCGGTGCCAGTGCTGCCACCAGGGTAGCTTCACAGGCCGTGCGTGGATCCGGTGGTATCGGCGCTCGCGGCCGTGCTCCCAGAAAACGTCCGGTATTTGACATCGAGGCAGCCCTTGAGGGGGTCGTCAGGCCGTGGACAGTTCAGCGCTATTATGACTGGCGGACGCAAAGCTATGATTTGCCGTAATAGGCGGCTCGAACCCACATCGCGCAAAACCGGGCAGCGGTTCCGAGATAACGAATTTCTCAAGTTAATCCCGGTCCGGTCTGAGGTGCGGCCTTCAGTCGACCACGCGAACAGGCAATAAAAACAGACCGCAGCAGCAGATGCCGGCGCCATACTGTCTGGGTCCGTACCAAGGCGCCAGAATTGTCTTTCGTCCACCCGCTCATGACAGCGGCCCGGAAATCCGAGGGGATATCCGGGCCGCTTTCGTCTCAAGTCTTACCGCGCGGTTTGCGCGTCCGGCCGTTCAGCCGGGCAGGGCAGTTTTAGTGATAGCGGCGGATCAGGCCCACCAGCTTGCCTTGCACCTTGACCCGGTCCGGGCCGAAAATTCGGGTTTCATAGGCCGGGTTGGCTGCTTCCAGCGCGATCGAAGCACCCTTGCGGCGGAACCGCTTCAGCGTGGCTTCCTCGTCATCGACCAGCGCCACCACGATATCGCCGGGGCTTGCCGTCGAAACATTGCGGATTACCACCGTATCCCCATCAAAAATGCCGGCCTCGATCATCGAATCACCCTTGACCTCAAGCGCGTAATGCTCGCCCGGGCCGATCATTTCCACCGGCACGTTGATGCTGTGGGTGTTGTTCTGAATCGCCGAAATCGGCACGCCAGCGGCAATCCGGCCCATCATCGGCACTTCTGCCGTGGTCGCCGGTTCGTCATTGGCAGGGACTGCACGACGCACCGATTCCGGTTTACCGAGGCTGCCCTGGATCACGCTCGGCGAAAATCCGCGCCGCGGCTGCAAATTGTTCTGGTAGCTCTCGGGCAGCTTGATCACTTCCAGCGCCCGTGCCCGATTGGGTAGGCGGCGGATGAAGCCGCGTTCCTCAAGCGCCGTGATCAGCCGGTGAATCCCGGATTTGGAAGCAAGATTAAGCGCATCCTTCATCTCGTCGAAGGAAGGGGGAATCCCGCTTTCCTTCATCCGTTCGTGAATGAAAAGCAGAAGTTCGTGTTGTTTGCGCGTCAACATGATTCATACGTCCCGGTGCCCGAGGAGAAACAAAACCAGAACCGAAATACCATGTTCTATATGTGTTCCGCAAGAGCAGCCGAAACATTGACGGAACATCAGGGGCGCAAAACCAGCACATCGCAAGCGTCGCCAGCTATTGCCGGCGGCGCAAAAGGCGGCCGAATGATCAGGCAGCGGGCATCCGAAAATATCTTCATCAATGATGAATCCTGACGTAGCGACGGTGTTGCCTCGAGCCCGCCCTCGGGGCCCGGCGCAAGGTCCCCACGAAGATAGTCCTGGCGCTGGTCGTTTTCCGGCAAGTCTCTGGTCAGTATGGCTTTTTGGATCCGCTTCGGGGCAGGGCGTCCGCCCAGTCGTGCCACCAGCGGTTCTAGGAATAGATACGCACAGACAAGGCTCGAAGCCGGATTTCCCGGCAGTCCTAGCACCCGCATTTCACCCAGCCGTCCCGACATCAGCGGCTTGCCCGGGCGCATGGCGATTTTCCAGAAATCGAGCGCCATACCGCGCCCGGTCATGGCTTCCTGCACCAGATCATGGTCGCCCACCGAAGCCCCGCCAATGGTCACCAGCACATCGGCGCCCTGTGAAATTGCCGAATCAAGCGCCGCATCCAGCGCTTCCATCCGGTCCTCGGCGATCCCCAGATCGATCACGTCGGCGCCTGCGCCACGCGCCAGCGCCGCCACTCCAAAGGTGTTCGAGGCAATGATTTGCGATGGGCCAAGCTTCTGGCCGGGCAGGCGCAATTCGTCGCCGGTGGCGAGTATCGCCACCCTTGGCCTGCGTGCCACCGGCAGGCTCGCGTGGTTCATGGCGGCTGCAAAGGTGATCGCGCCCGCGTCGAGCAGCCGTCCGGCTTCGAGCCCCACCTTTCCCTCTGTGAAATCAACACCCGCAGGGCGGATATGCCGGCCGTCTATGGCTGCCTCGTTGATTCTCACGGTGCCGTCGCCAAGCGGTGAGACATGTTCCTGAATGACAATAGCATCGGCGCCCGCTGGCACCGGCGCGCCGGTGAAGATGCGGACTGTCGAGCCCGGCTCAAGCGTCCCGTCAAAACTGTGCCCGGCAGATGATTCGCCTTGAAGCTTCAACACGGTGCCGGCCTTCACGTCTTGCGCCCGCACCGCGTAACCATCCATGGCTGATGCCGCAAACGGGGGATGGGTGCGCAGCGCTTTGAGATCGCGCGCCAGAACCCGGTCGAAACACTCGGCCAGGCCGAGCATTTCCGGCTCACCCCGGGGGGCGGCTCCCTCGAGTATCTGCGCAAGTGCGTCGTCCACTGGCATCAGCGCCATCACTCAGCCTCCTCGGTCTTCAGATCCCAGGTTCCGGACTTGCCGCCGGACTTGGCGATCACCCTGATCCCGCCGATTTCCATGCCGCGGTCCACCGCCTTGCCCATGTCATAGATGGTCAGGCAGGCGACCGACGCTGCCGTCAGCGCCTCCATCTCCACACCGGTCTTGCCGGTCAGTTTTGCCAGCGTGCGCACGCGCAGGCCGGGCAGGGCGTCATCGGCGGTGATGTCGACGCTCACCTTGGTCAGCGCCAGCGGATGGCAAAGCGGAATCAGGTTTGCGGTCTGCTTGGCCGCCATGATGCCGGCAACCCGCGCGACGCCAATCACGTCGCCCTTCTTCATGTTGCCATCAAGGATAAGCTTGAGCGTTTCGGGCTTCATCCGCACATGGCCTTCGGCTTCGGCAATGCGCACCGTATTGGCCTTGTCACCGACATCCACCATTGCCGCCGAACCGTCCTCGGCAAGATGGGTGAGCCGCGAGGAGGTCTCATCGGCCATCTTATTCAGCCGCCGTGCGTGCGCTGTCGCCTGAAAGCAGCATTTGGGTGGCTGCCGTCACATCGGTCTGGCGCATCAGGCTTTCGCCGACCAGGAATGTCGAGATGCCGCTGCGCGACAGCCGCGCACAATCGGCGTGCGATCCGATGCCGCTTTCGCCTACCAGGATCCGGTCATCCGGCACCATCGCCGCCAGCCGTTCGGAAACGCTCAATGAGACCTCGAAGGTCCTCAGATTGCGGTTGTTGACGCCGATCAGCCGGCTATCGAGTTTGAGCGCACGTGTGAGCTCGTCCTCGTCATGCACTTCGATCAGCGCCGCCATGCCGAGCTCATGGGCTTCGTCTTCCAGCCGCTTGGCGTCGTCATCGTCCAGCGACGCCATGATGATCAGGATCGCATCCGCACCCCAGGCCCGCGCTTCGTGCACCTGGTAGATGTCGAACATGAAATCCTTGCGCAGCGCCGGCAGCTTGCAGGCCGCACGTGCCGCGGTCAGAAATTCCGGCGCTCCCTGAAACGAGGGCGCATCGGTCAGCACCGAAAGACAGGCAGCCCCTCCTGCCTCATAGGCCTTGGCCAGCGACGGCGGATCGAAATCGGCGCGGATCAGGCCTTTTGACGGGCTTGCCTTCTTGATCTCGGCAATCAGCGCATAACCGCCATCGGCATGCTTGGCCTCGATTGCGGCAATGAAGTCGCGCGGCGGCTCGGTGTCGGCTGCGCGTGCCTTGATCTCGCCAAGCGGCAGCTTGGCCTTGGCAGCGGCGATCTCTTCGCGCTTGTAGGTTTCGATTCGTGTCAGAATATCGCTCATTGGCTCAGCCCGCCTTTGGTGCAGGAGCATGAGCTTGCGACACACTGACCAGTGTGTCGAGTGCTGCCAATGCCGCACCACTGTCAATTGACTGGTTGGCCAAGGTAATGCCGTCAGCCAGCGTTTCCGCTTTGCCGGCCACCACCAGCCCGCCGGCAGCATTCAGCACCGAGATGTCGCGGTAGGCGCCGGCTTCGCCCTCGAGCAGCCGCTTAAGCGCCTTGGCGTTATAGGCGCCGTCGCCGCCCTTCAGCTTGGCCAGCGGCACCCGCGTCAGGCCAAATTCTTCCGGGGTTGTTTCAAACGAACGGATCTTGCCGTCTTCCAGCGCTACAATTTGCGTCGTTCCGGTCGTGGTCATCTCGTCCAGCCCGTCGCCATGCACCACCCAGACCGTTTCCGATCCCAGATCACGCATCACTTCGGCCAGCGGCTGCAGCCATTCGGGCGCAAACACCCCCAGTAACTGCCTCTTGACGCCGGCCGGATTGGCGAGCGGTCCCAACAGGTTGAAGATTGTTCTGGTGCCAAGCTCGACCCGGCTCGGCCCGACATGGCGCATCGCCGAATGATGGGCTGGCGCGAACATGAAGCCGACACCGGCCTGGTCGATACAGGCGGAAATGCCTTCGGGCGCAAGTTCCAGCGAGATCCCGAGTGCGGCGAGCGAATCCGCAGCTCCCGATTTCGACGACAGCGCCCGGTTGCCGTGCTTGGCCACCTTGACGCCGGCGCCGGCAGTGATGAAGGCCGCCGCCGTCGATACATTGTAGGTGCCCGAAGCGTCGCCGCCGGTGCCGACGATGTCGATCGCATCGGCGGGCGCGCTGACCGGCAGCATGCGCTCGCGCATCACGCTGACCGCGCCGTAGATTTCATCGACGCTTTCGCCGCGGACCCTGAGTGCCATCAGGAACCCGCCGATTTGCGAAGGCGTGGCATCGCCCGACATCATCACCCCGAAGGCGCGTCGGGCTTTTTCGCGGTCAAGAGGCTCGCCGCCCGCCACCTTGGCGATGAAGGATTTGAGATCGGCCATGGTGCCTGCTTTCCCTGTCTACGTAATCTGGTCTTTCCGGCTTAGAACGCAAGGGCCCGGTCGGCCAGCGCCTGGTCGATGGATACCCCCAGATCGGCCTGCAACCGTGCCACCATCTGGTCGAGAATGTCGTCAGCCACCTGTTGTGAAACCTGCGCGCGTTGCTCGGCTGCAACCGAACCCGCCGTCACCGTGGACGCGTCGTTGACCGACTTGACCTGCAGCAGGATCTTGTTTTCGCCCGAGGCGTCGTTGGCCACGCCGAGATGGCCTTTCGGGCCGGCGAAGGCTTCCGAAACAGCTGCCGCACCAAACACCGCGTCAGCGCCGCGACGGTTGAGCGCATATTTGGTTTCCACCGATACCGCCAGTTCCTCGGCGATTTTCGCAAGCTCGGCGCCCTTTTCGAGCCGCTCATGAAGTTCGTTGGCCTTGGCGCCGAGTGCTTCCAGCGACTTCTCTGCTGTCCAGTCGGCCACCACCCGATCGCGCACTTCATCAAGTGTGCGGTCGCGGGCAGGGGTGACGTCAATCACTTCGTACCAGACAAAGCCTTCTGCTCCGAGGCTGAGCGGCAGCGTCTCGACGCCGGGTTCGGCCTCGAACGCCTCTTTCAAGAGCGTCTGCGATTGCGGAATGTCGCTGATGACGTCGCCGTCCGGGGTCTGGCCGGTGCGGTCGATCGCCTCGATGCTCACCGGCTTGAGTTTCTGCTGTGCTGCGGATTCAACCAGCGTCATGCCGCCGGCGCGGGCATCCTCGAATGCGTCATGCACATCAAGCAACGCCTGCGAGGCCTCGGCCAGTGCCAGTTCCTTGCGGATCTCGGCCTCGACTTCTTCGAAGCTGCGTGTAGATGCAGGTGTGATCTCCGCCACCCGCAAAATCACAGGTCCGAACTGACCATCAACCACCGATGTGGTGCCACCGGGAGTATTGATCGCAAACGCAGCGTCTGCCAGCGATTGATCCGGCATAGATGTCTTTGTGAAGCTGCCAAGCCGCACGTCGGCTGCCGAGCGGCCCTGGGCTGTCACCAGCTCGTCAAAACTCTTGCCCGAAGACAGTTCGACTGCAGCCGCGTCAGCTGCTGCGCGGTCGGCAAATACCAGCTGGTCGACCGTGCGGGTCTCGTCAGTGGTGTAACGATCCTTGCGCGCCTCATAGTCGGCTCGCGCAGTCTCGGCGCTGATTGCCGCAGGATCGGCGATATCTTCGCTTTCCAGCTTCACATAGGTGAGCTTGCGGTATTCGGGTGCGGCGTATTTCGCCTTGTTGGCCTCGAACCAGCTTTCGAGCTCACTGTCTGTAGGAGCCGCCACCGGATCGATATTGGCCTGGGTCAACAACAGATAATCAGCGTCGCGGGTCTCGGATTCGTATTGCGCCATCGCCGCAATCATCGTGTCGGGGGCGGAGAAGCCCTCCGAAACGGCTTCGACGATCTGGGTGCGCACCGCAACCTGGCTGCGGTTCTTGAGATAATCTTCCTCGCTCATGCCGACCGTGCGCAGCACCTGCTGGAAGTTGCCGCGGGTAAAGCGTCCGTTGAAATCATGAAACGCCGGGTCCTCGGCAACCAGCGTCGCAAGCCGTTCGTCCGACAGCCCCAGATTCATCATCCGTGCCTGCTCGTCGAGCAATGCGCCGGCGATCAGCTGCGAATAGACCTGGTTCTGGATTCCGAAGGCGCGTGCCTGTTCCGCGGTGATGCGGGTTCCGAGTTGACGGCCCATCACCGCCATCTGCCGGTCATAGGCGAGGCGGAATTCATTGGCAGAGACTTCGGTTTCGCCCACGGTCACCACCGAGGTGCCGGCGGAGCTCAGAATGGAGCCGGAAATGCCCCACACGCCGAACGATGCCACCAGCAAGATGAGGAGGAATTTGGCGACCCAGCCTTTGGTGCCCTTGCGCAATAGTTCAAGCATAAATGCTCCTGCATGATCGATCGTGGCAGCCCACGTAAATGAGAACCGTCCATACGGCCCTTGTCCCCCGATCCTTTAGACGAAACTTTCAGCGAATTGAAGGGTGAACGGTCCGATTGCCGAAAGCTGCGCCCCGGCCGCGCCTGCCGGCGTCGCAGCCGCGGCATCGGCCGCTTGGCTCCGACGGTGCTTCGTTTGCTTTTCCGCCTTGGTCTGCTAAATCCGCCCCAAGCATCGCTGACACGGGGAAAGCACATGACACCTGACATCCGGCCGCTAGTGGCAGGCAACTGGAAGATGAACGGCAAGCGCGACCAGCTTGACCAGATCAAGGCCATTGCCGAAGGAATCGACGCCGATCTCGCCGATCATATCGATACGCTCATCTGTCCGCCGGCAACGCTGTTGTACGTGGCCACCGCAATTGCCGAGCAGACCCCGCTCGCCATAGGTGCCCAGGATTGCCATGAAAAGCAGAACGGCGCCTATACCGGCGACATTTCCGCCGAGATGATCGCCGATTGCCTGGCCGATTATGTGCTTGTTGGCCATTCCGAACGCCGCGCACTGCATGGTGAAAGCGATCAGACAGTCCGCGCCAAGGCCGAAGCGGCCAAGGCAGCCGGTCTGGTCCGCGTCATCTGCATCGGCGAAACCGAAGCCGAGCGCAAATCCGGCCAAACCCTTGATGTGCTGGGTCGCCAGCTTTCAGGGTCGGTGCCCGATGGCGCCACGGCAGAAGACACCGTGATTGCCTATGAGCCGATCTGGGCCATTGGCACCGGTCTCACCCCCACCGTCGCTGACGTCACCGAGGCGCACGCATTCATCCGCGCCGAAATGAAAACCCGGTTTGCCGGCGAGGGCACTTCCATGCGGCTGCTTTATGGCGGTTCGGTCAAGCCCGACAATGCGGCAGAGCTTTTGGCCGTTCCTCATGTCGATGGCGCGTTGATTGGCGGCGCCAGCTTGAAAGCCGCTGACTTCCTCGCCATTTGTAAGGCCTGCCGCGGCCTGATCGGCTGAGCGACCGGCAAATTCCTGAGGTTTATGCGCCTTAGCGCCCCCGACCGGTATGGTCGGGACTTGGAAAGCCGGTCGCGCTCGTGTAAAGAGCCGCCAAACCGGACATAGATTGCGCCCTTGAAGGGCAGGAAAGAACCCGATGCAAACCGTTTTGATTGTCGTCCACCTCATGATCGTACTGGCGCTTGTCGGCATCGTGCTGATTCAACGCTCTGAAGGCGGAGGCTTGGGCATTGGTGGCGGTTCCGGCTTCATGTCGGCACGCGGCGCCGCCAACGCGCTGACCCGCGCCACCGGCATTCTTGCCGCTGCGTTCTTCATCACCTCGCTGGGTCTTGGTATCCTCGCCCGCTACGGCGACAGCCCGACCGATATTCTCGACCGTATCCCGGTCGAAACCCAAGGTACCGGCGCTGGCGTTCTTGATCAGCTGGGTGGCGCCCCCACCCCGTCGACGGATGCCGAAACCCCGGTAGCACCTGCTGCGGAGGGCGACATTCCTGCCGCGCCGGCATCGTCCGGATCGGATGTTCCTTCGGGGCAGTAAGCCTGAATTGCGGAATGACCGGCGGATGGCGCACATCGTCTCCGCCGGTTTTTTCATGGCCGCAGTTCAATTATACATGTAAAAACCGCCCCTCGAGGTTTTTGGGGTGGCGGAATCACAAAGCAAGGGATATCGGTCCAAGCCCATGGCGCGATATGTATTCATCACTGGCGGCGTGGTCTCCTCGCTTGGCAAAGGTATAGCCTCAGCCGCCCTTGGCGCATTGCTGCAGGCCCGTGGTTATCGGGTGCGGCTGCGCAAACTCGACCCCTATCTCAATGTCGATCCCGGCACCATGAGCCCGACTCAGCACGGCGAGGTGTTCGTCACCGACGACGGCGCCGAGACCGATCTTGACCTGGGCCATTACGAACGCTTCACCGGACGCTCGGCGGTCAAGTCCGACAACATCACCACCGGCCGGATCTACAAGGACATCATCGACAAGGAACGGCGCGGCGATTATCTCGGCGCCACCGTCCAGGTGATTCCGCACGTCACCAACGAAATCAAGAATTTCGTGCTCGACGGCAACGAGAATTATGATTTCGTGCTGTGCGAGATCGGCGGCACCGTCGGTGACATCGAGGCGATGCCGTTCATCGAGGCGATTCGCCAGCTTGGCAACGACCTGCCGCGCGGCAATGCCGTCTATGTCCACCTCACACTGATGCCGTGGATCGCCGCTGCCGGCGAACTCAAGACCAAGCCGACCCAGCATTCGGTCAAGGAACTGCAGGCGATGGGCATTGCACCCGATATCCTGCTGGTCCGCGCCGACCGCGAAATCCCGGCCGAGGAACGCCGCAAGCTCTCGCAATTCTGCAATGTGCGCCCCTCCGCCGTGATCCAGGCGCTGGATGTGCCGTCGATCTACGATGTGCCGATTGCCTATCACAAGGAAGGCCTCGATACCGAAGTGCTGGCAGCCTTCGGTATCGACCCGGCGCCAAAACCCCGCATGCAGGCCTGGGAAGCGGTCTCCGAGCGCATCCACAATCCCGAGGGCGAAGTCACCATCGCCATCGTCGGCAAGTACACCGGCCTCAAGGACGCCTACAAATCGCTCATCGAAGCGCTGTATCACGGCGGCATCGCCAACCGCGTCAAGGTCAATCTCGAATGGATCGAATCGGAGATCTTCGAGAAGGAAGACCCGTCTCCCTGGCTCGAAAAGGTCCACGGCATTCTGGTCCCCGGCGGCTTTGGCGAGCGCGGCGCGGAAGGCAAGATCTCGGCTGCCCGTTTCGCCCGCGAACGCAAGGTGCCTTATCTCGGAATCTGTTACGGCATGCAGATGGCGGTGCTTGATGCGGCGCGCAATCTGGCCGGCATTGAAGACGCCATGTCCTCGGAATTCGATCGCAAGAGCGGTACTCATGTCGTCGGCATCATGACCGAATGGCTCAAGGGCAACCAGCTTGAAAAACGCGCAGCGTCGGGCGATCTCGGCGGCACCATGCGGCTGGGCGCCTATCCGCACCCGCTCAAGCCCGGCACCCTGATTTCCGAGATCTACGGCTCCACCGAAGTCTCCGAGCGCCATCGCCACCGTTACGAGGTCAACATCGCCTTCAAGGACCAGCTCGAATCCGCCGGTCTGGTGTTTTCCGGCCTGTCGCCCGATGGCCTGCTGCCTGAAACGGTCGAGTATCCGCGCGACGTCCACCCGTGGTTCATCGGCGTGCAGTATCACCCCGAGCTCAAGTCGAGGCCGCTGGAACCGCACCCGCTGTTTGCCAGCTTCATCGAAGCCGCACTTGAACAGTCGCGCCTGGTGTAACGGGTTTTCCCGGCGATAGCGCCGGGGCCTTGCCGTTTTCATGGGGCAGGGCTGTGTCCCGACATATTTGGCTACCCGCCCGCTGCCAAACCGTGCAACACCGTGTCCGGACGCAAGTCGCGTTTTTCTCCAGGGACACCCAGCCATGAACCGCAACACGCTTTACATTATCATCGCCCTGCTCGTCGTCGGCGTTGGCGTCATCGGCTTCCAGCTCTACCAGGAGCAGCAAAAGCCATCCGGCGTCGAAATCAAGATCGGCGAAAGCGGCATATCAATCGAACAGAATTAGATTTGTCCCGCGCGGCCCCACGGGGCAGGGGTGCGCCCGTCTTACAGCCCTGACCAGCCGGTCAGGGCGACCACCAGCGGCACCGGCGCCACCGCCAGTGCGACGATTGCCAGGAATGTCGAAAACGACACCACGCGGCTCAGCCCGGTGATCATCGCAATGCCGCCACCACCGCCGATCAGCGAATTTCCGGGCAGGTTGAGCAGCACGATCAGCGCCAGCAATCGGTGCCTGAGCAGCCACGGCACCAGCCGGCGCGGACCCTGCCGGGCGAGATATTTCTTCCGGTCGTCCACATCCAGCAGGCTGAACCGGGTGATCATCACGTAAAGCTGGGTGAACCCGCGTGCCCTGACGAACGCCGCCAGTGGCGCGACCGGCACCAGCCGGCCGATGGCGAAGGCCAGGCACAGCGCCAGAACCGTGGAGATATAGACAAAGCCGGCGATTTTTGCGCCGAACACCATGATCAGTGCCATGCCAATTTCCGCAGCTGGCAGGAACGGAATCGCCATCACCAGCACATACAGGATCATGAAGCCGATCACCGCCCCCTGATAGGGGCTGGAATCCTGGTTGATGTTGGCGGCCAGCAGGCTTTGCTCGAAATACTGTGCCAGCCAGTTGCCGCCGAAAACCAGCAGCGCATAAAGCCCGGCAAGCAGCACCAGCCTACCCAGTCCGCGCGCCGTCATCGGCTTAGCCGGTGGGGATCATGCCGGTCTGTTGTCCACGCCATCGCCGTTTCTTCCCTATCAGAATCAATGCCATGCGCGCGCATCCTCGCGTCAGGGAACGTTAGCGCCCCGCCGCCTGCAATGCACTTCACATTGCCGTTCCCGACCGTGAACGCGCTTGCAGACCATCGCCGGCCACATTGAAATGACAGCGGCAGCCTACGTTGTGTCCTGAGAATCGATGATCGCCGGTGGTTCAAATCCCAGTTTGAGGGCAAACCGGTTGACCGGGTAATGTGTACCGGGTCGGCTGGCTTGGTGGCATGGCAGAAAATGATAGGACGGCCAGCGTGTCCTCGCGGCAGCCGCGTGACGTCAATCAACAGCCCGACCCCGTTCTATAACTAACGGCGGTCGCGTCCCACCCCGCTTTTGGCAGATGATTACGCCCCCGTCCAGAGCCGATCGAAGCCGAGGGTGGAGGGACGCGGTTCTCGTCGGAAATACGCGGAAGAATTTCTGCTTCAAACACCTCGAAACGGCTGTAACCGGGCGTTCGCACAACAAAATTCCACCAATATTGTCCACACTTCCACGCGCGATGGCATCATCATTGTGCTCCCGCTGCCGGATGGAACGCGAACGCTTCGGACCAGGCGGGGGAATGCCTCGCAACCCTTGCCGTAACGTGCGGCTCGGGATGAGAGGAGGCGGTGACCATCGTGGTTCCGCTGGCAGTTCGCCTCTTGCTTGCATGGGCGCGGGCCAAGCCAGCCACCGGGTCGGCCTTCAGAACGACACTTGCCCCCGGGCGGGTGCGCGGGCTGGACACCGAAACGGGCCTGTGGCGGATTTGATTGTTCTTTTTGCAGTCGGGTTCGTGCCGGAATGCGCGGTGCAAGGCGCCTGCAATGGCCATCGTCCGGGCTGTTGCGGAAGCCGGTTTGCCGCCTGTCGGATGCGGACATCATCCGGCAAAGTTCGGGCCGTGTGCGTGCTGCGCCACCCCCCACACTACCACTTCCCAGAGGCAAAGCCCGCACACGGCCCTCCGGACCATCTTCTCCTCCATACCTCGGCGGTCTGCCGCGCGGGACCATTTTGCGTTGCCCGCCCGGATTGCCGCTCCTTGCGCGCATACTTGCCGCCAAATCGGAAGTTTGACACACTCCCACGCTGTGGTGCCCGCGCTGTCTCGGTACATCCAGCCAGAGGCGATATCGCCGCACCTGAGGAGGGATCAAGACCATGCGCAGTGTAAACGCAGTCCTGGCATCATTGGCCGCCGCCGCATTGTTCGTGCCGCTGGCGAGCCCGGCCCACGCCACCCAATCGATTTCCTGCACTGACATGAAAGAGGATTCCAGTGTCCACATCGTGCTCGGCGCCGGTCCGGTTCCCAATGTTTTGTCGGTGTCGATCGAGATGGGTGACTGGGAGTTGACCACCGATCCCAATCTGCCGGGAGATCTGGTGGTCAAGGCCCAGGACTTTGATGATGGCGAGGTCTTCCGCATTGATCTGATGGATCAGCAGGTAACCAAACGGGTTGCGGCGATCCGGCTGCTCCGGGCCGATCACGACACCATGCCCTTGCAGCTCGGTTTCATTCAGATCGAGGATGATCCGCCGGTCGGCATTTCCTGCACCGGCCCGTAACTCACGAACTGTCGCCCGTGTACTGCCGCCTTACGGATCAGGCAATCATCTGAAAAGTTGGCTACTTGGCCTTTTTCACAAAAGCCGACATCAACTGCGCCATGCGCTGATCGCGGATTTTGGCCTTGTCTTCGCCCATCACCACGCCGACCACCGACTTGCCGCCGCGGGTCACCGATGTGGCGAGATTGAAGCCCGATGCGCGGGTGTAGCCAGTCTTCAGCCCGTCAGCGCCGGGAATCATCGCCATAGCCCGGTTGTGACCCTTGATGGTGCGACCCGCCACCGTCACTTCGGTCTGGCTGAAATAGCCGTAATAATGCGGGAATGTGCGCCTCAGCGCGATTGCCAGCCGCGCCATGTCGGTGGCCGTCGTCACCTGACCAGCGTCGGGAAGCCCCGAGGCGTTCTTGAAGGTGGTGCGGCTCATCCGCAGCGTGCGGGCTTTCGCCGTCATCATCTCGGCGAATCGGGATTCCGAGCCGCCGCCCAGAAATTCGGCCATGGCGGTGGCCACATCATTGGCGGATTTGACCACCAGTACCCGGATGGCGGTATCGACGGGAATCGTCTGACCGGCTTTCAGCCCCAGTTTCGAGGGCGGCCTCCGCGCTGCATAGGCCGAGATCGGAATCAGTGTCTCGCGGGTGGCGCGGCCCTGGTCCATCGCCTCGAACATCAGGTACAGCGTCATCATCTTGGTCAGCGACGCCGGATAACGGGTTTCGTGGGCATTGGCGCCATAGAGCATCTTGCCGGATTTGGCATCAACCACGATCGCCGCATATTTACTCGGTGTCGGTGCGACCGAGGTGACGATCTCGTCGATCGAGCCACCGGATGAGGCACAGGCCGAAAGCGCGAGCGCCATCAGCAGCATGGTAATCGACAGATGGCAGCGCTTCAGCGCCACAGCAAAATGCCCGGTCAAAAGGCGTTCCCCCGGTTTGTACACGGTCTGAAATACCGGTTGGCCAGCTTTTCCGCAAGGCCCGCCCCGCCGCAGTTGCGCGGCAGCAAAGCTTGCTGATATGGGGAGTGCCAAACGGAGAGCCAAATCCATGACGTCACCGCGAACCGCCAGACCGCTTGATCATCTCGTGTTGCCTGTCGAGGACCTGGAGAGCACGCGCACCCGCCATACAGCGCTCGGCTTTACCGTGGCCGCCGAGGCCCACCATCCCTTCGGCACCGAAAACGCCTGCGTGTTTTTCGATGACGGAACCTATCTCGAACCGCTGGCAATCGCCTCGCGCGAGGATTGCGAGGAGGCCGCACGGCAGGGCAATGTCTTTGTCGCCCGCGATCAGGCCTACCGGTTCCGCAACGGCGACAATGGCTTCAGCGCTTTCGTCGTCGGCTCCAGCGACGCCGACGCTGATCATGCCCGCTTTGTTGAACTGGGAATGTCCGGCGGCGATATGCTGGGCTTTTCGCGGCTAATGCGGATGCCCGACGGGACCGAACACGAAGCGAGCTTCAAGCTTGCCTTTGCCGCGGATCTGCGAGCGCCCGACATGTTCGGCTTCGCCGTCGAGCGCATCAATGTGCCGACCGCCGGTCACTCTGCCTTGAGCACCCACGCCAACGGCGTCATCGGCATCTCGGAAGTGGTTTTGTCGGAACCCAACCCTACCGATTTTCAGTATTTCATCCAGGAGCTATGCGACAACCGTGAAGTCGACGCCAATTCCTTCGGCATGACCATCGAGCTTCAGCAGGCCTCCGTCACGGTTCTCAACAATGCCGGGCTCGAAGCCTATCTCGGCCTGACCGACCCGAGCCGCGCCCGCGGGCTGCGCACTCGTGCTGTTGTCTACCGGGTCACCAGCCTGGTCACCATCACCGAATTTCTGCACGAGAACGACGTTACCGTCCGCCAGGTCGGTGCCCGCCTGATGGTTGATCCTGCACCCGGTCAGGGCGCGATCTATTGTTTCGAGGAAGTTCG
Source organism: Hoeflea algicola (assembly GCF_026619415.1). Lineage (NCBI taxonomy): Bacteria > Pseudomonadati > Pseudomonadota > Alphaproteobacteria > Hyphomicrobiales > Rhizobiaceae > Hoeflea > Hoeflea algicola. The sequence continues at coordinate 633,217 of NZ_JAOVZR010000001.1, forward strand.
ATGACTGCTGCCAATTCCACCGTCAACGCCGGCAACGTGGTGTTCGGCAACCAGCTGCCACTGACACTGATCGCCGGTCCCTGCCAGATGGAAAGCCGCGAGCACGCCTTCGAGATCGCCGGCCAGCTCAAGGAGATTTGTGCCAATCTCGGCATCGGGCTGGTCTACAAATCATCCTTCGACAAGGCCAACCGTACTTCGCTGTCGGGCAAGCGTGGCCTCGGGCTCGACAAGGCGTTGGCGGTGTTTGCCGACATCAAGGCCGAGTTCGGCCTGCCGGTCATCACCGATGTCCACACCGAAGAACAATGCGCAACGGTAGCTGATGTCGTCGACATCCTGCAGATCCCGGCTTTTCTCTGCCGACAGACCGATCTGCTGATCGCCGCCGCCAGAACCGGCCGCGTGATCAATGTCAAGAAGGGCCAGTTCCTGGCGCCCTGGGACATGAAGAATGTGCTCGCCAAGATCACCGACAGCGGTAATTCCAATGTGCTGATGACCGAGCGCGGCGCTTCCTTCGGCTACAACACGCTGGTCAGCGATATGCGCGCATTGCCGATCATGGCCGCGATGGGCGCGCCGGTGATCTTCGATGCCACCCATTCAGTACAGCAGCCCGGCGGGCAGGGTGGTTCGACCGGTGGTCAGCGCGAATTTGTCGAGACGCTGGCGCGCGCTGCCGTCGCCGTCGGGGTTGCCGGCGTGTTCATCGAAACCCATGAGGATCCCGACAACGCGCCCTCTGACGGTCCCAACATGGTGCCGCTCAGGGACATGCCGCGCTTGCTGGAAACGCTGATGGCGTTTGATGCCGTGGCCAAGCGCGCCGCCTCCTGATCCAGATCTGTCTGCATTGTTGATTGTGCAAGAAAAAGGCCACCGGATTATCCCCGGTGGCCTTGCCTGTTCTATCATGTGAGCCATGCGCTCAGAACTCGCTCCAGTTCTCCTGCTTGGCGGCAGTTGCCGCACCACCAAGGCCGAAGGCAGAGGCCACCTTGGCGCCCAGCGCGCGCGCCGGCGACAGTGCCGGTTTCGATCCGGAAGTGGCGGTTGCCAGCGCAGCGTGGCCTGCACCAGAACCAGGATCGGTCTTGAAGCGGCCTACCAGACCCTCGAGCTTCACGGCTTCACCGGAAAGGTCCTGGGTGGCGGCATTGGTCTCTTCGACCATGGCTGCGTTCTGCTGGGTTACCTGGTCCATCTGGTTGACCGCCGAGTTGATCTCGGCCAGCGCCGTCGACTGTTCGCGCGCGCCGGTGACGATCGAGATGATGTGATCGTTGATCCGGTTTACCTGGGTTTCGATATCCTTGAGCGCCGTGCCTGTCTCATTGACCAGCGACACACCGGAGGCAACTTGGGTCGAGGAGGTCTCGATCAGGGTCTTGATCTCCTTGGCCGCCGTGGCGGAACGCTGCGCCAACTCGCGAACCTCCTGGGCAACCACGGCAAAACCTCTTCCGGCCTCGCCGGCGCGCGCTGCCTCGACGCCGGCATTGAGTGCCAGCAGGTTGGTCTGGAAGGCGATGTCATCGATCACCGAAATGATCTGGCTGATCTGGCGTGCGGAGGCCTCGATTTTTTCCATCGCCGAGATGGCATCGTGAACCACCGTGGCCGATTTCTCGGCGCCAGCCTTGGCGGTTCCGACCATCTGGCTGGCCTCGTCCGCCCGCTGCGACGAACTCTTCACCGTCGCGGTGATCTCGTCGAGCGCGGCCGCGGTTTGTTCAAGCGAGGCAGCCTGTTGCTCGGTGCGGCGCGACAGGTCGTCCGCAGCACTGCCGATTTCCGAAGAGGACAACCGCACCGAGTTGGTTGTCGTCGATATGTCGCTCAGCGTCGAATTCAGTACTTCGATGGAGGAATTGAACTCGGAACGGAGTTTTTCATATTCCGGCGCGAAAGTCTCGGTGATGCGGTAGGTCAGATTACCACCCGACAGGTTTTCGAGACCGCTGGTGAGCGCCTCGATGACGCGAACCCGCTCGGCCTCTTCCTTGGCCTTGTGGGCGGCGTTGGCTGCGTCGAGTTCGTCTTTCTCGCGGCGGGCCGTCTCGCTCTGCTCGCGTGCCGTGTTGCGTTCCATCGCCGCGTCACGGAAATAGGCGACGGATTGCGCCATCTCGCCGATTTCATCGTCGCGCTCGGCATAGGGCACATCGCGATTGTAGTCCCCGTCGGAAAGCACCTGCATATAGTCTTTCATCGCCGTCAGCGGCACGATCGCCCGCTGGCGGAAGACGAACAGGCCTGCCAGGAAAAGCACCACAGTGCCGATGCTGGCCATCAATGCGATCAGCGAGAACAGCGCATCATCGGCAACGGCTTCGGCGCGAACCTGCTGATCATGTGCAGAAACTTCGGCGACCAGATCCTTGACTGCGGCATCGCTGGCCAGAAATGCGGTGCGCAATTCGCCCAGTGTGATCGTCGCCGTCGGCATGTCCATATTGATGATGGCGGGAACAAGGGTCCCGTTCATGATCTCCCAGTAGCGATCGCCCTCGATCAGGGTGCCGGCTTTGAGGTGCTCAAGCAGCGCGCTGTTGTACTCGGAACCTAGCCAGTAATCCCTGCGGGACTTGTACTCTTCATACAATTCGCCGATCTCGCGCTGCGTTCTGTTCAGCGATGGTCGGATGCACCATCGCTTCATTGGCCAGCATGTAGGATTCGACCACATAAAGCGGCGGCGGCAGGATGTCGGCCAGCAGATCCTTGTTGTCGACGATCTCGGTGTAGACCGGCCCGGTCACCTTGAGATCTTCATAAATGAATTTCTGCAATCCGAAGGCCGCCGTCAGCCCGAGTGTAACGGTGATGGCTAGCAGCACCAGGCTTCGCGATATGTTGAGCTTCATGACATCCTCATGGGAAATACTGATCAAGGTGGGGAAGAGAGATGGCCATGCCCGCTTAAGCTGGCAGTCTCACCGGTTCGACAACGCGGGAGATGACACCACGTTCGGGAGAGGCTTCATGCCATTGCCAGCAATTCGGATATCGATGCGGGCAGCCCTGCTTCCCTTGAATTCTTAGGGGCGTTTGGGTTAGCGGAACCTTAATCCGGACGTCGAGCTGGTAATTATGTATTGGGTTACCGAGATTGTAGATGCGCTGACAGCCGACTGATGCGCTTTTTCGCACGCCCAGCCAGGCCGTTTCCGTCTGCGCATCGCATTTGATTTTCGGGTGCTTTGCGGTAAGAACGCGCAACGCCGGAATGGCGCTTGTCCCAAGCCATACAAGGAACCAAGTCATGACCGCCATTATTGATATTGTTGGACGGGAAATTCTCGACAGCCGCGGAAACCCGACAGTTGAAGTCGATGTCCATCTCGACGATGGCGCCATGGGCCGCGCAATGGTTCCCTCAGGCGCCTCGACCGGGGCCCATGAAGCCGTCGAGTTGCGCGACGGCGGCAGCCGCTATCTTGGCAAGGGCGTGGAAAAAGCAGTCGCCTCGGTCAATGGCGAGCTGCGCGAGAACATCTGCGGCATGGATGCCGAAGGCCAGATTGCCCTCGACATGGCAATGATCGAGCTTGATGGCACTGCCAACAAGAGCAAGCTCGGCGCCAACGCCATTCTCGGCGTGTCGCTGGCAGCCGCCCGCGCCGCGGCGCAATCGAGCGGCCTGCCGCTCTACCGCTATGTCGGCGGCGCCAATGCACGGCTGTTGCCGGTGCCGATGATGAACATCATCAATGGTGGCGCGCATGCCGACAACCCGATTGATTTTCAGGAATTCATGATCATGCCGGTGGGCGCTTCCAGCCTGCGCGAGGCGGTGCGCATGGGCTCCGAAGTGTTCCACACCCTGCGCAAGGAACTTGCCGCTGACGGTCACAACACCAACGTCGGCGACGAGGGCGGGTTTGCCCCGAACCTGAAGAGCGCGCCCGAAGCGCTCGACTTCATCATGAAGTCGATTGAAAAGGCCGGCTATCGTCCGGGCGAAGATATCCATCTCGCGCTCGACCCTGCCTCGACCGAATTCTTCAAGGATGGAAAATACGATCTGGCAGGCGAGGGGCGTGTTCTCGAAAGCGCGGAAATGGCTGCCTATTACGCCGAGCTCGTTGCCAAATACCCGATCATCTCGATCGAAGACGGCTTGGCCGAAGATGATTGGGAAGGCTGGAAGACGCTTACCGATATGGTTGGCGACAAGTGTCAGCTGGTCGGTGATGATCTGTTTGTCACCAACTCCGCGCGGCTGCGCGACGGCATCAAGATGGGCGTCGCCAATTCGATCCTGATCAAGGTCAACCAGATCGGCACGCTGTCGGAAACCCTTGATGCGGTCGAGATCGCCCACAAGGCCGGTTATACTGCGGTGATGAGCCATCGTTCCGGTGAAACCGAAGATTCCACCATCGCCGATCTCGCCGTCGCCACCAATTGCGGCCAGATCAAAACCGGTTCGCTGTCGCGCTCCGACCGGCTGGCCAAGTACAACCAGCTGATCCGCATCGAGGAAGAACTCGGTATTGAAGCAGCTTACGCCGGCGCCTCGATCCTGCGCGGATAACAGCCGCACGCCAAACGCCGGCGAATGTCGCCATAGCCTTGGAAGCCCGCACCCGTTTGCGGGCTTTCTTGCGTCACCTGTGTAAAAATGTCGGGTGGTGGCTAACCCTATATTAAGCATGGCCTGCCATTCTGTGTTCCTCGCAGGGGTAAGGCGTTTAGCGAATGCGGACTCAATTCAGAAAACAGCGGAGATGGGGCAGGTGGGTAATTCCTCTGCTCTCACTGGGCTGTTTTACCTATTTCGGATTTCATTCCTGGTCGGGGGCCTATGGCCTCAATTCGGCGGAAGCGCTCGAGGTGCGTCGCGTTGAGTTGACGGAACAGCTTGCAAGCTTGACCGAACGCAGGCAACGTCTGGAAAGACAGGTCCTGTTGCTGAGCGACGGCGCAGTGGAGGCGGACATGCTCGATGAGCGGGCGCGGTTTCTCCTGAATGTCGCCCGCGAGGACGAGGTCGTCTATTTCAATTGATTTAGATCATTAACCTGAATTCGGTTAATTCAGACAATTTCTATTTAAAACAACAGCATAGCAAACATGCCAGCTATGCATTTATGCGCTTGCTGCTGGCGGCTTAATTCCCTATGGTCAATTCACATTTCCACTGGGAGGATGACAATGGCTCCACGTAAAAGCGCGCCAGCCGCATCCCGCAAGAAACCAGCCGCAAAAAGCGGTCTGAATGGCGGGATTACCGACTTCGACAAGTCCACCGAACTTGAAGCCTATCATGAGATGCTGCTGATCCGCCGCTTCGAAGAGAAGGCGGGGCAGCTCTACGGCATGGGTTTCATTGGCGGCTTCTGCCATCTCTATATCGGCCAGGAAGCGGTCGTTATCGGCATGCAGATGGCGCTCAAGGACGGTGACCAGGTGATTACCGGCTATCGTGACCATGGCCACATGCTGGCCACCGGCATGGAAGCTCGTGGCGTGATGGCCGAGCTGACTGGCCGCCGGGGAGGCTATTCCCGCGGCAAGGGCGGCTCGATGCACATGTTCTCCAAGGAAAAGAATTTCTACGGCGGTCACGGTATCGTCGGCGGCCAGGTGTCGCTCGGCACCGGCCTGGCATTTGCCAATAAGTACCGGGGCAACGACAATGTTTCGGTCGCCTATTTCGGTGATGGCGCAGCCAACCAGGGCCAGGTCTACGAGAGCTTCAACATGGCAGCACTCTGGAAGCTGCCGGTGATCTACATCATCGAAAACAACCGTTACGCCATGGGGACGTCGGTTTCTCGCGCATCCGCGCAGACCGATTTTTCCATGCGGGGCCTGTCCTTCGGCATTCCCGGCCATCAGGTTGACGGCATGGACGTACGCGCGGTTCATGCGGCTGCGGTCGAGGCCGTGGCGCATTGTCGTGCCGGCAAGGGGCCGATCATTCTGGAAATGATGACCTATCGCTATCGCGGCCATTCGATGTCCGATCCGGCGAAATACCGCAGCAAGGACGAGGTCCAGAAGATGCGCGCCGAACATGACCCGATCGAACAGGTCAAGGCCCGTATCCTCGAGCTCAAGCATGCCACTGAGGAAGAACTCAAGGGCATCGACAAGAATGTGCGCGATGTGGTGGCGGACGCGGCGGACTTCGCCCAGGCCGACAAGGAGCCGGATGCCTCCGAGCTCTACACCGACATTCTGCTTTAAGGGGAGGGAACACCATGCCGATTGATATCCTGATGCCCGCGCTTTCCCCGACCATGGAAGAAGGCACGTTGTCGAAATGGCTCAAGAACGAGGGCGACAAGGTCGCCTCGGGCGATGTGCTGGCCGAAATTGAAACAGACAAGGCGACCATGGAAGTGGAAGCCATTGATGAGGGTGTGCTCGGCAAGATCGTCGTTCCCGCCGGTACCGAAAACGTCAAGGTCAATGCCGTCATTGCGGTGATCCTGGAAGAGGGCGAAAGCACTTCCGACATCGGTTCAGCAAAGGCTGAGGCCCCTGCGCCCAAGCCTGCCGAGCCGGAAGCCGCAGCTTCGCCGGAACCTGCCGCTCAAGCGCCTGTTGCCGCTGCCCCGGTGGCTAATGTGGCCGCATCCGACCCATCGATCCCTGAAGGCACCGAAATGGTGCCGACCACCGTGCGCGAAGCGTTGCGTGACGCCATGGCCGAGGAAATGCGCGCCAATGAAGATGTCTTCCTCATGGGCGAGGAAGTGGCCGAGTACCAGGGCGCCTACAAGATCTCCCAGGGGTTGTTGGCCGAATTCGGCGCCCGCCGGGTGGTCGATACGCCAATCACCGAACATGGCTTTGCCGGCGTCGGTGTCGGGGCCGCCATGTCAGGTCTTCGTCCGATCGCCGAATTCATGACATTCAATTTCGCCATGCAGGCGATTGACCAGATCATCAACTCCGCCGCCAAGACGCTGTACATGTCCGGTGGCCAGATGGGCGCGCCGATCGCCTTCCGCGGACCCAACGGCGCTGCCGCCCGCGTCGGCGCCCAGCACTCGCAGTGCTACGCCGCCTGGTACAGCCATGTCCCGGGCCTGAAGGTGGTGATGCCCTATACGGCAGCCGACGCCAAGGGGCTGCTGAAGGCTGCCATCCGCGATCCCAATCCGGTGATCTTCCTCGAAAACGAGATCCTTTACGGCCAGACATTCGACGTGCCGAAGCTCGATGATTTCGTGCTGCCGATCGGCAAGGCGCGGGTTCACAAGACCGGCAAGGATGTCACCATTGTCTCCTTCGGCATCGGCATGAGCTATGCGGTCAAGGCGGTCGATGAGCTGTCCAAGCTCGGCATCGATGTCGAACTGATCGATCTGCGCACGATCCGGCCGATGGATCTGCCAACAGTGATCGAGAGCGTCAAGAAGACCGGGCGCCTGGTCACCGTCGAGGAAGGTTATCCGCAATCTTCTGTCGGCACAGAGATCGCCACGCGCGTGCAGCAGCAGGCGTTCGATTATCTCGATGCGCCGATCATCACCATCGCGGGCAAGGATGTTCCGATGCCCTACGCGGCAAATCTCGAAAAGCTGGCGCTACCAAATGTCGGCGAAATCGTCGAGGCGGTCAAAGCCGTCACCTATACGGCTTGAGGGAGGACTGAAAGATGCCCATTAACATCACAATGCCCGCCCTGTCGCCGACCATGGAGGAGGGCAACCTCGCCAAATGGCTGGTCAAGGAAGGCGACAAGGTGACGTCTGGTGACGTTCTCTGCGAGATCGAGACCGACAAGGCGACCATGGAAGTAGAAGCCATTGATGAAGGCACGGTTGCCAAGCTCGTGGTTCCGGCCGGCACCGAAGGTGTCAAGGTCAACGCCGTGATCGCCATTCTCGCCGCTGAAGGCGAAAGTGTCGAGGACGCTGCCAAGGGTGGTGGCGACGCGCCTGCGGCAAAGCCAGCCGAAGCGCCCGCCGAGACACCCAAGGCTGCGGCCGCGCCGACAACGGACAACAAACCGATCCGCGACGCCAATCCCGCGGCACCCGCAGCCCCACCGGCACCGGTGGCAGCATCTGGCGAGCGGACGTTCTCCTCGCCGTTGGCACGCCGCATCGCCAAGGATGCCGGCGTTGATGTCGCGCAGATTTCCGGCTCCGGCCCACACGGTCGTGTAGTCAAGAAGGATGTCGAAGCCGCGATCGCTTCGGGTACAGGCAAGGCCCAGGCGGCAGCCGCACCGCAGGCAACTGCCGCGGCTCCCGCTACAGCGCCAAAGGGCATGTCCGACGATGCCGTGCTCAAGAATTTTGCCGAAGGTTCCTACGAACTGGTCAAGCACGACGGCATGCGCAAAACCATTGCCCGCCGGTTGCAGGAATCCAAGCAGACGATCCCGCATTTCTACGTCACCGTCGATTGCGAACTCGATGCGCTGCTGGCCCTGCGCGCGCAACTCAACAAGGCAGCCCCCGTCAAGGACGACAAGCCCGCCTACAAGCTCTCGGTCAACGACATGGTAATCAAGGCGTTAGCGCTCGCACTGCGCGATGTGCCCGACGCCAATGTCTCCTGGACCGACGAAAACATGGTCAAGCACAAGCACGCCGATGTCGGCGTTGCTGTTTCGATCCCAGGCGGCCTGATCACCCCGATCATCCGCTCGGCCGAGACCAAGACCCTGTCGGCCATCTCCAACGAGATGAAGGACATGGGCAAGCGCGCCAAGGACAAGAAGCTCAAGCCCGAGGAATACCAGGGCGGCACCACTGCGGTGTCGAACATGGGCATGATGGGCGTCAAGGACTTCGCCGCCGTCGTCAATCCGCCGCATGCGACCATTCTGGCCGTTGGTGCGGGCGAAAAGCGCCCGGTGGTCAAGGATGACGCCCTGGCAATCGCCACGGTGATGAGCGTGACGCTGTCGACCGACCACCGTGCCGTCGACGGCGCGCTCGGCGCCGAACTGCTGGCCGCCTTCAAGGGCTATATCGAAAGCCCGATGGGAATGCTGGTTTGATGCATGGCGCGCCCGAACGGATTGATTTGGGCGGTAACGGGCATGCATGGCGGCTGGGACTGGAAAGAAGCGTTGCGCGTTCGGTTGAACGCGCGTCGCATTCGGACCGGTAGGCATATCAACACTGGAGCGCGCGCAAATGGCTGATCATGGTGTGAACGAGGGGTTTGGCAGAACCTGGACCTGGATGGCGGTGCTCGCCGTCATCTGCATCATCGGCGGCTTCATGGCGCTGATCAATCCGTTTGGCGCCACCATTCTTGCTGTTGTGCTGGCGGGTTGGATCTTCCTGATGCAGGGCGTGATCCAGGTGGTTCACGCCTTTCGTGTGCGCGATTGGCCGGGTTTCATCTGGTCGCTCGGGCTCGGCGTGCTTTCGCTCATTGTCGGTTTTGTGCTGGTTGCCGATCCGCTCGCAGGCAGCGTCTCGCTGACCTTGCTGGTGGCTGTGCTGCTGTTGATGACCGGCGTCGCCAAGACCATGTTCGGCTTCGCTTTGAGGCCCGCCAGCGGCTGGGTCTGGGTGCTGGTCTCAGGCCTGGTTTCGGCCGTTCTCGGCGTGATGATCCTTGCCGGTCTGCCCGCCACGGCAACAACCATCCTCGGCCTGTTGCTCGGCATCGAACTGATCTCCAACGGCGTGCTGTTCCTGTTCGTGGCGCTGGGACTGCGCAAAATGGGGTATCGCTGAGCACGCATGGATGACTTTGCACCGGGTGCGCACCATATCGTGGGGTAGTTATAGTCCAAAGGAGGATATCATGACCGAGCCGAAAGACATGATTGTTCCGATGCTCGAGGAAATACGCGCTGAGATGACGCGCGCGTTTGACGAAGTTGATAAGCGCTTCGATGGCGTGGACAAGCGTCTCGACACCATTGATGGCCGTCAGAAAAGCTTCAACAATGCGCTGACAGCCGACACCATGATGGGAAGATTCGTGACCGGCGATTTCGAAGAGAGAATTGGTGAACTGGAGAAAAAGGTCGAACAATTGATCAAGGGGAACTGAATATGCTTGGTGGTTACAGGCCAGAACTGCCTTTTTCCCCGCGATCCGGGTTTCGCGCATGAAAACCGTGCTTTGTTATGGCGACAGCCTGACCTGGGGATATGATCCGGCAACCCGGGCGCGGCACCCGCTTGAGGACCGCTGGCCGACGGTTTTGGCGAGTGCATTGGGTGAAGGCGTACATGTGGTCGTCGATGGTCTCAATGGCCGCACCACCGCGTTTGACGATTACACCGGCGATTGCGACCGCAACGGCGCGCGCACGCTGCCCACCGCATTGCATGCCCACGCGCCGCTCGATCTGGTGATCATCATGTTGGGCGCCAACGATATGAAGCCGCATCTGGCTGCCACCGCCCATGCCGCGTCAAAAGGCGTGCGCCGGCTGCTGGATCTAGTTCGCCTGCACAATTGGCCGGTCGAGCAGGAGCCGCCGCAGACCCTCGTAGTCTCGCCGCCACCGCTGGTCGAGGCCGCCGATCCGGATTTCGCGGCGATGTTCGAGGGCGGGATCATGCAGTCGGCGATGCTGGCTTCGTTCTACGCCGATCTCGCCGATGAGGCGGGCGCCGGTTTTTTCGATGCCGGTTCGGTGGCCGAATGTTCGACCATTGACGGTGTCCACCTCGATGCTGCCAACAGCCGCGCCGTTGGCCGCGGCCTGGCGCCGGTGGTTCGGCTGTTATTGGGGCAATGAAAACAAGAACGTCGTCACACCGAGAGCTATTTAATCGGTGAGACGGCGATCGGATTGACAAGGGTCAAGGAGAAGACAGAGCGCGGGCGGGTAGACTGAAGCCATCTTACACCCACACAGGAGATGATGGATGTCGAACACGCCCCACGAATTGACGGAGGAATTTCCCGAACATCTCGCGAAAATGCAGGAGCTGAAGCAGGGCAATGCCCATTTCGCCAAGCTTTCCGATGCCTATCACGAGGTCAACCGGGCAATCCACCGGGCAGAAACGGACATCGAGCCAACCGGCGATTTGCACATGGAAGAAATGCGCAAGGAACGGCTGAAGCTCAAGGACGAAATCTACGGGATGCTGACGGACTGAGATAGTTCGGATACGCCCGTGCAGATGGCAGGGCGGATGTTGATCCGTCCGCCCTGACTTTAGAGGAGACGAGGCGTGTCAAACACTTACGACGTGATCATCATTGGTTCCGGCCCCGGCGGCTATATCGCGGCCATCCGCGCCGCCCAACTCGGTCTGAAGATTGCCGTGGTTGAACGCGAGCACTTGGCCGGCATCTGCTCCAACTGGGGCTGCATCCCGACCAAGGCGCTATTGCGCTCGGCCGAAGTGTTACATCTTGCAGAACACGCCAAGAATTACGGTCTCAAGCTTGAAGGCACGGTAACGCCGGATATCGAAGCCATCGTCAAGCGTTCGCGCGGTATTGCCGAGCGGATGAATGGCGGTGTCGGCTTCCTGATGAAAAAGAACAAGGTCGATGTCATCTGGGGCGAGGCGAAGCTCAGCAAGCCCGGCGAGATCGTTGTCACCAAGACCACCAAGAAGATCGTCGAGCCGCAGGGCCCGATCCCCAAGAACACGCTTGGTGAGGGCACCTACACCGCCAAGCACATCATCGTTGCTACCGGCGCGCGTCCCCGCGCCTTGCCGGGCATCGAGCCCGATGGCAAGCTGATCTGGACCTATTTCGATGCGATGAAGCCTGAAAAAATGCCGAAATCGCTGCTGGTCATGGGGTCCGGCGCGATCGGCATCGAATTCGCCTCGTTCTACCGCACCATGGGTGTGGACGTGACCGTGGTTGAAGTCATGAAAACCGTCATGCCGGTCGAGGATGCGGAAATTTCGGCCTTCGCCAAGAAGCAGTTCGACAAGCAGGGCATGAAGATCCTGCTCGAAGCCAAGGTCACCAAGGTCGACAAGGCCGCCGACTCGATCACTGCCCATGTGGAACTGAAAGACGGCAAGGTCGAGAAGATCACCGCTGACCGGATGATCTCGGCTGTCGGCGTTCAGGGCAATATCGAAAATCTCGGACTTGAAGCACTCGGCGTCAAAACCGATCGCGGCTGCATTGTTATTGACGGCTACGGCAAGACCAACGTGCCCGGTCTCTACGCAATCGGCGATGTTGCCGGTCCGCCGATGCTGGCTCACAAGGCCGAGCACGAGGCCGTCATTTGCGTTGAGAAGATCGCCGGCCTGCCCAATGTTCATCCTATGGACAAGCTCAAGATCCCCGGCTGCACCTATTGCAATCCGCAGGTAGCTTCCGTCGGCCTGACCGAAGCTAAAGCCAAGGAGCAGGGCCGCGAAATCCGCGTCGGTCGCTTCCCGTTTGTCGCCAATGGCAAGGCGATTGCACTCGGTGAAGACCAGGGCATGGTCAAGACCATCTTCGACAAGAAGACCGGCGAACTTTTGGGTGCGCATCTGGTCGGCGCCGAAGTCACCGAATTGATCCAAGGCTTTGTCGTGGCGATGAATCTGGAGACCACCGAGGAAGACCTGATGCACACCATCTTCCCGCATCCGACGATTTCGGAGACGCTCAAGGAAAGCGTGCTCGACGCCTATAACCGTGCACTGAACGCCTGATGGGCGCCCTGGTGCCGCGTCCTGTGGTCCTGTCCATGCTGGGAGGCGCCGTGCTTGGTGCCCTTGGCGGCTGGGCTGCGATTATCGGTCGCGGTGCGGTCGAACTCGGCGCCACCCGGCTCGAAGGCCTTGCCGGAATTGTCGCTGTTGCGGCGCTGCTGGCATTGATGGGGCTGATGCTCGGCCTTATCTTGATGCTGATCATGCGCAGCCTGCGCGCTGCCGCCACTCAGGACCGGAGAAAATGATGAGTCAGCAGATGGGATTCATGACGATGCCCGGCGTCGGCTTTCTGGGCCTGCTGCTGATCGGCCTGATTGCCGGCTATGTCGCCGAACGCGCCATGAACCGTGATCACGGCCTGCTGACCAACATGCTGGTCGGCATCGCCGGTTCATTTGTAGGCGGCGCTCTGGCGGGCGTGCTCAACATCAACTATTACGGCTTCGCCGGGAACCTGGTGGTCGCCATTGTTGGCGCCCTTCTGATTCTCTGGGTCTTCGGCCGTGCCAAGCGCACCTGAACGCTGCGAACAAAAAGGACCTTCCCAATGGTCACCATTCTCGACGCCACCACCGCTGATTTCAAGCCCGAAGCCAGGCGCATCCGCCATCCGGAAAAGCAGAACCGTCCGGATACCGAGGTCAAGCGCAAACCGGACTGGATCCGGGTGAAAGCGCCGACGTCGAAGGGCTACCAGGAGACCCGCAGCATCGTCAAAGAAAACAAGCTGGTGACCGTCTGCGAGGAAGCCGGCTGCCCCAATATCGGCGAATGCTGGGAGAAGAAGCACGCCTCGTTCATGATCATGGGCGAGATCTGCACCCGCGCCTGCGCCTTCTGCAATGTCTCGACCGGCAAGCCCAATGCGCTCGACATGAACGAGCCGGAAAATGTCGCCAACGCCGTCAAGCAGATGGGGCTCACCCATGTGGTCATCACCTCGGTCGACCGCGATGATCTCGATGATGGCGGCGCTGAACATTTCGAAAAGGTGATCTGGGCGATCCGCAAGGCCTCACCATCGACCACCATCGAGATCCTGACACCTGACTTCCTGCGCAAGCCCGGCGCGCTGGAGCGCGTTGTCGCCGCCAAACCTGACGTCTTCAACCACAATCTCGAAACCGTGCCGTCCAACTATCTCACGGTGCGGCCGGGCGCGCGCTATTTCCATTCGATCCGCCTGCTACAGAAGGTCAAGGAACTCGACCCGACGATGTTCACCAAGTCGGGCATCATGGTGGGGCTCGGCGAGACTCGCAACGAAGTACTGCAACTGATGGACGACCTGCGAGTTGCTGACGTTGATTTCATCACCATCGGCCAGTATCTGCAGCCGACCCGCAAGCACCACGAAGTCATGAGCTTCGTTACACCAGACGAGTTCAAGAGCTACGAGACCATCGCCTACACCAAGGGCTTCCTGATGGTGTCGGCCAGCCCGTTGACCCGCTCGTCCCACCACGCCGGCGACGATTTTGCGCGGCTCAGAGAAAACCGCGCGAAAAAATTTGCGGCTGCGATTTAGTGACCTGTTTGCTTGAGTGGAGCCCGGTCCTTTTCATCCGCACTTGAGAGCGCTCCTGAGTTCGCGGGCGGCGCTCTTCAGTTCTTCGGCGGACGCGCGTGGCGCTGAAACAAATGTGAGATCGGTCTGTTTGATATAGAGGCGCGAGGTTATGTCAGTCTTGTCCACCATCGGCACCAAATGCGCATGAGCGTGGGCGATGTCGCCGCCCGAAAACAGGAACGCCACGCGCTCAACGTCGTAGATCCGCTTCTGAGCGCGGGCGACCATCTGACCAGTGGCGAAAATCTCTGCGGCCAGATCGCCCGGCAAATCTTCAAAATAGGCGAAATGTTGAAGTGGTATGATCTGAACATGGCCGCGGCGGATTGGACAAATATCAAGAAAGGCCAAAATATTTTCATTCTTGAATATGGCTTCGGTCCCGACGTGCCCCTGAGCCATGTTGCAGAACAGACACGACGACAAATGTTCGGCTTCCACTTTCATCCCCTCGTACGGTAGGTATGGTCTGTTCAGATTAAGCCGGTTTCTAGAATACGCAATCGTGCACGAAACCTGAGGTTTGTGTTGGTGGCGATGCCGGAATCCAGAATTTCCAGGGGTATCCGCTACCGGAGCTTTGAAGTCATTGCCGGATGTCCAAATTCCTTGATATTTTCGGCTCTGCCGATTAACTGCCTGCATGCCATCTTATGAGACCAAACGCCCGGTTCCGCACTCACCGCGCCAGATGTTCGATCTGGTTGCCGATGTCGAGCGCTATCCTGAGTTCCTGCCGCTGTGTGAGGCGCTCTCTGTGC